>NZ_VRKW01000003.1 GCF_009746715.1 Ketobacter sp. MCCC 1A13808
CGCGTCTGGGTCGTGTAAAAAATAGAGGGGTTAGAATGTCGGGGTTCACACTCTTTAACAGCCAGAGGCCATCAGGGGTGCAGGCGTATTTATACGACCGGTTGCGTCAGGGAAAGCATTCTTGTGGAACGGGGATGTGTTGCTGAGTGAGAAGCGGGGGCACAAAGAAAAGCTCTACCTATATGAGCCGAATAGCTTTAAGCCGTTGGCGTTTGTGGAAAACAACCAGTGCTACTTCTATCACCTGGACCATCTGGGCACGCCGCAGGAACTGACGGATTGGGAAGGCCAGGTGGTGTGGTCGGTTCGGTACCGCACTTATGGTAGTGTGGTACGCAAGGATGTGGATGCGGTTGAGAATAATCTTAGGTTTCAGGGGCAGTACTGGGATGAAGAGACGGGGTTACATTATAATCGGTTCCGGTATTATGATCCGGGGACTGGGCAGTTTGTTCAGCAGGATCCGATTGGGTTATTGGGTGGGGTTAATTGTTATCAGTATGCGCCGAATCCGGTCTCTTGGATTGATCCATTGGGTATGGTTTGTAAGGAGCGTTTTGATAGATATAAGGTATTAAGAGAGCAAGGGTTTACTGCACAACAGGCCGCTAAGCTCTCCAAAGTTTCACAGTCGAAATATCAAACAACTACAATGCTAGATAAATATTTGGGTGAAGATGATTACAACAACCTCGATCGATGGAATCTGCGAATGAGTCGGGGCACAGAATATTTTGATGATGAACGACTTCTAGATTACGAATTGGACGTGCGTGAAAACCTGATAGTGAATAAAAAAACAGGATTACCCTTTGATTCGAAGGATGGAAGCAATTCTATGTTTGTCATGCATCCTGATGGAAGGATTTTTGCCACCAAGGGCGGCGCCGTAATGGGCAACTTGCATCACTCAAGCTTAGGTCGTGGTAGTCCCGTAGCGGCTGCAGGAGAACTCACAGTTGTTGAAGGCATTTTGTTAGAAGTGAATAATGCGAGCGGCCATTACCGACCAACCCAAAAATTAAACAGCCAATTTTTCAATGAACTTGAAGACAGGGGAATGGATAATAACGTCATTGATAAAGTGTACCGCAGTGGATTTACAAGAGAAGCAGACGACTATAACGATCTTAGAGTCCATCCTGCACCGAATATAGATTTTGACGATTATCAATAATAGGTAGATATATGAATGAAAAAGATATAGTCGAAAATATAGGACATATTCTTTATAACTTTTGCTTTCATAGTGCTTCGAACGTGCGCCCACTTTCAGAAGAAGAAATTCAACTTTTAATAGAACCGAGCGATTATCGAGATATAAGAAGAGAAACATATTGTAAGTGTTTGCTATGGGCGCGTCACCACCCAGAATTTGACTACCAATCTGTTCTCCACGCGAGAACCCATCACAATAATCAGGAAATTTATGATCATCTAATGGCGATGTCCGAGCAACTCGAAAGAAAAGGGATATTTGAAGCGTATTCTAATGAAAAACCAGCTTAGTTCATTGCCCATTGGCGGACGGCACTCAGTGTCACTGCGACACTCTGGGACGAAGATTTCTTGGGAAAACGGAGTTCTTGTGGAACGGGGATGTGCTGCTGAGTGAGAAGTGCGGGCACAAGGAAAAGCTCTACTTATATGAGCCGAATAGCTTTAAGCCGTTGGCGTTTGTGGAAAACAATCAGTGTTACTTCTACCACCTGGACCATCTGGGCACGCCGCAGGAACTGACGGACTGGGAAGGTCGGGTGGTGTGGTCGGTTCGGTACCGCACTTATGGTAGTGTGGTGCGCAAGGATGTGGATACGGTTGAGAATAATCTACGGTTTCAGAGCCAGTATTGGGATGAGGAAACGGGGTTACATTACAATCGGTTTCGGTATTATGATCCGGGGGCGGGGCACTTTGTTCAGCAGGATCCGATTGGGTTATTGGGTGGGGTTAATAATTATCAGTATGCGGCGAATCCGGTGGGTTGGGTTGATCCGTTAGGGTTAACCTCAAAACCTGGGGATTGCCCAAAAACGGAGCAAGAAGATTTAGCAGATGTAGCCATAGTTAGGCAGTTTGAAAACGGATATCAGGAAGGCCATTTCATGGTGGAGGTGAGATCGAACAATGATTCCTTCGCTTCGCACCAAGTGTTCAATACTGATGATAGAAGTAGTACGACCATTTCGTTTGATCCACGCAGCTCTAATTCAGGAACACACATTGCTGAGGCGCAATTCAATCTTCCTAACGCCAAAGCGGCCATAGCATTTCAAGAAAATATGACCGATAAAGAGCTTGGCGTATACGATCCTTTGAAGAATAGTTGTATGTCTCATATTTGCGATGTGCTACAAGCTGGAGGGAATACAAAAGATTATCGGTCGAAAGAAAAATTGGGGCATGCAAGGTTCTTCAAAAAAAATAACATTACTAGAAAAGAAAACGGAAAATCACTACTTTCAGAGTACGATGATGAATAAAAAATTGAATGACGAATTATTAAAAAGATATAAACAAGGAATTGCTGGTGTATGTAATACTCATGGCGAAAGCATATTTTGGTTAGGAGTTGCAAAAAAATTACGTGATCGTATAGATGGCGGTGGCAATGAAGAAAAACTTAATATCGCTGCGATTCTATTGAAGGAAATAGAGCGAGGTAAAAAAATGAAAAAATATATTTTGTTCTAAAATCACAAATTGAATCGAATAACGATTCATTGATTTTTGATCTAGAGCTTAACCCAAATCTATCAGGTGAGTTTGACAAAATAGAAAAATATCTAGATCTCTCTAGGTCTGTTTGTTTGTCTTGTTTATTAGATAATACAAATCTATCTACGTTGGTCGGTCGGGTATACTAAGAGGAAATAATAGTTTAAAACGGGTCAGCCTTACAATAGGTATGAGGGCGTCAAAACTTCTGTGTCTGATAGAGTGCGCTGATGCATAGATTTCAGCATTGTTAATGTAGTTGTCGTTGCTAATTACTCTGGATTTTTGAAGCAAGCGTAAGCGCACAACCACGAACTAACTATCCGTAATCAGCAAAGCTTTGCAGGATTGTTGCCATTAAAATTGAAGTAGCGATTATTAAGCCCGATCCGAAATTCATGACCGCGAAATAACAATATTGGATGAGCCACCCCTTATACTGCTAATGCGAGTAAATCAGTTAACAAAAGAATTCATTATTAACAATAAGGAAGTTGTTTCATGTTTAGCATTTTTGGAGTCATTACAGCCCTTGTAATGACTATCGGAACGATTGCGGCCGCCCGTTTAAAATTAAAAAATACCAATCGGATAATGGCCATAGGTATCCGCGTGACTGCGATTTTGGGAGCAATTTTCATTCCGGCCTTTCTACTTTCGGTATTGAATATTGATTTGTATGTGGCGAATAAAGCGGGTATCTATTTTATTAATATGCTGGTTATTTCACTTCTCATTTTGGGGCTAAAACGTTTTCCGAAAGGGTGTAAAGATCAAAATAAAGTAGTGGAAACTTCGGTAAGTTGAGAAGAAACATAATGTATCGCTACGCTTTTACCATCCTCCAGATCATTTCATTGATCCGGTTCATACACAGGTGAACTTACCCCTGTCCGTGAAATATTCGAGTCAAATTATTTAATCGCGTTCCAGACTAATATATTCTGTTGTCCGCATTTGCATCGCTACTGGAATAGCCAAATAGCGTTAATGCAACGCATTAGCATTTTGATTCGAAAACCACGGAGTTCCCCCTATGAAAAACACCCTTTTGATCTGTTTTCTATCTGGATTAGTTAGTTTGAGTGGATGTGCAACAAAAGTACCCGCGTTCGGCGGGCTCGTGATGGCGGACGGAGAATCCAGAATCGAAATTGCCGAACTATGGGAAGAAGGAAAAGAAGAGTCCATAGAGGGTGAAAAACAAATAAGATATGGTCGAAAACTAGTTGAGAAAGGGCGTTCAGATTTACGCACTGGAGAACAACTCATCGCAGCCGGTAATGTTGAAGTCCAGACGAATCGCCAAGCGTATCAGGCGCTCCACCAGACGGCTACGGGAATTGATTCCGGGCAAGGCGCGCTTGAAAGAGTCAAAAAATTAAAAGAGATTGCAAGCGATTGGGAAGAAGGTGAAGAAAGAATTGCCGATGGCAATAACCTGATTCAACGTGGCAATGAAAAAATCGAAGAAGGTGAAACCCAGATAAGTGAAGGGCAGAAGCTGATTGAGAGTGGACGTGACAAAATGCAGGATGCTGAAAAACGCTATCAGACGAAATAACAATCGAGCCAGCACAGTCAACTTGGTAATCTAACGTGAAAAACGTTACCCGTGTTTCATAACTATAGAATGAACGCGGGTAACGATGGTCATGTCGTGGAGTCTCCATCGTAAAGTGGACCCAGACAATACCTTAAGGCTAAATCATTTTACTTCCGATCAACGACGCTTATTCAAAACAAAAACTATAAATCGAGGCGGATTATGAAGACGATACCCATTGTTATAACGCTGGTCATATTAATGCTCTTTGGGGGAGCTCTATATCTAAATCAGGAATTTCAGGTTTTGCGAGCGGGAGTGCTTTATATAAAAGATAAAGTATCCCAAGAATGTCACCGTGATTACACGCAACTATTAACCGAAATTCACGGGGAACAACAGATCACCCAATACGCTGAACGGGTGCTGCAACGAAAGCAAATCTGTGAAAGAAAAATGGGTAGTGGAAAAGCGATCGAACAACTGCCTCAAGCAACAAAAGAATTTATTCGAGCCCAGATTACGCCTGCCTGGAAAGAGTTATATACACAGGAATTAGTGGAGGTGAACCGTATCTTTGAACTGGAAGGCGGTGAAAAATTGCTATTTCCTGAACGGTTTCCGGCGCTGGAAGTGGAGGATACAGCGCAATTCAGTAATCTGGATCTCGATTACTACCGGCGCTATGCCAGGGAAGTTATAGCGGTTTCTCAGGCGATGATGGATTACTACAATGGCAGTGGAGAAGAGCAAGTAATTGCGAATCAATTGATTCAACGAGTCATCGCTGCCGATGAAAACTATGCTCCCGCTTATGTGGCTTCGGCCCGCCACCTGTTGGCATCCACCTATAGGATCGGTCGTATCTATCGTGACAATGGCCTCAATCGTGCGAAAGTATTGATAAACAAGGCGTTGGAGCTGGATCCGGATTTGGCGGCCGCCCACTCTCTCTTAGCCTATTGGTCATTACAGAATTTCAGTTTGCAGGAAGCACAGAACGAACTCGATCAAACCCGTGCGCTGGATGCCAACGATCCTTGGGTTGAGGTAAACCAAGCTCGACTTTATGGAAAAAGCTTCCTCAATAAAAGGGCAGAGAGTTATCACCATTTTGAGCTGTCTGCACACAATAAGGCATTGCCGTCGCTGCCGCGTGCGATCGCCTATTCCGAACTGGCAGAATTGGAATGCGAAACAGGTAATGTGAAAACAGCGAAAAAGTATTATGCCGAGATGATTAAGTTGCAGCCCAATATCAGTTGGGGCAGAGGTAATTTAATTTCTCGAATCCTGCTCAATTGCGCTGATCCGGTTTGGGCCGAACGAGCGGGCAAAGAGACCCTGACTCTTTTAAATTACGGTCTCGCCAGACAGCATTATGGTTGGGTGTTATTCACTAAAGCGGCACAATTGCACGCCGAAGGTAAGCTTCAGGAGGCGAGATCGGTTTGGCAACAAGCTCTAACGTTAACCGATAGCTACCAGGAATTTTATATCCGTGCGGCAGCATTTAATGATCACAAGCTATTTTTAGTGATATACCACCAGCTACCACAGTTAGCCAACGTAAAGCGGGAGGCGCGGGCGGATCACGGTAAATCCATGCTGCATCTCGCCATCATGAATCAGCGAACGGCCACTGCTCGATGGTTGATAGATCAACGTATATCCATGGATAGCAAAGATGATCAGGGGTTTAATGCAATGCATTTTGCGGCGCAAACCGGGCAGGTGGAGATCATGCCGTTATTAAAAGCGAACGGCGTTGGTATCAATGTTACCGGCGAACCTTCTGGTATGTCGCCCTTGATGCAAGCTATCGAGTATAAGCAAGATGACGCTGCGCTGTGGCTAATGAAAAATGGAGCCGAAATCAATCATTCGACGACATCCGGTTTGACCGTGCTGGGACACGCTGTGACGGTTGGAAACGTTAAGATAGCTGAAGCATTATTGCAGGCCGGTGCGAACAGAGGTGTGATTATATACGATCAATACACGCTACAGCAGGCCGCCGTCGAATTGAAAGACGACGCCATGCTTGCGATGTTGAAACGGTATCCTGGCACCGGTTAATGATTGATGACGACGAGCACCAATCAGAACGGAGTAGGGTATCGTTTTATAACCTCAAGTACGTCTTGTTTCATTGAGTCGGTAAAATCAATATCGAAGGCGTCAATGTCTTCTTGTAATTGGGCCATGGTAGTAGCGCCGATGATCGTCGACGTTACGCCATCAATCCGGTCACACCAAACCAGGGCAAGTTGCGAGGCCGTTATGCCGTGTTTTTTCGCAACGCCCATATAAGCTTCGATGGCGGCAGAAGAGTCGACGGTGTCTCTGAACAATCCATTGCGCTGTGAAATGGTCCAACGACTCCCTGCTGGCCTGGCTCCGTTAAGGTATTTACCGCTAAGCATGCCCCCTGCCAGTGGTGACCAGGGTAGATAGGCGATATTCTCCATAGCGCAGTGTTCGATCAGATAAGGCCAATCTTTTATGTGCAGTAAGTTAAACTCGTTTTGAATCGATACCATGCGTGGCAGATTATGCGCTTGGCTCAGCTTCAGATAGGTGGCAATGCCCCAGGTCGTATCATCAGACAATCCGCAATGACGTATTTTGCCTGCTGCAACACATTCATTCAGTCCTTCCAGGATATCGAGCATACCGACGGTTTCAACTTCGGCGTCGGCATCGGTGAACCTATAGTGATTGGGAAAGTGTTTTCCAAAATGCGGGCTGGTACGGTTGGGCCAGTGCAATTGGTAAAGATCAATATAATCTGTTTGTAATCTTTTCAGGGAGTTATCGACGGCTTCAATAACCGCTTGTCGGCATAACGGCATTCCACCTCGCACCCATGGAAGGCCCGGCGCAATCTTGCTGGCGAGGATGATGTCACTGCGCTTCCCGGCATTGCGTGCTAACCAATTGCCTATGATGGTTTCCGTTTTGCCATAGGATTCAGCATTGGGGGGAATCGAATACATCTCGGCCGTATCAATAAAATTAATGCCTCGGCTGAGCGCATACTCTATCTGTTCGTCTGCGTCTTGCTGTGTGTTCTGCGTGCCCCAGGTCATAGTACCAAGGCAAACTCGGGAAACATTGAGCCCACTACTTCCTAGTGTTGAAAATTTCATAATTCTAAGCCTTTATATTCATGATATAAGAAAGTTGATGATGGCGTGTATGGGGGATGGTACAGGATTTAGGCTATATTGGCAGCCCGTGTAGGGGGTGGTGAAGCGTTAGGGCTCTAGATCAGCTACTTTTTCCTGTAGTAGGAAAGTCTTAATAGTGACTTAATTAAAGCTCGCCTTATAATTCTTTGCTTGCAAATGAACATACTGTTCCACAGCGCCCTGTAAGCGGAATAATCGTGCTTCATTTTTAAAATCATAAACACGATATAGGCAATATTGCTGATTCCATTGCAATGAATAGGCAAGTTCGTTATCAGTAATATAGAAGGGTTGGTACTTTCCACGATTAGTAGTTTTTACTTCAATAAACAGCTCTTCTTCACGCTCTACAGTAAACGATTGAATATCAAATCCGGAACTAAAACGTTAGCCCAATTCAGAATGTGTGGTTGAGCTTCGACTGGAGTGTCGGCGGCGTTCGAAAAAACATCGAGCTCTTGTAGGTTTGCCGCTTTGTGAGAGAGCACTACCTGGTGTAATTGCCTTTGATAGTTGAACGCAGGTTTATAGTCCTTTTGCTGTGATCGGCATAGTGGCAAATTCAACCTATATTAAGCAAGTTGGTTTCAACGGCAGTCAGCTGCTTGGTAAAATAGCCATTCGTGCAGCTGGTAATGAGTAGATTCTGCATAGCTCGAGTCATGGCAATGTACAGTAATCTCACTTCTGTTGCCTTATCGTCATCGTTGCAGCCTTCTCCCACACCCGCCACAATTACGCGGTGAAATTCCAGGCCTTTACTGCTATGCATGGTGAGCAGTGAAACCCGTTGCTTTAGCGGGTCATATTTTGCTTTGCTGGCCTTGTCGTGTGTAAGTAAATAGGGGATTTTGGCTTGTTCCAGGGTTTTCGCGAGACGAACTCCGATCTTGGCTGTCCGATAAACGATAGCGATATCCCGTAATTCACAACCGGCATTGTTCCACTTTTCGATGCAGCGCGCGATGAAGTTAGCTTCCTCTTCGGCTGTGTCAAATTCTCTTACGATAGGGTCGGAACCGTTGACCCCGCCACTCTCTGGTTTGATCATAGGTTGCGCCTTATAAAGCGGCAAATAACGCGAAACCGATTGAAATAGAAGGTAAAATTCATTGAACCACGCACCGGGCAGACGGCGGCGGCAAGAGCCGACGTACTCAGGAAACGTTCACACTTATCTATACATTACGCATGAGAGAGGACAAATCTTTCCTCATACAAGCGATCCGCCAACCGCTCGATTTCATCCTTCATTGCCAACTGACTCACCCACCGCGCAGGAATGCCCTCCACTCCGTAATAGGCTCCGGCCACCTGCCCGACGATGGCAGCGGTGGTATCAGCATCATCGCCCAGATTAGCAGCCCTCAGTACGGCTTCCTCAAAACTATCGGAATGATAAAAACACCACAAAGCCGCTTCCAGTGACCGAACGACGTAGCCTGATCCGACAACGTGCTGAACGGTAAAATGCCGATAGGAAGCCTCAGCCAGACTCTGTACCGTTTCCAGAGTAGATTGGTAGGCGTGGTGCATAAAGATGTCGTCTTTGGTACCGCCGACAAGAGCAGTGCGCAGTTGTGCGGCAAATAAGCGGGCGCACTCGATTGCTTCCTCCGCACCATGAGTGGTTCTGGAGCTTTCACCTGCATAATGGAGTGTGGCTTCAACGTCTTCAACATAGAACATGGGAATAGGCGCCAGGCGCATGATACTGCCATTACCCGCCGAGTGGGCATCTGTACAGCCAGAGAAAGGGTGTTTGGTTTCCAGATAACGATGTAACGCGCTGCGTACGGTGCTGCCGATATCGAAGCATTCGCCGGTACAGCTCATATAGCCCACCCGGTACCAATTACAGTATCGATTCATCTGATCTTCGGGATCAAAACCGTTGCAATGCAGCAGGCTGTGCGCAAGACACAAGGCCATGGAGGTGTCATCCGTCCATTCTCCTGCGTTCAACCGAAACGGGCCGCCTCCAGTCATATCGGTGACGGGTGTGAAGGAATGCCGCGCTTTAAATTCAACGGTTGTGCCTACAGCATCGCCGCATGCAAGTCCCAATAGGGCTCCCCGATATTTTTCCTTATTCATGCCTATTTAATCCTTTTCGCTTTTCCTGCATCAGCATCAAAAGTCGTCTGTATTCTGATAGTAGTAATTTATTGCAACGGCCAAACCCCAATCAATATAAAATACAGTTCCTCAGCATTTAGTCAACTGACTCCCCCGCTACTCTCTCATCCAACAAAAACACAAGATCACGAACCCGCTGATTACCTGGCCAGCCATTCTGCAACACTTCGATATCCTGCTGAGCCATTTCAAATGCCTGCTCCTTGATGAAAAGTTTGGCGCGCTCCAGATGCGCCAGAAAAAAAGGCGTGTCCGCACTCAAGTTGATGGAATCTGAATAGTAACTCAGAGCCTCTTCCTTGCTGCCGTGGCGTAGCTCATAGAAACCATAGAGAAACGCAACAATATAGTTGTAAGAACCCAGGTCCTTGGCTTTATCAAGATAGGGGCGCATCTCTCTTAAGGAACCCTGAAGATAATGGAGGGTTGCAAGACGTTGATGTGGCTGTCCGTCTCGGGGTTGTTGTGTGGCATAAAAACGATAAAAGCGGAAGGTAAATTGAGTTTCATTTTCTGTCAGTTCGCGATGGCCGTACCAAAGCAGATCGTACAATGATTCAGCCATCCAGAATTGATTCATAATATGGTCTGGATCTAATTCGGCCCCCTTCAAAGCGAGTTCGATCGCCCGTTCGTAATGCCCAAGTTTGCGCAGACATTGCGCGATTAAACTAATGAGTTCCACGTTCTGGGTATGGTTGTCAAAGGCGGCCTCCAATAATGCGAGTGCCTGCTTGAATTCATATTGTTTGATTAAATGATTTGCCTGCAAGAACAGGCAGTCCAGATATTGCGGGTCGCTGGAGGCAACTGAGCCAACGAATTGTAAAGCCGCTTCTTCGTAACCGGCATTTAGCATGATTTTGGCAACCTTGATTCGTTGTGAGGTTGTGACTGGTACGACGCCGGTGGTTGCGTGGTTCACAAACTGTTGTGCTAATTGTGTCACTTTGAGTGTGGCCAGTACGTCGTAAGGATAGAGTTGGAGAATCCGATAGTAAGTCTCAAGTGATTGGTAGGTTTCACCGATCCATTCATGTACGAAGGCGGTCGCACGCAAGGCTGAGATATTATTCTCGTCCATTCCGGCAAGTTCAGCAGAAAGAGATCGTATTAATTCAATATCCTGCTCGTCTATGGCTATTTGTAATTTCGTTTCCAGTGCATCCAGATACAAATCCGAATCCGCTGAATAGTATTTAAGAGTCCGCAGAGCATCATCCGTTTGATTCAGCTGTCGGTAGCAACAGGCAATGAACAATGGAGCGCGCACATCATGATCCGGATCATGCAGTGTATGATCCAGATAGAAAGCCGATCGTTCAAACTCTCGTTGCGCCAGTAGTGATTTTCCGGCATAGAATGAAAATCGCGTTCTGGCAACACGGGCTAGTGCGTCGTCACCGGCCTTCTCTGCAACGGTGACCAGTTTTTCATGCAGGTATGCATTCTCCGGATAGGTATGAATGAGCTGATTCAGATATCCGATAGCGTCAGAAAATTGTTCTAACTCCATACAGGCATCGGCTAGCATATTCAAGTAGCTGGCATCGTTGTTGACGTATTCCAAGCGGGCGCTAACCAAATCAATAAAAGCTCGGGAGGCCCGTTGCTCATCGATGTGGACCATCGCGATAATTTTATAGTGAGTCGCCTCCGGGTTTTCTCCGGCAAGAGCGTACTGATAGGCGATCTGGTCATTAACGGCAACCCAACGTTTTTGCTCCACCAGGGATCGCAGTTGTTGCATCCATTCATCAGACGTTTTAGTCATTTGAAATCCTCCTTAGTGAGCTGAATTCAGTGGGCCACATTCGTGGGTATGGTTTCATTTTCAGATAACGATGGCGACCGAAATGGATGCCGAAGCCAGGGGCTTTGCGGATGGGTGAGTAAGTGGTGGGCAGCCAGAAGGTGTTCTTCGCCCTGGGCATCGTCGAGGTTTTTCATTGCGAATTGGCGGCCTATCAAATAGCTATGAGCAAACTGATACCAATTGCAGAACAGCTTTTTTGCCTCTTTGGCATCGGCAAGAATGGTATCCCATGCTTCCTGCTCAGTGATGTGGCCGCAAGTGACCGCCATTCTGGCAAGTAAGATAACGCGGCCCAGATCCCAGGCAATAATGGATTGATTACCCAGAATAAACCGGTAGTGCCAGACCAACGACTCCCGCAGAGCCTGACCCGCGTCATTTTTTTCGAGCCATTGATGGCGCTGCTGCCATTCAGGATACGTGGTAACAGAGAGTCGGCAGTAGATGTCATTGTAAATCACGCGATGACCGTCTGTTCTGAGCCAAGCGACACTTTCCCGATAGGAGTCTGCGTCACTTATGTCCCACCAGCTTTGCAATAATTTGTTATACAGCTGGGGGTCTCCGTAGCTAAGGCGGTCATGGCAAGCGCCGTTCTTTTGCGTGATGATGGCGCTCAGGGCCAATGCCCAAAGCTGTTCGTCGGTGTGTCCTTGGGGGTTGTAGTCCGTGTCCTGTCGGGTCATAGAAACGAATCCGTGTTTTGGCGATTTAGGATATAGACAAGGCCCGCGCAAACAACCCATCCGCGAACCCTTAATTTCATTCTTTATTGCCAGCCGCTTCCAGTGGCCGGACTACGTAGTCGGAATTTGCAACGTGTTGAACAGTAAGCTGCCGATAGTTTGCCCCAGTCAGATTTTGCATTGTGTTAGCGTTAGTGTGAATGCGCTTCTTTCAAAACCATCAGTACCTTTACATCCTTTGTAACGGCATCAAGCCGAACATAGCCAATCGCCGCTGGCTCATCGGCTACCCGTTTAATGGCGTCAGCAGAACTTTTAACCGTGACCGGCAGTTTGCCGCGACCGCTAAATAAATAATACGCCCGATAACGTCGTAACTTATCGTCTTTTAGCTTTACCACTGTGTTGTAAAACGCGATAAAAGCGGGGTGATCGTGGGGCAGGTCAATTGTCAGGATTTCCCGGTGGGTTTCAGGATACAGCGGCATGCGCCCCAAAAAAATCCGCTTCAATTGCTGTTCGGTTAATGCGGGCACCGAATTGTCTTTGTTCACAATCACTGCAATATCGGCAAGGCAACATTGCGGCTGCAGCCAGGTCAGGCAAAGCATCAAAAGCACCACGGTTCCACGAGTCAACGTCATCAAAATACCCAGTCCAGGCTGATGGTGGTCAAAACGGTATGGCTCGGGGGCGCTTCATTGGTGGGTAATATCTGGCCTGAGGTGCCGTCGCTGAAATCGAGTCGTTGCCATTCGGCTTTCAGAGCCAAGTCGGAATAAAAATCCCAGCGTACGCCAAAGGTCCAGGTGTTCTGCCTGTAGTTGCTCAATTGCAGGTAGCGCCCGACCCTGTCACGCACCCGATCCAGTACCTGGAGGCCGGGAATGCCCGGCGGGATCGTGGCATAGGTGGATTTCAGGACCTGAAAGGCTTCTTTATTCAATTCATTGGTGAAACCGCCACGCACAAGGTAAGGGGTCAGGTCGCCGAACCGTTTCTGTGCCGAGATGTACCAGCCATGGGCATCATTGCTGTAGCCTTCATCGGTGTTTTTGATATCAAACACCTCACCCAGGACGGCATATTCGTCCTGCTCCCAACGTAAGCCCAGGGATTGATAGCGGTACCAGGCGTCCTCACTTTCAAGGGAATCCAATATGAACCCCAGTTGTGCATTGGAGGCGGCTAGCTGACGGAAAGCGGGGTCGGAAGGCCGGGGTCCGTTCAGCCGAATATCCGATTGGTCGTATAAAAGACTGTAGCGTAAGGTATAGGGGCCATTTTGAATTTTGATATTGCCACCCACTACGGGCTTCACTTCAATCTTAATGGCGTCCAGCGAGCGCCGCATGGTACCGGCTAAAAATTGCAGGTCGATCGAAGTCTCGTTGTAATCCATAAGATAGGTGATGTCGGCACCGTCGAAATTGCTGAACGGCGCCAGCACGTTTGCATACACATCAATAGGCGGCCGGGCCCAGACGTAGGAGTAGCCGACGTCCAGCGTTTCAGAATACAGATAGTGAGGGGTTCGCAGGCGGCCCGCGCGCAAACGCCAATTGGCATTGAGTTGATAGGCGAGAAACAGCCAGTCCAGTTGGGGTTCAAATGGTTCCTGGTCATCAAAACTGTGGGCGCGGCTCACGGCCTGCATGGTTAAGGTTAAGCGCTCCGCGAGGTTGCCGCTGAGTTGTAAACCCAGCACGGTATCGCCGTCAAAACGCCATTTCTCGTTATCATAGTTAGAATAAGTTAGTCCTGAATGATCCAGCCGTCCTGCGGCCAGAGAGGCGAAACCGGAAAAACGCCATGAGTCTTGTGCCGATGCAGTCGGCGATAGCACCCAGGACAGGAGTAAAGTGGTCAACAGTTTATACATTATGTTGTTTTTCGTTTCAGGTTTTATGGTGTATCCAATCCCGGTGCGAGCTATTCGGGGAAAGCAGTATAGAATGTCGTGATACGGAAAAACAGAAATCAAAGCTCTCAGCGAAACACTCAAGAACCCGGCAATGAATCGAAATTCCAAAATCCGCTTTAATATAATGATGATCGCCGTAATCGGTGGCCTGGCATTTCTGGTCTATCTCACAGTGAATGTGTTTTTAGCCATGGTCAATGGTAAGCGCCTGGACGAATTGCAGCATCGTCATTACCCCATTATTGAAGAGATACGCCAGGTAAAACAAGAGCTGGCTTCGCTGCGGGAAGGTTATGCTGCCACCATTGGCTTGGGTGACCGTATGTTATTGGAAGAAATGGGGCAAATCGAAAGTACCGTACGGCAGCGGCTGAAACACATACAGGAGCTGGAAAACAAGCCGGATTCCCTGCTGCCGCAGACACAGTTGCAGTTCGAACAATACGCCCAGGTCATTTTACGCTTAGCCAATCATGTGATAGACGATCCCGGTAAGCTGGATGGCAGTCAGGATTCCATTCACCACGTGTTAAAGCTCTACGAATCTCTGCTTGCCCAGATCAATCAGTTGCAGCAAGAGCGGCAAACCGCCTACGGTGCGTTACTCAGAACCACCAATGAAGCGGTGAACCAGGCTAATTTATGGGGTGCGGTGCTGGGGGTTCTGGTGATCCTGATTCTGGTGATTTTGGCCTGGACTGTGTCACGCAAGGTGTTGCTTGAAATCAACGAAAGCGATCGCTTGAAACATGAGTTTCTGGCCACTATTTCCCATGAATTGAGAACGCCCATGAATGGCATTATCGGCGCGCAGAGTTTGCTGCGGGAAACGGAGCTGGACGAGCATCAGCAATCCTGGCTTGAAGTCGCCACCAGTTCTTCCAACGGTATGATCCGCGTTATCGATGATTTGTTGCAGTACAGCGAAGTGAGTGCGACTGAGGGTCTGCCGGTGCTGAACGAAATGCGCTTGCGTTCTGTGATTGAAAAAGTACTGGAATCCTATCGTCTGGATTTTATGGACAAGAATCTGTACCTGAACTTTAGGGCCGACCCGATACTGGATGCGTTGATAATCAGTAACGACAATAAAATACGGTTTGTGTTACGGCAGCTATTATCCAATGCACTGAAGTTTACCGAGCGTGGCGGTGTCGAATTGTCTGTTCGCCAAATTGACCACTCAGGCAGCGGTGCTTCGTTTGGTTGGGCAGATACGAGATGGGTCCGAATTCGTGTTTGCGATTCCGGGCCCGGTATCCCGGATCAGCAGTTGGGGAAGATTATTAAACCGTTTACTCAGCTGGATGGCACCTTTTCGCGTCGGCATCAGGGCATGGGGATCGGCTTGGCAACGTGCTCTGCTATTGCACGTTTGCTGGGGGGCGCAATCGATTTGCAGAACCGCGATAGTAGCGGGTTACAGGTTGATTTTGAATTTCCTGTCAGGGTGCTGCAGGAGTCGGTTGCGAAACCGACGGTGGCACCACTGGCCAGGAAGCAGGCTGATGCCAGTAATGAGGCCAGCCAAATCGTCATGATCGTTGAGGATAACGAGACCAGCCTTACGGTGATTAAGGCCTTTTTGAAGAAACTGGGTTTGAATTCGGTTAGCGCAAAAGACGGACTGGAAGCCCTGGATTTGCTGAAAACGCGTCCGGTGGACCTGATTTTGATGGATTGCCAGATGCCGGTCATGGATGGCTTTGAGGCCACTCGGGCCATTCGCAAAATGCCGGCTCCGTTGTGCGATACCTGCATCATTGCCCTTACTGCAA
The DNA here is from genome assembly GCF_009746715.1 of Ketobacter sp. MCCC 1A13808. Taxonomy (NCBI): domain Bacteria; kingdom Pseudomonadati; phylum Pseudomonadota; class Gammaproteobacteria; order Pseudomonadales; family Ketobacteraceae; genus Ketobacter; species Ketobacter nezhaii. The sequence goes on from NZ_VRKW01000003.1 coordinate 15,802, forward strand.
ACGCCTCCGCCATGGACAAGCAGTATTGCCTGGACATTGGAATGAGCGACTTCCTGGCGAAGCCGGTGGCGCTAAAAGAGTTAAGGACCATGATTCAGGTGCATCTTTTTCGGGGGGTATAGACCGGCCACCAGATGCGGCTACCGCTGATAGGGGATTCGCGTATAAAATGCCATTATCGATTAATAAGTGGTAAACATAACAACGTCAATTGATAGAGCTGTAAAGAATGCGGTGAATGAGTCTGCGATCCGGTGCGCACGGAGTGCCCGTGGGCGCTTTCAGTTATGCGATTTTACAATTTAATTAGTCCTTAAAAAACAGAATGATAAGGGCTGTTATCCGGCTTTCGCCCGGGACAATCCTTATTTTTACCAAAAAATCGTGTCCTGCAGGCGTTAATATAGCTAGGGTGCAGAGTAAATTTGCTACCATGGGTAACCAGGAGGTAGTTTGCTTGTCAGTGTTGATCGTCATCGGGTAGGTGCTAAAAGATGGTTGTGGATGTTCCAGGCTATAAAATAGTTTCGGAAATCGGAAAGGGTGGAATGGCGACGGTCTTTGTCGCCGTTCAGGAAAGCTTTAATCGAAAAGTAGCGCTCAAGGTCATGGCTACGAGCCTGACCGGCGACCCGGTTTTTGGCGAACGTTTTCTGCGCGAAGCCCGGATTCTTGCCAGCTTGACCCACCGCAATATTGTCTCCGTCTACGATCTAGGCAAGCATGCGGGCTATCCGTATTTCAGCATGGAGTTTTTACCCGGTGGCGACCTCAAGCATCGGCTCCGATCCGGTATCCGTGCTGACAAGGCCGTGCGCATTATTTACGATATGGCTGGCGCCCTCGCCTTCGCTCATTCCAAATCCTATATTCACCGCGATATCAAACCTGAAAACATGTTGTTCCGTGCAGACGGCACCGTGGTGTTAACCGATTTTGGTATAGCCAAGGCCCTGGAAGCGGATACTAATGTCACTTCTGTGGGGGTGGTGGTGGGTTCGCCCCATTACATGAGTCCGGAACAGGCGCTGGCAAAAAAAGTCGACACCCGTTCAGACATCTATAGTTTGGGCGTTGTGATGTATGAGGTTTTGGTCGGCCGGCCCTTGTACGATGCCGGTTCTTCGGTCGCCGCAGCCATCAAGCACATATCTGATCCGATTCCGAAATTGCCCGCCAAGCTCAGTTGTCTGCAGCCGGTGCTGGAAAAGATGGTGGCCAAACATCCTTCCGATCGTTATGCCTCCATGGTGGAAGTGGCACAGGCGCTGGAACCCTATGTGCAGTCCCCTTTCGATACCTGGGAAAGCGTCGGCAGGCGTCCGTTAAACCCGCGTTCGCGCATGATGGTTGAAGATTTGCCGACCATCTCCGATTTTGAATTCCCTTGGAGCGACCGGGATGATACCCCGATTCCCACAGCCATCGCGAAACAAAACTCGCCCTCAGCACCGACCATGTTTGTTAAGCGCACGATGTTCGGCAAAATGCGCATCCGGGTACATCGTACGTTTGCCAGTATCCGCCATCATCTGCGGCCCAACGAAAACAGTGCCGTGCGCCTTAAATTTGCCATGATGCTGGGATTATGCGCGTTGGTCGGCCTGTCGGTGTTTTATGTGTTGGATAATAAATCCTTGTCCAAGGGCTCCGCGTTGCAAATGCGAGCGCAGGAGATTTTTGCCGGCATAAACAAGCCCGGAACCGCTCAACCGGCATCAGGCAACACCGCTGCCGAGCCCCCCGCTGCGGTCGTGGAATCCGGCTCGCCAAAACAGGAGGGCGCAAATTTCAATGCGGATACCGAAGTAGTTGCTGCTACGGCAGGCATTGAATCCAAGGAGACCCGCCCGGTCATCCGCTCTGAGGTGGAATCCGGGGCCGACGCCATGGCGGAAGCAAAAGCGGACGCAAAAGCCGGCGCCCTGCAGCCCGTTGCGGTCAGTGCCATTCCGGCACCTTCGGCGGAGGACAGCCCTGAAATTTACGATCTGATGAATGAAGCCCGTAAAGCAATGTGGGCAGAAAACTGGGCCAAGCCGGCAGGTCGCAGTGCACTGGATTATTACCGTAGAGTGTTGCAGTTGCAGAGCAATCATCCTGGTGGGCTTGCCGGCATTGATATGGTAACCCGTAATATACTGAGCCTTGCCAGCCGCGACCTGAATAACGATCACTTAAGCTCCGCCTACGAGTACGTTCAGCAAGCCAAATCGCTGACCCAAGAGTACGGTTTGTCCGGGGAATTAATGACCCGTGCAGGTGAAATGAGTGAAACCATTGCGCGTATTGAATATCTGGATACGATGGGGAATATTGAACGCTGGGTCACTATTCTGGAAGGGTCGGATTTTCTTACTGTCGATGATTTGAACCAGGCTTATTCTGCTTATATGTCTGTTCTGAACGCCAATATCAATGATGATAAATTGCGGGTAGCAAACGGGGTTTATTCCGACGCATTCTATGAGCTGGGTAAAAAATACTTCAAGCGTAACCAGATGGAAATGTCTCGCGACTTAATTGCAAAAGGATTACAGATCAATCCGCAGCATGAGCAGCTAAGGGATTTGAGTGCGCGTTGGTCCCGCCGCAATAACAATGATGACTATTTTTTGGATAAGCTTTATTAGTTTATCCATTCCAGTCAGGGAAGCTCTTTTATGATAAAGCGTATACACTATTACCTAATTCCGATGCTGTTGTGTCTGTCACCCGCCGCATTACAAGCGCAACCGGAATGTGAAGACAGCGTAGAGTTTGCAAAAAACGGTTGGCAGTCAAAGGCGGTTCAATCGGATATCGATGATTACCTCAGAGACCACCGCATGAAGGTGAACTGGCAACAAGAACCGATTCCACCCGATCAGATCGGACGTGATTATTATGAATGGCTCTGGAGTGGAAAAATCGGTGCCAAAATGAAACAGGAATTGATGCAGCGTTATTGTGGCAATTCCGAGGCAGCCTGAATGTTGCGTTTGATGTCTACGGAATCTATCTGCGCCGGATCCAGGTACAATTGCGCGTATTTTTTATAAACACCGCTGCCTAAAAACAGATTAAACACATCCCGATCAATATTTCCTTTTACTGCCATGCGGAACAGAATATCCACCGCTTCGCTGATGGGCTTCGCCACTTTATAGGGCCGGTCTGCCGCTGTCAGCGCTTCAAAGATATCGGCAATAGCAATGATCCGCTCCGGAATAGATAAATCTTCTGCGCTCAGACGACGCGGGTAGCCGGTGCCAGTCAGCGTTTCGTGATGGGTGGAGGCGTAGCGGGGCACATTGGCCAGCTCCGGAGGGAAAGGAAGATTGTCGAGTAGTTTGATGGTGCCGATCATATGTTCATTAATTTTAAAACGGTCTTCCGCAGTCAGGGTGCCGCGTGACACCAGCAAATTGTAAAGCTCTCCCTGATTGTAAAGATGTTCCGGAATATCCATTTGAATACCAAAGCGTGGATCGTGTGCCTGTTGGTTGACCCGTTCAATCAAGTGTTGGGGTTTATTGGCAAGCAGGGTCTCGCGCACAGGCAGCGCTTCGGCCTTTTTCCCATATCGCTCCAATTCGATGGCTGAAACCCCCAGCCGGTCATCGAAGTGGCGCTGCCAAGGGGTTTCAGCCAATGCGTTTAAACGCGCCGCATCTTCCGCAGACAGAAATTCCGCTCCGATGTTGGCACCGGCGACAAACGCAAAATCGTCTTTTAGCTGTGCCTGTTTTTGATCCAGTTGTTGTCGTAGGGTGTGGGCTTGCTCCGGATAGCGGATCAGCTGACGCAAATAATCGATTTCAGCGTCCCGCCACAGCACTTCAAAACGGGTGCGAATTTCATGAATCCGGTTGTAAATCAGCTCCAACTTAGTACTTTTGTCGACAATGTGTTCCGGCGTCGTGATCTTGCCGCAATCGTGCAGCCAAGCGGCCAATTTGAATTCCCGGTATTCATCGGAATCGTTAAATTTGAAGTCGGCGAAGGGTGCGTCCTCGCTGCGCTCTGCCGCTTCAGCGATCATCACCGATAATTCGGGTACCCGTGCGCAGTGTCCCGCTGTGTAGGGGGATTTCTCATCAATGGCTTCTGCGATCAACTGCACCAATGATTGCATTAACTCTTTTAGCTGGACTTCGTAGGCTTCAATGGATGACGACATTTCCAGCATCGATTCGGATAATTCATGCACTTCAATTATGGAGCTGCGACAATACTCCACTTGGTTGAATTGACGATTTTTAATTTTTGCATTCTCTAGCGCTAAGCGGCGGATAGGGTTGACGATAGGATTGGCAAACAACCATGAAATAGGAATTAACAACAGCAAACAGGCGCAGGTGATTAGCATCGACGTTTTAACCTTTGCCAGGCTGGGGGCCAGAACACGCTCTTCGGGAACCACAATGGCAAAATATTCCTGATAGGTATCGCTGCGGTTGAGCGGTGTGACAAAGATAAAATGCGATCGATCATTGATCTGGGTATTGATAATGTTGCCGATGCCTTCTCCGCTGTGGGCAATATTGAATAACTCAGGATAGGGAACGGTGGAAAGATTGCGAAGATTGCTGTCCTGGGGGGTGAGCCAGGTTTCGGTCAGTGTTTGGCGGTGGGATTGATTGAAGCGGTGTATTGCCAGGTTAAGGATGTCGGCAAGGGGAGCTAGGCTTTTCTTAACCAGCAAATGAAAATCGTGGGGCAAGGCCTTGTCAATTTCTGTTAAAGGTTCATGAAAGCGAATTCCGTCATAAAAGTACTGCTCGGCAGTGTGATGTAATATGGCGGCACTTTCTATAGTGCCGTACGCTTCGCCGGTTAACACCGCTTCGATCGCTGTGCGATTAGAGCTGGTTTCGAGAACCCGAATGTCGGGGAAGGCGTTGCGGAAAATTGAAATAAGCGACCAACCTTCGGGGATGGCCAGAGTTTTGCCTCGCAGTTGTTGTAGGGTTTCGATGTCTGATACGCCCTCTTTCGTAATGATTGCGTATGGTAGATCCAGCATCGGATCGCTATAAAGCCCTGCTCCCGCCAACGCTTCGCTTTTCAGGACCGGGTGTATGATATCCAGATTACCTTGCTTGAACATGCTCACCAATTGCGGCCAGGAGTAACCATTTACAAATTCGATTTTCAGACCTGTCATGCTGGCAAGGGAACGGATCAGATCGATTGCGTAGCCCCTGGGCTCACCGGCGACGGCATAATCCATTGGTGGCCAATCCAATTCGTTGGATACGCGTATCACGCCAAGTTCATCGATGTATTTTTTTTGCTCGTCTGTCAGGTTGATTTGCGGAAGGTCAGGTTTCGCCGGCGCGTTTTCCACGAGGTGATTCGATGCAATCACCTCCCCACTGCTCTGATATAAATAGATCTCGCTGTCTGCATCCAATTGTTGGGATTGCAAATAAGTGGAAACCGTTGCCAGCGTGACATCGACGGCTAACACCGCCCCCTGCTCGGGTAACGCAATGGAATAGGTTTGTCCGGGGATTTGCAGTTGCTGAAATAAATAGGGCGGGGATTTATAAACCTGTTCGGTTGTGGCATTAATAAACCAGGGTCGACGCCTGGGGTCATATTCACTGCGTTCTTCGCGAAAGCGACGTAGTTCGAAATCCCGATTGTAATATTCAAAACGTCGTTTGCGCTGTGCCCCTTCATTCGCAACTTCAATAATGACCCAGCGATCCTCCGGAGTCGCCTGCATTTTCTGGCGTATGTCACCTGCACTTTCCAGGTTCACTAACTCATAAAACCGGCCGTCATCAAATCCGATATAAACACCGTAGAACGCATTGTTTTCTTTGATCACTTCCGAAAATAATTTGTAGGTATCAAGGGGAAGGTGGTTATTTTCGATCAACTTCGGATACGCTGCCAGCAGCTTGGTGGCCTGTATGACATTGCTGTCCGAGGAGGACAAAAAATTGCCGGTGCCGGAAGCACTTAGTTTAAATTGGGTTAACGCGGATTTTATTGCCAGCTCGCGGCTGAAATGATACTGCAGACCAATTGCGACCATGGCCGTGACCAGTGTGGCTAAGACAAAAACCCCGACCACGGTGATACGTATTGAAAAACGGGGGTTGTTGAGGGTGGTGGTATCTATCACTGTATAGCCTGCTTTCAATCCCTGATTACGGAAGGGTACCACAGGCGGGTGGCGCTTTATCAACCGGAATAAACGTTATGGCCATTGTTTAAAAGGGCCGGTTACGTTAAACATATCGGTGTCTGTTCATCATGGCCTTTTATCAGGCTACAGGAGCTGCTTTGAATCAATTGATATTACACAACTATCCCCTGTCTCCATTTTCCGAAAAAATACGGTCGATGCTGGGCTATACCAAGATTCCGTGGCAATCCGCCAATACCCGTGAAGCGCCGCCCAGGCCGATACTGGAACAACTGGCCGGTGGTTATCGTAAGGTACCGGTAGCCCAGATCGGTGCAGATATATTTTGTGACACTCGGACGATCAGTGCAGAAATCGCTGCGATGGCCAACATGCCGGAGCTGATCGTGGAAAATGCCGATGCGGAGTGTCAGGCGTTTGTTGAAGAAGTCGAACAGAAAATGTTTTTTGCGACCCTGGCCTGTTCCATGTCCTTCAAGCTGAATAAAAAAGTTTTGCGAACTCTGTCTGTACTGGATGTAGCACAGATGATGTGGGATCGCATAAAAATGGGCCGCCATGCCACGGTAAAAATGGCCGGGCTGAAAACCTCCAAAGCGATTTTGCAGGCGTATCTGGAAGACCTGGAAAACCAATTGTCACGGGATTTTATTTTTGGGAATGGCCCGTCGATAGCGGACTTTGCCGCTTATCACAGTTTATGGTTCTATCGGGATCTGGCCGAAAAAAGCGAAATTAATAAATACCACAATATCAATCGCTGGATGGATCGAATTAAGCAATTCGGCCATGGAAAAGAGTTGGAGCTGGATCCGCCACTTGCACTGGAAATAGCGCGAAATAATGAACCGCGGCCGATCGAAGAGGCGTTCAAGGACGATCCGATGATCGGTAAACAGGTGCTCATAGCGCCGTCGGACTACGCCCAGACTGCGAGCCAGGGTACGTTGGTGGGGAGCAAACCCCATGGATGGATCATCGCGCGACAAGAGTCGTCATTGGGCACAGTGCACGTTCACTTTCCCCGGCATGGATTCACTTTAACACCGGTCTAGCAATGCCAATGCAACCGCGACGATAAAAAAAGGCGACCCTGAACAGGGTCGCCTGAGGTCGGCAAAACAAAACGGTTTGCTACCTTGGTTGGCTTAAATTATCTGAATAACTTGCCCAGGTGCATAAAGCGGGTTTCTCCGGAGGAGTCATCGACACCGTCATTATCGGTGACGACATAGACTTCACCCTTCTTAGTAATAGCAGTTCCTTCCACTTTATCCAGTACCCAACCACCGGTGGCTTTCAAATCCGGAAGCAGATCGTGCACCACGGTCTTGCTGACAACGGGAAAATTACCGCCTTCAGCAGCGGGAGTTAAGCCGTCAATAGAAAAGCGATAGAGACGTTTTAACTGCGCTTTATCCCCTTGTTGATTGTCGCGCTCGATGACGACGAAATTGTGATCGTCAATGGCGCTTAATTCGCTCAGACCGACCCATGCGTCTTCTTGTGCTACATCCAATGGGTAATACAAGAATCCCCAATGATTATTCGATGGGTTGTAAACACCGATGCGTACGTGGTTTTCCGGATCGCCTTTCCACTCACGTTGAAAAGCCACCAACACACGCTCGTTTTCACCACTGCCGGTGACAGCGACACCTTCGAAACCGTTACTGATTTGTTTATCAATTACGCCATCCGGCAGATTGATTTCTTCCATTACCGTGCCGTCGGCTGCTGTCTTGATCAGTAGATTGGGGCGGCTTCCACCATTGCCTTCTGATACCAACCAAAAGCTACCGTCGCTACGTTGCGCGATGCCTTCCAGGTCATAGTCAACGGTGTCGCCATCCTTACTAAGCACCAATGCTTCTTTGATAATAGCCGGGCCATTCTTTGCTACTTTCACTTTAAAGATGCGGGATTGGGCGTAGTAGCTGTCGGGGACAGCGTAAAGGATGTTGGCTCTATGGTTATCCGCTACCATGCCGCTCAATGCGCTCCAGGGGATCAGTTGCTTGGGATCGGACATGATTTCTGGATAGTTCGCTGCTTTCGCACCGTATTGATAAATGGAAACCGTGGAACGGAAACCGTCATCTGCGCTGTCTTCTTCGCTGGATACCACCACCAGATTGCGCGATGGTATAGTTAGAATGCCTTCCGGCCCGATGGTGCTGGGCAATATCTGGTGTAGTTTCGGTTTAGCGAACGCAGCGACTTTATACACGGCCACCGCATTGCCGCGCTCAGCACCCACGAACAGATAATCGGCTTTGCCGTAATGTCCGGTGGTGACTGATTCCGGTTCGATGCCTTTATTTTCTGAGCGGCTTTCCGGGTAATGACCAATGCGGATGAAGTCGTGTTCCATAGACGAGCCAGACTCGTAACGGGCATGCCCGAAGGGACTAAAAATGGTAAATCCACGGCTACCGCCTTCCACACCATCAGCATCTTCATAATCGCCTTCGTTGGCGGTGACTACCCACCAGTCGTTAAGCCAGGCCACCGAATCCGGCTCGCGGCGACGATTGAGAATGTTATCAAGCGGTTCAATGACGTCGTTTTCTTGGGTGTCAACGCCAAATAAATCCACGCTGCCGGCGGAAAACTCATTGATGACCATGCCGCGACGCAGATCCACCAGAATCAAGTGATTGTTTTCTTGCAGGCTAACGGCTGCAATATTCAGGCGGCTGATGGCAACGTACTCTGGCTCCGGATCATCCGGTGCAATTTCAGCGTACCCTGTTAATTCCACTTGCCGTACTTTCCATTTTGACGGTTTGCCCTTTGTGGTGATGATTTTCAGGTACCCGGCAGGCTGTTGAGGAATCAATCCGTCATCAAAATCTTCATCTCGCTCATTCTCGATAACCACCGCAGCATAGCGGCCGTCAGGGCTGATCGCGATGGCATCCGGTTGTCCTCCCATGTCGAGGTCGGCTACCCATTGGGGTTGCAGAGGGTTATCAATTGAATACACAGACAAAACGCCGCCGGGTGTGGTGTAACTCGAAGAGGTGTTGACTGCGACTAACAGATAGTCTCCGGTCACAGCCACTGAAGTGGGCTCGCCGGCTAGCGGTAAAAAGCCCGCTGCCACCGGCGCAGCCGGGTCCGCAATATCGATCATCCCGATGCGACCTCGAGGGCTATTGCTATAATAGACAACCTTCCCGTCCTGGCTGGCAGCACTGATCTCAGCAGCAGTGGCGTCGGTGGTATTTTCATCCGGCGCGAGATTCTGATAGACGGGAAAGGTCGATACGCGCTCAAAGTAGGTTTCTTTTTTGTGAACGCTTTTGGCCCGATCGTGCTTGTCGAGCGAAGACGCGACGGCGCCGGTTGCAGTGACTGCGATGGCGAGCGCCAGCGCGGACTTGATAAACGGAAATTGCATTTTATTACCCCTAATGGTCCGAATTCGGATACGGAAAGTTAACCAGGGTATGTTAGGGCGGCACTGTGACAACGAAATGAATATAAACTAGGCAGTTGGCGGGGCCGTTTTCAAACCCCGGTAAGGATCAAGCCTTATGTATAATCGGCCAGAACGCGGAACGCCCGACATTCTATGGCGCTTGTCCGTAGCTCAATAACCAAAACAGAGGGTGCAGAATATCATGAGCGAACTTCATTACGGCTCGTGCCTGTGTGGCAAAACTACATTTGAGGTGATTGGGGAATTTCAGCATTTTTATCTATGCCATTGCAGCCGTTGTCGAAAAGACACCGGGACTGCCCACGCCGCGAATCTGTTTTCCAGCACAGCAGAGTTACGCTGGCTGTCAGGTAAAAATAACGTAAAAATATTCACCTTGTCCGAAACACGCCATAAAAAAAGTTTTTGTGTTGAGTGTGGCTCTGCGTTGCCGAATATTCAGATGGATGGCAAGCTGTTGGTGGTTCCGGCGGGTTGTCTCGACAGTCGCCTGTCGGTAATACCGGACGCTCATGTATGTATGGCCAGTAAAGGCGATTGGGATGCTGGGTTAGAGCAGGTGACGAGGCTTGATGAATTACCGCTTGGCTGAAGTAATGACCCGAAACCGGAAAAGGGGCTCGCTGCTATGTTGAAACTGCTCTTTCTTTCTGTGGTGGTGTTGTTGGTCTTTGCAGCCCTGGCATTGGTCTACCGCATGATCAGGAAAGAGTACAATCGCTTTTTGGGTAGCCCACTTTCAGTGGCATTGGCCTTATTGGTGCTCGGATTGATCCTTATCTGTGTCGGTTTATTATTTGCGGACGCCGGTCAGGGTGATTACCCCCATTTGTTTGTCTTGATTGCGGGGGCCGGCGTGGTTCTATCCGTGAGTACGGGGGCTCATATTGTGATATTGACGTTCCGCTATTTAATGAGAAATAAACAAGAATAGTCTGTTAGAGTATTCTGTCAGAAGATAATAACAATCAGGAGAATAATCATGTTTAGCCATGTAATGTTGGGTGCCACGGATATGCAGGCATCAAAAAAGTTTTACGATGCCATTCTGGGCGCGCTAGGGCACGAGCCTGGTGTTATGGATGACAAAGGTCGTTGCTTTTATTACACAAAAACCGGAGTTTTTGCTCTCAGTGTGCCGATCAACGGTGAACCGGCCTGTAACGGTAATGGCAGCACCATCGGATTTGCGGCAAAAACCCCGGAGTTAGCGGATGCGTGGCATGCAGCCGGCCTGGAGAATGGCGGTGTAACCTGTGAAGATCCACCCGGTATTCGCGAAGGCAATGGTGTCAGGCTATATATCGCCTACCTGCGCGATCCTTCCGGAAATAAAATTTGTGCGTTGCATCGGATGGGTTAAGCGTTTTCTTTCCAATTCCGGGGGGCTATTTGGAGCCCCCGGATTCGGTTTTTCGCCAGCAACGCCTGGATAAACAGGCCTGTAATACTCGGTGAAACTGCATCGGTCTGTTTTTAGTGATTGTTTGAATTCTTTTTTAGACCCTGCGCACATTTTTTATTTATCCGACCTGACATCTTACGCGCCTGACTATTAACTCGGGTTTCCTACAAGGAAGGTTAAGATGAAAAGTCGTTCTGGTCATTTACTGTTATTATTCACCCTCTTTTCCTGCCAGCAAGTGTTCGCTTGGGAATCTTGTGAACAGTGGGGGCAATTCAGCGATAACGGCTTCACTGTTTATAACAATATCTGGGGCAGTGGCGCCGGCACGCAATGTGTTTGGGCAAATACGTATTCCGATTGGGGAGTTAGGGCGGATCATCCGGATACCGGCGGCATTAAATCCTATCCCAATGTCTCCCGCGAAGTGGATTTCAATGTTGATGACCTGGGCACTTGCACGAGCGATTTTGCGGTATCCAGACCGTCCGATGGTAGTTATTCCAGTACGTATGATATCTGGTATGACGATCACAGCTACGAGTTAATGGTGTGGATGAACTGGTCCGGGCAAGTGAGCCCCATCTCCTATAACTATAATGCTTCCGGCCAACCGGTGCCGGAAGCGCGTAATGTCACCGTGGGTGGTAATAGCTGGAATATTTATCGCGGTAGCAATGGATACAACACGGTATTTTCGTTCTTGCGTACCAGCCCTACCGATGCCGGTTCCGTTGATATCAGCGCAATTTCCCGATGGTTACGGCAGCAAGGCTGGTTTGACAATGCGCATCTGCACAAAATCGAATTTGGTTTTGAAATCAGCGGTTCTGCTGGCGGGGCTGATTTTTCGGTGGATAACTACTCCCTCGATTGCGATGCAGCGGATGAGCCGACCAGCCCGTCGCCCACGGATCCACCCCAGAGCGGTGTGATCAACAGCGGGCGTTATGCACTGATCTCCCTGGCCACCGGTCGCGCCATTGAAGTTGAAAGCCGGGATTCAGTGAATGGGGCTGATTTGATTCAGCGCGCTTACCGTGGGCGTGAATACCAACAATTTGATATTCAGCACCTGGGTAATGATCTCTATTCGATTCGGGCTGCGCACAGTGGCAAATCCATGGATGTTTATGAGTTCAATACAGAGCCGGGTGGTGAGCTACGGCAATGGGATTTCACCGGCGCAGATAACCAATTATGGGTGATGTCCGCTTCGGGGAGTGGCTCGGTCAGCATTGTGTCGTTGTTCAGCGGACTGGCAGTAGAGGCGACCCCTTATAGTTTGTGGCGTGGAGGTGATGTGCAGCAGGCCAACCACTCCGGTAGTGAATACCAGCAATGGGAGCTGGTGCCGGTAGATTGATGCGGCAAATGAGGTCGCGGAATTGGTTTTTTTTATGGTGACTGTCGAAAAGGCATTTTGACTAGCGACTAGAACTGAAATCCCATCAAGTCCTATGTCAACGTCAGAGGAAATCCTATTATGTCCACCACCAATAGCGTTCATTTACACCGTGTCTTTAAAGCGCCTCCGGAGCGCGTTTATCGTGCATTTATCGATCCTGCCGCGATGGTTAAGTGGTTACCGCCCTATGGTTTTAGTGCCACCATGCATAGTTTTGATGCCAGAGTTGGAGGCGGTTATCACATGTCTTTCACTAATTTCAGTCGTGATAAAAGCCATTCTTTCAAAGTGAAATACCTGGAATTGACACCGGGTCGATGTATCAGGCACACGGACCAATTTGATGACCCCTCCATGCCGGAGCAAATGCAGGTAACGGTATTGCTGAAAGAGGTCGCTTGCGGCACGGACGTGAGCATTACGCAGGAATTGATTCCCCAGGCAATTCCGGTCGAGTTTTGTTATCTGGGTTGGCAGGAATCGTTGAACCAGTTAGCGAACCTGGTTGATCCGGATATTCCGGATCAGTAATGCAATGGCGGTAACAGTGAACCCCTATTATCGTTTCACCGCGCTTCCACACTGTTACCGCTAATATTATCCTCGCTATAAAGCGTGACCCGGTTACGCCCCTGCTCTTTAGATTGATACAGTGCAATGTCCGCGCAATTCAGAATATAGTCCACAGAGTGCTTTGTTTCGGGCGTGCAACTATAGAGCCCGATGCTCACGGTCACAGGAAAACGGGTGTCGTCTACGACGATAGTATGCTTCTCGATATTGGATCGGATACGTTCGGCAACCGATAGCGCACCTGCAGCATCGGTTTCCGGCAGCATCACAAAAAATTCTTCACCGCCGTATCGGGAGACCTGATCGGAAGGAATACGCAGGGATTCATAAATCAGTTTTGCGACTTCTATCAGGCATTGGTCGCCAATCTGGTGGCCATAGTCATCGTTCACCTTTTTGAAGAAATCGATATCCAGTAATAAAACCGATAGTTGACGTTGGTATCGTGCAGAACGTTTCCATTCTTCCGATAGCGACGTGGTCATGTAGCGTCGATTCTTCAAACCGGTCAGTTCATCTGTATTACTCAGCACCTTTAATTGCTTATTCAGCACTTCGAGTTCCTGGGTCCGTTCATGAACCCTGTTTTCTAGTTGCTCGTTCAATCGCTTGGTGGTAACCAGGGTGTCTGCCTGAGCCTGAAAGCGTAACTTGCGTTCCACATTAATGCTGTTGGCCAATGCTAACGACAGAAGAACGGCCTGGAAAATTGAACCGAACTGAATGGCGTGTTCGGTTATGAAATTCAAAGGCATTAATCCGAGCTTGCTGAGGGCGAAAAAAATCGAGCCCACAAGAAAGCAGATCCAGGCTATAAGGTAGTAGCGTGCGCTGGGAACTTTACGAAATCCGGCGAGGATGCCAGCGAATAAATAGACGAAACAGGCGCAGAGTCCGATCGGCACCAGCGCTTTAATGGCGATTGCATAGGGTAATGCGATGGACAGTACGGCTACGGATCCACCCAATAGGGCAAAGGTGGCGACCAGCACGTCGGTGGGAATCGATAAGGCACGCAGGTTTAGGAAACGCCGGGTGAAAAAGCCCGAAAACATAAACGACATACCGAGAAAAAAGGGAATGGCATGACTATTCAGAACAATCTGATCGGTCCAGATGTAACGGTAACCCTGCCCGCTGAGGGTCAGAAAAAACAGGGGTAGAGAAATAATGAAACTTGCGTAATAGAAATAGTTTCTATCTCTGAGAATAAAAAATATCAGCAAATTATAGAACGCTAATATCAGTGTTGATCCGAAAAAAAAGCCCTGCACGATATTGCTGTAGGCGTCTTTGGAAGCATAGGTTTCCGGTTCCCACAAGGTAAGTGGCGCCTGGATCGAGGTGCCGGATTCCAGTCGGTAGGTGATGCGGAGGGTTTCACCCGGTCGCCAGGTTAAGGGAATGACAAAAGTATTGCTGTCGATGGGACGGGAATGGTAAAGCCGCATATCACCGGTGTGGTATTCTTCTTTTAATTGGTCGCCGGAATAAATATAAACATCTACATAATCCAGCACGGCATAGGACAGATCCAGGTACCGGGTATGACCGTGGTCGTCGGGGTTGTGAATGGTCAGATCCAGCCACCAGACTGAGCGGCTATACCCCTTATTAAAATGGCTGTCGTTATTTTTTTCCCAGTGGGTGTCGCTATCCGGAAGCGTTTGATAAGTCAGCGTGGCGTCACTGTCCTCTATGAATCGAAGTTGCTGGGTAATGGCAAATGCATCGGAGCGGGGAAGTTCCAGGTGGGCCGCCTCAGCAAATGAAATGCAAACTATAGACAGGGCAAGCGCTATGAATCTATTCATCATTTGTGAAAACCGGGCTTAATTATTTAGGTCTGCCGCGAACGACTCTACCTACAGTCTAGCAGGCAAAAACCAAAGGGAGCGCACCTGCCTATTTGGTAGCCTGTATCAGGTGCCCGGCTTTCCGCTATCGGTTTAGACGGATTTTATTTTGTATTCGTTGTCGTTAGTGCGATATTCCGCTGAACCTTCTTTCGCCAATTGCCGTTGGATCTCTTTAATAGCATAGCCATCCACCAGGCCGCGACCGCCAGGCAGGGCCTTTACTACGCTAAGCGCACCAAAGCCCACACCGATGGGGGCGAACAGCCCGGCAAAGCTCAATACGTCCGTTATCGGAGAATCCACTCCCATCTCTTTTGCGGTGCGTTTTCCTACCATCCTGGAATACATAAACTGGGTCGATTTCACATCCATCCGGTGAATCAGTTGGTTGTACCACTTTCGATTCCCGCGTCGATAGGCATTGATGGTGGCGCTGTTCAGATCCCGGCCGCGTTGATCGGATTTGTGACGCAAGGTGGCCTGACATAGATTCCAGGTTTCTACAATTTGTTCGGGCTGGTTACTCAGAAACTGGTCATGCATACCCAGTAGTGAAGCCAGGTAACGGGACTGCTCAATGGCTGCGGTTTGGTAGTCCGTGAGTTTGCTGCCCTTCTTCAGCGCCCATAATGCCATCATGTAGCTGGGTGCCAAGGCCGCCCCCATTTGGTCCACCTGCGGGATCGGCACGCCATAGACGGAGTAGTCCCACACCTTGGGGCGTTTCAACAAGCTGGTACGTACCATGGCGTGCATCACCCGCACTTTCACCGCCGATTGATAGGCGACCCCGCCTTGACGTAATGCCCCGGGCAAGGTGGCCAACTTAAAGGTGCTTATGGTCTCCTTCATGCGTTTAGCAGCCGAGTCACTGGTCAGTGCACCGGTAATCACCATGGGCAAACCTTGATAGCCATTGACGTAAGTCATCATAAAGGCAACCCGGATGATGGCTTCTCCGGTCAGTGCGGTCAGCAAGCGCGAATTTTCACTGGCTTTATCAATCAGATCCCAATCCACCCAGGGCGGCGTGGTCTCCATGGTGCGCATCAGCCTGACCAATTCTTCGGGGGCGTCGGGCACGCTGTCGATGCCCTGCTCTGCCGCTTTGTCCAGCATCGCGCGTGCGGATTTATAACCCAGCTCGGGAATGCGTGCGGCAAAGGCATCGGCCAGCGGATCTCCCATCAGGGTAAGCTGACGAAACAATTCAATTTTATCTTTGTCTTGCAGCAGGGATTGAATACGGGGATTGTTTTTGATGATACTGTTATCACCCAATTCGGTACGGAAGCGTTCCGGTTCTAGATCCAGATCCAGCGCAGCGTACACCGACGGAGCAATGGATTTCTGCATTTGGCTGACGTTTCGGGTGCTGTAGCCCATAAGAACCTCCTGAATTCGCAGGTATGGCCAGATCAAGGCATGTACGGAACTGGCGAGTTCTTCCATTGTAGGCAAGCACGAATCCGAACTGAATGACCTATTGGTCAAAGTTAACGATGTTTTAAGTCAATTCAAAAGGCCGACGCTATGTACAGATTGATCGGAATGCCGGTATCGCCTGCCACAAAACGGGTATGCTGGGCGTTGGATTTTGCAGACATTCCCTATCATTTTGAAGAATATTTACCGCAGATTACAACCTCTTGGGTGCGCTTGCGCAGCGGTCAGTTTAGCGGTCCCGTTTCAGTGCCGGTGTTGTTGGGCAAGGGCGGCATTAAGCTGCTGGATTCCTGGGATATTGCCTTGCGTGCGCACCACGACCGGCCCCAGGCCGGGCTGATTCCCGACGCGCACAGGGAAGCCGTTGCGCAGATGAACACACTCAGCGAACAGATTTTTTATGCTGGCCGCATCCTGGCTTTGGATCGCGTGCTGGCGGACAACCACGCGTTATTGGATTTGTTTCCTTCGCTGATTCCGGGCTGGTGTCGGCGACCGATGTTACCGGTCATGCGCAATACCATTGGGGCTATACAAAAGAAATACGCCGATCCCGGTAGTACGGAACAGGATCAGATAAAAAAACTGGATAACGCATTAAGCCAGGTTCGTGCTCGGCTGGATGGCAAAGCCTATGTACTGACGGATGGATTCAGTTACGCGGATATGACCATTATTGCCGCGCTACAGGTTATCCGTCCTTATCAGCCGGATAACAGCCAACCCCAATCGGCGTATGAAAAAGCCTGGAGCTGTGAAACATTAGCGACACAGTACGGGGATCTTTTGCAGTG
This sequence comes from Ketobacter sp. MCCC 1A13808, assembly GCF_009746715.1. Taxonomy (NCBI): domain Bacteria; kingdom Pseudomonadati; phylum Pseudomonadota; class Gammaproteobacteria; order Pseudomonadales; family Ketobacteraceae; genus Ketobacter; species Ketobacter nezhaii. The sequence continues at coordinate 32,880 of NZ_VRKW01000003.1, forward strand.
GCGCGATCGTATTTATAAAGAAAAGCGTAAAATCACATATAGGAATAAACCGACTAAACACCCTGCCCGTTGATGTTCGGCCGAAAGCCCGATGAAGGCTCTTGATAGTTTCGATCCCATTCAACCCGATTACGGCCTTTCTCTTTTGCCAGATACAGCATGTCATCGGCTTCGCGCAATAGTTGGTCCTGTTGGTCACGCCGGGTGGGCACGGTGGAGGCAACACCAATACTGACCGTCACGCTGGCTTCAAAGTCGCCTTGACGGATAATTTTATCGGATATCAATTTACGGATGCCTTCCGCCACGTTGATCGCACCCTTATGGCCGGTACAGGGAAGCAATACAACAAATTCCTCACCACCGTAACGAATGGCAATATCCGGCGGACGGTTGATGGAGTGTTGCAACGTTTTGCCGAAGCGACTCAGTACAATGTCACCAAATTGATGTCCGTGGGTGTCATTGAGTTGTTTGAAACAATCGATATCAATCATCATGACTGAAATGGCCGTTTTTTCCCGGTAAGCGCGTTTATATTCACGGGCAAACACTTCATTAAAGTAGCGCCGATTGCGCAAACCGGTCAAATCATCGGTTGTATTCAGATCCAGCAAGCGTCTGTTCAGGGTTTCCAGTTCCTCGGTGCGCTCCCGCACTAATTCATCCAGATCTTTATTCAAACTGATCTGGGTACTGAGCAGTTCCTGCTGTGCGCGTGCGGATTCCTTCTGCGCATGTTCTCTTAAACGTCGGTCTTGATTAACCAGATCGGCCAAGCCGAAGGAAAAGAAAATCAACTCAAACGCGGAACACCATTTCATAACATGAGGTGCTAAATGATAGAACGGAATGATTTTTTGTGAGGTCAGAGCGGTGAACATGACACTGATGATGACTGCACCCTGACCGATCGCATAGTATTTTGCGGACGGATAACCCTGCTTGATGCTGCGAAGGGCAACCACAATTAAAATCACCGAGAGTGAGAGTGTGGTTACAGCAGTGAGTGTCGCAGCGGATTGTATGGATATTATGGACAGCGCGGGAATACAAAGCGCGCAGGCCAGTAACGACAGTTGCAACAGACGGTGAGCAATTGGCTGATGAGTCTTGGTTTTCAGAAATGCCATACCAAATAGCAGGATGGCGACACCGGAGGTGAAACTGAACAAGTAAATTGCGATTTGCTGGAACGCAATCGCAGCCGGCCACAAGCGAAACGAAAAGCCCAGTATTGAAGTATTGAATAGCAGCAAATTGACGATGACGAGAACATACAAACCATAAATGGATTTACGCACACCGATCCATAAAAATAAATTATAAATACACAATCCAACGGTAATGCCCAGGTAGATGCCGTTCAGGCTGTCCATTTTGAATTGACGATCGATGAAGGCGCGCTCGGTTTCAATGTGAATCGGAATAGACAGAGAGCTCTGTGAAAACACGCGTATATACAGCTGACTGTGTTCACCACTTTGCAGTGCAATCGGAAAAACGTAATTATTCAGACGAAAATAGCGTTGGTTGAATTGGTAGAGGTCACCACTGACCATGGAGTGGATACCATCTTCGCGCACATGGAAAAACTCAACATTGTCCAGTAGCGGATAATCCACGGAAATATAGAATCGATCCTCCTTGTTTTGCGCGGTGTGAATCAACAACTCGTTGGACAGGTTCAGTCGTATCCAATAGATATCATCGCTGTAGCCCAACTGCAGGTTGGGGCCTTCGAAGGGATGAAAGCGGCCTTGCTCTGACGCACTCATTGCAGACGCCAGATCCATATCACCGGCGGCATCCTTATAAAACATCAGCCCATGGGCGACGCGTTGGGAAAACCGATCGTTGTCGATCGTAATCACCGGACCGGTCGTTGCCGCCGGGCCTGTGGATTCGGCTGTTGCCCACAAGGGGGTGCAGATCATCAGGCAGGCCAGTGACATCCATATCAAACGCATACATGAGAATTTGCACAGTCTCTGCTGTGGCATTAGGCGGGCTCATTCTGAAAGTCAGTCTGTATTATTCGAGACAGTTATATGTCTTTGTCTCTAGCTTCTGGTTGAGTATAGCAGTAAAAAATGGCTGGTCATTAAAAGCACAATGGCACCCGGACGAGTATTATTTTCGTGCCCGTCAGGGCTGCCATTGACTTGATGGCAGGCACTTCATACCTTGGGTCACTCATAAAAATCAGGAAGGGTAAGGTGATGGCAGCGAGTAATCAGGTAATGAAAATGTGGCAGACCACTTCCCGCTATCCTGGCGGTAAGCTCTTGTTTTCAAAGGTGGTGTCTCGCAAAGCCCCGTTTTTTAAAAGCGTAAATGCGCAGATTGAGGAGTTGCAACCCAATTACGCCAAGTTGCGTATCAAAAAGCGCCGAGCGGTGGAGAACCATATTGGCACCGTCCATGTTATTGCCATCTGTAACATGCTCGAGATGGCCATGGGAGTGTGTGCGGAAGCCTCGATTCCCGCCGGCTTGCGCTGGATACCCAAAGGGATGCAGGTGGATTATACCGCCAAGGCGGGCACCGACATCATCGGTATCGCCGAGATTAACCCGGATGCCTGGAAGCCCGGCGACCTGGACGTGAAAATAACGGCGCTGGATACCCAGGGTGTTGAGGTGGTAAAAGGCACGATCCGGCTCTGGATTAGCGAGAAAAAGTAGCCGGAGTACACAAAATTACCTGTTGCTTCACAGGGACTTAAGAATTGCGTCTATAGTTTAAACAGAGTTTGGACTGTCGTGCGCAATTCACCCATGCCTTTAGCAAAAAAGAGTGTAAAAACAAGATCTTTCGTCTTGCTGTTGCGGCAGGGCGCGCGGCGACTCGACGCTCTGTTGAGTCTGAAAGGGTTGGTTTTGGGCTCTGCGGTGCTGCTTCTGTTGATCGCCGGTAACCATGAAAACCACGTGCCCGCAGTGGGCAACTGGTTATTCCAGATCAGCGAGCGCATGGCTTCTGCCCCGACCAGTGACCCCGAGATTGCATTGATTCGTCTGGATGAAGACGAGCTGTTGCTGGTGCAGCAGGATCCGATTCAGTCCGCGGTTCTGCCTTTGCTGTTGCGCAAAGATAAATTAATTGCGCTGGTCCTACCGGGGGCGGTGCGTGAACGGCCGGTCCAGGCTGAACAATTGATGCTAATGCTGCCCGGCGAATTGATGAGGCAATCCCCTCATTTGACCGAGTGGCGGCAACAAGCCGCTAAGGCCGACCAGTTACGAGAGCGGATTCGCCAGGGTCAGCTGTTGATCGGATTGACCAAAGACGGGGTTTCCTCTTTTCCTGAACAGGCTTTTCCCGTCAAAACCCCCGAACATTTTTCACAGATGCCGCTGTCGGTTTGGTTGCTGAGCATGGGCGTACCGGTGGATTGGATGACCGCAATCGGTAACTGGTTGCAGCAGCGGGTGACCTTGACTCCGGCGGAGTGGCCTGTGGATCCGGCCTTGAGCGGGGCGGGGTATCGAGCGTCTGATAGTGCATCGGATCATGCAACCCGGCAGCTCATCTGGCAACAGGAATCGCATATTCACGGTGACTTGGCGTTGGCGTTGTATCTGCGTTACCAGTTGCAATCCCGGCATCTGGAGCAAGAACCCAGCATCGTGTTCCGGGACGGATACGCGATAGAGCTGGGCGATCAACTGTTACCGGTCAACTCCGACGGCGCTATCGTGCCTGCAACGCTGTCTACCGATCGGCTGCAATACCTGAGTTTGCAGCAGAGTTTGCGGGCACCACCCGCCCAACCGATCTGGATTTTCGCCGCTTCGCGAGCGCAACTGGCGGAGGTCGCGGCTACCGTTCAAGCGTTACAGCATCGCCACTATTTTTATCAGCCTTATTGGAACCCATGGCTGTTCCGTGTGATGTTGTTGCTGTTGTGTCTCTATGCGGTGTGGATTCAACCCCTGTTGCGACGTTCGACGGCGCTGCTATCGGGCGCTTTTATTGTGGTGATTTTGTGCGTGGCACAAATTGCATGGCAGCTTGGTTTCAAACAGTTACTACCTTTGCCTATGTTGATACAGTGGTTTGTCCCGGCATCGCTTTGCATGATGTTGTGGCAGCACCGCAGAGGGCAGCAAGAGACATTGAAGTGGGATTTTCATCGCGCACAATATCAGCTTGCCCATCAGTTTTATCAGCAAGGAAAATTAAACGAAGCGCTGGCTGCGCTTGCACCGTGTTATACCCGTGTGGCCGTAACGGCGTTATTGTATGACATTGCTGTGCAGCAGGAGCGCAAGCGACAGTATCAGGACGCGGCGCTAACCTACGACAAAGTCATGCAGCGCAATCCCCGGTTTAAAGACGCGGCAAAACGGGCAGAAGCGCTGTCAACATTATCCGATTCGACAACTTTGTCGGTGGACTTCAGCGGCACTCAAAGCCTGGTGATGCCGGCGCAGGAAGGTGTTAAACCGGTGCTAGGCCGTTACCAAATTGAACGGGAACTTGGGCGCGGCGCGATGGGAACGGTTTATCTTGGAATAGATCCAAAAATTTCCCGACGTGTTGCCATAAAAACCCTGAGCTTCCGTGAATTCGACTCGGATCAGCTAGAACGTATAAAAGAGCGGTTTTTCCGTGAAGCCGAAGCCGTCGGACGCCTGACCCACCCGCATATCGTAACCGTGTTTGATGTGGGCGAGGAAGCCGATTTGGCGTTTATGGCCATGGACTACGTTGATGGGAGGTCATTGGATCGCTGCGCGTCCGAAGGTACCTTGCTGGATATTGAAGAAGTGTATTCGATCGTAGCGGCTGTTGCGGATGCGTTGCATTATGCGCACCAGCAAAACATTGTTCACCGGGACATTAAGCCTGGCAATATTCTTTATGACGCCGCTTCCAGTCAGATTAAGGTGGCCGATTTTGGTATTGCCCGCATTGTCGATGATTCTAAAACCAAAACAGGCGACATGTTAGGCAGCCCGGTTTTTATGTCACCGGAGCAATTGAAAGGCAATAAGGTGACCGGAGCCAGTGATATTTACAGTCTCGGAGTTACATTCTATCAGTTGCTCACCGGTGCACTGCCGTTCAGCGGGGATAGCATTGCGAACCTTGCGTACCACATCCTCAATAAAAAGTACGTCAGTGTGCGTGAGGTGCGACCGGAATTGTCAGCCGGTGTGGTGCGGGTGGTTAATAAAGCATTGCATCGCGAACCTTCCCGACGCTATGCCAATGCAGGAGAAATGGCGGATGCCGTGCGTGGTTTATTGAGCCGTGAATTCGGCAGGAAGGCAAGCTGATGCCGGATATTTACGGTGTGACCGATATTGGCTGCGTGCGCAAGCACAATGAAGACTGGATACATTGGCAGCAGCTGCCTGAATACCCCCATGTACTGGCGGCGTTGGCCGATGGAATGGGTGGCTACAGCGGAGGCGCGGACGCCAGTCAGATTGCAGGCCAACAGTTTATCCGCTGTGTGGTTGATGCGATGGCACAGCATAGCCCGGTTAATAACGATGACTATGCGAGCTTGTTATTGCAGGCTGGCACCGATGCCAACAAGGCCGTGCGTGAGGCCCGGGTTGCAAATCCCCAACACCACAAAATGGGAACCACTTTACTGAGTATGCTGCTGCTGGAAGATAATTGTTGGTTGCTTCATGCCGGGGATTCCCGTTGTTACCGGTCTTGGAAGAACCACATGCAGCAGATGACCAGAGATCATAGTCTGGTGCAGGAATTAGTCGACAAAGGCAGCCTGAGTGCGAAGGATGCTGAAAGGGCACCGTTCAGGAACATGCTGACGCGGGCAGTGGGTACCGAAGATGATTTGCATTATTCCTTGGCAAGACATCCGGTGCACGAAGGCGAATCCTGGTTGCTGTGTTCTGATGGTTTGTACAATGCGGTGCCAGAGCCACTTATTTCCGAATGGTTGAACTCAGATTTGAGTGCGCAAGACATCGCACTCGGATTGCTGCAGGACAGTTTGAAAAATGAAGCACAGGACAATGTGTCGGTGATTGTTCTTAAAATTAATTAATCAGCAGGAATACACGATGGCAATTTTGGCGCAATTAGTGGATGACGTGGCGGTGAGTAAATTTGAACTTAAGGTGGGTCAGGTTACCTTGGGTCGTCATCCGGACAACGATATTATGATAGACGATCTTTCTGTGAGCGGGCATCACGCGATTATTGAAGTTAAAGAGAGCAAATATCTTGAGGGAACGCTGGAAATTTTTGTAGTGGACAAGAACAGTAAAAACGGAACTTTCATTAATGAAAAACAGGTCGATGAGCGCGAGCGATTAATTGATGGCGATATTCTGAGAGTAGCCTGGAACAAATTTAAATTGATCGACGCAGTCGGCGATAACCTGGCTAGTACTGCCCATGTATTACAGTAAAGGCGTCACTGAGTAGCTTTTGGGAATGGGCGACTTGATGCCCATCCAGTAATTTCCTGCCGGCATCCCCCATCTTTTTCAGTCTGGCTGGTCGTGATGTCAGGCAATCTTCCATCGCCGTCGCCAGTGAGGCGGCATCGTTGGCACTGACCAACCAGCCGGTGGTTTCATTGATCACCAACTCATTTACCCCGCCCACATCCGTCGCTATGGCGGGAATACGGTGAGCGAATGCTTCCATAATCGCAATGGGTAACCCTTCGCCCTGACTGGCCAGCAACATGGCTCGGGCGTTATCGAGTAAGCGGTGTATTTGATCCTGGGTCTGCCAGCCCAGCAGTTCAACCTGTTCGCCGATACCAAGACGATCAATGTATTGCTCAAGCTCTGCCCTTAGATACCCGTCACCGGCTATCAAAACCCGAACCGCCACATCACGCTCAGTTAACTGTTTGACGGCATCCAGCAACATGGGAATATTTTTTTGCGGATCCAGACGAGCGATCGTTAAGAAATAATCGTTCGGTTTGTCGGCGCCGGTGGATATAGCATGGCGTTGTCGTTGTAACCAGGACTCATCCAATCCGCAGGGCACGACCATAAACTTATCCTGGTAGGTGGGATACAGCCGGTCTAAGGTTTGCTTCCCAGCGCGGGAAACTGCCGCAATAAAACGGGCGTGCTGAATTTTAGTGTCCAGGTTCAGTTTTAATTCGGGGTCGTATTCGTGCGGTCCGTGGAAAGTTGCACTGTAACTCAGACCGCTGAATTGGCTGGCAAGGCACGCCACGGCCGCCGGGTTGGTACCAAAGTGTACATGCACATGGCGGCAGCCCAGCTGTTTCATTTGTTTGGCCAGTGAGCAGGCTTGAATAAAATACGCTACATGGGCAACCCAGCGGCGATCGCCTTTTATGACCATTTTTTGAGACATGAATAAACTGCGAAAAAATGCCACCGGTTCTTTTAGCAAGCGGGATAACACGCCTAACACCAGATTAACCCGGGGCTGATCCAGCAGCACCCGGGTTTTAGTTTGTTCCAGAATATCCTCGGGCTCGATCAAACCACCCGTGCAGGTACGGTGAGCGAACCGGTGCACGGTCCAGCCAGCGTTCTCCAAGGCCCGAATTTCCCGGCGAATAAAGGAGTGACTGGGCGCTGGATAAACATTGGTTAAGTAGACAATTTGGCGTGCCGGACCGTCATTGCGTTGTGATTCCGGAACCATGGCATTCACATAACGCCCTCAAAATCCTGGGCTTGAGTCAGTAACTCTTTAGAGTTGATGCCAACCACGTGCGCTAGCAATTGGTTGACTGCGCCACGGTGATCGGAACGACTGACTCCTTCGTAATAATGCTCCACCTGCGCCAGGGCCGCGTTTTCAGATACGATGTGGAAACCCTGATATCGATCCGGGTTACGCTTCAGTTGGCGCACAATGGGTGTGCCTGCCGTGATTGCCAAGCGGTTCAGCATGATCCTTTCAATGTCATCAACGTGATCGGCCAGAAACCTGGCACTGGCGTCAATATCCTCGTGCGTTTCATTAGGGTATCCAATAATCATGGTGCAGCGGTTAGAGATGCCGGCTGCTCTGGCATTTTTCAGGAACTGACCGATCAAGTCCAGTTGAGTACCCTTCTTCATCCAATCAATAATGCGCTGACTGCCGGACTCAAGTCCTGTAGTCAGACGAACACAACCACTTTTAGCGGCGGCTATGAGGTCTTCCGCAGAAAGCCCATTTTCTTCTTCCATACCCACGTGTACCGATGCAATCCACTTTGCGCCGGGCGCGACGGTCTGCATGTTATTGATGATGGCTCGCCACACAGACAGGTTGCTATTCAACTTCAGGTCGACAAACACAAAATTAGTTACGTTATAGCGTTCGTACTGGTGTTTAATCTCCGCAATCACATTTTCCGGGCTGCGGCTGCGGTAGGTGCGCCCGGCGGTACTGGTCACGTCGCTACAAAAACTACAGGCTCCCCAACTACAGCCCCGGCCGGTTACGATCGGCACTATCCGGTTTGGGTACTGGTGCCACGGGAAGTCGCTGAAATCCGGAAAAGGAACATCGTCCAGCGTTTTAAGCGGTCGCGCCACTTTGCCTTTAATTGTGCCGTCAGAAGCGAAGCGCAGTACGCCCTGATGATGCGACACATCCTGTTTATTGAGCAGGCTATTGATAATGTTGGGGGCTTCCAATTCCAGCTCTCCGGCTATCAAACCACTGAGCCCGTCGATTTTTACCCACTCGGCATACACGTCTTCTTGAACAAAGTACGGGCCGCCTATGATGACGGGTATATCCTGCTCTTTACACAACCGGCACATCTCGATACAGACTTCGTAATACATCAGGTAGGTTGAAATCAATACCGCTTGTGGTGCTGATTGCATCAGCGATTCCCTGAAAGCCTCCAGTACAGCTTGTTGATGAGCGGTGATACCAGAATGCTGGCGCTTTGCTACGTAGTTGCGGAACTGGCGCACCCAGCGACTATTCGATGTTGCAACCCGATGGTTGAGCCTGGCTTTAGGTAGACCAAGTACATTGGGTCTTGCTTCTCTGATTGTGCCGCGAACCCCGACCATAAGTGGCGAAAATACGTCAATTGTAAATTTGGCCTGCCGTAAAATTGAGGCGAGATAGCCGATAGATAAGGTGGGATAACGCGCAAAATTGTTCAGGTCTACCAGGAGTACTTTTGCTGGAACTGACATAATAATTCCCTTTATAAACTGCTGTTGAGTCAGCTGAAAAACTACGGGACGACAGAAGTTTCTAGAGTAAACCTCTGTCTGTGGTGGCCACTGGCACGAGTGCGAGAGTGACATAAACGAAAACGTTCGTTCAGCCAGACAAAGCATGATTTAGGCCAATCATATTATCCCATAAAAATCAGCAGGTTATGTTTCGTCCATGGAGAGAGGAAAATGCAAGTGTAAAATAACACGACAGCTAACAGGCGGTCATTGCTTTTGTATCTACTTAAAAATTGACATTATTATTGACTAAGCCGATTAAAAAATTCCGTGGTTTCGTCATCAGCGGGGAAGAACGTTTCAACGCACAGAGTGGCGGCGGTTATGTCCAGTGCAGTACCAAAGCTGGACAGCATACTAAACATGTTTAACCGCGTTTCGTAAAACGCTATTTCCATCGTCAGAATGGGGGGAGGCATGTTGTTCCAGGTTTGGTTACGCCAGTCCGCCGGCAGGTTCGGATGCTCGCAGAGTTCATCGAATAGCGCCGCTAATGCTTCGTGAGTGGGGTCAGCCGCCACTTCCTTCTGCATTCTGGATAACAAAAAGGTGGCTACCTGGTCCCAGTTTTGAATGTAAGGTTGCATGCCTTGCTCATGAAAAATAAGCCGCATGGCGTTACGTGAACCGCTCGGATCAACCTGTCTCCAAAGTGTTTCGCTGTCTCCCAGTAAGCCAATAAAATTCATTGCTGCCTGGTTCTGCATCAGAATTCCCCAATGGCTGTTCATCACGATGGCAGGATAAGGCTCGTGATGTGCCAGCGTCATTTCCAGGGCTTTTTTTACCGCGGCCATATCCTCATTGTCCAGGCTGCGTTGCTGGAATGCGGGCGCAAATCCTGCAACGTGTAACAGAGCATTGCGGTCTCGCAGGGGGATGTCCAGCGCATCGGCCAGTTGCAGAATCATGCCACGGCTGGGCTGGGCGCGGCCGGACTCCAGAAAGCTTAGATGACGTTGGGATACCCCGGCCTCCAGCGCCAGGTTTAATTGCGAATATTTACGTCGGTCCCGCCAGCCACGGAGCAGGGAACCGAAATCCTGAGTTTGATTAGGTCGTGCAATGGTTGTTGTCATGGGCTCATTGTTATGCAAAAAGAAAAGGCTGACGATTACTTTAGAGGTAATTGTTTCAATGCTGAAGGCAAGCCAGACTGAATTTGCTCAACTCATAGGGTTTTCCGTTCAATTTAATGAGAGGAACAAGCAATGAAACTCAAAAAAGTAATGTTATGGCTTTTGCTGGCGGATATGGTGCTATTCAGTGGCTATGTGATGTGGGAAGTGGGCTACATGGGTATTTGGCAAGCGGGCTTTTCTTCGTTGGGATCGATGCAAATTCTGCTGGACCTAGTGATTTGCTGCATTATTCTGGCCAGCTGGATGGTGATGGATGCGCGCAAACGCGGGGTCAATCCTTGGCCTTGGATAGCGGCAACGGTGCCGCTTGGTTCGATAGTGCCTCTGATCTATCTGATCGTCCGGGAGTCCGCGAAAGAGACGTATACAGAACAGATTGCACCGAGTATGACGTAACCGAAACCAGGAAGGCTACCGGCGTCACGGCAGGTAGCTTTCAACTACTTCCATCAGCAAATGCCCTTGTGAATGTATCTTGGTCCCCTTATCGAACGCAGTGTACCGAGCTTATTGGGAGCAGTTACTAGATTGGCGAGTCACTCTTCTTCGGCGCCGGTATAACGGGTTTAGCAGGCTGGCGGACACAGAACAGGACTTTACCAAGCAACTGCTCGATCGTGACCCAGCCCATTTCTTCCGGAGACACGCTGGCATTATTCTCACCGCACAAAAGCATACGTTGATTTTCTTCAACTTCGAATACACGCTTGACCAACCGGCCAAAGCGAGGGTGATCGATAACGACCAGGTCACCTTCGTTGACTCTGAAAAAGAACCGGCTGGTGAATACAAAATCCCCCGCTGCCAATCGTGGCAACATGCTTTCGCCTTTAACTTTAAATACGCCAATGATGCTATGCAATGGATTCATGACTGTGGAAGAACTCTGGAGAGGGTAAAGTGACGTTCTTTTGTGTTCAAACCTGCCCACCTTGGTGCTGCGAAAACAACGCTGCTGTGACGGCAGCGTTGTTCACATTTACTAGGCTGGGTCCAGTTTGGGGTACACCACCACCTCTGCAGGTGGGTATGGGCACACCGCTTTGAACGTCGGTACATCTTTGGTCAACCAGAATGCTTCTGCAAACTGGTTGACCAGTTCCAGTAAGGTCACGGCATCGGCGCGGTTCACGCCCTGTTTGGCTTTCGACGCTTGCAACATAATTTTGTGTACCAGATCGTGAACGCCAGGCACTTTATCAAATTGAGGTTGTTTAAAATAATCTCCCCAGATGACACGCACTTCCTCTTTTACTATCAAACCGTGCTCCTCTTTCACATTCACCAAACGCACCAATTGCGCTTGATCCTGAATGGAAAGGCTGTCTTGTGCTCCCAGCTCCTCAATCAGATCCACCATGCGGATCACGGTAAGTGCTGCAATCTGAGCAGTACCCGGATCGTAAATCTTACAGGGAATATCACAGTGAGCGGACGCAGCAGGAATCGATGCGACTGAATCAACGAGTTTAAGAATGGAATGCAACATTTCTACTTCTCCTCGATCTTATTTTTGTTACGACGATTGCGCAGCACCACAAAGCCAACCAGTGCAACTCCGGCAATGGCCAGCGCCGTCAGTAAATGGATGGGATCACTCATGATGCTCTGGTGATCATGGCCGGGATGGGCTTGTACTCCGGTGGACAGTAGCCCCGTCAAAACCGCTATTTGTATACGCACGATATTGCTCCTCTTATCAATGGTCTAATTGGGTGTTTCATGAATTAATGTACACCGAAAGGGTACTTGTGGAATTGCGTTAGTGCCCGGTTGAACTGTTGCATTAACTGTTTACCTTGCTGAGTGAAAGCATCCCCATAGTCTTTGCTGAATTGAGTCCATTCTTTTCTTAGCTGATTGGCCCCGTGCCAGATCGCGAGTTGTTGTTCATCGCTGAGATCAGGGTATTTGCCTGCACTTTTTAAAAAGCCCAGGCTATTTTCAAATTGGCTATTGGCGGACAAGTAGTCGGCTTGTGCCACCAGTGAATCGATCAGACTGAAATTGCTGACCATGACCGCTGCTATGGCTTTTTCCGGATCGGAATAGAACATCCAGTCAAATGCAGCATGAGCCAACAGTAACGCAGATTGATTGAGTGTCATTGCTCGGTGGTAGGATTTATCCAGATAGGATTGTCTGGCCTGACGCATCAAGCGTTCCCACGCTTCCATAGAGCTAGCCATTGGCTAATATTCCCTCAGGGCATAACGATAAGGATTATCATTTAGATTCAAATATACAAGACTAAGATGAATTAGCAACCCCAGGCGTTAAAAATCCGCACTTCGCCAGTTTGGGAGTGGCCATCGGGGCGTCGAAAAATAACCGCAAGCGAAGGGAAAAGCTCGAAGCACAGAACCAGGCCCGTTAAGGGCCTTTATAGGGTTTGCTGCATTATTTGCCGGAGGTGGGATAGACCCTGGTCCAATCTTGTTTCATGTCGACCACTAGCCATTTGCGCTGCTTAGCTTCAGCAAGTGCTTTGTCCAGTTTGCCGATGGCGGAGTCCCGGTCATAAGCCCACTCGCGGTCGGCATCGGTGTGATGAATGATCAAACCCAAGCGGGGGGTGGAATCCTTTTTGTCCCGCGCTATGGTGGTGTATTGCAGCATTTGCAGATCCCCGTCGGAATTACCGGCCGCCAATATCGGTCGCCGACCAATATTGCGATAAATACCGACCGGCTTTCCTTCTTTGTCATCCAGCAGCACCAGTTTCCCGGTTTTAATGATGGTGGGGATGCCATTGCGCATCTCAAACGTTGCGTCGATGGTGGTACCGATCACTTGTTCGGGTGGAACACCATAGACTTCCTCGGCGAACACCCGCATAAAATCAACACCTCCACCGGACACCAGGTACACTTTGAATTCGTTGGCACGAAGATAATTGAGTAGCTCGAGCATGGGTTGAAACACCATTTGTGAATATAACAGCCCGGTTTCAGGATGTTTTGCGGTGGATATCCAGTCGCGTACCGATTGCTTGAACTCCTCTGCCGTCGTACCCGCATGAGCAGTGAGAAGAAGCGTCAAAACACCTTCTTTTCCCGTTGCCATCACGCCTTTCATATCACCGGCAAGTGCGCTTTTGAAAGGTTCTGTGGTTTTCCATTCCGGATGGTCTTTCGCCGTCGCTTTAATGCGATCAAGCGCGTATATACCCTGAAAATAAAGTGGCTGTTCACTCCACAGGGTGCCATCGTTATCAAAAGTAGCGATTCGTTGAGCCACAGGAACAAAATCCGGGGAGTTGTGTTCCGTTATGGTCTTTACAAATTTAATGATGGCTTTTTTGGAGGTGTCATTGTTCCAGGAAGGTAACGGATCGGTGCCGGCGGCCTGCACGGCAGGTACACTGCAAATAAAACTGAGTGTGACAAAAAAAATCCATTTCGAAAATTCCGGTTTCATAGTGAAAGTGCCTCGAATAAATTGAAATAAGCAGCGAAGTTTGGGGCAATGTCATGCGTCCGCTAATGGCCGACCAAATCCCAACCGTGTTCCGGATAGTATTATAAAAATTTAGCCGATTCTACGTGCACAATATGTCGTTTTAGGTCGCAAGGATGGCTGTGCTCGATGACTGTGCTGGTGTTTTTGCTTAGCAAATGCGGGAGCACGGGGCAGTGTTAAAAAGTTTGAGGTAATCGACATTATTTCTAATAAATGCCAGCAGGTTAATCGCACACAGGAAGTGATCAAAGCCCGATATCCGGTATATCCGGCAATGGGTGAAAGGAAGGTGGCCGGATTTAACCGCGAATACCGGCCATCGACAACCGGTTACAATAATTAAACTTAGCTGTTTGAAGGAAAGCTTTAGAATTTGGTTTTCGCCGTCTCGGATGAGGCTGCGCTTATATAACAATAAACCGTAAGAATAATAAATCCGGGGATGAGTATGTCAGTAAACAGAGGGAACGCGCGAGCCCTGAGTGGATTGCTTTTGGTTTGTGCACTGGGTTCGGGAATGGCAGGCTGTAAATCTTCAAACAATGTCGAAATGAAGATGAGCCTGGAAGGCATGGAGCCTTCCGCTTCCAGCGCGACAATCAATTCGCCGGTCGGGGGTAACTTTTATTACAACGGATTCCCCACCGATCTGCGTCGTAATGACGATGGCTCTATCCGCATCAATGACTTTCCCCGTCGCCTGCATATCCTCACCAATACCTATGTAAATGCCATTACCAAGTATAACCGGATTGGCGGTTACCATACGATATCGCCAATTTATATTCCGTTTACTGGTGCTATTGATATCGCCAGCCTACCGACTCAAGATCTTGACTATACCAATGCCGATTCGCCGATCCAGGTGGTGGATGTGGATCCGGATTCGGCGGAGTACGGCCGCCGTTTTCCACTGGAAGTATCAATGACCCAGAAAATGGATTCCTATCGGCCAGTGGATCTGCTGCAGATTATCCCTACTTTGGGTATAAATTTGCGACCGGACACCACCTATGCCGCGCTGGTGACAGATCAGGTGCCGGTGCCGGAAGGCAATAGCGTGACACAGAATCCGGAGTTGGCTGCGTTACTGGACCCGGCACAATCAGAGCTTATGCCGGGCGATAAAGCGTTAGCGGTGTACGCGCCATTACGGGATTATCTGGCGCAACAGAATATCAATACCAGCGGAATTATCGGCGCCACCGTTTGGACCACCGGGGATCCCACTAAAGAGTTGCTCACCGCCGCTGCAAAGGTAGCGCAAATGCCGGTGGCACCCGCTACCGATGTGGTGTTGGAAGAGGAATTCCCCGATTATTGTGTGGTAGCGGGTTTGGTGGAGACACCGGGCTTTCAGAAAGGGGTGATTCCCTACGCCCTCACCGGCGGTCAGGTGGAGTACACCGACGATGGCGCGCCGGTTCAGCAATACAGCCGTAAGGCCCGGTTTGTGGTCACCATTCCCAAGCACACCACCATGCCTGCAGATGGTTTCCCTATGTTGCTGTACCACCATGGTGCGGGCGGCAACGCCGACCAGGTCTTCACCCGGGGTAAGTATCTTCGCACTGCTATTGATATTGTGTTGCCTTATAGTGTTTTGGAGCGTGGTAACGGGCCCTCGCAAATAGCAGCCGAGCGCGGTTGGGCCAGTTCCGGTTTTGCCGGGCATATGTCGCTGGATCACGTTGGTTTGGGTTTGGGTTACGGTATGTTCGGCTACAACGTATTTAATCCTGTCGCGCTGTACAACAATTACTATCAGATGGTGTGGGAGCGGGTTTATTTCCGGCGCTTCCTCAATCAGCTAGAGCTGGATGCCGGGTTATGCCCTGAAGCCGATCCAGGTGAAGGCCGCACAGCCTTTCGCATCGACCCGGACATGGAAGTTTTAATGGGTCAGTCTTTAGGTAACTGGACTTCCAGTTTGCAGCTGGCTGCCGATCCCGCTCCGGTACAGGGTGTTTTGTTCACCGGTGTGGCCGGCACCTGGATCAAGCTATTCACCAATAATGCCACCTTCCGCTCGGCGATGAGCGCCGGGGTTGTGAGCCTGTTGCCGGGGCAAAAACTGGATACAGCGCACCCCTTTTTGATGTTGATGGAATGGCTTATGGGGGGAGCCGATCCGGTCACGCATATGGACAGCGTGCTGCGTTATCCCAATAAAACGGCGCCTCATATACTGACTATGTCCGGTGTGGATGATACCGGCAGTGGTGAACATGTTCAGCGTACCCATATGCTGGCGGTGGGAGTCGATCTTGCGGGAGACGATCTGGGTGATTCCTATGACACAACCTTGTTCCCTCACCTCGAAATCGGCGGAGCGCAGCACTACCCCTATCCGGTTGTGAATAATTTTGAAGTACCCGGCCAGGGTCCGCGCACAGCCGTGGTGGTTCGCCATGAAAACACAGTGCGTCCGGATCACAACGGTCATCACGTGACATTTGATTTGGAGGCGACCAAGCATCAATACGGTTGTTTTATGGAATACCTCGCAGAAGGTATCGCTCCGTTGGTGTTTGAGGGTTACGAGCAAGGTGGAGCCTGCCCCTAAACCGCAGCGATAGCGGTAGAACAAAGCACGGCTCTAGCCTCAGGAGAGGATGAGTGGTTTTTTGAACGTGGTTTTTCATTAAAGGGAATTTTGACACAACAGGGAGTGGTTGTATGAAAAATCGAGTGGTATATGCACTTTACACAGGGTTGTTTTGTTTGGGTTTGTACGGTTGTGGCGCGCAAACGGACAACACCGTCGAAATGAAAGTTGACTTCAGTGGTCAAGGAGACTTCCAGAGTCCGACACTTTATAACGCTTCTGGGGGCAACTTTTTTCACAACGGGTTCCCCACCGGAATTCGGCAACTCGACGATGGCAGCATTGATCTTTCCGATTTCCCACGTCATTTACAACCTGCGACGTACACCTATCTGTATGGCATTAAGACAGAGTTGGCGATGCGCGGGTATCACACGATATCGCCCATCTATATTCCCTTGACGGGACCGCTGGACATTGAGAGTTTGCCCACAGACCCGCTGGCCTACACCCATCCTGACGCCAGTATCCAGTTGGTGGATATTGATCCAGCTTCAGCGGAGTACGGTCGGCGGTTCCCGCTAACCGTGACCCAAACCTTGGAGTCGGACAGCTTTCGCCCTGCTAACCTGCTGCAGATATTGCCGACGTTGGGAATTTCGCTGAGACCGGATACCACCTACGCGGTACTTGTTACCGATCAAATCCCGGTGACTGCGGAGCAACAGTTAGTACAGAATCCGCAGCTGAGCAGCGTGTTAATGCCCGCCCGGGATGCGGCAACGATACCGGACAGGGCGCGTGATCTGTTCGAGCCGTTGCGAGGCTATTTGGCCGAGCAAAATATGGCCCCGGAGGCCGTAATGGCAGCGACTGTTTGGCATACCGGTGATCCCACTGCGGCCATGCGGCGTGGCGCTCAAATGGCGGCAGAGATGCCGGTGGCCGCGGCCACGGATTTTGAGCTGGTCGAAGATTTTGCGGATTATTGTGCAGTCAGAGGCTTTGTAAAAACGCCGGTGTTCCAGACAGGTTTTGTGCCCTATCTGCTCAGGACCGGACGCATCGAATGGGATGACAGCGGTGCGCCCATTCAACAGCGTACGCGAAATGCGGAGTTTATCGTTACCATCCCCAAAAACACGTTGATGCCGGACTCGGGTTACCCGTTGCTGGAGTTTGTGCACGGCGCCGGAGGTGATGCTGAGCAGGTGTTTACCCGCGGCAAGTATCTCGGCGTGGGTAGCATCATAGGTCGCAAAAATGAGCCGCCTGTGCTGAAAGAATACGGCAACGGCCCATCACAGATTGCGGCCGAGCGGGGATGGGCCAGTTCCGGTTTCGGCGGGCATTTGGGCCAGGATCAGGCCGGGTCTTTACTGGGCTGGGGATTGATGCCCTATAACCTGGCGAACCCGGTATCGATGTTTAATAGCTATTACCAAATGGTGTGGGAGCGGGTTTATTTCAGAAGGGTATTGGATCAGATCAGAGTGCCGAAAGATTTGTGTCCCCAGGGTGTCGTAGCGTCGGGTGAAGATCACTTTCGCTTTGATAGCGGTATGCGGGTTCTGATGGGCCAGTCGCTTGGCAACTGGGTTGGCAGTTTAGAGTTGGTCGCCGACCCGCAGCCGTATCAGGGTGCGATACTGACAGGCGTTGCCGGCACCTGGATCAAATTCTTTACCAATGAACCCCGGATTAGAACCGCAGTGAGTGGGTTGTTGCCCAACCTGCTGCCGTCGGAAAAAATGGACGAAATGCACCCGTTCTTAATGTTGATGGAATGGCTGTTGGGTGGCGCTGATCCGGTGGCCTATTTGGATCGTGTTCTCAAGTACCCAAGCAAAACGGCTCCCCATGTGCTGGCGATATCCGGAATAGACGATCAGAGTGGTTATGAGCCCGCGCAATGGCCGCACCTGATGGCGTTGGGTGTGGATCTGGCAGGGCCGGATTTAGGCAGTGATTATTATGAAACCCTGTTCCCGCACATGTCGTTATCCGGGGCGCGCCAATTAAGCTATCCGGTGGCCGACAATGTGTCTGTACCAGGCCAGGGCAAGCGTACCGCGGCGGTAGTGCGTTATGAAAACACCGAGCGTGGGGATCACAACGGTCATCATGTGACGTTTGACCTGGAAGCACCCAAGCATCAGTACGGTTGTTTCCTGCAATATTTGTCGTGGCATCAGACGCCGTTGGTTTTTGAAGGCAATCAACAGGGTGGAGTTTGCCCATAAGCAAACGTTGCCCCAAGTTCCAGAGGGGGCCACCGGGTAACGGTGGTTCTATTACTTAAAAATAAAAACATCGAATAATAAATACATCGAATAATAAAGGGGCGGGACGATGAAAACAGGTTATTTGCGCACGCTGTACGCGGGGCTGCTGTGTGTTGGTTTGCACGGGTGCGGGGCCGAGGCCATTCAGACGGCCGAGATGAAAGTGGATTTTACCGGTAACGGCGATTTTAGAAGTCCGACATTGTACAGTTTTAACGGCGGACAATTTTATCATAACGGGTTTCCCTCCGGACTCAGGCAACAAAGCGATGGCAAGGTCGATTTGTCCGATTTCCCCCGCCCCTTTCAGATCGCAACCCAATATTATATTAACGGAATTGAAACCCAGTTGGAGCTGAAGGGATACCACACGATATCCCCGATATATATTCCCCTGACAGGCCCGGTTGCAGTCAAACGCTTGCCTTCCGATGCCGCTGCTTATACCCGCCCAGGGGCCAGCGTGCAGGTGGTGGATATTGATCCGGACTCCGCTGAATATGGTCGGCGTTTCCCGTTGGCGGTCACCCAGACCACGACGGCTGACAGCTATCGCCCTGCAAACTTGCTACAAATATTACCAACCCTGGGAATGACATTAAGGCCCGATACCACCTATGCCGCCGTTGTGACCGATCAAATACCCATGGCAACCGGTTATGAGGTGCAACAAAATGAACAGTTGGGCGGCGTGCTGTCGCCGGAGTCCGCTGCAACACCGGCGCCGGCTAAGGCGCTTGAACTGTTCAAGCCGCTGCGACAATATCTGGCGGATAAAAACATCCAACCGGATACGCTGATTGCGGCGACCGTTTGGCGCACCGGTGATCCCACTACCGCCATGCGGCGGGGTGCGGAAGCCGTGTACAATTGGCCGTTAGCCGACGTGACTGGCCTGGAATTGGCGGAAGATTTTCCGGATTATTGTGCGGTGAGGGGGTACGTAAAAACACCGGGCTTCCAGAACGGCAGTGTGCCTTATGTGCTAGGCGGAGGCCGTATTAAATGGGATGCCAGCGGTTCCCCGGTTCAACAATACACCCGCAATGCTGAATTTATTGTCACCATTCCGAAAACCACGACCATGCCGGCCCAGGGCTTCCCTCTTCTGGAATACCATCACGGTGCCGGTGGCAGTGCCGAGCAGGTCTACCTGCGCAGTACCTATGGTCAAGCCGACGGCAACGGGCCTGCCCAGATTGCGGCTGAGCGGGGGTGGGCCAGCTCGGGATTTGCGGGCCATCTGGGTTCCGATGAATCCGGCCCTATCCTGGGCTTTGGTTTGGTGCCCTATAATTTGGAAAATCCGGTTTCCATGTTCAACAGTTATTACCAAATGACGTGGGAACGAATTTATTTCAGAAGGGTGCTGAATCAGCTAACCATTCCACAGCACCTCTGTCCACAGGGTATCGTCTCGGCGGGAGAAGACCATTACCGGTTCGATGCCGGTCAGCGGGTAATAATGGGCCAATCGCTGGGCAACTGGACTTCCAGCCTGCAGTTGGTTGCCGATCCAGCGCCGTTCCAGGGAGCGGTACTCACCGGGGTCGCTGCAACCTGGATAAAACTATTTACCAATCAACCGGAAATGAAACTGGCCATCTCCACCTTGCTGCCCAATTTGCTACCAACCGAAGAACTCGATGACATGCATCCATTCTTGATGTTGATGGAATGGTTGCTGAGCGGTGCTGATCCGGCTGCTTATTTGGACCGTGTGTTCAAATATCCAACTAAAACAGCGCCCCACGTCCTGGTGGTATCCGGTATAGATGATCAGGGCGGTTATGAACCGACCCAATGGCCTCACCTGATGGCGTTGGGCGTTGATCTGGCCGGTCCGGATTTAGGCAGCGCTTATGATGAGACGCTGTTCCCGCATTTGGCCCTATCCGGGGCCCGGCAATTGGATTATCCGGTAAGCAACAATGTGTCTGTTCCCGGCCAGGGCAAGCGCACCGCTGCGGTGGTGCGCTATGAGAATACCGTGCGTCCGGATCATAACGGCCATCATGTGGCGTTCGATCTTGACCCACCCAAGCACCAGTACGGTTGCTTCCTGCAATACCTGTCGTGGCAACAAGCACCAGTGGTATTCGAAGGTCAGCAACAGGGTGGAAATTGTCCATAAGGTCACACATTGAACTATTTTGTATCACCGGTGCCAAGACTGCGCATCTTTGTTCACCGGTGGCACAAAATGGAGCAAATTGGCAAAAGAATCAGGCACTTTTAAGGGCTTCTCCAATGGCATAAAACTTGCGCTTACCCCTTCAAACTTAAAATGACTGTCAACAAAGGGTCGCTTCATGGTATTACAATTGCCCGTATCGCAATTTTGTTAATGCCAGACCCCAATGTTGGAAAGTACTTATTTGAAGGATCAGTATGTCGATTAGAGTTGCCATTCGTCACCACACGAAATATTCCTACGATCGAGAAGTTAAGTTGTTTCCCCATATCTTCCGGTTACGCCCTGCGGTGCACAGTCGAACGCCGATCGAGGGTTATTCCCTTAACATCAAACCTGAAAATCATTTTATTAATTGGCAGCAAGACCCGTTCGGTAATTTCCTTGGCCGGGTCGTGTTCAATGAACCCACCCGGGAATTGGTGGTGGATGTCGAAGTCATTGCCAATCTGAAAGTGATCAATCCGTTTGATTTTTTTGTCGAAGAGTACGCGGAAAATTACCCCTTCAAGTATGAAGAGCAATTAGTAAAAGAGCTGGCGCCTTATCTTGAGATAAAAGAAAAAGGTCCGTTGCTGATGAAGTGGCTGGAAAAAGTGGATCGCTCCGAACTGCGTTCGGTGGATTTCCTGGTGATGATCAACCAAATGGTGTTCGAGTCCATTGGTTATTCCATACGCATGGAACCGGGAGTGCAGACCTGTGAGGAAACGCTAAAATCCCTCATTGGCTCCTGCCGTGATTCATCGTATTTATTGGTGCAGGTATTACGTCACCTGGGCTTAGCCGCGCGTTTTGTATCCGGCTATCTGGTGCAGTTGAAACCGGATGTGGAATCCCTCGACGGACCCTCCGGAGCTGCAGAAGATTTCACAGACCTGCACGCCTGGGCCGAAGTGTATTTGCCCGGTGCAGGCTGGATCGGGTTGGACCCTACCTCCGGATTATTTGCCGGTGAAGGCCATATTCCCCTCGCATGTACTCCCGATCCGGTGAGCGCCGCGCCGGTCACCGGTGCCACCAGCAAGTGCGAAGTGGAATTCGAATTCGAAAATGTGGTCGACCGGATTCATGAAGATCCTCGCGTCACCAAACCATACACCGAAGACCAATGGCTGAATATCCAGGCTTTGGGTGCACGCGTGGATGAAGAAATCGTAGCGAACGACATGCGTCTGACCATGGGTGGGGAACCCACGTTTGTCTCCATTGATGACATGGAATCGCCGGAATGGAATACCACCGCAGACAGCCCAAAAAAGCGCGAGTTGGCACACAACCTGTTCATTAAAATGCAGGCCCATTTTGCGCCGGGCGGGGTAAAACATTACGGCCAGGGCAAGTGGTATCCGGGTGAGCCGTTACCCCGTTGGCAATACGCCTGCTACTGGCGCAAAGACGGGCATTCGTTGTGGCATTATCCCCAGTTGATGGCGGATCCGAATAAAGATTACGGTTACGATCATCGCGATGCCCATAAATTTATGGACGCCCTCTGCACCACGCTGAAACTGCCTTCGCGCTTTGCTATCCCGGCTTATGAAGATGCCGTGTATTACTTATGGCAGGAAGGCAATTTACCGGACGGCTTTGATCCTCTGAAAAAAGATCTGAAGCTGGATCTGGAACGAAAACGACTATTGCAACAACTGGATCGTGGTTTGGACCGGCCGGTGGGCTATGTGCTACCCATTAGTTGGGACTGGCATAAAAACACCTGGCACAGTTGCACCTGGACATTCCGTCGTGGGCATTTACACCTGGTGCCGGGGGATTCTTCGGTAGGGCTGCGCTTGCCCCTGGACGTCATTCATTGGCAACCGATGAACAAGCGCGAGCACGACCAGCCGGTAAGTTTGTTCGAAGAAGGCCCTTCGCTGCCCTATTACCCGCCAAACCTTGCACCATTGGAATATACGCGCAGTGACGAACTCAACGAAACAGAACGCTTTGTACAAACCGCCATGTGTATCGAAGTGCGCAACGGTTGTTTGTTCGTTTTCCTGCCACCGCTTACGGACGGCAATCAGTTCGTTCGTTTAGTGGCATCGCTGGAAGCCGTTGCCCACTCCCTGAATATGCCGGTGGTGCTGGAAGGCTATGATCCGCCACGGGATAATAATCTGGAAAAATTCATGGTGACCCCGGATCCGGGTGTCATCGAAGTGAACGTGCACCCGACCAGCAGTTGGGCAGAGCTTCAGAAAAACACGCTGGATCTGTATGAAATCGCGCGCCAGTCAAGACTGGGTACGGAAAAGTTCATGGTAGACGGGCGCCATGCCGGCACTGGCGGGGGTAACCACGTCACCATGGGCGGGGCAATTCCCGCCGATTCGCCGCTGCTTCGCCGTCCCGATGTGCTGCGCAGCTTGATCACCTTCTGGCAACATCATCCAGGGTTGTCCTATTTGTTCTCAGGCCTGTTTATCGGCCCGACCAGCCAGGCGCCACGGGTGGATGAAGGCCGTCATGAAAGCCTTTATGAATTGGAGATTGCCTTTGCACAAATGCCGAAGAGTGAGATCAATAACCCTTGGTTAGTGGATCGTCTTTTGCGTAATTTGCTGGTAGATATTTCCGGAAACACCCATCGTTCCGAATTCTGTATTGATAAATTATATTCGCCGGATTCGGCTACCGGTCGTTTGGGTATTCTGGAATTTCGCGCTTTCGAAATGCCGCCTCATGCGCATATGAGTCTGGTGCAAATGTTGCTGCTGCGTACGCTGGTGGCGATGTTCTGGAATAAACCCTATGAGCATAAATTGGTACGTTGGGGTACCGAGCTGCACGATCGTTTTATGCTGCCCCATTATGTCTGGGAAGATCTGCGCGATGTGTGTGACTTCATGCAATTGCAGGGCTATCCATTCCAGCTCGAATGGTTGGAGCCGTTTCTGGAATTCCGCTTTCCCCATTACGGCCGTGTCAGTGTGCGGGATATCCACCTGGAACTGCAAACCGCCATTGAGCCCTGGCATGTAATGGGTGAAGAAGTGTCTCGCGGCGGTACTTCCCGCTATGTGGATTCGTCTGTGGAACGCATGCAGGTCCGCTTGAACGGGCTGAGTGAAGGCCGCTATGTGTTGTCTTGCAATGGCCGTCAGGTGCCGTTGAAAAGCACCGGCACTCACGGTGAGTATGTGGCCGGTGTGCGTTACCGGGCCTGGCAGCCGCCATCGGCATTGCACCCGACGATCGGCATTCATTCGCCCCTCGTGTTTGACATCATTGATACGTTTAACGGCCGCTCTATAGGGGGTTGCACCTATCATGTACACCACGCAGGCGGGCGCAGTTACGAAGACTATCCGATCAATGCGTACGCAGCGGAAGGTCGCCGTATCAGCCGTTTCTGGACTCACGGTCATACTCAGGGGCCGGTTGAAGTCGCTCCTGAATTAAGGCCTTACCTCAACAGCGAAGATCGTTTCTATCCGGAAGGCAGTGGTGTTGGCCCGATGTCGCCTCCAGCAGAGGAGCCGAACAAGGAATATCCTTTTACGCTGGATTTACGCAGACCCCTACGCACACTATCCTGAGTGGTATACTAGCGAGAATTTACATCAGTCCGGCATAAGGGCATATGGAATCGAAAATTATTAAAAGCGGTAGCGAGGTGTTGGGGGCGGTTCCGAGTCTGGATCAGGCGCTGGCAGAATACCCCCAAGGCCTAAATTACTATGACGAGATGTGGTCCGCAGAGCGGGCCGCAGTGAATCCCCATTGGCGCAGATTAATGGGGGATTTGGTGAAGTTAGGTGGGGGCGAGCTGGAGCGGCGCAGGGGTGAAGCACGACGTCTGTTGCGTGAAAATGGTGTCACCTATCATATCTACAGTGATACCAAGGGCCAATCCCGTACCTGGCAACTGGATCCGATTCCGCTGGTACTCAACAGTACCGATTGGAGTGCGATCAGCGTTGGTCTCAAGCAACGTGCGCGCTTGCTCGATCTGATTCTGCGGGATATTTACGGCCCCCGCCGCTTAATTAAGGAAGGCCTGATCCCGCCAGAATTAATCTATTCCCAGCAGGGTTTTCTGCGCGCCTGCGACCAGGTGCAAATGAAAGACATGCCACATTTGCTGCTCTATGCTGCTGATCTGGCGCGAGGCCCTGACGGCCGCATGTGGATCATCGGAGACCGGGCACAGGCACCTTCGGGAGCGGGCTATGCGCTGGAAACCCGGATGTCGATGACGCGAGTGATGGCGGAAGAATTCCGCCGTACGCAAGTGCATCGGCTATCCATATTTTTCCGCCACTTGCGTGCCATGCTGGCAAGCCTGATGCCCCATCGATCCGACGACCCGCGCGTGGTGATTCTGACTCCCGGCCCTCACAATGAAACCTATTTTGAACACGCTTACCTGGCTTCGTACTTGGGTTACAGCCTGGTGCAGGGGGACGACCTTACGGTGCGTGAGGGCAAAGTCTGGCTCAAATCCCTGGACGGCCTGAAGCAGGTCGACATCATTGTGCGGCGGGTAGATGACACCTTTTGTGATCCGTTGGAATTACGCGAGGATTCCCATCTGGGTGTGCCCGGATTACTACAGGCTGCGCGACTCGGAAATGTGATCATTGCCAATCCGCTGGGTTCCAGCATATTGGAAAGTCCGGCTTTGATGCCGTTTCTGCCCAGCATAGCCAAACAATGGCTGGGCGAGGAAATCCTGTTGCCGTCTGCAGCGACCTGGTGGTGTGGACAGAAAAAAGAATGCGATTATGTGTTGGCCAATATGGACGATCTGGTGATCAAAACCATAGACCGGCACTCGCGCTCGATATTCAGCTCCGCGCTCAATGCAAAACAAAAGGCAGAACTGAAACAGCGCATTCTGGCGCAACCGTATATGTTTGTCGGTCAGCAGATTCTCAGTTGCTCCACTGCGCCTTCGTTGCGTGATAAGCAGATTTTGCCGCGGCGAGTGCTGCTGCGCGCTTACCTGACAGCGCACCAAGGTGACTATGATGTGATGCCCGGTGGCCTTACACGGGTAGCAAAAGACGAAGATTCCCTGTTTATCTCCAACCAGACCGGAGGCTTATCCAAAGACACCTGGATTATGGCCGATAAACCGGTGCATCAATCCAGTCTCTGGCCCACTATCCGCCATATGGATAATCTGCTCGTCGGTGAAGGTTTGTTGCCGTCGCGCTCCGGTGAAAATTTGTTTTGGGTCGGGCGCTATTCGGAACGCTCGGAAGGTTTGTTACGGTTGATTCGCACTGTGCTGAACAAGCACGCGGATTTTGACGACTACCGCGATGAATCGGATCAGACCGCGCTGCGAATATTACTGCAAACCCTGTCTTATTTTACCGTTGTATTGCCGGGCTTTACCGGCGAAAAAGCCGCAGAGAAACTGGCGAATCCGCGCCCCCATATTATTGATATGGTGCTCAATCCGGAACATCGCAGCAGCCTGATCGCGACCCTGGGTTCCTTGTTGCAGGGAGCCTATAACGTGCGCGATCTTTGGTCCGTGGATACGTGGCGGGTGGTGGACGATATTGACCAGAATCTGCGCTATCTGAACAGCCATCGCTCCAGTTATTCATTGATGCAATCCGAGTTGGATCGTTTGTTGGTTTCGCTGACTGCGTTTACAGCCCAGAGTCAGGAAAGTATGCCCCACGAGCACGGCTGGTATTTATTGAATATTGGCCGACGCCTGGAGCGCGCGCTGCAATTGATCACCTTTATCCGCAGCTGTTTTGTGCACCATACTGGGGAGGTGCCGGAGCATCTATTGCTGGAAGCGACCCTGTCCAACCACGAAAGTCTGATCACGCACCGGCGTCGTTACCGATCCATCCAACATATGTTCACGGTAATGG
Organism: Ketobacter sp. MCCC 1A13808; assembly: GCF_009746715.1. Lineage (NCBI taxonomy): Bacteria > Pseudomonadati > Pseudomonadota > Gammaproteobacteria > Pseudomonadales > Ketobacteraceae > Ketobacter > Ketobacter nezhaii. Next base: position 59,539 of record NZ_VRKW01000003.1, read on the forward strand.
ATTTAATGCTGCTGGATATGCGTCACCCGCGTTCGCTGGCGTATCAGGTAAGGAAAATAATGGAATTGATGGCCGAACTGCCCAATCCGAGGAAAAATGCACCGGCCCATTCCCTGAATCGTGAACAGCGTCTGATACTGCAGGCGGACACGGATATTAAACTGGCGGAAGTGGAAAAACTGGCCAATATCAGCGACGACCAGGGCACGCGGCGGGCATTGGCCAAATTGTTGGACAATACCGAGCGGCGGCTGGAAAAGGTGTCTGAATTGCTCAATCAGAAATACTTCGCACACACCCAGAGTGCCCGTCAATTGGCTCCCACCCGTCTGGAGCTGCCCGCATGAAGTACCGGATCAAGCATACGACACATTACCAGTACAACAACCAAGTCAGCATGTGCTTTAACGAAGCACGGATGTCTCCCCTGAATGGGGCGCACCAAACCTGTGCAAGAAACCGATTTGTTATTCACCCTGCACCGGATTCGCTCAACAAGCGTTTTGATTACTTTGGTAATCAGGTCACCAGCTTCGATATTTTACAGCCGCATCGGGAAATGTCGGTCACGGTGTACAGTGAAGTGCAGGTACTGGATCATTCCCAGCAAGCGTTATTTGTCGGCAATGAGCCCTGGGAGTCGGTGCGTGATACCCTGGCCAGGACGACCAATCCGGATTATCTGATGGCCCGTGAATACATGATGCCGTCCATGCTGATTCCGGTATTTGATGAAGTGCGCGAATACGCGCTGGCCTCTTTTACACCCCAACGACCCGTTATGGACGCGGTGCGGGATTTAATGGAACGAATTTTTACTGATTTTAAATACGACCCCGGATTCAGCACCATCAGTACGCCGTTGAAGACAGTATTGGCGCATCGGCGCGGCGTATGTCAGGATTTTGCACATTTGGGTATCGCCTGTGTGCGCTCCATGGGGTTGGCAGCAGGCTATGTCAGCGGCTATTTGGAAACGCTGCCACCACCCGGTGAAAAGAAAATGGAAGGCGCGGATGCCTCTCACGCATGGTTCTCGGTTTACATGCTTGAACATGGATGGGTTCAGTTTGATCCTACCAATAACATTCTCCCCTCTGTACAACATATAACTCTGGCGTTTGGCAGAGATTTTGCAGATGTCACTCCATTAAAAGGCGTTATCTATGGCGGTGATGATCACGAACTCTCTGTGTTTGTCGATGTCCATCGGATAGAAGAATAACCGCCTGTTCGCAGCATTGCGTTCAGGCAAAACACATCGGAATTAAGCGATATATATGTCTGTGAGCTGGAACGATTACGACCCGGGAAAGTTTTTCGATGAACTTATTCAGTCCAAAGGTAAGCCGCGTAAGCACGCAGAGAATCTGGCAAAGTTTCTAGCCAGTCACAGCTTGGAAGAGCTGGAAACGCGCAAGGCCATAGCTGAGTTGTCCATCAAGGAAATGGGAATAACTTTTACGGTTTATACCGAAGAAGAAGGTTCCATTGATCGCTCGTGGCCATTCGACATCATGCCGCGCATGATTGCGAAATCCGAGTGGAGCAAAATCGAGCTGGGATTGAAACAACGGGTCCAGGCTCTGAACTTGTTTATTGATGACATTTATCACGAGCAAAAAATTGTTAAAGACGGCGTCTTTCCGAAAGAGTTACTGGATAACTCCGTGAACTTTCGCAAGGAATGTATGGGGGTATCGCCACCGCTGAACATCTGGGCGCACATTTGCGGTTCGGATTTGGTGCGCGACAGCGACGGCACCGTGTATGTTTTGGAAGACAATTTACGCGTACCGTCCGGTGTCTCTTATATGTTGGAAAACCGCTCAGTAATGAAACGGGTGTTTCCGGAGCTTTTTGAAAGTTACAACATACAGCCGGTCGATGACTATTGTTCCCAGTTGTTCGATATGCTGGCGTCGATCTCGCCGCGGCCGGCGGATTACCCGGAAGTTGTCGTACTGACGCCCGGAATTTTCAACTCGGCCTATTTTGAACATGCTTATCTGGCACAGCAGATGGGGTGTGAGTTAGTCGAAGGTCGGGATTTGGTGGTGCAGGATGACGATTGCGTCTATATGCGGACGGTGGAAGGTCTGCAGCAGGTGGACGTTATCTATCGCCGTATTGATGATTTGTTTCTGGATCCGGAAGCGTTCGACAAAGATTCCATGCTGGGTGTGCCCGGCCTGCTGCGTGCCTGGAAGAAGGGTAAAGTGGCGCTGGCCAATGCACCGGGCGCCGGCGTGGCAGATGACAAAGTCGTCTACGCGTTTGTACCGGAAATCATAAAATACTATTTGGGCGAAGAAGTACTGCTGCCTAACGTGCCTACCTATCGTTGTATGTACGAAAAAGAACAGGAATATGTACTCAATAATCTGGCCGATCTGGTGGTGAAGCCCGCCAATGAATCCGGGGGCTACGGTATGCTGATCGGTCCCTTTTCTACCAAAAAAGAACGTGAAAAATTTGCCCAGCTAATAAAAAAAGATCCTCGCAACTATATTGCCCAGCCTACTTTGGGGTTGTCCACGGTGCCGACCTTTATCGATAACCGGATGGAGCCCAGGCATGTGGATTTACGACCGTTTATTCTCAGCGGTGATTACACCTATGTGACTATGGGTGGTTTAACCCGTGTCGCACTGAAGAAAGGATCGTTAGTCGTTAATTCGTCCCAAGGTGGTGGCAGTAAAGACACCTGGATTGTGGAGGAGGATTCATAATGCTAGTGCGTGTAGCGGAAACCTTATACTGGATGGCCCGGTATCTTGAGCGGGCAGAAAACATGGCGCGTCTGATTAACGTCAATACCAACCTGATCCTGGATATTCCGAAAAAGACGGAATTGGGTTGGGAGCCGTTGATCGATATTACCGGCACGCGGGAAATGTATGAGAAGTACTACGACAATTTTGATGAACGCTCGGTGATGAAGTATTTGATCAGTGACGCGGACAGCCCCGTGTCGATAGCGAACTCGTTAAAATGGGCGCGGGATAACGGTCGCACGGTGCGAGACGTTATCCCCAGGGAAGCCTGGGAGCAAATCAACGCGCTGAACCATTATGCCAAAGACCAGCTCAATGTGGCGATGTCGAAGCGTGGACGCTTCAGCTATCTGAACGAAATTATTTTACGTAACCAAACCATCGTGGGTTTGTTGTCCGGCACCGTCAATCGTGATCAGGGTTATGTGTTTGTTCGGCTGGGTCGCAATATTGAACGGGCCGATATGACATCCCGAATTATTGATGTGCGCTCAGCCAATCTGTTAACGCTGGAAAACGTGGATATGCAGCCATTTGAAAATATCCAGTGGATGAGTGTTTTGAAATCGCTTACCGCCTATCAAATGTATCGGCAAGCCATGCAAGCACGGGTAAGGCGCAGTGATGTGGTCAAATTTTTGTTTCAATCACAACGATTTCCCCGTTCTATTTTATTCTGTGTCCAACAGATGGAGCGATGTGTTAACGAACTTCCGGAGCGGGACAATTCCATGCGAAGGATTCATCACCTGTTGCGAATTCTGAAAAACGCGGAGTTACACGCCTACGATCAAAGTATGCTGCATGTGTTTATCGACCAGATTCAGATTGAGCTGAGTAGTATTCACGATGCGTTGATGAATCAGTTTTTCCTCAGTGGGCGGGTGCAACAATCCTCCTCTCAAACCCAGAAGCAGGCTTCCTGACAACCGGATTCTGCTCCTGCTTAGGCCTTGTTTCTGAATATTTCTTATGCCACATTATCCTGCTCTGAAAAGCAAGAAGCAGGGTAGTGTGTTATGGGATTTAAAAGCCGGGATATCGGCAAAGCGCAGTGGGAATTGCAATGACCCCCGCTATTGACCTGGCTAAACAGGCTGGAATTGAACATCGTGTACACCAATACAGCCACGATTCCGGTAGCGCCTCCTATGGTGCCGAGGCCGCTGAAAAGCTTTCTTTGCCTCCGCAGCAAGTGTTCAAAACCCTGGTTGTTCAACTGGAACCGGCGGAGTTGGTCGTGGCAGTTATTCCGGTGTGCACGCAACTCAACATGAAACGGTTGGCGAAAGTTGCAGGCGCTAAAAAAGCGGCCATGGCTGACCCAGGGGCCGTACAGCGTTCCAGTGGTTACATAATGGGGGGTGTAAGCCCGCTGGGTCAGAAAAAAGCCCTGCGCACCTTTATAGACGATTCTGCCAACGGTTTTATTACTGTTTTTGTCAGTGCCGGACGCCGTGGGCTGGAAATTGAATTGAGTTCCGCGGACTTAAGCCGCCTTACTGATGCTGTCTTTGCCGGATTGTCTTCGTGATATTGGTATTGTTGGCGCTATTGCTGCTGGGGCTGATGTTTTATCCTCAATACGCTACCCGAAAACTGCTGCAAAAGCACAATTCGCCCCGCGCGGATTTCCCCGGCACCGGGGGCCAGTTTGCAGAACACCTGATCCAGCGTTTTAAACTGACGGATGTGTCCACAGAAATAACGGCCTCAGGCGATCATTACGATCCGCAAGCACGTTGTGTTCGACTGAGTAAAGATCACTTCGAAGGAAAATCCCTGACTGCGGTGGTGGTCGCCGCCCACGAAGTGGGTCACGCTATTCAGCACCACACCCAATCCAAAGCCCTGTTAACCCGTACGGCGTTAGCCAGATTCGCATTCTATGCAGGTAAAGCAGCGCAGGTAGCGCTGGTTGCCACGCCCCTATTGACCGGCGTTTCACCGGGGCTGGCGCGTTTATCGCTGGTCATCGTTGTGGGCGGTATCCTGATGTCGACTTTGGTTCACCTCATCACATTGCCGGTGGAGTGGGATGCCAGCTTTAATAAAGCAATGCCGGTGTTACGGGAGGGGGACTATTTGTCAGCAGACGATCTGGTGAATGCAAAGCGGATTCTGACCGCCTGTGCGATGACCTATGTCAGTGCCTCGCTGGGAAGTTTAGTGGGAGTATTGCGCTGGGTACGTTGGTTACGCTAAACCAACTTCCCCAGCGCGGTCTTTTATCCTGACAAGCCAGCGTTACCAGCCTTCATATCGGTTCAGATCGAAGATCCCGGACTGCATGGGTCTATGTTGATCCAGGTATTGCGTCATACTGTGAAAGTTTTTCCAGAATTCCGGATTGCTGCGACGGATGCCCCATTGATCAATTAGCTTTTTACGATCCTGCGGGCTATTAATCGCAATCAGTTGATCAACAAATTCAGGTAGCTGTTTGTGTGAAACGCGGAACAGGTAATTGGGGTAACTGCTCATAGGGAAATCGACAATAGTGAGTGAGTCAGAGTCTGGCTTGTATCGATCCTCTTCACCCAGCATAAAGGCGACATTGGTGTGAGCGCGATTGCGTATCAGACTGTAAATATTAAATTCACCGTCTTCAGCATCCACCCGCAGCACTGTGACTTCCGGTAATTGCTGAATCCCTTTTAATTGTTTGCTGTCTCCTGCAACCAGAGGTTGCAGCATGGCCACAGTGGATTTTTTTCCTTTGTAATCCGGCGCGCACTCTTCGGAGCGGCAGCGATTGATAGGATCGTCTGCAATCACCGAGTCAAACTTCTTCAAAACCAGATCAATAAGCTGTTGCTTGACCGGTGACTTTCCGTTGTATTCAATCGCAGACGGGGTTTTGGTATCCAAATCCTGATAACTCAGATTGGTTTTTATCTCCCCGCTCCCTTCATACCAACTTGCATACAGTTTCTGTCGCTTTTCCGGTGGCAGTAATAGCATAAAATTGGATTCGCCGCCGTTGCGTATTAAATCAAAGTACAGGCGGGTTTGAGCCTGATGGGAGACACTGCCATACACATTGAAGTTAACCACTAGTTCATAGTAGGTGCGTTCAAACAACGGATAATCCATTAGCCATAACGTTTTTGGTGTTCGTCCAATCCAGCCGCGTTCAACAGAGGCACTGTCGTGATGGCGGAATATGCTGAGGAACGCGTTGTTGTTCTCATTGTCTCCGTCCCAGATATTATCCAGCGTCAGTCCCTTGTCGTAGGCCTCGTGGTATCGCTGGCTGCGCTCTGCACGGTACTGATTGCGTTTTTCCTGATAACGCAGGTATTCCGTGCCCAAATCCAGAATATCGGATTTCTGACCGGGTAATCCTAATAACGGGGATACTTTTTTCCGATGATCGGGATTAACGATGTATTGGTCGTGCTCGGGATCTTCAAACATAACCCAGAACTGATCTCGGATAACATCCGTTGCGATCTGTCCGCGGCAAACCGGTCCGCGGATAAAGGTGCGGGTGAAATACTCTGCTTCGTCCAGCATAAATTGATAGCGGGCTTTGGCGGGTATTGCTTCGAACGCTAAAAAGGGATTGGAAGAGTCCGTGTATGTATAACCAGGCAACTGCTGTACCTGCCAGTCTCCTTCCAGGAACAATTCCTGATAGCGATCCATTCGTTGATCATCAAAACGGTATACGATATGGGTTTTGTGAATCAGGGTATCGGTAATCGGACGTAACCGGTAATACACTTTGGTTCCGGGTTCGTCGTTAGGCCGGGTCGTGGCAATCACATTGATCGGCTCGGGTGCCGGATTGGAGGAACGTACCACCTGAAAAAACTGTTTGTTCCTGGCATCGTCTTCAGAGAAATAAAGGTGCGCCAAAAATAAATGCTCAAACAAATAACGCGATACCAACTGTGCACGAGGATTCTGTTGATTGAGAAAATCTTCCCACTTTTTTATGTGTTGTTGTTGCGACTTGCTAAGGTCAGCAGCCTGGGCATCAAATACAGCGCCTTCTTCCAGCCAGGTGGATAACACTTTGTATTCGGTGTTTGTCAAACCGCTTACACCATAAGGCATGCCACCGGTAGGATGGTCTTCTGCGTAATCGGCAAATTCGCTGGGCGCCGGGCAGCTGAATTCACGATTGATATCCAGTTTGTATTCGTCATTCAGCGGCTTGTTTTCTTCAACCGGATTACTCATGCCCAAAGTAATAAACTCATGAACCAGAGAGCCGGACGAATCCACCCCTTCTTCTGATTGATTCGCCAGCACAGAGTAGAAGCCTTGCTTGCGCCATTGTTGCGGTGTTTGTGCATCAATGTGCAGGCGGGTTGGTTCGATATCTTCTGTTCGGCTACCGTCATAGACTTTGATCTTACTGGCGCCCCGCTCCAGTCCTTCGGATGCTTCGAGTTTTAATTGGCAGGGAGCATCGTTGCAGGCATGACAAGCGATACACTTTTGTTCCAATATCGGTTTTACGTCTCGGGTAAAATGATAGCTTTGCTGAACCTGAGTAACTCTTGGCACTTCTGTGTAAGTCTGTTCGGAATTACAGCCACCAAGAATAACGACGGCCAATATCAGGCAAGCCCGGGCAAGCCCCGTTGCAAGTGACCCGGAGATGGGTAGTCTCATGCAGTGTCCCTCTGTATCTACATAATGGTAGTGGTGATACCAATCATCGGTATCAATAAGCCGCTATTCTAACAGACGGGGCCTGTATTTCGAACGAACATTATTCATCGCTGTTTAATGTGATTTTGACAAAGCACGCACGAAAAAATGTAAAAGTTACACGATTCCCCTGGTGGGTCCGGTACCGCTTTTTCGGTTTTATACCGGCCTGCCGCCAGAAGCCCTTATGACATACGTTGTGCAGCGATTTTTAATTGATTTTTATAAACCTGGTACGGGCTTTGCCTTTATATAATCGACGCTCAGTTAAAAGGAATTAGTTTGAGCCGTTACCGATTTAAAGGACTAAATAAACATTTAAGTAATGGAGAATGGACAATGAATACCGACCAAATTGAAGGTAAGTGGAAACAGTTAAAAGGTAAAGTTAAAGAAAATTGGGGTGAACTGACAGACGATGATCTGGACGTCGCCGAAGGTAAACGTGATTATCTGATTGGTAAAATTCAGTCTCGCTACGGTAAGTCCAAAGAAGAAGCGAAGCAGGAAGTAGATAGCTTCTTCGAGAAGATCTAGTCTCTATGGTTTGATCTCCGGAAGGTTAGAGTGTGCTGTCGTCCGGTCTGACAATGGCACACCGAACTCAGAAAAAGGGCTCTCCTCGGAGGGCCCTTTTTCTGTCTGGGTTAATCCGTAATGGCGTCTACGGGCTTTTGTCTAAAATACCGGTGGCTTTGCCGTCGATACTGGTCTGATTTTTTTTCTGCCAGTAGTCCCGGATTCCGGATTGCCCTTTTTTCTCGGCCCAGGCGTTCAATTGAGTACGTTCCCCGACGTAATCCAGATAGGGAACAGCCATGCCACATGAGGTTTGCACCAGATCAACTTTCAGATCAAAAATTTGCCTTGCACCGGGCTGAGCGGGCAGTTGGCGCGCGAGTATGTCCCATTCCGCCTCCCCTTGATGGACGCAGGTGGCGGTGCCATAGAGCCTGAGTATCAGAGGATCGCCTGCAAAGGCGTTAAACATCAGAGTCATTCTGGGGTTGTGGTTGATATGGGTTGCCGTTTCATTACCACTTCCGGTCACGTTCAACCAGATGACACGGTTCTGATCAACGACTCTAAGGCAGTCCATGCCCTTGGGGGAAACATTCACGCGCCCATCACTGGCGGCGGTACCCACAAAAAAAACAGGTTGGGATTCAATGAACGCTTTGTGCTTTTCAGCGATCTCGTTAAATTGCTGACCCATACAAATTCCTTAAAGAGTTAGTCCTTTTGGAAGCCGGATTGGATTATTGCCGACCCTTACATAACAGTCAAAAATAAGGTTTAGTCTATGAAAAACAAGATAAAATTTATTTGGTTCCGGGTCCACTGTGAAATATAACCGGGCAACTTTGGGCCCACTGATTTGCAGGTATGCCAGAGATTGTCTATTTTTAAAACAATAACAACCATTAATTGGTGAAACCCCTGTGACCAGTTTCGATCCATTGGCGGATAAAGCGTATGCTGTCCGGCTTGCTGATTTAGGTGAGACCCGTGAGGTGATTGCCTCTGAAGATATTTATAACGACCAGGGCACCCTGCTGATAAAAAAGGGCATGCCGGTTAATAAGAAGATGTCGGAACGTATAATCAGGTTTAAATTGCTACGGCCCATCGAATCCTCTATCGATGTTACTGGCAGTGTAGGCGCAAGGGAGCTGTTCCGGGATATTCATTCAGTTTTGGAGCAATGGGCGCCTTTGCAGACCATGCACGCCAATCTTGGTCTTGAAACCACTCTTAAACAACTCTCCATGTTATTGGCAAAATACCCGGTCTTGCGGCAAAAGTTAACCGTGATGCAAGAGCAGATGCAGGCACTTTATCGGCAAACCCTGGCTGTCACCTGGTTGAGTATGGCCATTGGATCGCAAATGAAGCTGGATAAAGCGCAGTTGGAGGAATGTTTCCTAGCCGCGTTGGCCCATGACTTTGGCATGATGCATATCGATCCGGCAGTACTTGAGAAAAAGGAAAAACTAAGCGCGCCGGAATGGCGTCAAATACAAGCCCACACCGTTATCGGCAAAACCCTGGTTGAAAATATTCCCGGAATGAATCCGCGAGTCGCGCGTATTGTGGTCGAACACCACGAACGTTGCGACGGCACCGGTTATCCGGCGGGAAAATTTTCAGATAGGTTGACCAAAGAAAGCCAGATAATTGCATTGTCGGACAGTGTCGTCAGTGTTTACCTGAACCGATACGAGAAATCGGGTAGGACAATACGGGATCTGATGCCGTTTATTCAGGTGAACAGCGAAAGCCATTTCTATGAATGTTACGCAGCCCTTGTGGCGGTTTTGAAGCAGGGCATGCTGACTGAAATTTCTTTTATCACAAACGATAACGTAACGAAGCAACTAGAGCATCTGGTTAGTAAGAACGATACCCTCAATTATCTGCTATCGGCACTCGAAAACGTAGTGACTGAAGTAGGGCAGGAAAATGAACACCGCTTTCTACAAAGTGCGCGTACTATTTTAACGCAGGTTATGAAAACGGTGCGGGGGTCAGGTATTCTGGATGAAGGTTATATCCGCTGGATTAAACAAGTGAGCATAGACAAAATCGAGTCTGCGTATCGTGAGGCGGCAGATGTGCTGATTATGTTGGAAGAGATGGAGTGGCACTTGACGCGGACTATCAAAATTCTGGATAACTTTCTGGATCAGAGCACCGCCATTGAGAACAGTGATAAAGAAACCATGCGCGCCCGGCTCATCCATTCCAAGTCCGATGCGAAGCAAGAGCATCAAAGCGAAACCGTAGTGGATGAAAAATTCGTGATCAATTGAATCCGGCTTATAGGGTATTGCTCGCTCCACCGGAACAATGCTGCGCTGCTTTTAAAGCGGGGCCGGATGATTCAGCCGCCACAGTAATATTCTACGCATGATGTCCGGGTCTTTTTGTGCAACTTTGCGATGCGATTCTGCATCGTGCCAGGACAGCAATCGGGAAATCCAGAAGCGCAAAGCGGCGTAGGCCAGCGTATCCGGCCACATAGCACGTTCCGCCGGAGTGAATGGCCGATGTTGCTGGTAAGCGCCCATTACTGCATCGTAAAGCGGTCCAATTAATCGTCCTTCCTCATCACTGCACCAGTCGTTCACCAGTACTGCTAAATCGTAAATCAGCACATCATTGCACGCTTGATAAAAATCGATTATTCCTGTGAGTTTATTTTCTAAAAACAGCGCATTGTCGTGAAATAAGTCATTGTGCGTAATGCCGTGGGGCAGCGCATCGATGGCGGCTTGATGCCGGGTCCATTTGCTTGTCTGTTCTAATAGCAATTGACGGTTTTCGGAATCCAGGATCGGTGACAGAAGCTCAATCGAACGCCGTCGCCATTGTGGCCCGCGCACGTTTTCACGCTGTAATAGAAATTGACCGGATGCCAAGTGCATTTTTGCCAGGGCAGTGGCAATCAATTGGCACTGAATCAGGCTGGGTGTTTGCGGATGATGACCGGCGAAACAGGGCACCAATAATGCGGGTTTGGATTTTAATCTATGTACGGCCAGTTGCTGGTGATCGCGAAAGGGTTTCGGCACCGGAATGCCCTTGTCCGCCAGAAAGCTGGTGAGTTCAACAAAATAAGGCAGGGCATCAATAGGGACTTTTTCAAATAAGGTCAACACCAGCTTCCCTGTATTGCCTTTTGCATCTAAGGCAGTGACAAAATAGTTGGTGTTTTCGATTCCGCTCTCAGTGGCTTTGAGTTCAACCAGGTCATGCCAGCCAAAGCGCTGGATAAAGCGCTGAACGTCGGCTTGGCTGAGTGCAGTGTAAACGGCCATGGGGTCGGTCTACCAGGAAATCAGGACCCATTCGGGTACTAGAATCCGGTCTCCCGCATTGCGTGTGAAATTACCATCACCATTGGTGTCGACCAGCGAGTAAGGCACGCCTTGTTTGGGCACAACCCGGACGCCGTATATCTTTCCGTTAATCTGGTGAATATGCATGACTTTATCCTGCTCCTGCACAATGGTGATGTCCGGCTCGGCTGCGATGGGCTCTTCGCCTGCTCTGGGTTCAACCCGGGCAAACAGATCCAGGGGCAGTGTGAGTAGGGCCAGGGCCAGTAGTCGCGTCATCGTATCTCTCGCCAAAATGGGTTATTTCACAATAGTTTATAGGGCTTTAGCTCATGAACAAAGCCAAGCTTTATTATGAAAATAGGACGGGTAAAAGATAAATGCGCGAATTTTTGCAGAAATATTGCTAACCTAGATGCCTAGTCAATTTTGAACAGATACGAAGTATGTGGAATTAGGGTCACGATTGAGGCTGGAGCGGACCGCAGATACGAGAGCTCTATTCTTAGTTATTCACTTTAAAAACAATCTGTTATTGGTTTCAAACAAGCGTTTGTTTTAAGTGGTATCGTGAAGTGTGACTTTATGGTTAAATTATCGCCCTTTTGAACTTGAGCTGATGGGGCGGTAATCACCGCAACAAAGGTCAATCGTATGACGTACAAACCGCGATATGCTGATGCCAGCATGGAATCTATGTACCGTATCTTCACGGTACCGGAAGCACCGGGTTCCACACTGGGCAATATAGATCAAAAACTTTCCCAGAATCTTGCCGGTTTCCTGCAGGATCATATTGTTGCTGTCGAAAAAGACCTGCGTGAATTACAAAAGGATTTTTCTGAATCAGAGATTCCGGAAAAGCCCATTTTTGTATCGGATCAGGCGGATTTTTTGCTGGATAAAGTGGTGGCGCAATCGGTGCACACGGCGTCCCCCAGCTTTATCGGACACATGACCTCCGCCTTGCCCTACTTTATGTTGCCGCTATCGCGCATCATGATTGCCCTGAACCAAAATCTGGTAAAAATTGAAACCTCCAAAGCCTTCACGCCCATGGAGCGCCAGGTTTTGGGGATGATTCATCGGCTCATTTATAATCAGAACGATGACTTTTACAATCAATGGATGCACGAGCCGGGATACTCCTTAGGCTCATTTTGTTCTGGCGGAACCATCGCCAATATCACCGCGCTGTGGGTTGCACGCAACCAACGTTTTAATAAGCGAAAAGGATTTGCCGGAATTCAGCGCGAAGGTATTTATGGGGCATTGAAGCACTATGGTTATGAAGGTGCAGCGATCCTGGTGTCTGAGCGCGGGCATTATTCGTTGGGAAAAGCAGCGGATGTATTGGGTATCGGTCGTGATTTTCTGGTTTGTATTAAAGCCGATAACGAAAACAAAATCGATCTGGTTGAATTGCGTAAAAAGATTAAAGAACTGCAGAAAAACAAGATCGCTATTATAGGTATGGTGGGTATTGCAGGCAGTTCAGAAACCGGTAGTGTGGATCCGCTGGATCAGATGGCCGACATTGCCGAAGAGGTTGATTGCCACTTTCATGTGGATGCCGCTTGGGGCGGACCCACGTTATTTTCTAAAAAATACGCCCATATCCTGAAAGGTGTGGAGCGGGCTGATTCAGTCACCATTGATGCCCATAAACAAATGTATGTGCCGATGGGCGCGGGTATGGTGATCTTCCGTGATCCCAATCTGGTGTCTTCAATTGAACACCATGCTGAATATATCATTCGTAAAGGTTCAAAGGATTTGGGTGCACATACTCTGGAAGGCTCGCGCCCCGGTATTGCCATGCTGCTGCATTCGGGCCTGCGTATAATCGGTCGTAGCGGGTATGAAATTCTGATTGAGCAGGGTATCGAAAAAGCCAAAGACTTTGCGGTGATGATAGAGAACGATCCGCATTTTGAATTGATCACCAAGCCAGAATTGAACATCCTCACCTATCGATATATGCCGGACTTTGTGAGGGAAAAGCTGGCCACGGCCAGCCCCCGGGAAGTGGATCAGATTCAGGACGTTTTAAACCGTTTAACCAAACGCATTCAGAAAGCACAACGGGCTCACGGCAAATCCTTTGTTTCCCGTACCACGTTAACCCCGGTTGAATACGACCGTCGCCGTACGGTGGTATTCCGTGTGGTGTTGGCAAACCCGTTGACCAGTCGTGAAATTCTGCAGGATGTTTTGGAAGAGCAGAAGCAACTCGTGATCAGTCAATCCTGTCATCAATGTATGCAGGAATTGTATGCGTTATGCAATGTATCGCCCCTAAGAGTGAACGTCGGATAAAACTTGCTGCGAACAGCAAGTTTTAGGCTGCTTTCAATTTAAAATGCGTATTTAGCGGAAAACTGAAGGCGGGTAACGTTGCCGGAAGCGCCGCTTTCTATTTCTTTGTCACCGTAAATTAATTCGCCTCCAAGATCCAATGCGGCCACCGGTTTATAGACTAAATTGGCGTGCAGTGTCTGATACTCTTTAGCGGCAGTGAGTCCGGCTTCCGCGGGATTATCAGCGCCTGCAGCAGAGACGGAAAAGCTGGATCGCCATTGTTCATCCCATAAATGCCGGTAGGCAACAACAACGCCCCACTCGTCGATCAGGTCGACCCCGCCTGCGGGGGTGATCGCACCGCCGCGAAAGGCATTCAATCCCATATAGCGTCCCAGAGCGTTACCTTGGTTTATCATTACGCGCAGATCATCACCGGATTCGCCGATGGCGATTTTGCCCGCCAGGCTGATGGCATAACCATAATCACTGTCATCGGTCACGCCGTCGTTGTAGGCCAGTTCACGCAGCATCACGGAGGCACTGAGATTGGTTTTTGCATCACCGAAATTGTAGCGGGCGATCAGGTCTGGAATCTGGTTGTCGTCATAGGGGTTTTGGGTGCCACTATAGAAAGTAGAGGACGGGTTTTCCAACGCAAATTGAAAGGCGCCGCTGGTATAGCGAACCTGGGCCTGTCGTACGAAGATGGTGCCCACCGGTCCGACAAAATCCAGCAGATCCGGTAACGCACTAACATTAAAAAATGTGGTCCAGGTTTGCCCGAACAACCATTTATCCCAGGTGAAGTAGGCGTGTCTGATACGGGGCGCGTATGAATTGCTGACACGCTCATTGCCGTCACCACCACCTTCGAAATCGATCTCAATATGCCCGTTGATCACGCCGGCGCTGGTTTGGGTTGCGGATTTCAACCACAGCCGCGTTTCTTTGGCATTGAAATGGGTATTCATATCACCGCTGGAGCCGCCCACCGGAATGGTGGATGGCACCAAGAAATCCTCGCCGATACCAGCGCTGGCTCCACTGCCGTCACTGTATTCAGATACCTGCCCGTCAAACTTAATGTAACCGCCGTAAGACAACGTTGTGCCGGAATCGGCAGCCGATTGCGCCGATCCGGTTGCAGAGCCGGATCGGGCTTCTTTGAGGGATTGAATCTCCTGTTCCAGGCGGTCGATGCGGTCATCCACTTCATTTGCCTGGGTGAGAGCGGGAGCCAAGCTGGTTGTTATCACAGCCGCGGCGAGCATGCGTCGTTTCATGGTGTCACCTTTGTCCTGTTGTTGTTTTATGGAGCACACCCGCAAGGCTGTAACAAATCGGTCACAGGTAGTATTAGCCAAAGGTCGAAGTCTCGACCAAAGTCTAATTCCGGCGCTCCGCGATCAGGCTCAGACTGGCCGTCACGTTACCAGCAATAGAAGCGGGAGACAGAGCTTTGAATAATGTCGTTCATTCGCAAGATTCAGCGCAAGATCAATATGTTATGGAGTACGCCAGAAGTGTACAGTCACCCAATGCCTATTGGGGGGAGCAGGCGAAGCGTCTGCATTGGATCAAGCCGTTCTACAGCGTAAAGAATGTCTCCTTTGATCCTGAAAACGTGTCTATTCGTTGGTTTGAGGATGGTTATCTGAATGTTTGTGAAAATTGCGTCGACCGCCATTTAGCGAACAACGCGGACAAAACGGCCATTATCTGGGAGCCCGACAGTATCGGTGCGCCCAGATTAATCTCCTACCGGGAGTTGCACGACGAGGTTTGCCGGTTAGCGAGTGGAATGAAAGCGTTAGGCGTGCGCAAGGGGGATCGTGTGGCCATATATTTGCCCATGATTCCGGAGGCGATCTTTTCCATGTTGGCCTGTGCGCGTATCGGTGCCATTCATTCCGTGGTGTTTGGTGGCTTTTCACCGGAGGCGTTGGCCGGCCGGATAGAAGACTGCGGGGCAAAACTGGTCATTACTGCGGATGAAGGACTGCGTGGAGGCCGTTGTATCCCGCTTAAACACAACGTGGATGCCGCCCTGGCGCATCCCGGAATCAGTACCGTGAGCCACGTCATCGTGATGCGCCACACCCATGGGGAAATTCAGTGGAATGATCAGCGTGACGTGGATTATCAGGCACTCACCCGGTCGGCCAGTCCCGACTGCGCAGCGGAGCCCATGAACGCGGAAGATCCGCTTTTTATCCTCTACACCTCGGGCTCCACCGGAAAGCCGAAAGGGGTGCTTCACAGCAGTGGCGGGTATCTGGTATATGCCGCTTACAGCCACGAGCGGGTATTCGATTACCAGCCAGGGGATGTCTATTGGTGCACTGCCGACGTGGGCTGGATCACCGGGCATTCCTATGTGGTATACGGGCCGTTAGCCAATGGTGCCACCACACTTATGTGCGAGGGCCTGCCCAACTATCCCGATGAGACCCGCCTGGGTGAAATTATCGATACTCACAACGTTTCCACCCTCTACACAGCGCCCACCGCGATCCGGGCGTTTATGGCTAAAGGCGATGCGCCGTTCCGGGATTCCCGCCGCAGTACCCTGAAAATCATCGCCACCGCCGGGGAGCCGATTAATCCCGCGGCCTGGAATTGGTACCACGACGTGGTGGGGCGCGGTCAGGCCCAGGTGATTGATACCTGGTGGCAGACGGAAACCGGCGGTGTCATGATCACGCCTTTGCCCGGCGTGGACCGCCATAAACCGGGCGCAGCGACCCAGCCTTTTTTCGGCGTTTGCCCGCAATTGGTGGATAACGAAGGCCATGAAATTGAAGGACCGGGTGAAGGTAATCTGGTCATTACCGACAGTTGGCCGGGGCAGATGCGCACATTGTGGGGTGATCATGAGCGGTTTGTGCAGACCTATTTCAGCGCCTTCCCCGGTAAGTATTGTTCCGGTGACGGAGCGCGGCGTGACGAGCAAGGAGATTACTGGATCACCGGGCGGGTAGACGACGTTATTAATGTTGCCGGACATCGGCTGGGTACGGCGGAAATAGAAAGCGCGCTGGTGGCTCATGGCAAGGTAGCCGAGGCTGCTGTGGTCGGCTGTCCGCACGATCTCAAAGGGCAGGGGATTTATATCTATGTCACGCTGAATCAGGGTTTCCTGCCTAGTCCCGAAATTCATGAGGAACTAAGACAGTGGGTGCGCAAAGAAATCGGGCCGGTAGCATCCCCTGATTGGATCCAGTTTGCCCGTGATTTGCCGAAAACCCGATCCGGTAAGATTATGCGGCGTATCCTGCGTAAGATTGCGGCCAATGAGTTTGACCAGTTAGGCGATGTGTCAACCCTGGCGGATCCGGCGGTCGTGCCGCAATTAGTCGACGCGCGGGTTAACCGGGCTTGATCATTTTATTTGACCTGGTCTGGGAGCATCACCACAATGGTGCGCTCATGTTACAACAGATGAATAGACTCTAATGGCGCTACAGGGATACATTCTGATCGCTGATGATCATCCGCTGTTCCGGATGGCATTAAAGCAGGCAGTGATGCAATCGTTTCCGCAAGCAACGGTAGTGGAAGCGGAGAGTATCGATCAGTTGGAAAAGACCACAGAATCGAATCAGGATTTTTCACTGTTGTTGCTGGATCTTAATATGCCGGGCGCTCATGGGTTTTCCGGTCTGATTTATTTGCGAGACCGCTATCAGGATACACCGCTGATTGTTGTTTCTGCCTCTGAAGAAGCCCATGTTATTTACAAGGCGCTGGAATTTGGCGCCAACGGCTTCATCCCCAAATCGGCAGCCCTGGATGAAATGGTGGCCGCCATTGACGCCATTTGTCGCGGCGAACGCTGGTGGCCTGCTAATGTGATGCCGCAACAAAATCCTTTGTTAAATGATCAACACCGGGATCTGGCGAAAAGCATTGCGTCTTTAACACCACAGCAGTTTCGTGTTCTGGGGATGTTGGCAGAGGGACAATTAAACAAACAGATCGCGTATGAACTGAACGTGTCAGAAGCCACGATCAAAGCGCATATGACCGCCATCTTTCGCAAGCTAGGGGTGCGCAACCGGACTCAGGCGGTGATTCGTTTGCAGCAACTGGACGTTGAATATCTTCCCGTTCCAGGAACGGAATAGACGGGTAATTGGAATCCTGAATTATCCGAGAATGTCGCGCATGGCCCGCTGCAATGCTTCTGCCGTGATCGGTTTTTGTAAAAAATAATAGCCCCGGTCGGCTGCTTTCGTTCTCACTAATTCCGAATGATCTGCCGTCATTAGAATGGCGGGAACGACATCGTCCCAGCAATCGTCCAGTGCTTCAATCACATCAAAGCCGATTTCATCATCCAGTTGATAGTCCACTAATAAGATATCCGGCGCGTTGTTCATATTTTTGGCCGCTGCCACTGCTTCCTGCAAAGAGGAGGTCGCCACGCCCGAACATTGCCATTGATTCAGCAAACTCTGGATGCTGGCCAGAATCATGTCTTCATTATCGACACAAAATACGGTGATGCCACGTATTTCCAATTCCCTGGGCGATATCGCGGCGGGGGAAGCAAGCACGGGTGCCTCAACCAAAGGAACATGGAGTGAAAATACCGTGCCCTCGCCCTCGTTCGACCTCACTCTCAGTGGGTGACCCAGTAGATTGCAGATACGTTGTGAGATAGCCAGGCCCAAACCGAGCCCCTTGCTCTCAACACCAGGATGTTTGTCGTACCGTACTACCCGGTGAAATTCTTTAAAAATTAATTCTAATTGGTCTTCAGGGATACCGACTCCGGAATCCCAAATCTGGATCTCGATAAATCCGTGCCGGCGCCGGCACCCCAACAGAATTTTACCCTCGGGCGTGTAGCGAACTGCATTGAGCAGTAGATTTTGTAACACCCGGCGCAAGAGCTTGTCGTCACTTTTGATCCATTGTTGGCAGTTCACCCAATGTAAAGACAGCCCTTTCTGCGCGGCGATGACCCGGAATTCCGATGCCAGGCTGGTCATCAGGGATTGCAATTGAAATACCGATACATTGGGTTTGATAGTGCCGGTATCCAGGCGGCTGATATCCAGTAAGGTATTGATCAAATGCTCGGCCACCCGCAACGAATTGTCGATATGGCGAATGATACCCAGCTCCTCTTCGCATTGCCCGGCACTGTTTTTTATTTGCAGTCGTTGCTGTAGTGAGGAGGTAAACAGGTGCGCAGCGTTGAGTGGTTGCATAAGATCGTGACCCGCTGCGGCCAAAAAGCGTGTTTTGCCTTCGTTTGCAGTGTGCAAAGCCGCATTGGCGTTGGACAGGGCACGGGTGCGATCCTGCACCATCATTTCCAGGCTCTCATTCATTTGCCGCAGGGCGCGCTCATCCATTTTGTTTTCTGTGATATCCAGATAAGTGCTGACAAAGCCACCGCCAGGCATCGGGTTGCCGCGTACTTCTATAAAAACACCGTTAGGAAGTTCCCGCTCAAATCGGTGTGGACCGCCCTTCTGCAATAGTTTAACGCGACGGTTTATGTGTTCATCAAATTTGGCCTTATTCTCAAGCTCCCCGTAAAACCCCCTCTCCGCGTTAAAGCGATAAACATCGGAAATGGGCCGGCCCAATTGAATTAAGCCGTCGGGATAATCAAATAAATTCACATAGGTGCTATTCCAGGCCACGATATTCAGGTCTTTATCCACCACGCAAATACCGTGAGAAATGGTTTCAATCGTGGTTTGCAAAAGTTGATGATTGAACTGAATTAATTCGGCGGCTTCGTCCATCATCGCTACGGCAGTGGAACTGTCTTCGCTGTGCTTGGTTAGCATGGAACCCAGCAGAATGCGCGCGGAGCTGGCCCCCATTACACGGGCCAGTAACTTTTCCGTGAATCGAAAAAGATCGATTGTCGCAGGCAGATGAGTATCCGTTATGCTGGCGGTATTCAGCTGGTAGTTTTGGAAAGCCTGTTCAGCGGTTTTTGTTCCGATACAGCGAATGGCAATGTCTTTCAGGTCTTGCACACTGATGTTCGCCGAATGATAACGCCCCACTAGGTTTTCAAACTGAGTAGGAATATCCACAAATAAAATAGCCTGGCTGCGATCAATGGTTTGATGTTGCGTAATTTTGGAGAAATAAATGTAACAGACCAGATTGGCAATCAGGCTCCAGAACACGCCATGGGAAAGTGGGTCAAGCCCTTCCAGACCAAACAAGGCGTAAGGCCGAATCAAACCAAAACCAAATAATCCATGCTGAGCAAGGTGATCGACGATATTGTGTGGCAGTACCACGGGCAGCAGTAAGCAATAGAACCACACAATGAAGCCCGCCATAATGCCCAGTGCGGCACCCCGTTTATGCCCCTGTTTCCAATACAACCCGCCGATCAAGGCCGGTGCAAATTGACTAACCGCTGCGAACGACAGCAGGCCGATGCTGGCCAGCGCGTCAAAGCGGATAAATAAATCATTGAGCGCATAGGCCAGAAACAAAATCAGAAAAATGGAAATACGGCGTATTCGTCTTACCAGGGGGGTGATTGGATCAGGTAGATTTCCCAAGCGTGTGGCGCGATTCAGATACACCGGAATCACTAATTCATTACAGATCATAATGCTCAGGGCGACACTGGAGACAATGACCATGCCGGTGGCAGCGGATACCCCTCCCAAAAAACTTAACAGGGTCAAGGCCTGTTGATTGAAGTGAGCGGGTAACGTCAGAATGTAGTGATCGGCAGTGGCTGTTTGGCCAGGCAGAAATGTGAGACCACCCATGGCAATCGGCACCACAAAAACAGAAAACAAAGCCAGATATAAAGGGAAAATCCAGCGTGCCTTTTTCAGATCTGCACTGCGCCGGTTTTCTACGACCGTGACATGAAATTGTCGTGGCAAACAAATGATCGCCATCATGGCCAGTAATGTTTGGGTGAAAAAGCCCTGATCAAAAAAATCCGTTGCAAAGCGTTCGCGAATGGCCGCATTGCTAACGCCGACATCGATCATATTGCTGATGCCGCCGAAGGCGGGCCAGATGACATAAATGCCCACCACAACAAAGGCGAGCAGCTTCACAATACTTTCAAAACCGATCGCCAGCATGAGTCCATTCTGGTGTTCGTTGGCGTCAATATGTCGGGTGCCGAACAGGACCGAGAACATGGCCATTAACAACGCCACCGCAAACGCACTGTTTATCGGGAGCTGTGTTTCATTAGCCGGAGTTAGCACATCGAATGCCATGGTGACGGCTTTCAATTGCAAAGTGATGTACGGAATGGTGCCGGCTATGGCGACCAGGGTGACCAGAATGGCCAACGGTTGGGATTTACCATAACGGGAGGCAATAAAATCGGCGATGGAGGTAATGCCCTGTTGCTTGCTGATCGTGATGATTTTGAACAGCAGCGGCGTGGCCAGGGTAAAAATCAGAATCGGGCCGAGGTAGATGGGAAGATAATCCCAACCGTTATTCGCCGCTTGGCCCACTGCACCAAAAAACGTCCATGAGGTGCAATAGACCGCTAGGGTCAGACTGTACAGCCAAGGGCTATTCAGGGCTTGCCGGGAGCGTGCCGGTTTAAGGTCGCCGAACCAGGCTATGAAAAACAGTAAGCAGGTATAGGCCAGGGCGAAGCTGGCCAGAATCCATCCGGAAAACATACCTCCGCCCTTTTATCGCAGTTAGTTTTTAATCTTGCGTACCATATTAGATGCCAATTCACCGGCTGTATAAGAAATTGATGTGACCTCGAAAGTTTTACTGCGTCCGGCCCATACCAGTTTTTTCTGTTGGTCTTCGAAATCGAAGATAGAGGTGGTCAGGGTCACGTTGGTCTGGGTGTCGGTGTAGGCTTCACGGGTCATGGTGACGGTATTACCTGCGCCCCAATATGAGCCCCAATAAGGGTAGTACGGGCCGGTGTAATAGGAGCGCACGGATTCCGGTACGTAGTCCGTTTCCACATCCACAGCGCCCAAAGACGTAACGATAATATAGTCGTGGGGGTGGCTCGCCAGGTATTTTTCTACCGCCTCCTGGGTGGGGTAGGCATCGCCGATGGCGGTATAACTGGCGGTGGCTTTAATGCCGTGTTCTGTCAGGGCGGCGATGAATCCGGTTTCGAACAGGAGCCGGTTGGTGGGGTTGGACGCCATGCCCACCACTAAAACGTCTTTCATACTGCTTTTTTTGAATTCGGGTTCCTGCCAGGCATCGGTGATGCTGGTGGTAGAACAGGCTGATAGACAAGTAAGAGCGAAAAAGACGCTGAGTACTCTGAAGAGCATATTTAGGGATCCTGTTGTATTCATGGCTTGTACCAATCGGCTATAGGGCAAATTAATTACAAAATTGTCTGGTTGTTTAACCAATTAATACCGAACTTGTGAAGAGCGTTCGTTCGCACGACTTCAATTTTCTTGTAATCTATCGGGATAATGACAATAAAAATCGATTAAAGAAACCATGAGCGTACAAAAGAGCAAGAACCCGACCCGGGGTCTCACTTCTCATTACGAGGGCGCGGTCTATTACCGGCCCCGCAGTATTCTGTTATTGGCGCCGTCGCTGGATATTGGTCCCAGGGATAAAACCCATAACCGCAAAGCCATTCGTCTGATAATTGGATGCAGCCGGCCGGTGCAAGTGTGTTTTGACAACGCAGAGCGCGCTGAAGGTCGGGCGGTATTGGTATCGGATAAAGCACAGCTGTGCAACATACGTGGCCTGGACAGCGATGTAGCCCTGGTGGATGTGACGGCTGCAACGCCTGAGTATGCGCTTCTGTCCGAGTATCTTGGCGACCGGCTCTGCCTGCAGTTGGATCCGCTGCTGTTTGCGGAATTGTTGCCGCGCTTTATCGCCGGCCAGGATGGCAGTTTGAGTGGCGCTGAAGTTGCCGGGATAATCGCCCGGGCCGCGCACCTGGTTACCGGAGTCAAACCCATGCCCTTGAAGTACGATCCGCGCATTGTAAGGGCGTTGGAGTTGATCGAACAGCTACCCCTCACCGAGATCGGATTAGCGCGTTTGGCTCGTGTGGTGCATTTGTCCCCTGATCGTTTCCGTCATTTATTTAAAGAAGTCACCGGTAGCACGGTATCCCAATATGCCCGCCAAACCGCTGTTTGGAGAGCGCTGGAAATTATATCCAGGGGTGCCACCAATACCGCTGCGTCGCATTTAGTGGGGTTTCATGATGCATCCCATTTTTACCGGGTGTATTCCGATATGTTTGGAGTGAGTTTGTCGGAAAAGAGTAATCCGAGAAAATTTCGCCGCATCCGCTGCTTCAATTAATCGGTGTTGGGTGCGCTGGACTTGACCCGCTCACGTTCCACCAGCCCGCGCAGGAAACCACGTAATAAACCTTCGTCGCAAGGCTGAAAATTCTTATGGTCCTGACGTCGGAACAGGGCATTAAGTTCCTGCTTGCTCAACTCCACATCCACACTGGCTAAAATCCCTCTCAGATCATCTTCTTTCAGGTCGAAGGCAATACGCAGTTTTTTCAGAATCAGGTTGTTGTTCAGGGGCAGTTTTAATTCCGCTGGCGGCTGATCCGGTTTCGGACCCCGTCGATGGACTATTAGGGCTTCCAGAAAGCAAGCTGCAGTCTCATCGTCACATTGGGCAAAGCCGTCTTCGTTGGCGTGCTTTAGGCGCTGTTTCATTTCGTCCGGGCTGATCGCTCTTCCGCTTTTGGCGTAGATGTCCGCCATGGTGTTTTCGTTGGCGGCCAGCGCCCGGCGCAGGTTTCTCAGTAATTCATTGTTGTTCATTGAAGGTTCCGTGGTGTGGCGGTGTATTGCGGTCGGTGGGGGCCATTATGACACAATTCCCGCGCCACCGACGGCGCTGGCCAAGGCGATATATTTCGATTGTCATGGCACAGAAACAGGCTATGATTGCGCACCGAAAATGAGGGTACGCTGATCAATGGACGCAGTGCAGTTGAGTTCAGTATCCATGGCCGACGAGCTGGTGGATGCGTTGTTTGTGCATGGCTGGTGGGTGTGCGACGGCTTTTTGAGCGAGCCACTGGTGTCCGGCCTTTTTCAGGATGTAACGTTGGCAGAACACGTAAAATTAAAACCGGCCAAGATAGGCCGTGGCAGGATCCAACAGAGTAATGCCTCGATCCGGCGTGATAAAACCCAGTGGCTCAATCCGGACATCCCGGTGCAGGCGCAGTTTCTCCAGCAGATGGATTATTTGAGGGTGCATTGCAATCGCCACCTGTTTCTGGGCCTGCAGGAATTTGAAGCGCATTATGCAAAATACGAAGTGGGTGGATTCTACAAAACCCACGTCGATGCCTTAAAGGGCGCTAGGAACCGGGTTGTGAGTTGCGTTCTTTATCTGAATCAGGGTTGGCAGCCGGACCAGGGCGGAGAGCTGGTGCTGTACTCAGAAAGGGGCGAGGAAATCACGCGCATTGAGCCAAAATCAAACACGGCGGTGTTTTTCCTGAGTGAACAATTCCCCCATGAGGTGTTACCCACCCGACGCCCGCGTTACAGTATTGCGGGCTGGTATCGGGTGCGTCCGTAAACCACAGATTATGGCTTGTAGTGTATGGGCAGGCGCAGGTTTTTCAGCGCCGGGTAAGCGCTATCGACTGTCATTTCGGCGTCCACCGAATAATTGGTAAAGTCCGAATTGCGGATGGCGTTCAGTGCTCCGGTGCCCAGTTTCATTAAGCTGATGCTCACCGGAATACGCACGTTGGTATCCTGTTTTTGTTTCAGTTGAATGCCCTGTTTGATCTCGCCGTTTGCCAGCGCTTCTCCCGCTAAATTAAACCGATACTGGATGTCTTTCAGATCGACAGCAAAGTTGTTGGGATTATTGATGTTCATGGCGATTTCAAAGTCCACTTTGGAAAAGCTCAAATGTTTAATTTTCAGATCGCTGAAGGCGACTTGCGGGATTTGCGGCACGGTAATTTCGCCGGCTTTGGAGGCCGGAATTGAAAAAGCATTTAAAATGGGGCTATCGAGCCGCATGTCGGCGTCCACCGAATAGCGTAATTTGTTGTCCGCTTTGACTTCTTTGAGTAATCCCACAACATCCGAAAAGCCCAGGGTCAGGGGGACTTTAATCAGACTGCTTTTGTTGCCGGGTACACTGAACCCTTGCTCCGTGGTGCCCTTCAGCATGGGTTTATCGTTGAATTTAACATCGTAGGAATAACCGGCCAGTGCCAGCTTGTAGGCATTGGGGTTGCTGACCTTGAGTGTCAGCATCAGATCAACCGCACTCAAATTCACTCCGGTCACAGTGATATTGTCCACTTCCACGCCGGGTTTTTTGACAACACTGGAGAGCGCACCGGAGGTTAGGTGCTGACAGCCGCTGATGATTAGCATGAACACGGTGAGCGCTGCTAACTGCAATCGGTAGACAAACGAAGTACGCTGCATGTAAAACCTCTTTTTAGGATAAGGATCGGGAGCTCACAATGAAGGAACAGGCATTAAAACGGTATTTATTAAATCTTCCTGAAACGGAGTTGGATTATCCCTTCGGCCCTGATGCGGCAGTGTACAAGATTTTGGGCAAAATGTTTGCACTGTGCCGCGTTGATCAAGGGCAAATCTGCGTAAACCTGAAATGCGATCCGGTGGAGGCCCGGGAATTACGGGATGTATTCGAAGCGGTGATGCCGGGATATCACATGAATAAAACCCATTGGAATACGGTCCGGTTGGATGGAACGTTACCGCCGGGCGAGATTCAACGCCAGATTGATAATTCCTATAATCTGGTGGTTAAAGGCTTGAACAAAGCCCAGCGCCAGGGCTTGAAACTGCGCCATGCGGCGTTTTTTAGCAGCTAATGGGCTGCGCCACCGTCATGTGCTTCCGGCTTGCGCAGGAATAACATAAGCGGTACAGCGCATAAATAAATGACGCCTAACGCGATGAACATATCGTTAAAGGACAGGACATTGGCCTCGGTAGCCACCCTGCTGGCCAATTGTTTTACTGCCAGGACATAGGGGTCGGATACCATGCCTTCGAATTGGTGTTGTAGTTGAAACAACTGCGAAGATACCGCATCTCGGGTTTCGTTAACGGCCGGAATCAGTTGGTTCCAGTGATAATCAAAGCGGATGTCGCGCACGGTGTCCATTGCCGCCAGCGCCACCGCGCCCCCCAGATTCCGCATCAGGTTGAAGAGACCGGCAGCGTTGCCCAACTGCGCATCGGTGAGGGTGCCCATGGCTATCCGTGCAGCAGTGAAGATACAGATCAGTAAACCGATGCCACGCACAATCTGTGGCCAGAGAAATTGATAAAACCCGGAGTCCGCCGTCAGATTGGCGTTCATCAACGAACCGGTACCGACCATTAACAATCCGAAAGTGAGCATATAACGTATATCCACTTTGTCGGATAAACGCCCGGCGATAGGCGCCGTTATGAACATGGATAGGCCGGTTACAAACATGATTTGTCCGATCTGCAAGCTGTTCAGGTGACGCACGCCACCCAGAAATAACGGCATCAGATACACCAGACCGAACAGGGCGACACCGACGACGAACCCGAGTATCGAACCCACTGCGAAATTACGATTGCGGAATACCCGTAAATCCACGATCGGCATATCCACGGAAAATGCCCGCCAGAAAAACAGCACCGCACTGGTAATACTGATCAGCGTTAGCCCCGCGATGTGATGGCTGGCAAACCAGTCGTCACCCGGCCCTTCTTCCAGGATGTATTCCAGGGGCCCCAGGAATCCGATCAGAAAGAACAGGCCAAGAAAATCGATTTTCTTAAACAGGGAGAAATCTGGTTTATCCATATCCAGATAAAACCACACCCCCGCGGCGGCTATTAGGCCGGGAATCACGTTCATCAGAAACAGCCAATGCCAGCTGGTGGCCTGGGTAATGTAGCCCCCCAGTGTGGGGCCGATGGAGGGGGCGGTGGTGGCGATCATACCGATCAGCGCCTGTACGATGCCCATGACCCGGGTCGGAAACAGGCTGAAGCTCATGGCATACACGATGGGTATCATGGCACCGCCCACAAAGCCCTGAATGGCTCGCAACACAATCAGCTGTTCAATGGTCTGGGCCAGGGCGCAACCGATACTGGCAGCGGTAAATGACAGACAGGAAATCACAAAGGTGTAGCGCGTGGATAACCAGCGCGTAAGCAGCCCCGATAAGGGAATCATGATGACTTCGGCAATCAGATAGGCCGTTTGCACCCAGGAAATTTCGTCTGGTGTGGCGGAGACCCCGGCCTGAATCTCATTCAGCGAACTGGCTACGATCTGGATATCCAAAATAGCCATAAACATACCCAGCAGGCCCGCCACGAAGCCGATGCGCTGGCGTATCGAAGGCATGGGCCGATCCTGGGGCAGAACGGCAGTAGCTGGGGTGGTGGCCACCGGTTAGCGGCCCGCAATATCGGTGTTGCTAAGGCCGCTAGGGTCCGGGTCCCGCGTCTGGTTCAGTTGCAGATAAGAAACCTGTTGCTGAAAATGCTCGGTGTCGACAGAGGGCACCACCGACAGGCCTGGGCGCAACCGGGGCAGCATTTCAGCTGGGCCGGTAACGCGGATTCGCACCGGCACCCGTTGTACTATTTTATTGAAATTACCCGTGGCGTTGTCCTGCGGCAACAGGCTGAATTCAGAACCGGTGGCCGGGGAGATGGACTCCACCAAGCCGGTAAATGTCGTGTCCGGCAAAGCATCCACACTCAGCTCGACCCGTTGATCGATACTCATGTGGCCAATCTGCGTCTCTTTGAAGTTGGCAATCACATACACCTCAGGCAACGGAACCAGGTACATCAGCGTCATATTGGGTAGCACGGCGGTGCCCTGGCGCGCGCCCAGATTACCGATCACACCATCTCGGTCCGCGATTAATTTGGTTTTAGCCAACTGGTTGCGGGCCAGATCCAGCCCGGCTTGTGCAGCAGTAATGCTGGCTTCTGCGCTGTCCCGTTTGGCTTCGTATACCGCCACCATTTGTTTCTCTGCCGCTAAACTTGCCCGCGCCTGCTCCAGGTGCGCTTTTGCCACTTCAGCATCCGCTTCGGTGTTTTGTAATAGCTGTTGTGATCCGTAGGATTGCTTGGCCAGGGTTTGCGCCCGATCCCTTTCCAGTTCTGCGCGATGTAATTCCGCTTTGGAGGCTTCGATCGATGCTTTGGTTTCGTCGAGTTTTTTATCCTGTAATTTGATTTGCTGCTGAATATCCAACAACGCCGAGCGGGCAACCAAGAGCTGGGCTTGCGCTTCCGCGACACCGGCAATGTAATCGGTAGGATCAATCTGGAGTAGCAGATCACCCTTTTTAACCTGTTGATTTTCTTTAACTGCGACGGTTTTTATCAGTCCGGTGATCTCGGCCCGGAGGGGCACTGAATCGGCCTGAATATAGGCGTTATCGGTGGATTCTATAAAGCGGCCTTTGTTATACCAATGCATCGCTTTGGAGCCGGCAAACCCCACTGCGACCAGAACAACCAAGCCTAAAACCATTTTTTTGGGAGCGGGGGACATAGCGTTAATCCGTTGTTAATGAAGCAATTAATCGTATTAATAGAGGGTAATCTTCGGTTTTTGGAGTAAATTCTGTAGTGTAACCAACATTACGCTCTTTATGTGTAATGAAGATTACACTACAATTCAGCGCTGTCAATAGTCAGGTTTGCCAGCCACTTTCGTCAGCCCTACGTTCGGCTCCCAGGTATGGAGCCCGTGGGTTTGGTTATGAGAACGCGGCTGTTACAATCGGACCACCCCAAGAGGACATATGGCAGATGAATCCAGAGCAATCCAACCCAGAGCAATCCAACCCGGACCAGCCATCTTCCAGCAATAGGAGCGAAGAAGTTAACCCGATCGGAGTCGCTGAAGAGGGGTATGCGCCCCGCGAGCGAGGCCTGGTGCGCCGTGATCTGTTTCTGGATGCAGCCAGTGATTTATTTTCCCGTTGCGGCTACGAAGCCGCGAGCCTGCAGGAAGTGGTGTCCCGTGCTGGAGGCTCCATGGCGACGCTGTATCGCCTGTTCGGAAACAAAGAGGGCTTGTTTCAGGCGGTCATTGAGCGTAAATCCAGTAATTTGCTGGAGGTGCTTAACCTGCCCAATATCAAAGGCGAAGATCCTCACAACGTGCTGTTTAACGTGGGCCTGAATTTTCTCAATATGGTGCTGTCCGACGAAGCGCTGTCCTTGCACCGCATCCTGATCGCGGAGTCCGGGCGTAATCCCCGGCTAAGGGAAATTTTTATGGCCGTAGCGCCAGAGCGGAGTCAGCGTGTATTGGGGGATTACCTGCAGGCTCTGGTAACCGAAGGCAAACTGGACATAGACGACTGCTATCTGGCGGCGATCCAGTTTATTAATATGGTAAAAGGAAATTACCATATGCGGCGGCTGCTGGGCGAAGAGGTGGTGGTGAGCGACGCTGTGCGGCGCCGGGAAGTGACTCAAGCGGTTAATGTGTTTCTTGAAGGCACCCTGGTCTAAGCTCCATTTACCATTGCGGAACCGGAGGTTTATGCATTCATCGCCAGAAACAACTCTGCGGTCGCCAATGCATCACCCAGAGCGTCATGCAGCGGCACGGTTGGCAGGCCATAGCGTTGCCGGCATTGATGCAGCCGTAAGTCTCCCGCCTCGATTACTTTATTTCGGCGAGTGAGTTTTTTGCGTTCCAATTGCAGGGTGTCCAGCACCGGCAGCAACAACGGTGCGCCCCACTCCTCCACTAAAAACCGGTTGATAAAACCCATATCCAGTTGGGCATTATGAAATACCAGTACGCTATTGCGTGCGGCTTTTAATAGCGTTTGCATGGCGGATTGAATCGGCGCTCCTTGTTGCAGATCCGTATCGGTGAGTCGATGAAACACCGCGCTCTGCCCTACTTCGTGTTTCAGTCGAAGATGAAAATGAACGGATTGGGGTAATTGTATGGCGCCCTGCTCTATGACGACCCAGGCGATACTGGCGATTTCGCCTGTCATCGGATTCAGGTCCGTTGTTTCCAGATCGACGACTAGAAAGCGGGTATGGTTAAACGGGCTCGTCGACAGCGGGTCGCGCAGAATATTGACCAGATCCGGTTGCTGTGCGCGGTTGATCCAGCGCCGATGCTGAATCCGCAGCCAGAGCCTATTCAGATGGGAAGTGCTCACAAACTATAAACCCGGGCGATAGTGGTGACGTAATGCTTCCTGTGCATCGTGCACGACAGTAAAGGCGTCTTTCAGGTGTTTGCGTTGCAGTTCAGACAACTCCTTCGGGTTAAGATAATTGCTGATATCCCCGTTGTGGGCGATCTGATTGCTGTGATTCGATACACGCAATTGCTGAATACTGTCGAACGCATCCTGCAGATTGCGGCCGTCGACAATCGTGAGAATTTTACTATCCATCAGTTCGCGGATGCGTTCCCGTGTGTTTACGGCGCTTACTCCATTTGCTAATGCATGCAGGCGCACCAGTTCCACAAGCGGCATCACACCGCGTTTTTTGACATCGAACTCGTCCCGGTGGTCGCCGTTACGTTCAACCAAAAAGCGCCGGAAAATGCCCAGCGGTGGGGTTTGTTCCAATACGTTCGCGGCCAATGCAGCCAGAAATATCGTGTCCTTGCCGGTACGACTCAGCATATGTTGCTGCAACCGCTGACACAAGGAGCGCTCACCGTACAAAGCCCGTAAATCGAAAAATATCGATACCCGCATTACCGCATCCGGAGTCGGGGAGCGGGTCCACTCGTCGACGGTGCGCTGCCATCCGCTTAGGGGTTGCCGCCATGCGTCGGTGGTGGCCATCACTTTGCCTTTGCAATAAGGGTAACCGCAGGCGTCCAGTCCATCACACACGTATTCAGCCAGTTGCCGGAACCATTCAAGCTGATGGGGTTGCACGCGGTCGTCGATCAGTAACCCGTTATCCTGGTCGGCCCCGATTAATTGCTCGCCCCGTGCCTGGGAGCCAAAACCGAGCCAGCAGAAGGGGGCTGGAGCAGGGCCAAGCTGGGTTTTGGCAAGTTCAATCAGGCGCATTGTGACGGTGTCGCTGATGGCGGTCAGCACACGGCTCACCTGATGCGCACGCATACCGCCTTTAATGACCTCCACCAGCAGGCTGGGGAGGGTGTCAATGATCGCTTTCATGCCGCGGATATCTTGCTGCCGCGACAGGTGTTGCACCAGATAGACCGGGTCATCTTTGCGTGCGAGCATAACATCCGACGATGTGATAATGCCTTTTACCTCGCCGTTCTGCAGTACCGGCAGGTGGTGAACGCTGTTCTGGGTCATCAGTAGCAGGGCGTCGAACAGCAGAGCGTGGTGTTCAATGAAAATCGGGTCGCTGGTCATCACTTGCCGAATGGGGGTGGCGCCAGACAAGCCGTGGGCGAGGGCGCGGCTGCGCAAGTCCCGGTCCGTCAGGATACCGGCCAGGCGCTGGTTCGAGTCCAGCACCAGCACCGATGACACCCGGCGCAAACTCATGGCCCGGGCAGCATCCTGGATGCTGGCGCCATCATCCAGTGTGAGCACGTTGTGACTGATCAAGCCCTCAATCGGTAGCATCATCACATTGGTATTCGGCTGATAGCGTGCAGCACGACGCAGGCGGCGGCTACGCTGGCTGTGAAAGTGACGATCGAAATCGCGAAATTGGGCGCGCAGCTGCTCATAGTGCGTTCGGGGCAGGCTGTAGATAAGACCATCTTCAATCACCACCGCGCTGACGCCGGAATCGCCCACGTCCAGGCCGTGAATGTTAAAGCTCTCCCCTTCGCCCAGCCGGTCCATCAATTCATTGCGGCTACTGCGGATTTCAACCGCGCCGCTGCGCACGATACGCAACGCGTATTCGTCCTCCAGGGCAGTGATGCGCTTGCCCTCGCGTAAATAAATAATCTGAATTTGGCGGGCACTGTTGCGTAAGGCTTCATCCGGCAGGGCATCAAATGGCAAGCAAGCACGCAGAAATTCCGCTACGGCCTCGATTTCCGGCTGGTAAGGGTTATTTGACATGGCGCACTTCCCTGCGGATGCGGGTGTTTGTTAAAAGAGTGATCCAGAACCGATTTTAGCCACTATCCGCATAGTGTAGGATACGACTTTCGTTGAATAACCTGCAGCCGGTTAACTGAGTTCTTATGCCGAACACGCTTGCCCACATCGGGGTTCAAACTGTCCTGACCCGCAGTGTGCTAAAAGATGCCGATGTAAAGTGGATTTATCTGGGGTGTGTGATTCCCGATCTGCCCTGGATTATTAAGCGTTTCATCCTGTTGGCCCATCCCGCGATCGAACAGCTTTGGTTGCAGGCCTATCTGTTGTTGCAGGCAACCTTGCTATTTTCTCTGCTGGCGAGCGCGTCGTTTGCATGCCTCGCCGCGCGCAAATTACAAACCTTTGCCATACTGGCGTCGTGTTCATTGGTGCACTTGTTGCTGGACGCTACGCAAACGAAGTGGGGCAATGGGGCAGATCTGTTCATCCCGTTTAACTGGCACATGTTGAATTTTGGTTGGTATTGGCCGGAGCATTGGTTTTCTTATGCGCTCACGGTGTGGGGGCTGATAATAATGTTGTTTTATTGGCGAGAATCCACCTCCAGGCCTCCGGACTTGGTGTTTAATGCAAAAAGCACATTGGCTTGCCTGATTCTGCTTGCAGTCTATTTCTTGCTGCCTCTTGCATTGATTGAACAGGTGCGACAACACGACAGTCATTACAACGCCACGCTGCATAGCCATGACCGCAAGGGAAAAACCATCGCGTTTGACCGTAAAACCGTAAAGCCCGATGAGCACGGGGGTTGGCTGGTGGATTTATACGGTGAGTGGATTCCCCTGGATGGAGTTGAAGGAAGGGATTTACAGATTGTCTCCATCAAAGGCCATTTTTCGGAACACTCGCGCATCGCGGTAAGCGACTATCGGGTCCATCCCGGACTATTGCGAAACTACTTATCCATGGTGGGGCTGTTTCTGGTGGCGCTGGTTTGGGTGTGGTCGATAATGCGACCCAGGCTAATCAAGCGCAGTGGGTAAACGGCACTATTGCACCTGTCGTAATCAGAGCGACTTTGATAGTCTCCGGTGTTGAAAAATAATTAGCAAAAGGCCAAATCCGTGCAACCTATAATCTCGGTTAAAAATCTTTCAAAGACTTACGCCGACGGCTTTCAGGCCCTGAAAAACGTCGATCTGGATATTAATAAAGGAGAAATTTTTGCCTTGCTCGGTCCCAATGGCGCAGGCAAAACGACGCTCATTAGTATTATCTGCGGTATTGCCAATCCCAGCAGTGGTCGGGTTCTGGCAGACGGTCATGATGTTGTTACAGATTATCGTGCAGCGCGTTCCATCATTGGTTTAGTACCACAGGAGCTTTCCACCGATGCCTTCGAAAGCGTGTGGGACACGGTTCGGTTCAGCCGTGGGCTGTACGGCAAACCCGCGAACAATGCGCATCTGGAAAAAGTACTGAAAGACCTGTCTTTGTGGGACAAGCGCAAAAATCGCATTATGGAATTGTCCGGCGGAATGAAACGCCGGGTGTTAATTGCCAAAGCCTTGTCACACGAGCCAGGCATCCTGTTTCTGGATGAGCCCACTGCCGGAGTGGATGTGGAACTGCGCCGAGAAATGTGGGAAATGGTGCGTGAGCTAAGAGAGCAGGGCGTGACGATTATCCTCACTACCCACTATATTGAAGAAGCCGAAGAAATGGCAGACCGCATCGGTGTTATCAGTAAAGGGGAAATCGTGTTGGTGGAAAAGAAAGACGCACTGATGCAACAGCTCGGCAAAAAACAACTGACGTTGTATCTGCAACAACCATTAGCCAGTGTTCCTGCTGCTTTGGCGCACTATCCTTTGACGCTGAGTGAAGACGGCAACAATCTTATTTATACCTTTGATACGCAAAGTGATGAAACCGGTATCGCCAGTGTATTGCGGGATCTGAATCAACACGGTATTGATTTCAAGGATTTGCACTCCAGCCAAAGTTCGCTGGAAGAAATCTTTGTTAGCTTGGTACATGGTAAATAGGCGGAAAATAATATCCATGAATATCTACGCAATACACGCTATCTACAAATTTGAAATGGCCCGTACCTGGAGAACAATTATGCAAAGTATTGCTTCTCCGGTGCTATCCACCTCGTTGTATTTTATTGTTTTCGGCTCTGCTATCGGGTCGCGCATGGTGGCGATCGACGGGGTGGAGTACGGTGCATTTATTATTCCCGGATTGGTGATGTTTACTCTGCTTACGCAAAGTATTTCCAATGCCTCGTTCGGCATTTATTTTCCACGCTTTTCCGGCACCATTTATGAAGTCCTGTCGGCTCCGATTTCGTTCCTGGAAATCATTATGGGGTATGTGGGGGCAGCGGCGACCAAGTCAATTATTGTGGGCTTGCTGATTTTGGTGACGGCCCGTTTTTTTGTGGATTACCATATTGATCACCCGGTGTGGATGGTTGCATTTCTGGTGTTAACGTCGGTCACATTCAGTTTGTTCGGCTTTATTATTGGTGTGTGGGCTGATGGTTTTGAAAAGCTGCAACTCATACCTCTGATGGTGGTGACGCCGTTGGCATTTCTGGGCGGCAGTTTTTATTCAATAAAAATGCTGCCACCAATCTGGCAAACGGTGACGTTATTTAATCCGGTGGTTTATCTGATAAGTGGCTTTCGTTGGAGTTTTTATGGCGTGGCCGATGTCAATGTCGGAGTCAGTCTGGGTATGACTTTTCTGTTTTTAGTGCTGTGTCTGATCGTGGTGTGGTGGATCTTTAAAACCGGCTATCGTTTAAAGAGCTAGTGCCGGGTGCGCTATTCCCGGTCAAGGCGAAGTGCCTTCAGCAACAGGGTGAACGCTTCGGAGTGCTGGCGGCGATTAGGGTAATAAAGGTAAAAGCCGTCAAATGGCGGCGTCCACTGCGCAAGAATTTCTATTAGTTCACCGCTGGCCAGATAAGGTTCAACATGCTCTTCCATGGTGTAGGCGATACCAAATCCGTCAACCGCTGCCCTTATCGACAGATCACTGTCGTCAAAAGCGCATTGGCCGGACACCCGGGTGCTAAACTCCTGACCATCCTGTTCAAATTCCCAGGCGTAAAATCCACCGTAAGTGGGTAAGCGGATATTAATGCAGTTGTGATCCGCGAGATCTTTCGGCGTGCGCGGTGTGCCGTTTTTCTTCAGGTACTTCGGGCTGGCAACAGCAATCATTCTAAGTGGGCCTGAAATCGGCTGTGCAATCATATCTTTAGCCAGGCTTTCTTTAAGCCGAATGCCAAGGTCAAACCTTTCAGCAACGATATCGGAAAAGCGGTTATCCGCTGAAATTTCAATGGCGATGTCGGGGTACTCCCGCATAAATACGATGAGCTTCGGCCACAGGTAACGTAGTACCGCTTGTTTCGGTGCATTGATGCGGATTGTGCCGGAGGGTTTTCCTTGTAGTTTCCCCAACACCGACGACATCTCCGATTCCAGTTGCTCCAGCCTGGGGGCTAAGGTCTGCAGAATTTTTTCGCCGGCCTCGGTCAGGGCCACGCTGCGATTGTTGCGGGATAACAGCCGGATTTGCAGACGTTCCTCCAGCCTGCGAATAGAGTGGCTCAGGGCCGATTGGGTAATACCCATCTGTGAGGCAGCACGGGTAAAGCTCCCCTCTCTGGCGATGATCATGAGCGCCATCAGCTCGCTCAGATTTTCCCTTAGCATAACCGGCTTCCTAGCGGTGTGACATGAATGCCAGGCAATCAACGGCATACTTCAGTGAATTTAGAGACCTGTGATTATAGAGGTATCGGAAGACGTCATACAGTCCCAAAATCGTTGCGGAACAGGGTAAATCCGGATGCTATTAATTCCATTCATAGGTGTAATCAGTATTGGGCGGTTATGGCGGGAGGCTGGTGCCTGTAATCTTACCGCCAATGGTACGAAATAGGCCCTCTAAGGAGTTCACGATGGTGAAATTAAC
The DNA here is from genome assembly GCF_009746715.1 of Ketobacter sp. MCCC 1A13808. Classification (NCBI taxonomy): domain Bacteria; kingdom Pseudomonadati; phylum Pseudomonadota; class Gammaproteobacteria; order Pseudomonadales; family Ketobacteraceae; genus Ketobacter; species Ketobacter nezhaii. The sequence goes on from NZ_VRKW01000003.1 coordinate 95,142, forward strand.
GGTCAATGGCGAACCTTGTGAGGTGACGTCGCCAGCCGATACCCCGCTCTTGTACGTGTTGCGCAACGAACTCAATGTAATGAGTCCCCAGTTCGGTTGTGGGCTGGCCCAGTGCGGCGCCTGTTCAGTGTTGCTCAATGGTCGCGAGATACGTTCCTGCATTACTCCGGTTACCGCTTGTGCTGGTAGTGAGGTGACGACACTAGAGGGTTTACCTGCTCGGTGGCAGGCACGGATACCAACGCAGAATAAGTCTGATGGGGATACCCTGCATCCGGTTCAGCAGGCCTGGATCGAACAGCAAGTGCCTCAATGCGGCATTTGTCAAAGTGGCATGATGATAAAAAGTGTGGAGTTACTGGAGAGCAATCAGGCTCCGAGCGAAGACGACATCAAAGCGGCCTTAACCACCTCGGGTCCTTCCGCGCACCTGTGCCGATGTGGCAGTTACGCCGCTATTATGGACGGTGTGAAAGCGGCGGCCAAGTTGATGCAGAAAGGGGGCAAGTCATGAGCGAAACCCATAACCAGCCGCGCATTATTCATGGTGCCTTATTGACCCGGCGTCGCTTCCTGACCGGTAGCGGTGCCATGGTGGTCAGTGTGGCGGTTCTGCCCGGATTGGCTTCTGCGGCAACCAATCCGAAATCGCCCCCGGACAAGGTGGGTCTTGACGCCTCCCGACCTGCTTCCTGGATTGAGATCCATGCGGATAACAGTGTGGTGATTCGTACCGGCAAATGTGATTTTGGCCAGGGATCGATTTATACCGCCTACCCGCAAATCATTGCCGAAGAGCTGGAGGTATCACTCAGCGCGATTAAACACGTGGTAAGCGGGGATACGGACCGTACACCTGATGGTGGTGGTACCTTTGGGTTGTTGCGCACCAATGTTCTGAATTTACGTAAAGTGGCTGCCTATACCCGCGAAGCTTTGCTCGATATCGCCGCTGCACAATGGTCAGTACCGCGTACATCTCTGGCGGTTAAGGACGGCGTGATTAGCGGGGGAGGAAAACAGCTGACTTACGGAGACATGGTTGCGGGTCAGGCGCTGCAGTTGACGATCCCGGTCAGTGGGGAGCTGGTTAGTTTCCGCGGTTTAGTGGTGGAAGGAGAGCCGCCATTAAAGGACGCCAGCCAATATAAAATTATCGGGCAATCGGTGCCGAATCCGATTATTGCTGAGAAGGTATCGGCCCGGACAACCTGGGTAGCGGATGTCAAACTACCGGGCATGCTGCATGGCCGTGTGATTCACCCCAGAACGTTGGGTTCGAAGCTGTTGGCCGCGGGTAAGCTTGACCGTAAAACGTATCCGACCGCTCGCACGGTGGTCGTGGGTAATTTATTGGGGGTGGTTGCGCAATCCGAATGGGAAACGATTCAGGCCGCCCGGCAAGTGGCGTCGGGCACCCGCTGGTCTGATTGGGAAGGCTTGCCCGGCAGTGACGGATTACATCAGTATCTTCGTGAGCAGGCACGCTGGGATCCGGTCCCGGTGACTGAGAGCACCCACAACCGGGGCAATCCGCGGGCAGCCTTTGATGGTGCGCCACACGTGCTCAGCTGCAGCAGTGAATTACCCTACCACAAGCATGCGCCGATCGGTCCGAGCATGGCGTTGGCCGATGTCGCCGCCGACGGTCGTATCACGGTGCATACGCACACCCAGAATCCGCAATTTTTGCGCAGCCACTTGGCACTGATGCTGGGTATTTCCCCCACTAAAGTCATCATCAGGACCTATCCTGGTCCCGGCCACTACGGTCGTTCCAACGGCGGTAATGCCGGCGCAGAAGCGGAAGCGGTGTTGCTATCCCGGGAGGTTGGGCAACCGGTGCGATTACACTGGATGCGGGCGGACGATTTGCAATGGTCCACGCAGTCCGCTCCCGCTTACGCCGACGTCCGTATTGCGGTCGATAAAAACGGAAAAATCAGTGCGTATGAAGCCGATCATTATGGCCCGCCGATGCAGGATGATCGTCCGATTGGCGCGTTATTGGCAGGTCTGCCCACCATTGATGCCCCGGTGCCCAATCATAAAAACCCGGAGCCCGTGCAGGGTATGGCCAATTTTATGGCCGACGGCTGGGTTTACAGCGCGGTGGAAAACGTGGCTGAGCGCGCCCATAGCACTTGGCAAATCGGCCAGCAGCAGTCACCGTTGGATGTCGGGCTGCGAGATCACAGCATGCGAACACCCACTCAGTTCCAACAGAATTTCCCCCGCGAAGTGGCGATCAGTGAAGCGGCTTCGTTGGTGGGCATGGATGCACTGGCTTTTCGTATTCTCAACACACAGGACCGCCGATTGAAAAACCTGTTAACACGATTACGCTCGGAATCCGGGTGGCAGGAGCGGCCATCGCCCAGACCGGATGCCAAGGCCAGCGGGAGCACTCCCCAGCCTGGGCGGGGGGTATCGGTGATGTTTCGCGGTAATGGTTATTGGGTCAGCGCTTGTGAAGTGAGTGTGGTGCCGGACACCGGATTGGTCTCCGTTGATCGGGTTACGGTGGTGGTGGATACCGGGGTGGTGGTGAACCCGATGCAATTAAAGAGGCAGGTACAAGCAGGGGCGTTAATGGGCGTGAGCCAGGCGATGTACGAAGAGGTGAGTTTCGATAAAAGCGCAGTGACGGATTCAGACTGGATTAGCTATCCGATATTGAAAATGGGTGACATGCCACAACTGAACGTCGTTTTAGCCCCGGACCCAGAAACAACGATCTACGGACAGGGCAGCGAGGGAGCAAATGCCCTGCTGCCTTCTGCAATCGCAGCGGCGGTTTTTGATGCGACCGGTAAATCTATCCGGCGCCTGCCCATGCAGCCAGACAATGTAAAAACGATGTTGCAGTCATAGTCGCACGTGAACGCCATTGAAAAAAGACCGCTACACCGGTCCAGCGTCGATAGGCTGCATGGTTCTATCGGTTCGATCCGATCAGCCGTTATTTGGCGTATTTATTTAATGCAGCCTGCAACACGCTAAAATCCAATGGTTTCACGAAATGCCGTGTGAATCCCACTTCCAATGCCCTATCTACGTACTCCTTGTTTCCCCAGCCGGACTGGGATAGAAAAATCGTGTTCTTCGCTTCGGGTAGCTTGCGCAAAATCTTGCATAATTCATAACCATCGATATCCGGCATGCCGATATCCAGTAACGCAAAATCCGGTTTGAATTGCTTAAATAGGTCGATAGCTTCGCGCCCATTCGATGCGGTAGCGGTTTTATGTCCGGCGTTTTGTAGCAGAATATTTAATAGCTCAGTGACGTCCGGATTATCATCGACGACCAGCACGCGCTGCTTTCGGTCGGCGTCTTCTGTTGAGGCAGTGGACGTCTGTTGCTGGCTCGACTCATTTGCCCTGGGCAGAATCACTTCGAATTCGCTGCCCTGGCGTTCACCATCACTGCGCGCGATCACTTCTCCATGATGCAGTTTGACCAGTCTGTCAACCAGCGTTAATCCAATGCCCAGTCCGCCTTTGGTGTGGGTGGAATGAGCCTCTACCTGTGTAAACATAGAAAAAATATCTTTCAGCTTTTCTTTCGGTATACCCAAGCCATTATCTTTAATTTTTACGGAGATATGGCGTTCGTTCAACTGCAAGGAAACTTCAATTTTTCCGTTGCGATCGGTGTATTTGATTGCGTTATTTATAATATTCGAGAAAACTTGCGAAAGCCGGGCACTGTCGCCATGAATATAAACGGGCGGTTCCGGCATATCCAATACCAGCTGGTGCCCTTTTTCCCGCATAAGGCTTTCGATGATTTCCACTGCGTTGCTAAGCACTTCCTGAACGACGATGTGTTGTATGTCTAATTTTATTTTTCCCTGGGTAATGCGCGATACATCCATTAAATCATCAATGAGTTTGGTCATATACCCCACCTGACGCTTTATAGTCGCCAGAACTTTTTCGCGCACATCCGATTTATCGGATATTTCCAGCAAGGACACTCCCGTTGATATCGGTGAGAGCGGGTTACGCAGCTCATGGGCCAGGGTAGCCAAAAATTCGTTTTTATGGCGGTCCTGTTGCTCCAGATCATTCATGTTTTTGCGCATTTTTTCCTGCACTTCTAATGCGTGGGCAAGAAACATACGGTTGAATCGGCTGGCCATGTCCACGTCGTTCTGGTCAAATTCCTTGCTGGCACCGGCGACTTCTTTAATGTGAACCTGAAACGACGTGCGTGGCATGAGCCTTTCCCGTTTCGATGCATCGACATTTTTCTCGTCCGGGGACCCCGCCCACTTTTGGATATAGACACGCTCTTTGCGAAACCAGGCAGTAAAATAGCTGCGCTTTTCCAGTAACGGAATCAGCATAACGCCATAGATACCGTTAAGCTGTTCGCTGGTACCCCATTTTTTGTCGATACTGTTGGTGATAAAGGGTTTTCTATCGTGCGTATCGACACGGTTATACATGTCCTGAACAATGTTCAGGTCGGGTGTTTGACCCAGCGAAATGACTTCTTGATCGGAGTAAAAAATAAAGCCATCGGCGTCCATTAGACGCAGCACTTCTTCTTCATGCTGGGAAAAAACACTGACAATAGGAAAGCTGGGGGAGATTTTGTCCAGCATGGCTTCAATGGACCTGTCCGCCCGTTCTTTCTGCTTGAAAAACAGTTCCTCTTCTTTCGCGTACAGGTGCCAGCTAAAAAGCTGGCTCAGATTCTCGCATTGCAGGCGTACATCCTGTGGAATATAGGTGGGATTCCGGCTGTGGCATGAAATCAGTCCCCACAGCCGATCGTGTGTCACAAGCGACATGGAAAAGGAAGCACGCAGCCCCTGGTTACGAATATATTGGCAGTGGATCGGCGAGAGCGTTCGCAGCAATGATTGCGTCAAGTCGAGCGGCTCTCTTCCCGAGTCCTGTGTAGTCGGAATCAGCCTTGAGGGTGCAAGGTCAACATTCGGTGTTAGGCGCACCCAGTTTTTTTTATATAATTCCCTGGCTTGTGGCGGGATGTCCGATGCCGGATAGTACAAGTTCAGGTAGGCGTCGACTTCATTGTTTTTTGCTTCCGCAATGACTTTGCCCGAATCGTCATCGTTAAATTTGTATAGAACGACGCGCTCCATATCGGTGATGTATTTGATCGTTTCAACAATTTCCTGTGCCATTTCATTCAGAGAGTCAAACGCCTTAAACTTGGGCGCGATACTCATGGCATAGATTTTTATGTAATGTTCTGCGGTGTAGGCTTTGCGGAATTTGGCGGCCGGTTCCAACTCGATTATAAGGCGGTCCGCACTGTTGTAGATAACAGCGAAGAAATCCCGGTCAGACAGCTGACGGATAAGTGTTTCTTTGAATTTTATTTTTATGGGCAGGCGTGTTTTGCGGTTTCTAGCCCGCTGGTATGTTTCAAGAATAAAATCCACACCTTCCTGGTCTTCATCCAGCAGTGCGAAAAAGTCCGTTCCGACTATATCCCCCTGTAGATTGAACAGGTCGATCACATTTTCACTTATGATCTCGATTCTGTGGTTTTCTTGATTAATGGCGAACAGATAGCCGTAGCTCTGGATAGACTCAGGAATGTGGATGGGTTCGTCTTCGCAATGTTCGAATGCCAACTTGTCGACGTCTAAAGTCATAGCTAAGTCCAGTCAGATAGTTACGATATTATTATATAGGGTGGTAAATAGATGGTGAGCTTCACCGGTTATGGCCCCGTGCTCGCTTTCAGGCACAGTATTCAGTTGTTCGGCTATAAACGTTTTCCAAAGCGGAGCACTATTTTGAGCAAGATGATCAATGTTTTTCTGGGGCAGGGTATTGTCCTGATAACGCTGGCGTATAATCCGGGCGCCTAATCCGGAGCCTAGCAGAACGTAGAAAAAAGCGATCTCATTAACCGGGGTCTTTGCGTGTGCAGTGCGACGTTCACCGACATCCTGCTCCAGGGCGGAAAGGTATCTGCTATAAAACTGGTGAAACCGATTTGGCAGGCGATCAGTGCGCGGTTGGTGGTTTATCCAAAATTCATACAACCCTTCTGTAACGGCGAGGTACTGATCCAGAGAGGCATTGCCATTGGAATAGACCTTCATTACCGCCAGATCTTCCAAGCGTTTATGGGGGCCGGCAATCGATTGTTTTAACAGTTGACGAAATTGGCTCATCTCTTGAGTCATGGCTCCTGTAAGTCGTCGGGTCCAACCGGTCTGTCCATTATATTTTCCTAATCCATCCTGGCGTGTTAAGCCGCTGGGCGAATCGGGCATAATAGCACGCGCGATAGCGTGTGGATCAAAAGATTTTTAGATGATTTGGTTGTATTTTGATCAGTCGGATGCCCCGGGTCTGCCTGTGGTAGACGCGACGTTTCAGGGGGGCGGGATTGGATAATAGATTAATCGGTAAGTAAGGTTAAGTGACGAATGTATCTGAGCGGTCAATAACCGATCAGATACATTGCGGGGGGACTTGTCTACCAGTTGTAACTCAGAGTGGCCATGGCTTCGCGTCCTGGATTGTAATAATCCGCGGTGCCGGAACCCACTACATGCTGCTCGTCAAACAGGTTTCTGACATTGATACTAAGATCGGCTGCTTTCGTGATCTGGTAGCTAAAGGCGGCATCAAAAAGTGTTGCTGCATTGCTGTCGCTCAAGTTGGCAGCGTCAAAGTAATAGACGCCTACATAGCGGGCACCCAGTCCAAAACTCATACCCATGTCCGGTAGCGAATAATAGCTCCAGAGCGAAGCGGTGTGTTCCGGTGCCGCTACGAAATCATTGCCCTCGATCGCGCTTCGGGTGGTGCCGCGTACGACTTCAGAATCCATGTAAGAATAGCCACCAATCAAGCTGAGTTGGTCACTCAGCTCGGCCTTGGCCTCCAGATCAAGACCCCGCACGCGGGTCTCACCCAGGGTTTCCTGCTCGATGATGCCACTGGGCTGCACCACAGCAATGGTGACATCTTTCTTAGTCAGGTCGTAAAGCGCTGCCGAGAATATGGCGTTCATATTTGCTGGCGCATACTTCGCTCCCAGCTCAATTTGCTCGCCCCGTTCGGGTTCAACACCGATTGTGGGTGGCGCAACCGATTCGACCCAGCTGATATAGGTGGACACCTGGTCGCTTACCTTATAAGTCAGCGCGCCGCGGAACGAGGTTTCCGAGAAATCATCGGCTTCAGTGAAACCGGAAAGGTCCGTGTTGGAAAGATCCATGGCGTCGTTACGCACACCCACGGTGACAATGTATTTTTCGTAGAACGACAGGTTCTGTTGCAGGAAGACGGACTTGGTTTTGTAGTCCTGATCGTTCCCGAGTTGGTAATTCAGATTTGCCGGTGCTCCCGTGTAAACCGGGTTGGCGAGGTCGATTCTCGTTGTCGTGTCGTAAAAGGTGCTGGACTCGCTTGAGGCATCCCGATACTCGATCCCCACCAGAGTACTGCTGTCGATGCGATCAAAGCGGGCATCGTATTGCAGCATGACGTTGCCGATTAGCTCATCGGCGGCACTGTCGGTACCGAAATAGTAGCGGTCAACCTCTGTGCCAGGCCGGCCTTTATAGTCGTACAGATATACGTAACCGAAGTCGTCGGTCAGATCGCTGTAACGCAGATTCCCGCGCAGGACCAATCCGTTGTCAAAATCATGGCTGATCTGGCCGGTGACACTGCTGCGTTCAACGTTGTGTTTGTTGAAATCCGGTTCACCGTAGAAGCGGCTGCGATCGTATTCCCGGTCCAGTGGATAACCGCCGCTGTTAGGGGTGTTGTCTTGCTTGAGGTAGTCCAGGATTAAGGTAGCGGAGGTATAAGCAGTGGGTTCCCAGGTCAGGCCGCCCATTACTAATTGGTCGTCATCCTTGGAATAATCGTATTCGCGTTCGCTTTCCTTGATCTTGCCGGTGAAGCGGTAAGCCAGTGTTTCATCCTCGTTGAGCATGTCACCCACGTCAATGCCGGCTTCAATATGATCAAAGGAACCGTAGGTCAGATAACCTTGGCCAAAGCTGTCGAATTTTGGCCGTTTGCTGACAAAATTGACGGAGCCGCCCGGATCCGCTGCGCCGAACAGGGTGGAGTTGGCACCGCGTAGCACCTCGACGCGTTCATAAGCGTAGGCGTCTTCGCGAACCCCGCGCATTGAGCCCAGTGTGAGCCCGTCGCGGTAAGTGGTGGCTTGGAATCCGCGTATCTTGAAATAGTCGTTGCGGTCGTCTGTGCCGTAGTAATCGGTCAGAATGCCTGGCGTATACTGCAGAACCTCCTCGGTGTTGTTGGCGTTGCGTTGGGCAATCTCTTTTTCGGTGATGACCGTGACTGAAGCCGGTGTGTCGAGCAGGCTGGTTGCGACCTTACCGCCCACCCACAGCTCCTTGGCAACAGTGGAATTGGCGTCATCATCGGCCAGGGCCTTCGCATCCACAATAATCGGTGCGAGGCGGTATTCGCCTTTCTCCTCCTGGTCCTGGGTTTCTTCTGCGTTCACGCTGAGAGGCGTCGCGACCAGTGTAGAGCAACACAGAAGAGTGGAAGTAGTAAGCTGCCACCGCGTCCATGCCGTAACAATCCGGGTATTACGATGAGTCATACTTAAAATCCTAAGTGGTTTAGCTGTGCTTCGGTTGGTTGCGTTAATGCTGGTGTTGGCAGCAAACGCTATCCGGTTAGATGTAAATACTAATGATTATACTTATTGTTCATCTTGATAGTAAGGTGCCCGGCGTGCTTTGCGGCGTCGGGAGCGAAAATATTCACGCCCTAATTGCGGGCAATACATCAGCTGTGGGTGTGAGCACTTGCCATGCCTGTGGTATCGCATACAATATCGAAAATGGGTGGTTTGAATGTTGCAAGAGGCAGGATTGTGCTCGTGGTGGCGTTAAGACCGCTATCTGATATACCTGAAAGCTAACGAATGGACTGCCTGCCGACCCATCGATAGCCGAAACATGCCTAAATTCGTTCCTCTGCCGGAGAAGAAATTTTCTTGATCAAAATACACAATTACATTCAGCACATTCCCGATACGTTCGTTGATCGCCGACCAATCAAATCAGACCGCTTGTGAAAATTCCTAAACGCTTACAGCCCCTCGCCGATGATGGTGTTATAGATGAGGTTATCAGTCGTCTAATGAGCGGCAAAGAAGCCGATATTTTTATTGTCCGTTGTGGCGACCAGATTCGTTGTGCCAAGGTCTATAAAGATGCAGCCAAGCGAAGTTTTAAAAAAGCCGCGCAATATCAGGAAGGTCGTAGAGTTCGCAGTGGACGTCAGGCGCGAGCGATGGGTAAGAATTCGAGCTATGGCCGCAAGCAGCAGGAAGAGATTTGGCAAAATGCTGAAATCGACGCGCTATCCCGATTGGCCGCTGCGCAGGTGCGTGTCCCGGAGACCTACGGTTGTTTTGACGGTGTATTAATTATGGAATTGGTCACCGATGGAGCCGGTGACGTGGCACCCAGGCTGGCCGATGTGACAATGTCGGAAGAACAGGCGATAGAAGATCACGCCTTTATGATGCACTCGATTATGTTGATGTTGTGCGCGGGCATTGTGCATGGGGATTTATCCGAATTTAACGTCCTGGTTGACGATTACGGACCGGTGATCATCGACTTGCCGCAAGCCGTCAATGCCGCTGCCAATAACAACGCCCAGGAAATGCTCGCCCGTGATGTGAATAATATGCGTCGTTATTACGGTGAATTTTGTCCCGCCCTGTTACAAACGCAATACGCCAAAGAAATGTGGTCTCTGTTTGAAGAAGGCAATTTAACGCCGGAGACCAGGTTAAGTGGTGTGTTTGACGATGACGGCGAAAGCGCGGATGTGGATTCTGTACTTGAAGAAATCAAAGCGGTGATGCAAGAAGAGCAGGAACGCCAAGAGCGCCTGCGTGAAGCTAACGAAAAAGAGTGATAACAGAGCAAGTTTACGCTGCCGTACTCACTTCACAAATCATTTATTACCCCGAGTTGTAAGCCGACACTATGACAAGAAAAACGTTAAGTTTGAAAGTGAAAAGAAATAAAGACGCCAAAGCAGCGGCTGAGGTGGACAGCGGTGCGAATGATGCTGACCCGAAAAAACGCTTCTTAAACGGTACGGCTATTAATCCCACAGACTGCCTGTGTCTGGAAGCGGGGTCAGATGAGCTGACGGTGCGTGCGATGGATTTGATCACGCCGATTGGAAGGGGGCAGAGAGGGCTGATTGTGGCCCCGCCCGGCTCCGGCAAAACCACGATTTTAAAACACATTTGCCAGGCGGTCGGTAAAGCCTACCCGGAGATAAAACTGTATGCGTTATTAGTCGATGAGCGGCCGGAAGAAGTGACCGATGTGAAGCGCAGTGTGCCGGCGCAAGTGCATGCCTCCTCTTCGGATGAAAGTTACGAACAGCACGTTCGCGTGGCCAATAAACTCCTCGATAAGGCGATCCGGGAAGCGGGTGAAGGTCATGATGTGATGATCGTCATTGATTCTCTGACACGGCTTTCGCGGGTACACAATGCCGAGCGCAAAAGCAGTGGCCGCACCATGTCGGGGGGCGTTGATGCCAGGGCGATGGAAATTCCGAGAAAGCTGTTCGGCGCGGCCAGAAAGATTGAGAATGGCGGCTCGCTTACGATTTTGGCGACGGTGCTCGTCGATACCGGAAGTCGCATGGACCAAGTGATATTCGAGGAGTTCAAGGGCACCGGTAATATGGAAATCGTGCTTTCGCGGGAGGTGGCGAATCAACGGATTTTTCCGGCGCTGGACATTGCCAAGAGTAGTACACGTCGTGAGGAGTTGCTGCTGAGCCCGAAAGATATTCAGGGCATCAGAGCATTACGGCGGGCACTGGTGAGCCTCAAACCCATCGAGGGCGCAAGAAAACTGGTGGAGCTACTCGAAAAATACCCCACCAATGCAGCCCTGTTGCAGCAATGGGAGCAAAGTTAAAAAACCAGGCCGCGGGTTAGGCTATTTAGACGCACGGCCATGCAGCGCGATAGTGACCGCATGCAGGTCGGCGGGCATATTAATCAGCGCCCGGAACGCCTCGGTAACGGAGGTGAATTGAGACAGCGGCCGTTCACGCAAATGAATGCCTGCTTCTGCGGCTGCTTTGGCGAAGGCCATTTGTGCGGCAGGGTCTGCTTCCCAGACTTTGCCCTCTTCATACATGGCACCGGCGCGCACATTGGAAACGCGTATGCCGAGGGGTTCGAGTTCCCGGAACAGGCTCAGGCTAAAGCGCTCCAGCCCCGCTTTGGAACTTTGATAAACCGCCAGATGCGGAAAGGGAATGTCGACGGATTCGCTGCTGACATTAATGATGTATCCACCGGAATCCATCATCGGTATAACCGCGCGTGAGCACAGAATCGGGCCGACCAGGTTGGTTGTGATGGCGCTCATTATTTGTGTATCGGTGGCATCCGCGACCAGGAAGGGCTCGAATACCGCTGCGTTATTGATGAGCACATCTACTTTGGGGAATTTTTCAGCGATCTGATTAAAGGCGTTGCGTACGGAGTCGGGTGAACTGACGTCGCAGGCAATGGCCAGGGCATGTTCACCTATCTCGGCGGCAGCCGCTTCCACTTTGGCAAAGGTGCGTCCCAATAAGATGACGGAATCGCCATCGCAGGCAAAGCGGCGAGCCAGTGCGCGACCCAGGCCAACGCCTGCGCCGGTGATCACTATCGTTTTAGGCATGAATATTTACTCGGTTCTGACAATGCGATATGCGCTGTTTTGTTATTTGGGTTCGAGTATACGGAAAGATTGCCGTTTTAGGCAATACGGCGGTTGCAAGGCAAAAGGAAATACTGCAATGAATGGGATGGATCCGGTTATTTATCTTTTGTCATGTCGGAAGTGCAGGTGATCATGAAATCCAAATCCAACCGTCTCGATCGCTTTATTAATCAGAATAGTCCGTTCTCGATTTCGGATACCCGCCTTTTAATTGCACAGAAACGCATACTTGTGGACGGGTGTGCGGCGCACTCCATCCAACAGCAAATTACTGAATTCACGCAAGTCATTTTGGATGGCCATTGCCTGCAATCCAATAATCCGGTCTATCTGTTGCTGAATAAACCCAAAGGCGTGGTGAGTGCAACCAAGGATGATGATCATGTAACCGTGCTGGATTTAATTCAGCACCCGCAAAAAAACCAACTGCATCTGGCCGGACGCCTGGATTTTAATAGCACGGGGGCGGTTCTATTGACCAATGACGGTGCGTGGTCACGCAGAATAATGTCACCTGGATCAAAACTTGCAAAGACCTACGAAGTTACTTTATCTAAGCCGCTAACTGCTGAATATTGCGCGGTGTTTCAAGACGGGATCTATTTCAGCTATGAAAATATTACAACCCGGCCTGCAATTCTGGAAATAATTACCAAATACAGCGCCAGACTTACTCTGGTTGAAGGTAAATATCACCAAGTGAAAAGAATGTTTGGTTTTTTCCAGAACGAAGTGCTGACGTTGCATCGCATTGCAGTGGGTTGTATTACTTTAGCGGGTCTTGAAGCGGGAAGCAGCAGGCCGTTAACGACGGACGAAGTGAAGATAGGTAACAAACCGGCCTGATACACGCAGTGCCAGGCCGCAAGCGACCGCTTGGACATACCCAGGCGATCAACTAATCTGAGGTTAGCGTTACCCGCTATTTCCTCTCCCTGTATTAACCAATCAAGGAAGGTTCATATGGCTACTCCCGAAAAAAAACACGTAGAATTAGCTGCAAGCAAAGAGTCTGTGATGGACGCATACGATAAGCTGATGGAAGCCTCAAGTCATTTTCGAAAAGCCGCAGAAGCCGCTGGCATCGATTTGAAGCAAGATGCCGTAGACAATTTGGCAAAGGGTCGTGAAAAAGCGGGCGAACTGGGCAAACAAGCCGATACCTTAATGAAAGAAAAGCCACTGGCCACCCTCAGTGTCGCATTTGTGTTTGGATTTATCCTGTCGCAATTTTTCTCTCGTAAATAATGGATGCCCGTCAGGCGCAAGCGGCACACGCACAGTCGGTAAGCGAGCAACAGGAATTGAATGAGCAGACCAGTGACGGGCCGGAATCCTTGTCGGTGTGGATGAACCAGGCAGTCGAAACCGGTTCTAGTATGGTTGAGCTTTTTCGCCTGGAATTAAAACTCGCTTTAGGCGATGCGCAGCGGATGTTCTTTCTGTTCATACTGGCGGTGCCCTTGCTGATATTGATCTGGATTAGTTTGGCTGCATTGATTGGTTGGCTGGTGTTCGATTTCAGCCAGGTGGCGTCGTTGGGGCTGCTTACTTTCCTGTTGTTGCATGTGGCGCTATTGATGTACTTTGTGCGGCTGTGGCGGCGCTACAAGCGTAGCCTGACCCTGCCGTTATCACGGCAACATTTACAGTCCTTTTTAGCGCAAGCAGGAGCAGCGGAGAAATGACACGTGCAAGCCTGACACAAGATATAAAAGTGTTGGACCAGCGTTTAACTGTGCAAAGGACGTTGTTGCGCCAACGCAGCGTCCGTTCAATGCAAACCCTGGAGCAAGTTAATCCGTTATGGCTGGTTGGTCTTGGCCTGATCGCTGGCTTGTTATCCGGACGTTTGGGATTGCGTGGTGCATTCACTGTCGGATCGATGGGATTCAGAGCCCAGCGCGTGATGCAGACTGCCGCCTACAACTTCACCGTAAGACCCGAAGAATGACGGCAGACAAAGCGAGTGCCCCGCAGACGGAAACGACAAAAAACAACCGAGCACCTACCCTTCCCAGAATAGCCCCGCTTTATTGGTTGCTGGCGTTGGCTTTTCTATACACCCTTTATTTTGCGAAATCCTTATTGATGCCTATCGTAGTTGCGCTGATGTTTGCGCTGCTGCTGAGTCCGTTGGTGAAATTGCTTAAGCGGTTTTATATCCCGCGAACCATATCAGCCATTGTGTTGCTGGCAGCGATCGGTGGTCCCTTCACCTTATTGGGGATTGAATTGGCGGACCCCGCGCAAAAGTGGGCGTCCCGCTTTCCCGAGCTGGTACAAAAAACGACGCAGGAATTGGATTCATTAAAAAATTCAGTTACGCCGCAACCAAAACCAGCGCCGAAAGAAAAAAGTTTTTTCAGTTTTTTTAACAGTGAAGAGGAAGTGCCCGAGCCGGCGGATGACAATCCGCTGTCACAACGCCTGACCCAAGGCAGTCTCGAAATGCTGGTCTCTGCCCTTAGTGCAACACCGGTGGTTTTAGCGCAGTTCCTAACCTTTTTGATTATGGTGTTATTTCTGATGATATTCGGTCCCAATTTGTATCGTCAGGCAACCCATGTCTTGCCCCAGGTAAGTGATGAGCAGCATGCAAAAGAATTGGTAGAGCGGATTCAGCGAGAGCTTTCCCGCTACATTCTGACTGTGAGTCTGATTAACGCCGGGCTCGGCATAACCACAGCGTCGGTATTGTGGTTCTGGGGGGTGGAAGATGCGCTGCTGTGGGGAGCACTGGTGGGTTTGTTGAACTTTGCACCTTACGTAGGGCCGCTGATCAGTCTTTGTGTGCTTAGTGTGGCCGGATTGGCGCAGTACGGAATGGGGTGGCATGCGTTGTTGCCAGCGGCGATTTATTTTGGCATTAACATGTTCGAAGCCCAGATTGTCACGCCGTTGGTTCTGGGCCAGCGTATGCGCCTGAACCCGTTGATGCTGATGCTTTGGCTGATACTGTGGGGATGGATTTGGGGGGTCGTAGGTGTGCTTCTGGCGGTGCCTTTGCTCGTGTGCCTGAAGTTGGTAGCCGAACAGCTCAACCTGTTCAGACCCTGGATTGAGTTAATTGAGGCGCCTGCCTAATCCGGCATTTGAAACCAGTTTGGGAGGATTAAGCAACACTCTGAGACTATTGTGTTGTTCGGCAGCGGCGGCGGTTTGTTAAGGTAGTCACCTTTATTGAATCTCGGGAGGATGACGATCATGCGAATGCGACAACTTGGCCGTAGCGGATTATTTGTGTCTGAACTGTGCTTGGGAACAATGACCTTTGGTGGCACCGATGACATGTGGGGAAAGATTGGACAATTACGTCAACAAGACGCCGATGAGCTGGTTAAAATCGCCGTGGATAGCGGTATTAATTTTATCGACACAGCCAATGTTTATGCCGGTGGAGGCAGCGAAACCATTCTAGGCCAATCCCTCAAAAACCTGAATATTGCGCGTCAAGACGTGGTGATTGCCACCAAGGTGTTGGGGCCTATGGGTGAAAGTCCCAATGCGCGCGGCGCTTCCCGTGGCCACATCTTTAATCAAATTAAAGCCAGTCTGCAACGCTTGCAAACGGATTACGTGGATTTGTATCAGATCCACGGATTCGATGCTGCAACGCCGATCACTGAAACCCTCGAAGCGTTGGATGCGCTGGTTCGTCAGGGTTGGGTGCGTTATATCGGTTTGTCCAATTGGGCCGCCTGGCAGGTGGTTAAAGCGGTTGGCATTACCGAGGCCCGCCAGCTGGCACCGATTCTATCCTTGCAAGCCTATTACACCGTAGCCGGGCGGGACCTGGAGCGCGAAGTGATTCCGATGTTGCAATCAGAAGAAATCGGCCTGATGGTCTGGAGTCCGCTGGCTGGCGGTTTTCTTTCAGGTAAATACGACCGTGACGGGCGTAACGCAGAAGGACGTCGGGTAGAATTTGATTTTCCGCCCCTGGACAAAGATCGCGCCTATGATGTTATCGAGGTAATGCGGGGTATGGCGGACGAACGGCAATGCAGCGTAGCTCAAATAGCGTTGTCTTGGCTATTGCACCAGAAGGCGGTTAGCAGCGTCATTGTCGGCGCAAAACAGGTTCAACAGTTGCAAGATAATATTGCGGCCACTTCAATTACGTTAACCAGCCAGGAGCTAGCCCGGCTGGACGACGTTAGCCGGTTACCGGCAGAATACCCCGGCTGGATGCTGGAGCGACAGGGTGAGTATCGCAATCAATAGATCAGTTTTTCACACAGTCTACAAAATAGTGTTTAACACCGTTGATCTCTTCCGATACAAAGCCATGGACTTCAGATTCGAATCCGGGATATAGCAAATTAAACTCCCTGGCGAATTTTAGATAACGCACGATAACGCGGTTAAAACGTTCCCCGGGAATGAGTAAAGGAATACCCGGCGGATAGGGCGTCACCAGCATGGCGGTTATGCGTCCTTCCAGTTCATCGATGGGGACTCTTTCAATTTCGCGATGGGCCATGCGTGTAAAGGCATCGGCCGGTTTCATCGCGGGCTCCAGTTGGGATGTATACATCTCGGTTGTCAGGCGGGCCACGTCGTGGGATTTGTAAACGTCGTGAATTTGCTGACACAGGTCGCGAATGCCAATGCGCTCGTACATGGTATGTTTGGCGACAAAATCGGGCATAATTCGCCACAGTGGCGCGTTGGTATCATAGGCGTCTTTGAATTGCTGCAATTCGGTGAGCAGCGTATTCCAGCGTCCCTTGGTAATGCCGATGGTGAACATGATGAAAAAGGAATAGAGTCCGGTTTTTTCAACAATAATACCGTGCTCGGCAAGATACTTGGTCAGTACACCAGCGGGTATGCCGGATTCATCGAAATCACCTTCAAGCGTTAACCCCGGTGTGATTACAGTGGCTTTAATGGGATCAAGCATATTGAAACCGGGGGCGAGTTTGCCGAAACCGTGCCAGTTGTCGTCTGCACGAATAATCCAATCCTCCCGTTCCGGCATGCCTTCTTCGGCAATATAATCCGGCCCCCAGACTTTAAACCACCAATCGCCCTTGAGCTGTACTTCCAGATCGCGCATTGCCCTGCGAAAATCCACTGCTTCTGCCAGCGATTCAGCGACCAGGGCAGACCCGCCCGGGGGTTCCATCATGGCAGCCGCCACATCGCAAGATGCGATAATAGCGTATTGCGGGCTGGTGGATGTGTGCATCAAATAGGATTCGTTAAAACACTGCAAATCCAGTTTTCGTTGCTCAGGCTCATGCACTAGAATTTGCGATGCCTGAGACAGTCCGGCGAGTAATTTGTGGGTCGATTGCGTAGAGAAAAGCATGGATTGCTGGCAGCGCGGGCGGTCTTCACCGATGGCATGGTAGTCGCCATAGAAATCGTGGAATGTAGCGTGCGGCAGCCAGGCTTCATCGAAGTGCAACGTATCAATTTTACCATCCAGCATGGATTTGATTTCTTCTACGTTATACAGCACACCATCGTAGGTGCTTTGGGTAAGGGTCAACACGCGTGGCGGGTATTTCGATTTTTTGGCAAACGGATTCGCTGCTATTTTCTTTTGAATATTTTCCCATTCGAATTCCGATTTTGGAATCGGTCCAATAATACCGAAATGGTTTCTGGTCGGCGTCAGAAACACCGGAATTGCACCGGTCATAATGATGGCGTGGAGAATCGATTTATGACAATTGCGATCCACGACAACAATATCGTCAGGCGCTACGGTAGAGTGCCAGACTATTTTGTTGGAGGTTGAGGTGCCGTTGGTCACAAAGAATAAATGATCGGCATGAAAAATTCTGGCAGCATTGCGCTCGCTGGCGGCGACGGGGCCGGTGTGGTCCAGTAATTGGCCTAATTCATCAACCGAGTTGCAGACGTCGGAGCGCAGCATATTCTCACCAAAAAATTGATGGAACATGCGCCCAACCGGGCTTTTGAGAAAGGCAACGCCACCGGAATGGCCGGGGCAATGCCAGGAATACGAGCCATCGGCTGCATACTCCGTTAGGGCGCGGAAAAAAGGTGGAGGTAATGCTTCCAGGTAGCCTTTGGCCTCACGTACCACGAGGCGGGCGATGAACGCCGGCGTGTCCTCGAACATGTGAATGAATCCGTGCAGTTCGCGCAGGATGTCGTTTGGCAGATGTCGTGCTGTGCGAGTTTCTCCGTAGAGGAAAATAGGGATATATTGGTTGCGGGCACGCACACCGCTGACGAAAACGCGTAATGCCGTGATTGTTTCCGTTGAGCGATCGTCTACAAACTCTTTATCATCGACTGAAATTATAAAAGCCGAGGCACGGCTTTGTTGTTGTACAAAAGCAGTAAGATCCGGATAGCTTGTAACGCCAACGACCTCCATGCCTTCCTTTTGAATCGCCTCTGCCATGGCGCGAATATCATCGCCGCTGGTATTTTCGTTGCGGTAATCTTCGTCAAGTATAAAGATAGGGAAATGAAAATGCATCGGTACTCCCGTGATCGTCGTTAATGGGTGTGTCAGGTGAGGCCTGCTTCTGCCCTGGATTATAGTCTTATCCGCTGGCCACGCACAGGGTGAGTTATTGCACGCTGCCGCAAAGAAATAATAGCGTTTCCCCATTACATCCTGGGTTCAGCTTAACCTGAACCCAGGATGTATCCGGCAGCAATAAAATCAGAGGCTGTTACAATAGCGGCTTCGATACGGATACAGCAGGAGGTCAGTATGGGGTTATTGGTGGATGGCAAGTGGCAGAATAAAGGATACAATACCGAGGATTCCGGTGGTAAGTTTGAACGTGAAGCGTCCAAGTTACGAGGCTGGATTACGCCAGATGGGTCCGCCGGGCCAGGCGGCGAAACCGGTTTCAAAGCCGAATCAGGCCGTTATCATCTCTATGTGTCGTTAGCTTGTCCGTGGGCTCATCGCACACTTATTTTTCGTCAATTAAAGCAACTTGAAAAGCATATTGATGTGTCCGTTGTCAGCCCAGAGATGCTGGAACAGGGCTGGCGCTTTAACACCGCCACCGGCAGCACGGGTGATCGATTGCATCAATATGATTTTATGCATCAGATTTACACTCATTCTAAAGCGGATTACAGCGGCAGGGTGACGGTGCCGGTTTTGTGGGATACTGAAAGCGGTTGCATTGTTAATAACGAATCTTCTGAAATAATTCGCATGATGAACGGTGCTTTTAACGAAATAACCGGCAATAAAGATGACTATTACCCGGAATCGCTACGATCGGAGATCGATGAAATTAATGAGCTTGTCTACAACAACATTAACAACGGTGTTTATCGTTGTGGGTTCGCCACTCGACAGGCCGCCTACGAAGAAGCCTATGATGATTTGTTTGCCGCTCTGGATGTAGTGGAATCCCGTCTTGAAAAGCATCGTTATCTTGTGGGAAACGAGATTACAGAGGCGGATTGGCGGTTGTTTACCACGTTAGTCCGTTTTGATCCGGTTTATCACGGTCACTTCAAATGTAACCGGCAGAAGCTGGAGGAGTTTGCACAGCTTCCGAACTATTTGCGGGATCTTTATCAAAAGCCCGGAGTAGCCGGTACGGTCAATGTCGCGCATATCCAGAGGCATTATTATTTCAGTCATACTACCATTAACCCTAACCAGATCGTTCCCAAGGGGCCGGCGTTTGATTACACAGGTTGCCATGATCGGGATCGTTTCCACTAGCTATCTGCTGAAGCAAACAGCCCATACATTATGGATGTAACGGATGACCGATAAAGACCCCAGAATACTGTTTGCGGCAGAGCGCACATTACTGGCATGGAACCGCACCAGCATCGCGTTAATCGCATTTGGATTTGTGGTCGAGCGCTCGGGGTTAATGATGAGCCTGCTGATACCGAATAGCACCGAAACCGTGTCTCAGTGGTTAACCTTTCTTGTAGGGATCGGGTTTGTGTTAATCGGATCAACCTCCGCGATCTATTCCTCGCTCCAGTATGCAACGGTATTAAAAAATCTAAAACCTTCGGATTTTCCGGATGGCTACGCCACCCGGTGGGGTATTTTCATTAATATTGCGGTGGCCGGAGTGGGTTTGTTGCTCGTAATGGCATTGTATTTAGGCCACTAGCGGATGAACCAATTGTTGAGTGCAGTGCCTGCACGGACTCGAAACAATGATTAAAGTGGTTAAACAGGCTTCTGCTAAAACCCAAGCGGATTCAAGATAGGAAAATGAATAGTGGAATCTCTCTCTCACCTGTCCGAACTATCCCATCTGATTCAATTGGCAGTCGCGCCGGTGTTTTTGCTAGCGGGTGTGGCCGGTTTTCTGAATGTGATTACCGGACGTTTGGGCAGAATTGTTGATCGTCATCGGGTAGTACAGCGGCGTTCACTGAGTATTAAAGACCCGGAAATCCTTGCACTGAACGATCGTGAATTGCAGGTCCTGCTACGGCGTATCCGCCTGAATAACTGGTCGATAGGATTTTGTACCTTATCCGGTTTGCTTATTTGTGTGGTGGTAGTGACGCTGTTTGCCGGTAGCTATTGGAGCATTGCGGTGGTGGGGGGAATCGTCATTTTATTTGTGCTTGCCATGCTCAGTCTGATTGTGGCTCTTTTGCTGTTTATCCGTGAAACCCATTTGGCAACGCAAACCCTAAGGGTCGCCACCGAGCATCTGGATGCAGAAGGGCGCTGAACCCCCTGCATCGTCGTTTTTGTTTTATTCAATATGGCGTCGAAAATGAATGTTTAAACGATTTCGTGACTGGCGAGAAAATCGGCTAGTTCGTAAGATGGGCTTTACCACGGAGCAGTGGGAAGCAGCTGTTGCTGATTGGCCGGTAATGGAGCGATATCAGGGTGAAGAGCGCACTGCACTGCGTGAGCTGACGTTTCGCTTTCTGGCAAGAAAAGATTTTGCTTCCGGTAGTGGTTTTCAATACACCGATGCCATGTGTCTTAAACTCGGTACGATGGCCTGTGTTCCAATTTTGAAACTTGGCCTGGATTGGTACGACCATTGGTACACGGTCATTATTTATGAAGGGGACTTCGTTCCGAATCGTTCGTACCGCAGTGAAGACGGTGTCGTGCATGAACGCAGCCCGGGTTTGAGTGGCGAAGCCTGGCTAAGAGGGCCGGTTATCCTATCCTGGCAATCGGTTTGCGAAAGTGGCGCCCAGGTGCGGCATGGCAAGGCAAGTAACGTCGTCATTCACGAGTTGGCACATAAGCTGGACATGCTGCGAGACGGTGCCAATGGTGCTCCCCCAATGCATCCGGATATGCCGCCAGGGGAATGGCATGATATTTTTTCGTCTGCGTGGGACCGCCTGCAGGCGGACTGGCAACATAACCAGTCGTTGCCCATTGATGCGTACGGGTTAACCAGTCCGGCAGAATTTTTTGCTGTGTGCAGTGAAACCTTTTTTGAAGCACCGGAGGTGATGAAGAACCAAATGCCCAAGGTATACCAGTTGTTATGCCAATTTTATCGGCAACAACCTGTGCCCTTAGCTACGCCCGGCCTCTGAATCCCGATGGTTGTTACCCAGTAAACGCACTTCCTGTTGTGGGAACGGGATCGAGATAGCGTTATCTTTCAGCGCCGCCAAAATGGCGTTATTGATTTTGTAGCGACTATCGTAATATTCCTGTGTAGGTATCCAGACTCTGATGCCGATATTAATACTGCTGTCACCGAACGATTCTATTCCTATTTTAGGTGTTTTCGATTCGTCGTAACCGCCGATCTGCTTTATTTGCTTTTCAATCACAGAAATCGCTGTGTCCGGATCTTCGTGATAGGCAATCCCAATACTCAGTTCCGCAAGTGTATTGGTAAATGAGTTGTGAATGATTTCCCCGACAATATGCCGGTTAGGGATGGTGATGCGCACGCCGTCTTCATTAATGAGCACGGTGGTTGCGAGATTGACTTCATATACTTGTCCGGTGACCCCCTCGACGCTGATGGTGTCGCCGACGACAAACGGGCGGGTGAGAATAATATTAAACCCCGCACCGTAGTTCGATAGCAAACCTTGCACAGCCAAGCCCGCGCCTAATGAAAGGGCACCGATGGCCGCAATAAGCGGCGTGACGCTAATGCCTAATTTACCGAGCACAATTGTGCCGACGATAACGACAATGGAGAGACGCACTGTTGACGCAATAAAGCGGGATAAGGTGACATCAATTCCTTTGCGTTCGCAAAGGCGTAATACCGTGTTCCCGATCTTTCTGGCAACCACTAAGCCGATAATCAGGATGATGATTGCGCCCAGAATCTGGAAGCTGTACTTCACGAAAAATTCAACCAGCATATCGTAGATTGCTGCCGCCCGCTCAAGCTCCTGGTTCAGGTTCTGGTTAACGTCCATAGGTGATTCCCGGTCATCTGGTTGTGGTTGGTTTGTCGAATTACTCAATTGCAAGTGGCTAAGGTAAAGCGGGCAAAAATGCAACGGTAGAAGAACGATACCAGATTTACGTATTATTTAAAGCTAGACAGAGTTATACCCGCCTATACATCCCGCTAAAAACGCAAAGTTGTTCCCAACTCAAATAAAAATCCGTCGTACACGCCAGCTATTTCATTGTCGCCATCCTGCCAACGAAAATCGGCGCGGAAGTCCCACTCGACGGCCCCATCTAATATCTGATAACGCGGAGTCAGCGTTAACTCGGAAGAGTCTGAAACGGTCTGTCCTTCTCTGTCTTCATACTCCGCCTGGGAGTAACGCAGTCCCAGTTTCCAGTGTTCATTGAAGCTGTATTTGGCAAACAACATCGCGGCCTCGCCGTCCCAGGCTGTGGCGGCGGGGGATAGCACTTGGTTCATATCAGCAAGCAGGTTGTATTCGGCGGCGAGCACCAGTGCCCCCAAGCTATACTGGCCCCACACGTTGATCATCGAACGATCTTGCGGGGGATGATCTGGGATGCCATCGAGATTGTCGTCGGCGTTGTACTTTTCCAGCGCGATGGTCAACCTCGAAACAAAGGCCTCTGTGGTGACACCGAATTGTATTTCAGCGCTGGGATCCGTGAAATCGTTATCCGCCGACCAGGCACCGTCCACTACGGCCCCATAAACATTGAAAATGCCACTTCGATAGTAGCCGGCCACGCCATTTTGTAAGTAAGCAAAAATGCCTCCAAAAGCGGTGGTCCGGGTAAAACGATCCCAGGCTTCAGCGCCTTCGTAGCCCGACGGGCTAATGAATTTCCCGACTTTAAAGCCGACGCCCTCAGCAAAATTGCGTCCGATGAAGGCGGCCTCTGCACGAAATTGGTTGTCGGTTTGATCGCTGGTTCTGGCTTCCAGTTCCACGTGCGCAAACAGTCCCGAATCCGTGTGAATATAGTCAAAATCCAATTGGAATTCGTTGCTTGAAAACGTTTGTTGGTGCTGACTGCCTTCCTCCGTCGGGTCTACAAATCGATAGCCCCCATCAAATTGGCCGATGACAGCGAACCCCGGCCCCAATTCGATACTACCTTGGCTGCTTACCGGCAGTAATAAAGCCGAAGCTGCAATCGAAGCGGATAAGATTGTTGTTGACTTGGTCATTTTTCTACTCCCGTCAGGTTACAGCGGGCATCCGCACGGATGCCCCTGAAAAATTGCGTTCAGCTATCGGCGTGGTGGTGAAAAATGGGCGAATTTGCCCCGATAATGTTTGGCGCTGGGATAGTCCAAGTCGCCGGCTTTGCTGGTGTTCAAACCCAACCCCACGAGTGCCTCAGCCAATTTTACTGCCGCCACTACGCCATCAATGACTGGCAAACCCAGCTGCTGCTGCAGCTCATCGACAAGGTGAGCCATCCCGCCGCAGCCCAAAACGATGGCGCCTATATCATCTTCATCCCGTGCCTGTTGGCACTCAGCAAGAATCGACCGGAACACTGCATCCGTATTCGTTTCAAGCTCCAATACCTCGATCCCTGTGGCGCGAATCCGGGCGCAGTGATGCTCCATTCCATAGTTGCGCACCAAGTGACGCGAAATAATTTTGGTGCGATCCAGAGTGGTAACGATGGAGAAGCGGGTGGCAATCATACTGGCTACGTGCATAGCGGCTTCGGCGATGCCCAGTACCGGTGCGCGCGCAATTTCACGCGCAGCGAGCAATCCCGGATCGCCGAAACAGGCTATAACGTAGGCGTCCATGCCCGCGTGTTCACCAGCCATAACCTGTTCCAGTAGCGCTACCGAACAAACAGCCTCATCAAAATGGCTTTCGATTGATGCCGGTCCATCGCTGGGGTTGGTGGCAATAATTTGGGTACCAGGCGAAGCTACTGAACGTGCTGCAGCCGCGATGGTGTCGGTCATACTGTTTGAGGTGTTAGGGTTGATCACATTGATGCGCACGATTCAGTTCCCCTTATTGCATAAAGCGAGCGCAGGCAGGCCAATGGCGCATCAAAAAATAGTAGATTAATCCCGTGGGAACCAAGCTGGCGTACCAGGAAACGGCTGAAAAGATGAGTGCCACAATAACGCCGCCCGTAAGGGCAGCGACCGCGGCAGGGTTAATTCCCCGGTAGGGCCCTTGCTCATCGTAGAGCTGCGATAAGGTGAGACGTCTGTTGCGCAGGATGTAGTAATCCACAGCCATGATGGCAAATATGGGCCCAAGAAAAGCCGAATACACCTGCACGAATAACTGTAAGCCATGGGCCGATTCATCCCTCGCCAATAGCCAGGGGAAGGTCAAAAATGCGGCCAGCCCGACAACGATTGCGGCCAGCTTGAAAGGGATTTTGAACACATCCATTAATACATAGGTGGGTGGAATCACATTGTTCAATACATTCGTCGTCACCTGCGCAAAGGCAATAAACACCAGGGTGATGACCATCAACGGTGTGTTATCCACTGCACTGGCAAATACCTTTATGGGATCGGTGACCCCGGTGGCACCGGATACCATCAATCCAATCAGGCCCATAAAAAGGGTTACCGGTAATATGGACATGGAATAAATTGTTACCATCAAACCGGGGCTACTGCCTTCGGTATGTTCGCGGGAATAATCGCTGACATTGAGAATCATGGTGCTGTATATACCAAGGAACAGCATGGTCGCGCCCCAGAAAGGTAGCCCCCAGGTGCCCTCAACATTCACCAGGTTCGCCGTTATTTCGTCACCGTATCGGTCAATGACACTGAAAAACATATAGAGTAGGGCGCAGATGATGAAAACAACGCCTACGTTTTCCAACCATTTGATGCCTTTAAACCCCAGCACCGACAATGCGATCTGGAGCAATTGAAAGACGATAAAAAACAATACCGGGTTGTCGTAGCCAAAGAGGGTGGCCGCAACGGCATTCAGCGCACCGGCGCCGATCCAGCTCTGAAAGCCATACCAGACAAGGGCCGGAACCGCCCTCACCAAGCCGGGAATTCGTGTTCCGCCAAACCCAAAACAACTGCGCGCCTGAACCATGAAAGGAATGCCGTATTTGTATCCTGCGGCACCGTTAATGGCCAAGGCAATCCCGATAAAAAGGCAACCGATAGCGATTGCCAGTACGGCTTGCAACAGGTTCAGAGTGCCGACTATGCTGGACCCCATGGTGAAGGTGCCAATCGATACGCAGCCACCCATCCAGGCAAAAAGGTAGGATACTCTTCCCATAATCCGGGTCTTTTGAGGTAACAGGTTTTCATCTCCAGCGGCACGAGCGGAGCGGTCTTGAGTTTCAGGCGGGTCATTATTGAGTACGTTATCGACGGTAGTTTGCATGGCATTACCTTTGAGTGCGTTCACGTAGTGGTGGTCAGGGTTTGCTGGCCGTTACGAAAGTAGCGCAGCAAACTGTATACGGTTATGGATATAAATTTGTATACAGTCGCGTATGCGCAGATCGTGCCAAACTGCCGCCTTCTTAAGAGATCAATTATTTTTAAATAATTTCAGAGGGTTATTGTGTTTAGCGTGTCGTTGTTTGGCGCGGAAAGAGATTCAGCGCAAGAATTGGGGTCGTATTTTGGTGCGATGTTCGCGATGACGAGTCATAATACAGCGAACCCGTGTACAAGACTGTATACAATTATGAGGAAACAATGCCTTCTATTACTTTGGCGCTCTATACCCAGGCGAATAACTCCAATGCACCGGATTCCCGTGACGATCAGATCTATAAGGAAATCCTTCAAGCCATTATCGACCGCCGCCTGAAGCCCGCAACCCGGCTACCCGAAGATTCCTTGGCTGACGCGTTTCAGGTCAGTCGCACGGTTATTCGCAAAGCGTTGCAACGGTTGGCCTTGCAGCGCATGGTGAGCATCAAACCAAAACGTGGAGCCAGCGTTGCCAGTCCCTCCATTAAAGAAGCTCGCGATGTGTTCGTAGCGCGGCGGGTCATCGAATCTGGATTGCTTGACCAAGTTGTGCAACAGGTCGATGAGGAAGGCTTTCTGCAGTTACGGCAACTGGCTGAGCGCGAGATAAAAGCCCGTGCTGATAACCATCGCCAGGAAGAAATTCAACTATCAGCGCGCTTCCATGTGCAACTGGCAATGGCAACCGATAATATTATTTTGAGTGAACAGGTCGCGCAATTGACCTCCATCACGTCACTGATTATCGCGCTCTACGGTTCCGACGAAAGCACCGGCTGTACCTGTGGTGCACACACCGAATTACTCGACCTTTTGGAAAGCGAGCGCCTGGGTGAAGCCAAGTCCTGGATGGAAAACCATCTTGAACGCATTTACCAGAGTTTGAATATAGAAGAAAAGAATAATCCGGAAGTGGATTTTCAAAGCCTGTTTAAACGAAAAGACGACTAGGATCGTTTTGCCAATCCGACAGGGTGCACTGATAAGCTGTTAAAAAGGACAATCACTGAGGAAGATGTGTCCGTATTGCTCTCCTCGTTTTGCGGTTAATCTCCCCGCTGGGTATTCATCAGAACACGCAATAAGCGTCACGGTTTTATCGTCCCTTGGAAGACTCAACAATAATAAGGACATCTGATGAAAACACGCCCAACGAAAAAGCAACTTCGCCGCTCAGCCATTATCTCTCTCGCCGTCTCTCCCATACTCTTACCCTTAGCCAGTTGTGGCGGAGACAAACAATTAACCGGAACCTTTATTGATAGCGCGGTATCCGGTCTGAATTTTGAAGGTACCACCACGGAGGCCGGCGTCACGGACAGCGGAGGGGAGTTCAACTATTTGAAAGGTGAAACCATCACCTTCTCGATCGGCGATCTGGAGTTAGGGTCGGCTGAAGGCGCAGAATTAATGACGCCCTTAACGATTACCGAGGATGCGACAGCGGCTACCGATTCGGCGGTGAATAACAAACTTATTTTATTGCAAAGTATCGATGCCGATGGTGATCTCAATAACGGAATTCAGATTACAGAGATGATTCGGACAGCGGTTTCTGATAGTGCCGCAGCAATCAATTTTGACCAACCGGCGGAGGCATTCGGGAGCAGCCTGGAACCATTATTAGCTACGCTGGAAAGTAACAGTGCTTTTTCTGATACTGATCCGCGCGCGCGCGTTGTCCGCGATGCACCCGATGCAGTGGCGCATTTTTTACGTTCCTCTGGTGAGCGCATCGTAGTCGCCACTAACGCAGGGGATGTGCGTGGTTTTGCAGCCAACGAATCAACCTGGCAATTTCTGGGTATTCCCTATGCCAAACCACCACTGGGGGATTTACGCTGGCGTCCACCGGTACAACCTGATCCTTGGGTAGGGGTGCGTGATGCAGTGGCGTGGGCAGATCAATCTGCACAAAATCCGACGCTGGAAGCAGTGAACGAAGGCGGTATGAGTGAAGACTCGCTTTATTTGAATGTCACCGCGCCAAAAGAGGCCGAAAATTTACCCGTCATGGTCTGGTTTCATGGAGGTTCCTTTGCCATTTTGTCGGCCAATTCCAAGCAATACAATAATCCAGACAGCCTGACCACCAAGGGGGTGGTGCTGGTAACCGTTAATCATCGACTGGGGCCGTTCGGTTATATTGCTCATCCATTATTATCGGAAGAGAGTGGTTACGGTGGTTCCGGTAATTATGGACAGATGGATTTGGTGATGGCATTGCAGTGGGTGCAGCAGAACATCGCCGCCTTCGGAGGCAATCCAGGTAACGTGACTTTGTTTGGGCAATCCGGCGGCGGTGGAAAAACGTATTCATTAATGAATTCACCCCAGGCAACGGGTTTGTTTCACAAAGCGATCGTGCAGAGCGGCTTCGCACCGTTGGATACCACCAGCGGGCCAGAAGATAGTTTGGCGGGGTCTGAGGCAATTGGGTCGGCGTTATTTGAACGTGCCGGCGTAACCACGTTGGAAGAAGCTCGTGCTTTACCGTGGACCGCATTGGTTCAGGCTGATCTGGAAAATGATATACCGCGTCAAACCTATGTGCCCAATGCCGATTTCTATTACCAGCCAAAAACCTATTATCAGAATGTAATGGACGGTATGCCCAGTGATGTGCCGCTCATGAGTGGGGCCACTGCCGGCGACTACGACACATTGCGCGCCGCTCTTCCTGTATGGCTGACCCAGAGATCGCCCACCTATCAGTCAAACCAATATGTTTATAAATTCAGTTGGGTGCCGGATGGATGGGGTGCAATGGGACTGGCGAGTTGTCATGGTTGTGAATTGCCTTATGTATTCAATTATCCTGCGGGGCTGGTGCAAAACTATGTGTTGGGGCTGGTGTTAACCCCGGAAGGTGAAAAACCGGAGATTGGTGATTTGAATGGTAATGGGGTAACCGGTACAGAGGGAGACGCAGCGGATGTTTTTGCTTCAATGCAATACGGAGCAAAAGATGCTGCAGTAACTGAATTGACGATGACGATGTGGAGTAATTTTGCTAAAACAGGGAATCCGGCAACCGACGATGTGATGTGGCCGCTTTATACCAATGATAACGATACCTTTGTGGAAATCGGGCCGGAAACCGGCGTTTCGGTGAAGACAGGTTTGAAAGCCGCTTTAGAGTAAGGCGGAGAGTACGTACAATAGCCGCCGCAACGCATTTATTTTGTACGGGGATACAATGGCAAATTTCAACACGCACCTGGTAGTCGGCACTGTGGTCACCGGTATGGGTGCCAGCCTTTGTTATGCCGCTGAGCTCAGCAGTTTGCCGCTGAGCTTGAGTTTGTGGATGCTGGGTGTTTGGGGAAGTTTGCTGCCGGATGTGGATTCCGATAACGCCACCGTTCTAAAACTGCTTTTTAACGGGTTGGCGCTAGTGGCAATGGCGTTCGCGCTCTTCTGGTTAGCGTCCCGGTTGAGTTTTGCCCAGTTGTGGATTGTACTGGCTGCTGTTTTCGTATTGGTACGTTTTCCGTTGATGGGATTATTTAAAAAATATTCCCGTCATCGCGGTGTTTTTCACTCGTTGCTGGCGGTCTTTTTTGTCGGTGCACTCAGTGCCTGCTTTGGCCATCGGGTGTTGCAGCAATCGGCATTGGTGTGTTGGTTGGCGGCAGCATTCGTGGCGGGTGGCTATCTGATTCATTTAATATTGGACGAATGTTATAGCGTCGATTTGTCCAATGTCAGAATTAAACGTTCCTTTGGTACTGCGTTGAAGCCATTTTCGATGCAATACTACGGCCGGTCATTGGTGATGGGGCTGACGGCAGCCTGGTTGTTCTGGCTTGGTCCTCCCATGCAAAAGCCCTGGTTATCCATTGCGGGGTCAATCAGCGCTTATGTCCGTGCAGTTCTGTAAGGCATTACTCTTCTAAATTGCCTTTTCTTATCTTTTCTTTATTCTTTACGCCTTGATATTTTCAGCGGGCGGGGGAATTTGTGGATATAGAGTGGCGTTACACAGCCGACGCGGTGGACTGGCGGGAGCTGGCAGAGCTTTACCGGATCGCGCCGTTGGGAAAAAAGCTACCTGAACGACTTGAGATAGCGTTTACCAACAGCCTGTTTAAATGTTTTTTATTCGATAACCGGAAATTAGTGGGTGCTGGCCGTGCTCTGGCTGACGGCGTTGATTGCTCCTACCTTTGCGATGTGGCAGTGCATCCGGATTATCAAGATTCAGGGATGGGAGCGTCCATTGTGAACAAACTGGTTGAGCTTTCCCGAGGACACAGCAAAATTCTGCTTTATACCGATCCCGATACCGAGGAATTTTATAATTCGCTGGGTTTTAAGCGGATGAATGCCGCCATGGGCATCTTTGTCAGTGAGGATAAAGCGATTGCGGAAGGCATTCTTGATAAGTAATCGTATCAGGGCATGTGAGGTGTTTACACAAGAGCACCCCCAGTTTCGCAAAGGGGCGCTCTTGTGGTCAGGGCTTAAATATCAAACCGGTCCAACGTCATCACCTTGGTCCAGGCATTAACAAAATCCTGTACAAACTTTTCGTCGGCATCATTGGATGCATAGACTTCGGCAATGGCCCGTAATTCTGAATTCGAGCCAAAAATAAGATCCACCGGGGTCGCGGTCCATTTCAGTTTACCGGACTTGCGGTCGAAGCCTTCATACAGTCCATCGTTTTTATCAGATTTAGACCATCGGGTGGACATATCCAGCAGGTTTACAAAAAATGCATTGTTGAGGGTGCCGGGTTTATCGGTGAAGACACCGTTTTTGCTGCCGTCTGCATTGGCACCCAAGGTTCGCATTCCGCCGATTAATACGGTCATCTCCGGTACGGTTAAGGTCAGCAGATTGGCCCGTTCGACCAGAGCGTCAGTGGGAGAAAGACGGGCGTTCTTACTGAAGTAATTACGGAAACCATCGGCTTTGGGTTCAAGCACTGCAAAGGCTTCCACATCCGTTTGCTCCTGAGCGGCGTCGGCACGGCCGGGAGCAAAGGGAACTTCTATATCATCATACCCGGCATCCTTTGCTGCTTTTTCAATCGCAGCCGCTCCACCCAGAACAATCATGTCGGCCATGGAAACTTCGGTATCTCCCCATTTGGCTTCGTTAAAATCGGTGCGGATACGGTCCAGTTCGGCGAGTACTTTAGCGACCTCTTCAGGATTATTAACAGCCCAGTTTTTTTGAGGCTCAAGCCGGATGCGCGCACCATTGGCCCCGCCCCGCATATCGGTGCCACGAAAACTGGCAGCAGAGGCCCAGGCAGTGCGTACCAGTTCCGCTACCGTTAGTCCGGATTCCAGAATCTGTTTTTTTATTTTCTTAATATCCCGGCCACCAATCAGACCATGATCAAACTCGGGTATCGGATCCTGCCAGATAAGCTGTTCTGGCGGTAGGTCGACGGCAATGTAGCGTGCCTTCGGTCCCATGTCCCGGTGGGTTAATTTGAACCAGGCCTTGGCAAACGCCTTTTCAAACTCTTCCGGATTTTCTTTGAAGCGAAGCGAGATTTTTTTGTATTCAGGATCGACCTTTAGTGAAAGATCGGTTGTGAACATGATGGGTGCGTGACGCTTGGACTTGTCGTGGGCGTCCGGTACCAGGTTGGCCGCTTTGCCATCAGCGGGGATCCACTGTGTAGCCCCGGCCGGGCTCTTGGTTTTGACCCATTCATGATTGAACAGATTGTCCAAATATTGTGTCGTGAACTGAGTGGGGCTCACGGACCAGGCGCCTTCGAGTCCACTGGTGATGGTATCTTCGGCGTTGCCTTTGCCGCATTTATTTTTCCAGCCGAAGCCTTGCTGCTCGGTCGGCGCAGCGGAGGGCTCTCTGCCCAGACATTCCTCTGGTTTGTGGGCTCCGTGCGCTTTACCGAAGGTGTGTCCCCCCGCGATAAGGGCGACCGTTTCTTCATCGTTCATAGCCATGCGGCCGAACGTTTCACGGATGTCTTTTGCAGCGGCCAGCGGGTCCGGGTTGCCGTTGGGGCCTTCGGGGTTTACATAGATTAATCCCATTTGAACTGCTGCCAGGGGCTTATCCAGTTTGCGATCGCCATGGTAGCGTTCGTCTCCCAGCCATTCTCGCTCCGGCCCCCAAAACACCAGATCCGGCTCCCAGTCGTCTTCACGCCCTCCGGCAAAGCCGTAGGTTTTAAAACCCATGGATTCCAATGCAACGTTCCCGGTTAATACCATCAGGTCAGCCCAGGAAATATGGCTGCCGTACTTTTGTTTGATTGGCCACAACAAGCGTCGAGCTTTATCAAGGCTGACATTGTCCGGCCAACTATTGAGCGGTTCAAAGCGTTGCTGTCCGCCTCCGGCACCGCCGCGTCCATCGTCCACTCGATAGGTGCCTGCGCTATGCCACGCCATGCGAATAAAAAACGGTCCATAGTGGCCGTAGTCCGCTGGCCACCAATCCTGAGAGGATGTCATCAAAGCTTCAATGTCTTTTTTAACAGCTTCCAGGTCGAGCGTTCTAAATGCGTCTGCGTAGTTGAATTTTTCACCTAGCGGATTGGACTCGCTATCATGTTGGCGTAACGGTTGAAGGTCCAGACTTTCCGGCCACCAGTCGCGGTTCGACATGGGTTCTTGTTCGGTGAGAGCGGCTCCGGTTGCGGAGATGGTAGTTGCGGAAAATGCGAGTGCGGTGAGTAAAGGAATTGTTCTTATTAACATGGATGTCCCCGTCCCTGTGTTGAGTTAAATGCGCTATGTACTATAGTCCGTGAGGAACGAATTGGGTGTATAAATATAACTATTAGCGAGATAGATAAATTTTATCGTTTATTCTTAAACAAACTATTAGGTTTTTTTTTAACAAATTTATGAGCTGTGAAGACCGTTGATGTGGAGATGAGTGGTACGGATTATTGCCGCTTTTAACCGTTTTTATACTTTTTTATTTCGAAGAAAGTGTTTTATGAAGAACCGCTTTAAATCGCTCAAAGTCTTCAATCTGGGGCAAGTGACCCAGGTCTTTGAGTTCGAATATTTCGATGGACTGATTGCGTTGCTGAATCCGATCGCCGAGTTGATCGTAGCGCCCCAGTTCATATTGCACACCGGGTTTCATCCAGTTGCGGCCGGGGCCGGTACGGTCCCGGGTTCCCAGTATCAGCGCTGCCGGAACGGAAAGATCACCGAACTCTTCTATTACCGGTTGTGTGAATAACATGTCATAAGTAAGTGCGTTGACGTAGGCGATATCTTTCCAGTGCGGCCCCTGCACCCAGCCTACCAGCGGATTTGTCAGGCTGTCGTACGTCGCGTTCCACTTCCCATCGTAATAGTTTTTCTGTTGATAGCGTTTGATTTTTTCGGCGTTCAATGTCAACTCATTCTGATAAAAGAAATTCACATCTTTGTACTCCACATAGTGGAGATAGTTTTCCAACCCAATCGGATTCACTAACAGGAGTTTGCTGGTTTGTTGCGGATACGATAATGCAAAACGGGTTGCCAGCATCCCACCCATGGAGTGGCCGATCACAATGGTTTTGGATATGCCCAGTGATGTCATTAGATTGCGGGTATTATTCGCCAAGGCAGAAAATGAATATTGGTAGTGTTTCGGTTTGGAGGATTTTCCGAAGCCGATCTGATCCGGTATCAATACGCCGTACCCCTTTTGGTGGAGGTAGTGTGCAGTTTGTTTCCAATAGGCGCCGTTGAAGTTCTTCCCATGCAGTAACGTCACCACGGCATTTTGATTTTGGGGCGGCAGATACATATAGGCCATTTCAAGTGTCTTCTCCTGAGAATGAAAACGGTGGAATTTTACTTCATAGGGGTAGGGGTAGTCTGTTAGCCGTAAATCGTAGGCCAGTTCCTTGGGGGCAGTTGTGTCTGCATAAACGAAAGCACTCGTGATGATCGTCGTCAGTGCTGTGATGGCGGAGATTATTGCTCTCATCGGGCAGTCCTTAATGGTATCCGTGTAAGGTCAGTAGCGTTTTGTCGGAATCGCAATGGTCCCTGGTAAACACACGATGAGTTTACCATCACGGGTCAGCCGATAGTTACCCGGGCGATTATGTTGGTGGTATTTTTTCTTGGTAGTTTGTAAGAAAGCGGAACGGAACTGTAAAAGTTACCCGGTGCGTTGGTTAATTCGGTTGTTTGACCGGCCGCTTTGCTTGCATTATCAGCCTATCCTCATGAGTTTCCGGCGATTCCTGTTTGTGCGCTAATAATGGCATAGCCTTTGCTGTAACTACACCAGGAAGCGAAATGATTCGACTTTCGGGAAATGAAAGACAGAACGTCAAATGATAAAGGGAAATTATTATGAGCGATGTAATTACAGGACTGTTTAACAAGCCTTCAGAAGCGGCTATGGCAATCAACGAACTTGAAGCCAAAGGCGTATCGGCTGACGACATCAGTTTAATTGCGAATGAAACCGTTAATCAGGAAAACTTCGGTATCGCCGAGCAATCCAAAATGCCGGAAGGTGCTGCGATCGGTGCGGTCACTGGTGGTGTGTTGACAGCGGTAGTCGCCGGATTGACTGCCGTGGGTGCAGTGGCAACCGGAGGAGCCGGACTTTTGATTTCCGGTCCCACCGTTGCTGCCCTCGCCGGCGCGGGTGCGGGTGCCACTGCCGGAACTTTAATTGGGGGTGCAATCGGCGCCGCAATTCCGGAGCACGAAGTGAAATATTATGAAGATGCCATTAAAAAAGGTTCGATTTTATTAGGCGTCAAATACACCAGTAAAAACAAAGATACGATCAAAAGTATCCTGAAGCACTATGATGTAAAAGAGGTTGCTACTGCATAAAGTGTTATGCTTTAGTCTTTAAAGAAAGGTGCCCTGGTGGCACCTTTTTTCTTGGCTTTGGACTCGGGTTTGCGTCTGCCATCCGCAACACTGCACTCTCGTGCAGACCTGGAGTAAACGGCCTCAATAAACGGCGGCTTTACCCTATAGACCCACACAAAATGAAGGGTGACCCTGTTTGTTCCAGGGCGCTTAAACGAGTTAGTATTTAATTGCAGATTAATTTCGGAATCTCGCGCATTTGCCTCTGAAATAGCTTAGTATCTCCACCCCCCTGTATCCAGGCATGGAATCTGCAGGTGTCTTCTGTTTATCAACATTGTCACGTTCCTGCTTTATCCTGTACCCAGGGCAAGCTCAACCTGAATCTTACACCTCACCGGAGGCCGAACATGCAACAGCTTACTCAGACGGGCCAGAATATCGTCAACAATATTTCATCCAGATATAACTTAAGTTCGGATGCCGTTGTCCACATGCTCATCGCGGTTCAAAATGGTGCAGGTTCAATGGCGCAATTTAATTGCCCTGAGCTGGGTGGTTCAGGTCAGTGGATGCGGGGCGGAATGACCATGGTCGGTGATATGTTTAATCATGGCCTGAAGATGACAGTTGATAATTTATGCAATGAATTGTCGAATGCGTTGGCCAATAACCAGATATTTCCACCGCCGCCACCGGCGGGCTCACCCGGCAGTAACCATTGGTGGCCGGCGGATCTGGGGCAGCCTTTCAGCAGTGGTGCGCAAAATAACACCCGCTATGCGGTATTTCCCGGACGCTTGGCCATTGAAATGAATGGCGCGATCACAGTTTACGATACGCTGGACAATAACATCAGTGGTGTAAGTCAGCAGCAGGGCGGAGACAATTCGCTGACGTTTAGTAGCCAATACGGCACCATTGCGGTGTCCAGTTTGCCGTTGATTTCCGGGCCGGGTCTGGCACCCGCTCCGAACACCAATTTTGCCGAGCCACCGCCGCCGGTAGCCGAGGTGCCTGCCGCTCAGTCGCAGCCTCAGACAACCTATAATGCGCCGGGCGTTGACGCGGAAATGTCGAATGTCGGTACGAATAGCAATACCAACAATTCTCCGGATGCCATCATCGGTTTGATCGAACGGTTGGCCAAAATGCGGGATGCCGGTGCAATTACCGATGATGAATTCAACGCAAAGAAAGTAGAATTGCTAAGTCGTATTTAAGAGGAAAAAGGGGTATCCACTTCTACTCTGAGCGGGGTCAATGGATTTATTACCACCAGCAATTCCAGTATCACGGGGTTGCCGGTTTAGCCGGTAAAGTGGGAACAGAATGAAGCACTAGCGGAAATCTTTGCCAAAACTGGTCTGGTACTGAACAAATGCCAACCCGGTTTCGCCAAAATACAACGCGCTTTCTGCAGCAACCACCAGCCGGATCATCGCATCATCGGTTTGTTCACCCTCAAGTTCAATGCGCCATTTGAATCCGCTCTCATCTTCTGCTGTCATGTCGGCGGGTTCGCCGGCCTGATCCGGGCTTGTCACCAGCGCGGCTTTGGCTCCCTGCAAGACGTGCTTAGACGTAAGATGCAATGTCAGGACATTGACCCCCACTTCCTCTGATTTGATATCCACTTCAAAGGAGCCGTTTTTCAGTGTGCAATGTCCGCTGGGATAACGACAGTTGGGCAAAGCAGCCAGGGAATAGGACTGACCAGCTTGTGCCTGCTTCGGCTTTTCCCCGACCATCATATCCACGGCAAAATACGCAATAATGGCGAGAATGGGGGAAACAATCATAGCGACAACAACGTGCTTGTTTTTGAACATACGGATTCCTGATTGAACTCTGCTGTGGACAGGCTCTGAGCTTACTCTGAAAAAACGCTTTTGGCCTGCCCTAAAAAAGCCCCCGTAACTTTTGATTGCGGAGGCCGGGGGAGAGGGGCCCGAATTGTGTTCGGGCCCCGGTTGTTGTTACATCGTTGGTTCTAAACGGTGTTGCTAGTGATCATGCGCTTGAGTTGCTCCGGCCGGCATGCGGATACTTTCCACCATTTCCTGAATGTGCTCGGGGGGAGCCTGGGTTACCCGTGACACGGCAAAAGCGACGATGAAGTTAACGACGGCGCCTATGCACCCAAACGCGTTGGGCTCGATGCCCAGGAACCAGTTGGGTTCCATTCCGCCCAGGAAGGATGTACTGGCCACAAACATAAAGCCCATATGCTGGAATACATACAGCAGAGTGACGCTGATACCCGCGAGCATACCGGCAATAGCCCCTTCCTTATTCACGCGTTTATTGAAGATGCCCATCATCAATGCCGGGAAAATCGAGGATGCGGCCAACCCAAAGGCCAGGGCCACTGTCCCGGCAGCAAAGTCCGGCGGATTAAAGCCCAGATACCCCGCTACTACGATTGCCCCGGCCATCGCGATCCGGCTGGCTAAAAGCTCCTGCTTTTCAGAGATGTCGGGCATGAACACACCCTTACACAAGTCATGGGAAATAGCGGACGAGATGGCCAGTAACAATCCCGCAGCAGTGGATAACGCGGCGGCCAGACCCCCGGCTGCTACCAATGCGATCACCCAGTTTGGAAGGCGCGCAATTTCCGGATTCGCGAGCACCATTATATCGTTATCAACAGTCACCATTTCGTTTACCGATTTATCGGCAGTGTATTGAACACGGCCATCGCCGTTTTTATCTTCAAACGCCAGTAAGCCCGTGGTCTCCCATTTTTTGAACCAGCTTGGCCGTTCGTCGTATTGCATATATTCACCGGCGCTTGGCTCGATGGTGGTCATGAAGTTCATGCGAGCCATCGCCGCAACAGCCGGTGCAGTGGTGTACAGGATTGCGATAAACACCAGGGCCCATCCCGCAGAGCTTCTTGCATCGGCCACTTTAGGCACAGTGAAGAAGCGGATGATAACGTGAGGCAAGCCGGCCGTACCGATCATCAAAGACATGGTATAGGCGAACATATTGACTAAGCTCAGCCGGGCCTGGGTCGTGTATTCATTAAACCCGAGTTCCGTCACTACCTGATCCAGCCGGTCAAGCAGAAACGTGTCCGTGCCTATCATGGTGGAGCCCAAACCCAGTTGCGGTATCGGATTGCCAGTCAGATTCAGCGATATAAAAATGGCGGGAATGGTATAGGCAAAAATCAGAATGCAGTATTGGGCAATTTGAGTATAGGTAATGCCTTTCATGCCACCCATGACCGCATAGATAAATACAATGCCCATGCCCACTAACAATCCGGTGCCGTAATCCACTTCGAGGAAACGCGAAAAGGCCACGCCGATTCCTTTCATCTGACCGATAACATAAGTAATCGAAGCGATGATCAGGCACACCACCGCCACAATACGCGCGGTCCGTGAATAGTAGCGGTCGCCGATAAATTCCGGCACGGTGAACTTGCCGAATTTGCGCAGATACGGCGCCAGCAGCATCGCTAATAATACGAAACCTCCGGTCCAACCCATCAGGAAAACAGAGCCGCCGTATCCCATAAAGGCGATCATGCCAGCCATGGAAATAAAGGAAGCTGCCGACATCCAATCGGCAGCGGTAGCCATACCATTGGCCACAGGATGTACGCCACCACCGGCGACATAAAATTCTTTTGTGGTGCCCGCCCGGGCCCAGATAGCGATGCCGATGTATACCGCGAAGGTAAACCCGACCACAATGTACGTTAATGTTTGCAGAGACATAGTCGGTTACCTCACTTTTCGTGGACGTCGTATTTGCGATCAAGCTTACCCATTTTGTAGGTGTAGTAAAAAATCAACACTACGAATACATAAATGGAACCTTGTTGAGCAAACCAAAATCCAAGCTTGTAACCACCCAAGTGAAACTGGTTGAGAAAATCCACCAAAATGATGCCGCACCCAAATGAAACCACAAACCAGATCACCAATAACGTCAGCATCAACCTCACGTTGGCAGACCAATAGGCGGTGGCATCTTCTTTATTCTTAAACGCCATACACGTACCCTCCGAATCCCGTATTTTTGTATTTGTACTGTTCTGTTTTAAACCAGTACCGGAGGGTTGTGTATTAGACGTTGGTCGAGCGGAGGCAAAGTGGCCAAAGGTGAAGGCTAGATGTAATGCACAAACTCGTCGCGGGGGAAGCGATAGCGGCGGTGATAAATGCCATCGGGGGCGCGTTTGCCTACACCCAGAATCATCGTGACGATGGCGTCGTTGGGCAGCGCCAGGATTTTGTTGACCCGACGTTCGTCAAAGCCTTCCATCGGGCAGGTATCGTAGCCATGGGCGCGAAACGCCAGCATCATATTCTGCGCTGCCAAGGCGGTGGATTTTACCGCCCAGGTGCGCATCTCGTTGATGCCGTAGGGGCCGCGGGGTACCGGACGGGCTAATCCTGCCAACAGGCCCATGGCTTTTTTCGCCATACCCAGACTGCCCAGGGGTCCGGGATTGTAATGAAACAGTGCGATTTTGGAGTAATAAGTCTTAATAATCTTTGGCATAGTCTCTTCCGGCCAGTAGTCCAGATTGCGTAAGCTATTCTTTTTCCAGGTATTTGACCGTGCCACGATGGGTATCAGCAATTGCGCTGTAGTGGCGGCGTTCTGGCCCAGGCAGGCTTCTGCTAACTGGCTCATCACCTGTTTTTCCCGTACCACATAGAATTCCCACGGTTGCAGATTAGAGGAATTGGGGGCGAGCATGGCTAAATCGAGGCAATCCTCGACCACGTCTTCCGGCACCGGCTCGTCGGTAAAGCGGCGTACTGAACGGCGGCTAGTCACAATTTTGCGGAATTCTTCGATGCTGGTAGCGGGGGCTACCGCTTCGTCGCGGTAATCAGTCATGTTTCCCTCTGAATTTTTAAGTGCGTGATGTCTTTATGGGTACACGCGGCTTTATTGTCGTTTTCATCACGTTAACAAATCCGGCTCAGCAAACAATGACCGTACCTGCCAATGTGACACGATTTTTGTTCGAAATTCCCAGCCTGGCGGAAGAATTGCGGGTGGTGGGTTTCAGTGCTCTGATTTCTGTATCGGAGCCTTACCGTATTGAACTGGAGCTGGCCTGTGAAAATGCCGCGCTCGACCTGCAGAGCCTGATTGCCAAATCCGGCCTCATCGCCCTTTTTGATGAGCGCCTGCCGCAATATCTGCATGGCGAGATCGTTGCTGCGCAGCAAGGTGAAACCGGCAATAAATTCACGCTTTATCATTTGTCTTTACGGCCCAAGCTCTACTTTCTCGGTTTTCGCAGTAATCTGCGTCTGTTTCAAAACCAAACGGTGCCCGACATCATTGCCCAGGTGCTGGATGAGGCAGGTATTCAGGGTGATCAGGTCGAATTCCGTTTAACCGGGCGCTATCCTCAGCGTGAGTATTGCACTCAGTACAAAGAAACAGACCTCAAATTTGTCAGCCGCCTGATGCAGGAAGAGGGTATTTTCTACTTTTTC
Organism: Ketobacter sp. MCCC 1A13808; assembly: GCF_009746715.1. Lineage (NCBI taxonomy): Bacteria > Pseudomonadati > Pseudomonadota > Gammaproteobacteria > Pseudomonadales > Ketobacteraceae > Ketobacter > Ketobacter nezhaii. The sequence goes on from NZ_VRKW01000003.1 coordinate 135,001, forward strand.
GAACATGGTCTGGATGGTCATAAGATGGTGCTGTGTGATCGCAGCACTGCGTTCCAGGACATCCCCGGCGATTCGACCCTGCGCTACAAAGAACGCACCGGGATGGCGACCGAAGAAGAGTCCATCTACGAACTCACTGCACATCGGCGCATTAGCCAGGGTAAAGTGACGTTGCGTGATTATGATTTTGAGAAATCGCGTTTGCGGCTGGAAAAAACCAGGGAACAAGGGCAGTTCACCCAACTGGAGCACTACCGCTATCCTGGGAAATTCACTGATCCAGCCGACGGCCAGCGCTATGCCGAACTGCGTTACCAGGAGCAGCAGGCACTCTGCGAAACCATTGAGGGCAGGAGCAACAGTCCGCGCATGTTGTTGCCGGGTTACCGCTTTAGGATAAAAGAACATCCGCGGGGTGCCCTGAATGCGGAATACACGCTGTTGCATCTATCGGTCTTGGCGCGTCAGCCGCAATCCCTGGGTGAAGGGGCCAGTGGCGAGGGTTCGGCGTTCTCGGTCTCTTTCGTCGCAGTGCCGTCCAGAACTGAATTTCGTCCCCGACGAGATCTGGAAGCCCCAATTATTAACGGAACGCAAACCGCCTTCGTGACCGGACCGCAAGGGGAAGAGATCTACACCGATGAGCATGGCCGAATCAAAGTGCAGTTTCATTGGGACCGGGAAGGGCAATACGACCAAGACAGCAGTTGCTGGATGCGGGTAAGCCAATCCCTGGCAGGCGACAAATGGGGCGCGATCGCGCTTCCCCGTGTTGGGCAGGAGGTCACGGTGCGTTTTATGGACGGAGATCCGGATCGCCCGATTGTCACCGGCACAGTATATAACGGGGCCAACAACCCTCCGTATCCGTTACCCGCCAACAAAACCCGGACCCTGTTCAAAAGCATGAGTACCCCAGGTGGTGATGGCTTCAACGAATTACGTATAGAGGACAAGCAAGGCGCAGAGGCGATCTACATCCGTGGTGAAAAAGACCTGGATCTGAATGTACAAAATGACAGCCGCGAATGGATCGGAGCCGATCGCCACAACACCGTGGGCAACGATGAATTTGAAAGTATCGGCAGTGACCTGAATACCACGATCAAAGGCAACCACCTGCACACCGTCGGACAAAGCCTGGCTCAGACGGTCGGCAAAGATGCCCAGATCAAAATCAACGGCTCCCATATCGAGGAAGCCGGACAAACCATCAGTATTAAAGCTGGAACCAAGCTGGTAATTGAAGCGGGTTTCGAACTGACCCTGAAAGGTGGCATGGGTTTGGTCAAGCTGGATATGACGGGTGTTACCATCACAGGTCCATTGGTGCGGGCGAATACCGGCGGTGATGCAATACCGGGCATGCCTGCCAATGCGTCTGCGCCGGCTGCGCCGCAACCTGCGGATAAGGGCGATAAACCGGGTAATGTGAATCAGCCTGGTTTGCCGAACGGTCCGCAAGTGGTGGAAGCCGATGCTGAACCGCATGTGGTGTCGGCAGCGGAGGATGTTGAGGAGCCGGTGGTCAGTCAGGCGGTGAGTGCGCGTGATAATACTGTTGGGGTTCCCCAAAGCCAGAAGCAAGCAATGGGCGTTTTGGACAATCCGGTATCTGCGCCTGCAATCAAGGGCTTTATACCGGGAGACAATGCCTTTTCGGGCGCTGCTTTATATGATCCTGGCAATCCAACATTGGACGGTGCATTGAAGCCAGGGACATCGGTCAGAGCGGTTGAAGGCCTCTCAGGCTTCATAGATGGGGATAAATACTATGATGTTTATGCCAGCGGCGATGTGGTTGATGGAATACTACAGGTTGATCATTACGTTGTAAGAAGTATTGATAATGATCGGAATGAATGGGTAGTTGGCCCGGATCACCTTGATAAATTTACGCAAAACACCACCTCGCATGCAGTCATAGCCGGAAATCACTTTGGTATCTCCGGCATTCCGGATGAATATGCAGCCGGGGCTAATTTAGCGATAACCAAGTTGAATCGAGGTGATGCGAGTGGCGCATTTGCTGCACTCGGTGATGGTGTTATTAATTCCTGGAGCAATCCTGATAATGTTATGGCTGGCGTTGCGGGGCTGGCAGGAGCGGGTGTTGTTGCTAAGGGGGTTAGGGGTGTTCCAAACGCAGCCCAAAGAGCGCAACGGCTAACGCTGAATGCTGATCGTCCAACTTCAATTACTTCTCGTAATCCGGTTGATATAGCCGCTCAACGCCGACTTAATGAAATTGATGTGGATCGAAATGCATATGCGCCAGGTGAGGCTGGGGCTGCAGCGGAGATGGAACATTATTTAGGCGGCGCTCTCGAAAGAGCGCCAGGTGGATCCAGTGCTGATTTTGTTGTTAATTCGGGTGATTTTGCAGGGGCTAAAATCGATCTAAAATTAACCCCAGATACGTTCGATCAGGCATCGAAAATAAATCAATATTTTGATAAAACATTTCCAAAATTTTCACAGTCCTTTGCCAATAAGCTAGCGAAACCTGATGGTGCTGACTTAATGCCCTTTGACACTAGATTTTTGACTGAGAAAAACAAAAGTCGATTGTTTGAGTTTGTCGAGACACTTCCGGCCAGCTCTCAACAGAAAGTAATTTACTTGGTGCAATAGAATGTCTGGAACAATTATGCTAAGCAAGAAAAAAACCTTTGATGTGAGGAACGTCGATTTCAATTTAATTGTAAACGCCTTGCGAAACAGAGTAGGTGGATCCGAATTTGGGAAAGAGTTACTCGAAACCATCGATGTTTTTGGAATGAATATGATTTGTGTCGATGAGCTTGACGCTAACGGACTTAGAATGTTTGGTAGTTTCGTAAAAGAGTTTGGTGCAAGCCTGGAAACAGAAAATAAGGACCTATCTGATTTCTTAGAGTCAGTATCTGCGGAGATTGAACTTGACGAAAGGGTTGCTAGGAGATAGTAAAAACCAGTGCAGTCATTACTAATTAAGGCACAAAAAGATATGCTTTAATTGCCGGAGAATGCTGATTTTAGTGAAGGGAAGGAAAAAGTGCCTTTAAAATATTTTGTTAGGAATAATAATTTTTGGATAGTTATTTATCATAGGCAGGCTTTTTTCGAGGCGATAGGTTAAAGGAGCAGGGAAGGTAGAAAGTTTTAGAGCACGGTTAATGACAATGATTTAGAGTTAAGCTTAAAGAATGGCTGCTTTATATGATCCTGGCAATCCAACATTGGACGGTGCATTGAAGCCAGGGACATCGGTCAGAGCGGTTGAAGGCCTCTTAGGCTTCATAGATGGGGATAAATACTATGATGTTTATGCCAGCGGCGATGTGGTTGATGGAATACTACAGGTTGATCATTACGTTATAAGAAGTAATGATAATAATCGGAATGAATGGGTAGTTGGCCCGGATCACCTTGATAAATTTACGCAAAACACCACCTCGCATGCAGTTATAGCCGGAAATCACTTTGGTATCTCCGGCATTCCGGATGAATATGCAGCCGGGGCTAATTTAGCGATAACCAAGTTGAATCGAGGTGATGCGAGTGGAGCATTTGCTGCACTCGGTGATGGTGTTATCAATTCCTGGAGCAATCCTGATAATGTTATGGCTGGCGTTGCGGGGCTGGCAGGAGCGGGTGTTGTTGCTAGGGGGGTTAGGGGTGTTCCAAACAAAATAAACATGCGCAGTGCCGATGATCTGATGGGTGTTGAACCTGCGCCACAAGAACTGATATCGGCAGTTTCTAAGAAGCGTGATGTTGTTATCGCTCAACCAGGTTCTGAAGAGCTACGTATGTTGGATTACTTTGGAGCCGAGGCATCAGTAGGTGGCATTAATAACACTCATATTCTTCTTCGTGAAAATCCAAGCAAAGCAGCTGTGTTTGAAGAGTTCCTACATGGAACACAGGCTAAGCTAGGCATCACTGATCGTCTAGGGACCAGCGGCCTGGGAAGTGCAGAGACTCATGTCAAAGACTTTATGATCAATCACCAAAAAATGCTTGGACTTAGTGATGAAGACGTTCAGATACTTCAAATACTTAGAGACAAGGGGCTGTAATTGTGGAGATAAAAATGAGCGTACGAGAAAAATTTGAACTATCAGACGGGGTTACCATACTGGCTTGCTCTGGCTATGACCCGAAGTTTGATGTGATAGGCAAGGAGCTTGATCTGATTCGTGGTAATGAGGTTAGGCAAACTCTAGCGATCACTGGTGAAAAGAAAATGCTTAATCAAAAGGCTAATTTTGATCTACAGGCATTCGAGACGAACGATAAGGTTTTATTGTCACAACAAGAAGCACAAAGCGGAGAATGGCAACTAATTGGTAGTTAGCTTTTAGCTCGGTGAAGCGCTGGGCGTTTTGATTTTCCAGACAGCGCTGAATCATTGAAGGTAAACTCGGGCACCTTAAGAAGAGAGCCTGAGTAGCCTCATCCAAATGCGAACGCCGATATGGTTCGTTCGCTCAATAGGCAAAATGAATCAGCAGAAATTTTGTCGAATAGGGGCTTGGATGTAACACATTTACCTAATACGGGAAGAAAGGTAATCCTGATTTAGACATAAATACAAGTCCCGCAGACGTATAGTCTCCGAAGCCTAAAAATCCGAACACCAATAGGGATAATTTGACACATAAAGTTGATCACCAGGCACCAGATATAATCATGAATATTACTGATTCCCCATTGAGTCCAATTGATATGTTGAATTTTCTAGATGAAAAGCCGGTGAAAGGTTTACAGAAACTGTATTTGATTGATGGTGAAAACGTTTGTTTGAGGAAGTTTTAAGATGACCATGAGTCTCAATTTAGAAATTGCGCAGGGCGTTAGGCTTCAGGATATAGAAGAGGCTTTAGTGGGTGTCGAGTATTCGACAGTACTGACTGAAGACTTGGAATATGCAGCTCGGCAAGTGAAGCAGTTACAAGCACAATTGCAGAAAATACGAGGTCAAGCTTGTGATTGCTAAAAGGTGGTATGAGCTAAATAAAGCTCAGAATATACGAGAGCACATGATTGGGCGGATCTGGGTAAAAAACAAAATTATGAATTATGAGCCTATGATAGATCTACATCTCAGAGTTACTAGCGGGTAGTTTAAATATGAAAATAACAAACCCAATCCAAAAACACCACGGCATGGCGCTGGTCTACGTCCTTTTCATCATATGCGCATTCACACTGTTTATGATCAACCAAGCGGCCAGCTCGCAAGCCAAAAGTCAAAGCATGGCGCTGGAATATTCTCTTTCACAAACCCACAGCATTTTGAATATGGTGTTCAGCTACTATCAAAGGCACGGCAGCTGGCCGGTGAGCGGTAAACGATGTCAAATGCCTGAGCAGTTTATGGATGAGATCGAAACGGAATCCTATAACGGCTGGGGCTATGTGATCGAAGGCAGTGACGATTGTGAAAGTGACGACGATGCCTTTATCTTGGTGCAGCTCGTGCCGGAGGAATACGTCGGTATATTTGAAAGCAAATTTGAAGACGTTTCTGACAGTAGCGCCGGCGCCCCCAAAGGAGCCCGTAAGCTAGAGATAAGCCTGACTACAAATGGAGGTAACGATTTTATGGTGGATGTCGGCAAGCTGAGCGACAATAGTCTCGATCCACTTAAGCTGCCCGTAATGAATTGTAAAGGCCTCGTCAGAAAAACCCTATCTTATCAAGATGCTGTTTGTGGCTCGGTGAACGATCCAGCCAGAGTGAACTTTGGCTTTAAATTCGACGCGGATACCACCGGATTGTCTAATGCAGTAAGAAAGAAGAAAGAGGCAAAAATCACCTACGAAGTGCTCAGTGGATCGGTGAGCAGCAGCGGTCCGATAACGTATAATCAATTTTCTGAATTTCCCCATATTGGTAGTGATGGTCATCAGTTTGCAAATTATCGCTGCCCTAGTAGCGAAAAATCGATTAATGCGGTCACGCTTTCATGGTGTGAAAAGTAGAAGCCGCCGGGATTCGATAAGCGATTTTCCAGCAATAAAAGGCAAGGGTAAGTGAACCACCCTGATAGGATTAAATATGATTAAGCAACCGGATAAAGTATTACTCGCAGTTTTGATCACAGCTAGTTCTTCGGTCATACAAAGTCAACAAGCGCTAGCGGGTGTAGAGTTGGTAGAGGATTTTGCACCAGGTCAGGGGTCTAGCGCTTTTAGCTCGATAGAAGTGGTTGACGGTAATTTATCTTTTACTGCGGGGCCAGAAGGAATAGGAAATGTCGTTCATGAGTATGTTGTTGATGCAAATAACAACTTGACGATGGTAGGCCGCAACGACAATCGTTTCAAAATTAGGACCGATTTTGACGAAAGAACGTACGTCGCGAGAGACAACTCTGTCTACGTGGAAGATGATGGACAGGGCTATCTGTTGATTTCAGAGTTCCCCAGAGCTGATTATGGTAGCTACGGATATTCGGATTACTATATTGATTCTTTCTATTCTGAAAACGATAAACTGTTCTTTATTGTGAGAGAGGAGGCCGTTAGCAGAACAGGCCTTTATATTCATTACTTGCTGTACGAAGTGGATACCGTAAATAACACGGCAGATTATGTGACGTCTCAGAATCCCTATCTTTTTGGAGAGCCGACAGACGATACGCCAGATATTAAGATTCCAGATTTTTACTATAGACTAGGTGACGACAGGGTTATTCTCGCATCAACCGCAAATACAGGCCAGGAGTTTTGGGTCGTAAAAGGTGAAGGTACGGATAGGCGAATTCAATTATTGGCGGATATAAACCCGGGGAGTACTGGTAGCTTTAGTCGCTGGCTATTGGATTTCAACGGTGAAAGTTATTTTACAGCAAACGGCGCTGTTGGTCGGGAGCTTTATAAAATAAACAACGACATAGAAATTGAAAGAATCACGGATATACACCCGAATGGTGGTTCTTTTGTTACTTATGAAGAAGTCGCCTTCATCAGTAACGGCAACATGTATTTTTTAGCAAGAAGCTCAGGCAATAGTGGCTATGGGTTATGGAAAATTGATGATACTGGGAGCCTTGTCGCTGTTAAGCCTGCGATTAGGGATACATTCGGATTTGCGTATAATGATAGTCGCAATACTCTTTCCAAGATTGCCGAAACGTCAATTGGCCCGGTTTTTGTCGCAACGGATGCAATATCTCAGGAAGTTAGCGTTTGGTTCACAGACGGTACCAGTGATGGTACGGTACAGTTACCATTTAAAAACGCTGTTGGCGCGTTAGCGTTAGGCAATGAAAAACTGCTCATTTCTGTGCCTAATTCCCCACTAGGTTACAATCTATGGATTGTAGATCTTAAGGATATTTCATCTCCTCAGTTGCTGAAAGAAAACGCGCAGGAAATCCATATTTTCGCGGATAGTGTCAATACCACCACCAACACTGCGGCTGTAAGTATCTATGATGACAGCGCTGGATATGAGCTTTGGACTGTAGACGGCACCACCTCGACTATGAATTTAATTGGTGAGTTCGCTGGTATTTATCCCGGACATATTAACGATGAAAAACCGGTTGGAAGGCTGGGGAATAAGTTTGTTTTCGTTGCAGATGATGGTAGTTCTGGAGCAGAGCTTTGGGTCAGCGATAATACAGCGGCTGGTACAACTCTCGTTAAAGATATTGCTGCTGGTGAAAGAAGTGGTTACATCAATGGCTTTGGAGCAACGTCAAAGGTCATCGACGACCGTTACTATTTTCTGGCTGATGATACTGTGAACGGCCAACAAATGTGGGTAACTGACGGTACCGTGGGCGGGACCCATATGTTCGAGCCAATCAAGAGTGAGTTTACCCTCAGACCGGATAAGTTTGTTCAATTCAACGGTGATTTGTATTTTGTCGGCGATAGCGAAGAATTCGGGGTAGAGTTGTTCAGGTATACGCCTGACTCCGACAATAACCCACCCTCTAAGGGCACTGGCTCCCTAGGGGACTACGTTTGGCAAGACAGCAACGGTGACGGTATCCAGAATGCCGGTGAATTGGGTCTTGAAGGTGTGACCGTTCACCTACACTCTTGCATCGGAGACTTTATAGCCTCTACCACCACCGATAGCATGGGTGCATATCACTTTGATAACCTTGCCGAAGACAGCCTCAAACTGCAATTTATGTTGCCCAATGGTTACCGATTCAGCCCAGAAAAAGCCGCCGATGATTACACGCTCGACAGCAATGCCAATGAAACCACGGGGTTTTCATCCTGCTACGACATGAGCCTGAGCTGGAAACGTTTAGCCGTGGATGCCGGTATGGTGCCTGAAGCCACACTGGCCGTAGTAAAAGCAATCTACTTTAGTGACACGAATGAGTTATGGGTTCGCGCCGAATCCGATGTTATGCCAGAGGGTAGTGCTAACATCACGGCCACTGTTGCCGTAAATGGGGAAAATACCTCGCTAGGGCAGGTAAGTTGGAAAGCTGTTCAAGGATATTATCAAACTAGCTTTAAAAACGTGATGCAAACACCAAGCTCGGTAGCGATAACCAGTGAAATGGGTGGTAGCGTCACTGCAAAAGTGGAAATACAATAAACCTTTATGTAATGCCCCCTTCAAGAGAAATATTTAAGGGGGCATTTTATTTAGGTTGTAATAGAACACCTCTAAGAACACGGCACTCAACCTCTAAGCCGTATTACAATTAGTTCCCCAGCCAAGCCTTGCGCATGTGTTGACCGCAGGCAGCTGATTGCCGGAACGCATCCGATTGGCGGTTGTACCTCGATAGCAGACCATAAAAACTTTTGTTCTTTGATATCCAGGGGTAGAATCCGAATACGCCTGGGCTACTGAATGCCCCATCACCTTTTGGCCCCCCGGGCAGCGGCGTGGTGTGGGACTCAACCCAATGGCCGTAGGAATACCGCATATTGGTCTTGGATGGGTTTTGTTTGCCATCTGATGCATCGGGTGGAGTTGCAGCAATGGAATCTTTTCCCAGATAACCTATGGTTTTCCACTGATTGCGGACTATGCCTTGTAGAAATAAACCATAGTTTTTGGGTGTCATCTTCATTCCGCCTGCAACAGCAGGGAGGCTAAAGCCAAAGCCTATATTTTTCAAAACACTGTTATATTCTCTTCCGATATTATCGCTACTGAATCCACCCAAGCCGGCAACGTTAACTGCATGGTCCTGCATACCCCCACCGTTGTAATAGAATTTATTCACTTGAGATCCATTGATATATTGATTGCCTGGCTTTTGCAGACATTCTGACACGGTCTGCATAGAACCATCTTGGTTTTTTGCCGAGCACCGAGTAGGTGTAAATGCCCTATGTCCACCCCGCATTGTCAGTAGGCGCTTTTGTGCTGGTGAATTGGCCAGGCCTCGAGCCTCTGCGTACGTTGCATAGATCCACTTTGAGGCCGACGCAATGTTAATAGTGTTATTAGGATTGGTAAGGGGACCATTGCCCACTCTTCCGGCTGCAAGAACGTTAGTGCCGTTGCCCATCTCCCAATAAAATGAACCGAGCTTGGATTGTGCGCATGCTGATTGACTTTTCAACACGTTGCAAACACGGTGAGTCCTTTTGCAGTTCACATCATTCGCACCGCAGCTGGACGAGTTTCCGCAGTTGTAAACGGCTGCGTGACTGATAGGAATGAAAGTTAAAGAAGCTGCCAATGAATAAAGCAATTGTTTTGTAGTCAAGATACGTTCCTCCAGGTTGTTTTTTTAATTCTGCTTACTCCGAGTCTGGATTCTCACAAAGAGATTCGGTAAACAGTGCGATCAATGTAATGATCAAATCTGTAATTTTTGTGGAAAGTATTGGTTGCGCGTGATTAATTGATAAAATAGACGAAAAATTGCGCGTGATGATAAGATGAAAACAAGTCGAGTTTTATTGGTGGAGGACGATCCATTAATTTCAAAAACGCTGTCACTTAGTCTTCCGTTTGCAGGATTTTCCGTTACCCTGCGCGAAACGTTTACTAGTGGCTTGGAAGCGGCGCGTCAGCAGTCCTTTGATGTAATTTTATTGGATCTAAATCTACCGGATGGAAATGGTTACGAATTGTGTCGGCGTATCCGCTCAACTAATACCAAGTTGCCGATACTTATTCTCACTGCTAAAACAGATGAAGAATCCGCTGTCGAAAGCCTTGAATGCGGTGCTGACGATTACATTCGAAAACCCTGTGGTGTTCGGGAACTTTCGGCCAGAATGTTAAGGTTGATCAGTAAATCCGATCGAAGCATATTGAGCTTTGGGTCTCTGCGAATTGATTCCAGTAAATTTATGGCATGGTCAGGCGAACATGAACTTAATCTCGGCAAGAGAGAGCTGCTGATTCTGGCGAAGCTTATTGAGCGCAATGGTGACGTGGTTACGCGAGAAGAAATACTAGCAGCGACTGATCAGGAAGCCATGATATATGACCGAACCATTGATTCTCATCTGAGTCACTTACGCAAGAAGTTAAAAAACATTGATGCATCAGAAACTATCGATTCTGTATACGGAGTAGGCTACCGCCTGAGATTATGAGATCTCGATTTTGGTTTCAGTTGCTCTGTCTGAGTATCATCGTATCACTCATATACTGCGTCGTTGGCCTTGCGAGTTACCAACGCATAACGAAGCCCGCAAGAGAAGAAGGCCGTAAAAACCTTTATCTATTGCTGGCGAATATACTGGAAAGCTCCGATTACACTGATGCATTGAAAATGTTCGAAAAGTTTCGTGTGGAATCGCCGTCGCTGGCTTCTAATATTTGGGTGCTATCAAGCGATGGAAAAATCCTTGCATCCAATACACCAAGCCCTCTCCCTGAGCAGTGGCAGGAAATACCTAAACCGGATCAGCCGCACCAATTATCGGGAGCCGGCGGTCCGTTACAAATGTTTCATGAGATGACGCTGATACGGCTGAATGCACAGAGCCCCACCTATGCGTTGATCAAGCCCACTGCAAACAGACCCATCAAAAGACTAGCTCTATTTCAAATTATTTTATTTTCGACTGGCATTTTTATCACCGCCATTAGCGGGCTTTGTGTGGCATTTCTATATCTTCGCAGAACATCTATCGAAGCGAAAGACGTAATATCGGGGCTCCACTCAGGTAATCTGAAAGCTCGATTTAAGATTAGTAAATGGGGCCAAATTAATGACCTGAAGCTCGATTTTAATGGAATGGCAGAGCAAATTGAATTGTTAGTCAATCGGGTCAAGAAAACCGAAGCTACACGGAAAAACCTTTTGCAAGAATTAGGGCATGATTTGCGAACCCCGCTCACCAGTATGAAAGCGGCAGTGGAAACTCTGGATCTTTACCGTGGGAAAATGTCACCTGAACAGCAAACTGATTTTATTCTGGTGCTCCAATCTGAATTAAACTACTTTATTGACCTGCTCGATGACTTGTTCTTTATCTCCGAGATTGCCGAGCCAAGTTACGAAAGCGGGCAGAAGAAAATTAATATCAATGTTCTGGTGAATGAGGAAGTGCAGAGTCGAGTCATTGCCTATCCCCAGTTGACTTGGCGCCTATGCAGTCTGGAAGGCGATGTAATACTGGCAGTTGACCCTCTGCTGTTTCGCAGGTTACTGCGTAATACTTTTGACAATGCGGTAAAATATGCCAGTAACGAAGTTCACGTTAGATTGAGGGTTCAGGGAGAACGAGTTGAGATTGAAGTCGAAGATGACGGGCCTGGTATGAGTGTGGAAGCAATCGAATCCTTCGGGGTGCGAAAGCGGCATCGAATTCCGCGAAAAGATTGCGTAATGGATATGTCCCTAGGCTTAGGTTCAGTCATTATTGGCGCTATCGTGAATTTGCACGGTGCAACGCTTCGAATACAAAGCGGAAAGAATGATAAAACGATGCGGAGCGGGACGCGGTTCATTTATTCTTTTCCCAAATATTTGCGTTAACGCTTTCATGGTGTGAATAAAAATCTATTGAGCATAACCACTGCGATAATCCGGGAACGAAAAAGAATAGCCAAGTGAGGTCAGTCGCTGGTTGCTGCAGCGCTTATTTTGTGTGGCATCGGGTCCAGCCGCTACCGGATTGGGTGCCGGAGCTTTGAATTTTTCAGCCAGCCATTGATATAAAGTCCATTCATCCACCGGGTTGTTGTCTACCCCGAGATAACACTCATCCAGTATTTTGCCCGACTCCACGCATTCGATCAGAAAAGCCAATACCCCCACGCAGTCATGCTGATGAATCCGGTTGGTGTATTTAGGAGGGCTGGCCTGCGCATCGGCTCCCTTCCTGATCTTGTCCAATAGCCTGCTACGTCCGGCACCATAGATTCCGCCAAAACGTATAGAGGTTGACGGGACAGCACTTCGTTTTAATAACGTTTCTGCTTCCAGAACGCGAACGCCGTTATAACGGCTGGGCACTGTGGCACTGTCTTCGTCCACCCAGCTACCATCGTTCTGGTGATACACCGCTGTACTGGAAACGAAAAAGAAACGCTTTACGGCATGCCCGGATAGCGCGTCTAACAGGTGCTGAACTCCCGCTGGGTAAGCCGACTGATACCCGGCATCTGAGTATTCCGACGGGGTTGCGGTATAAACCACATAATCAATGGGCTCACGGATTAACCCGTCGGCTAGCGGCTGGCTAAGATCACCCTGTATACAAGTGAACGGCATGGCAACCCGGGAGCGACGCAATCCGATCGGTTGCTGCCCTCGCTGTGCCATCAGTAACCCGAGTTGGGTGCCGATTTTGCCGCAACCGGCTAATAATATGCGTGGCATAATCTGTTTCCTGATCGGTAATGGAACGAATTTGTCGATAGTTAAACTATTAATAACTTCTGTCTTCAATCACCTTATGCTATCGTTTTGGCAGATTGTAAGGCAATGGAAGGGCACATGACTTTAACTGAACTTCGCTACATCGTCACCTTGGCACAGGAGCGTCATTTCCGGCGGGCCGCAGAACGCTGCTTCGTAAGCCAACCTACCCTGAGTGTGGCAATAAAAAAGCTGGAAGAAGAATTGGATATTGCGCTGTTTGAGCGTAATCGATCCGATGTTCGCGTCACCATGGCGGGTGAGCGCATCGTCGCTCAGGCACGCAAAGTGCTGGAAGAAGCCGAGCTGGTGAAACAAATCGCTCAGGAAGGCAAAGGTCAGTTGAATCTGCCTTTGCGGGTCGGAGCTATCTTTACGGTTGGGCCCTACCTTTTCCCCCACGTCATCCGCAGCATTAAACCAATTGCACCGGAAATGCCGTTGATTCTGGAAGAAAATTACACCGGTGTTTTACGACAGAAGCTACGTAATGGCGAGCTGGATGCCATTATTATATCGCTTCCATTCGAAGAAGCGGATGTCGAGATTCACGATTTGTACGACGAGCCCTTTGAAGTATTGATTCCGGCGGGACACCCCTTGGCCAAGCAAGAAAAAATCACCCGCAAACAATTGGAAAAAGAAAATATATTGATGCTGGGTGAAGGTCATTGTTTTCGTGAGCAGGTCCTGAATGCGTGCCCGGGGATTATGAAGCACAGCGATGAAACCACCATTCCCCAGGGCACGTCGCTGGAAACCCTGCGCCATATGGTCGCCTCGGGTTTAGGATTGACCATTTTACCCAGCTCCTCTACTGATAGACATATATACGATACAGACACCCTGGTCGAACGCCCTTTTGCCGGAAAAATACCTTATCGCCGCGTCTCGATCGTGTGGCGAAAACGATTTTCCCGTCCCAAAGCCATACAGGCATTGGTTGAAGCGGTGACCAGCTGCTCATTACAGGGTGCCGCGACGCTGTGACACCGGATTTTTTTGCCACAACACCGGTGACGCAATTGAAAGGCGTGGGTGCGGCTCAGGCAGAAAAGCTCGCCCGTTTGGGCATTCACAACCTGCAGGACATTTTGTTCCACTTGCCGTTCCGCTATCAGGATCGCACTCGTTTGGTACCGATCGGTTCCACTCGCGAAGGCAGCGAGGGCCTGATCCAGGGGCGGGTCCTGATGGCGGATATTGTGGTGAGAAAACGCCGTAGCCTTATTTGCCGGATAGAGGATGGAACCGGTCAGTTGAATCTTCGCTTCTTCCATTTCTCTGCCAGTCAGAAAACCCAATTTCAAACCGGAGCGATCGTGCGTTGTTATGGTGAAATACGTTTAACCGGCTTCGGAAAGGAAATGGCGCATCCGGAATACCGCGTGTTGTCGGGTGCAGATGAGCCGATAGAGGCGCAATTGACGGCAGTGTATCCGGCGACGGAAGGTATTCAGCAACCTACCTTGCGTAAGCTCAGTGATCAAGTATTGAAATTACTGGGCAAAGCCCAGAGCGTGGCGGAATTGTTGCCCGTTGAGGCAATGCACGCTGCCCAGTGGCCAACCTTGACGGAAGCATTGCATTACGTTCACCGGCCACCGGCAGAGGCACCGGTTCAGGCGTTGTTGGATGGTTCCCATAAGGCGCAACAACGATTGGCCCTGGAAGAACTCACCGCTCACCATCTGAGTTTGCTGAAGCTGAGAAAGCGGGTGAAAGAGCAATGTGCACAGGTGATTCCCGCGCAGTCAACATTGGAACAATCGTTGCTGGCGTCTTTGGCATTTACCCCCACCGCTGCGCAACAGCGAGTGCATCAGGAATTGTGTCGGGATCTTCAGCAGAGCCACCCTATGTTACGTCTGGTGCAGGGGGATGTGGGTTCTGGAAAAACGCTGGTGGCTGCACGGGCTGCGGCGATGACCATTGATGCTGGATATCAGGTGGTAATGATGGCACCCACCGAAATTCTGGCGGAACAGCACTACCATGCTTTTGTCGAGTGGTTTGAGCCGCTTGGTCTGACAGTGGCCTGGTTGTCCGGAAAGCTAAAGGGTAAAAAACGCAACGAACAGTTGGCTTTGATCCAAAGCGGTACTGCCCAGATGGTGGTGGGAACCCATGCGCTGTTTCAGGATGAGGTTGACTATCGCGATCTGGCGCTGGTGATTATAGATGAGCAGCATCGGTTCGGAGTGCACCAACGAATGGCGTTAAAACAAAAAGGCCAATCCGAAGGCATGATACCGCACCAACTTATTATGACTGCAACACCCATCCCGCGTACGTTAGCAATGAGTGCGTACGCCGATTTGGATACCTCCGTTATTGATGAGTTGCCACCGGGACGAACGCCGGTTAAAACAGTCGTACTGGAAAGTCAGCGTCGTCTGGATGTAGTGGACCGAGTACGGCATGCCTGTCTGCAGGGCAGGCAAGTGTATTGGGTTTGCACGCTAATCGAAGAGTCTGAAGTGTTGCAATGTCAGGCTGCGGAAGACACTGCAGAACAACTGAAAAAATTTTTGCCAGAGATTGAAATTGAGTTAGTGCACGGCCGTCTTAAACCGGCGCAAAAAGCGGATATCATGGATCGCTTTAAACGTGAGGAGATTCAGGTTTTGGTCGCCACCACGGTCATCGAGGTGGGTGTCAACGTTCCCAACGCGAGTGTCATGATTATTGAAAACCCAGAGCGATTGGGTTTGGCACAGTTACATCAGTTGCGTGGTCGCGTTGGGCGCGGAACAACGGAAAGTTTTTGTTTGTTGTTATATCAAAAGCCGTTGTCGAAAATGGGGCGTGAGCGTCTGGAAGTGATGCGGGAAACGAACGACGGCTTTGTAATAGCAGAAAAAGATCTACATCTACGTGGGCCAGGTGAGGTGCTCGGCACCAGACAAACGGGAGAGATGAGTTTTCGTATTGCAGACCTGTTGCGTGATGAAACTCTTCTGGAAGAGAGTAAGCAAATGGCTGCGCTTCTGCTGGAGCGGGATCCCGCAAGGAGTGAAAGGTTAATCCAACGCTGGTTGGGAAATGCAGCCCAATACGGTGAAGTCTGATAAAGCAAATTGACTTAGTTGCCTTGTAATACAAGCGCTTAGGTCGCTGACATTGCGTTATATCAGATTCAATAAAAACAGCTACACTTAACCAATGGCAAAGACATTCAAGTTGATTTAACAGGTCGGCAGCAATGGGCAACAAAGTATTAGTGGTAGAAGACAATCCGGATAACATGAAGTTGGTAACCTGGATTCTGGAAGATGAAAACTACGTTGTGACCGGCGTAAACTGTGCCGAAGACTGTCTTTCCAAGCTGGATAATGAAGAATTTGATGTGGTCCTAATGGATATTTCGTTGCCCGGCATAGATGGAAAAGAAGCAACCCGCAGGCTACGGGCACAAGATCGTTTTCGGAGTCTGCCGATTATTGCCTTAACGGCTCACGCCGTCCACGGAGAAGACGCCGATATAATGGCGTCCGGCGTAACGGAATTAATCACAAAACCGCTGGATGAAGATATTTTACTGGCGCGGTTGCGCCAGTTACTGAATTAGATTAACCCATGTCTATAATCAGGTTGGTTGTTGCAGTGATGCGATAGTTCTGGCTTGTGCTTCGTGCAAACTAAAAAGCGGTTCATAGTTAAAATCCTGTTGTGCACGGCGTATAGAGAAATAGTGATTGCGATACAGCTCTGAAGCGATAAAACGCGTCACCATCGGTTCACCCTGCAAACCAAAAACACGATGCACCCATTCCAGACACCAACCTGCACCATAGGCAAGAAAAAAGGGTACTCCGATTCGCGGTGGCTGAGTGCCCAGCGTGCGCAAAACCTCTTTAATCCAATTCCACAGTAAAACCGGTTCAGGTTCGTTAATAAAGTAGGCTTTACCCCCCGTATTGTTCGATTCTGCCGCCAGAATATGAGCGTGCGCCGCATTTTCTACGTAAGTAACGCTGACCCGATTGGTGCCGGGACCGATCTGTTTTAATTTTCCGGACTGTGCTCGATTCAGCAATCGGGGAAGTAAATGGTTATCTCGTGGTCCCAGAATCAAATGTGGCCGGATCGCTAACGTTTGTAATCCATTCGGGTTATGGGATTTTAGCAGTAGTTGTTCGGCCAGGGATTTTGTGGCGGAATAGTGAGTATGGTAATAATCCGGGTAAGGCAGACTTTCATCGCCATTATGAATGTCGATATTATTCATCGTCACACTCGGCGAGCTGGTGTAAATCAGCTTTTTTACATCGGCCTGTTGGCAGCACGCGATAATATTTTTAGTGCCAACAACATTGGTATGGTAGTAGTCCTGATAATCCCCCCAATAACCCACTTTAGCGGCGGTATGAAATACCAGATCCTGACCTTTTACAGCCTGCGCAACAAGTTGATGGTCCGTAACCGAACCTTTAAATATCGTTACCGGCAATTGCGCAAGATGCGGATAATCCCCCCGATATAAAACACTGACTTGATAACCACGACTAATCAGTTGTTCGACGATATAGAGGCCGAGGAATCCGGCCCCCCCTGTCACTAACGCTTTCTTCATAATGCAAACTCCGGCAGTAATAGGCTAAACACAATACAGAGCGCAGGCGCTGGCATTACCGGACCCGACCGTGGAAAAAAGAAGGGTGGTTTTTTTCCTATCCTTGAGCTCCGGAATGAGCACATCAAATGCTGCAATGGGCGCAGCGGTATGAATATCACCGCCAAAATGCCCGTGCAGATCGATTGATTGTGGGGATAATGCCACGCCCCCATCCGCCGGGTGTTGAAAATCAATCATAGTAACCAGCTGCTGACTGAAACCACGGACCGGTTCTGAACTGAGAATAAAGTCGATGGCTTTGGGTCGTTGGCGCTGTAGATACTGATTAATATTTTCTGCGTTTAGGCGCAAATAACTTTCCGATAAACGCGGATCAGATTCAAAACGAACATGGCTGCGTCCCTCCATGCCAAATTCTTCTAGCTTTCCGGTGGCACTGAAACTGGATTCAGCGTTTGTATGGTCGCTCAGATAGCTGACCGCGTGAAAACCGCGTAACGAATCCGTATCCCAGCCAAGCAGCATGGCTGCGCCAACCGCCTCAAACGGAAATTCTTTGTGATCGGATTTAGAGGGGTGGGCATCACCCGCAACGATGAGAACGAACTGCTTGTGGTCATTCTGTAAAATGGAATCCGCCACCGAAATAGCGCTCATTACGCTGTTCGCTCCATTAATGACATCGAAAGAAAAAGTCATTCCTGCAAGATTTGAAGCTGAAATATCCAGACCAATTTGGATTTTTTTCTGTACCAGACTGGCTACTGACGGCTCCATGATATTGTCATCCCTATATAAGCCCGCATAGATCAAAACACCTATCCGAGAGGGATCTATGCCGCTCGCCTCAATGCATTTTATTCCCGCCGTTGCCGTATTTTCGATGGCACTGAAATTCTTATTCTCCACCACTGCGGTTTTACGAATAATGGATCCCATTAATTGATTCCTCTCAAGTTGCCCACGGTAACGGAAGCGGCACCCAGAATGATTCCGGAAGCCAGGATCAGCATGAGTACATTATCGCCCGGTTTAATGATGCCCTGGCGCATCTGGTCATCCAGTACGACAAAATGGGAAGTGGAAGAAGTATTGCCGAATTTGTCCAATGACACGCAGATGTGCGGGATGTCTCCGAACGTCTCACTGCACAATTCAAGTGCTGTACGGATCGCCCGTTCTGAGGTCTGATGGGGAATAACGTGCTGAAAATCTATGCCACTTACTTGATAGCGTTCGGCGAACTGACCCAGAAATGATGGAAGTCGTTGAATGACGGTAGCGTGAATCTCCATTGCCTTTGTGTACATGGCAACCCCCGGATTCTTATTACTTGGCATGCCAAAACAAAATTCCGAAAATTCAGCTAAGGTGAACAGTTCCAGGAAATTCAGTCTGGAGTGTTCGTTCACAGATCTATCCATGATGACAGCAGCACCGGAATCGCCCACCGTGAGTGATGCGAATTGCTCATCAATCGGATTGTTGATTTCTTTGAGCGCCGTTTCTGTTATCGGCGTAATGCATTCGCCGCTCACTACCAGTCCCGTTTTTGCTGCGCCACTTTTGATCATTTGATCCATCAAGTAGACGCCCGTGAACATACCGGCACAGGCGTTGGTGATGTCAAAATTCAACGCATTACGTCGCATGCCCAGCGTATTTTTTAATGTGGCGCTGAGGCCGGGCTCCAGCGCAAATCTAAGCCCGCCGGTGAAGCGGGTGATAGAAGTGCAAACAATAACGTCAATGTCATCCGCTCGGTAATGCGACTGGTGCAGGCAGCGTTCTATCGCTGACATCGCGAGGGTATGGCAATCCTCGGAATCCGAGCGCCAACGCCTGCTTTTTACGCCGGTTAATTTCTCCAGATCAAACATGGGTTGGGTTTCCATGCTGCTCACTAAGGATTGTGTCGTGACTTCTTTTTCCGGCAGATAAACACCAATACTTTCGAATCGGGATGCGATCATACGCTTGAACTCCTGAAATACTCTGGTTCCTGGGGTGCTTTGTCTGCCCATAAAAGCAATGTGGGCAGAAATAACAAATCGAAAAGCAAGGCAGTCATAATGATACCGGTGAGCATCAAACTCAGCGTGTCATTTACTGTAAAATCAGAGAGCGTTAATAATAGGATGCCGCAGGATAAGGTGATCGATGTGATCACGATGGCTGTGCCTGAGTGGACAAATGTTTCGCGCAGAGCGGTCTCAGGATCGTATCCGCTGCGACGGCATTGGAGGTATTGGCTGATAAAGTGAATGGTGTCATCCACTACGAGTCCCAGGCAAATGCTAAAAGTCATGGCGGCTGCGTGATTGACATGGCCCACTAGCAATGACCAGATGCCAAATATAACCACGGCAGGCATTAGGTTGGGGATGATGCTGAGTAATCCAAACCGAACTGAGCGCAGGGCGATCATCATAAAAATAGAAATCAGAATTAATGTTATTAACGAGCCATCAACCATGCTATGGATAATCTTGTTGCCCATGTGAGCAAAAATGAGCAGTTGGCTTGAGCCTTTGTTGTTGAGTTCCGGCAGGTTGTTTGAAAGATAATGGTCAATATCCCGTTCCAGTCCGATTAGAGTCTGGTTGTCGCTGTTCTTGATATGGACGGTCATCTTTAAGGCAGATCGGTCGAGGGTGAGATCGCGACTCAAATCGATCCCGTTCGGGATTAGCATTTCATACAGCAGAAGATATTGTGCGCAAAGTGCTTTGGAATCAGGAATGCGATAATACTCAATATCGTCATTATGTAGGGTTTGATTGATTTTTTTGATCAGGTCAATGTAGCTGTAGACCTCAGCTACATCCCGGTGCTGCCGCAACCATTGACTAACCTGATCTACCTTGCGTAAAAAATCCGGGTCGTTCACTCCGTTCTCGGTGCCCGAAGCAAATGAATACAGTAAGGTATGAACGCCACGGGTATTTTTTTCTGAAAATTGTATGGATTCATAGATGTCGAGAGAAGGGTCGAAATATTCAGATATATCGTCGTTGAAATCAAGCCGTGGAATGAAGGTTAACAATACGGCAGAAACTGTAAACATCAGCACCAACAACAAACGGTTGGATCGAATCACCCAGTTACTGAGGGACGCCATTGTTTTACTTAGGGACAGGGGTTTACGGATGGTTTGAGCAGGAAACAATAAGGCAATAGTGGGCAATACGGTAAATGTCGCCAGGAACGCGAACAGCACGCCGATTGCAGCCATATTGCCCATAGTTCTGAATGGCGGCGAGTCGCCGAAATTCATTCCCAGAAAGCCGACAGCCGTGGTCACGCTGGTCCAGAATACCGGAGCCAAATTTTTCTCGAGACTTTGCACCATCGCCTTTTTACAGGGCAGCCCCTGACGGCTTAAAAGGGTGTAAGTCGTTAATACGTGAATGCTATCTGCAACAGCCAGGACCATGATAATCGCTGGCGCCATCATGGTGATAGGGTTCATTTCAAAGCCTGACAGAATATTGATTCCGGTAGAGATGCCAGTAGCTGCGATCACCACGCCGATGGTTGATGCAATGGACATAATCGAACGTAGAAATAAGCCGGTCAGGATAAAAATGGTGAGGAAGACGATGGGGTTAACACGCAAAATGTCATCCATCGTAACTTGCAGCAGTGCCCCTTCGATCGCAACATCGCCGTTAATATGAATGGTGCTGCCCGGATAACGGGACTCAAACTCCTTTCTCAATGCCATTGCGGCGGAGCGCAGTTCCAGTACGGCCTCCAAGTGAGATTCCGGTAGCGCAATGGTGGCAAATAATGCAGTTGCATTCTCGTCGGGTGAAATCAGCTTGCCGCGGATCTGTTGATCCTGGCGTGCGTAATACTGAATGGAACGAATTTGTTCGGGGGTGAGCGTCCGGGCTTGATCAATCAGCGCAGTTGACCGTATATCATCGTCGGCTACTGATAAGCGCGAATGGTTACTAATGGATTCGACGCTAACGGTGTATGGCAATGTCCATAACGCGTTGGTGAGTGCTTCAACAACGACGAGATTATCTTTCCGGTAGATATTTTTGTCGGCGGGCTCGAACAAAATAACCAGATAATTCGAATCTACATAGTCTGTGTCCAACTGTTGCAGGCGTTGGTAGTGAGGGTCATCCTTATCAAACATGACCTTCACATCGCCGTTAAACGCCATCTGGGCCAGTTGGCTTGATAGCAGCAGGAGCAGGGTAATGCTGGCGATGAAATAAATTCGGCGCCGCTCTACCAAGTGATACAAGGCCTGCGTCATGCGGCATTGCTCCGGACCGTTCGGTCCGTATCCGTTATCAGCGTTTCCATGCGCAGAAAAAGCTGTTTGATCATGGCATCGGAAAAGTGATTGCGACTATAGCCGACACTCAAAGTGATGCTGTTTCCGGAAGTGGCCAGGGTGACGGCTAATTTTGGCGGAAACTCAAGCGGTGCGAACGGCTTTACATTGCGAATGGGTTGCTTGTTGAGCCGCATTTCCTCAGTATGAATGACACCAACATTGGTAAACACAGGAATCTTTTCGCCCCTGTGTTTGAGCAATCGAGTCACTATAAAACGGCCAAATTGAAAAGGCAGCAACGTCAGAAGCGGCCAGATAAAAGGTCCTTCCGTTATACCCGGATAACGTGCTTTACGTTGACCAATCGATTGCTGTACTTTTTTTGCCGCTGAAATCAAACAGTCGTCATCAACAATGGGCACATTGGTGTTGATAAAACTGGAGTAGTTCGCGACTCTGTCAGGTGCATGGTTATCTTCATAGCGACGTAGATCATAGGTATTCAGTACGCAGAAGGGCTTGCTCTGTTTCGGCTTTATAATGTCGTACAACGACAGGTAGTACGCAGCCAGCAGAATATCATTGAACGTCAGTTGATGGATCTGTCGTAATCGAATGATGTCACCCAGGCTCGACGGTGGCAGGGTATGACAATAATAAGCTTTGTCCAGTTGACCGTTTTTCTGGCTGGGTATGCGCCAATTGTTCGTGGTTATGCTGTCTTGTAGTTGATTTCGAAAACTGGAAATAGCTAACTTAATCGCGTCTGCCGGTTGGAAGTAGCGAATCAGTGCCCTGGTGCTGCGCTGTGTCAGATCACCCACTTCGGGTTGGCAATTGGAGGGCTCGTTCAGACTTTCATACAGCGCTAATAGCCGTTCAACGTAAATCAGGAAGCCACGACCATCAATGGGCACACAGCTGACTTTGATGCACACTGTCGTGGTTTTACCTTCAATAATCTGAATAAGTACCATCGGCTGCAGCGAAAAGTCGACCACCTGGACCAGGAATTTATCAATGTCCGTTTCTTTGTTTTCACTACTCAAAGAGTGGCAGAATTTGGCGCGGTCCAGTGTATCCCCATCCCACTCAATCCAGCGCGGCTGGCCTCGCTGGTAAATCAGGCGCTGCGCCATAATAGGATGTTCAATGAAGGATAAGCGGACCGCTCGATTCATTTGGTTAACGTCTACTTTTCCTTCAACGTCAAAAACCAAGTGCATAACGTGGTCACCAAAGTCCTGTAGGCAAACATTGACCTTGTCCAGTAACGTCAAGCGACTAGAATTTGTTGTTTTCACCAGCACCAGGTTATCCCTTTATTATTTTTATAGTGTTGCCTGGTGAAAAATTAAATCACCTCCGATTTGGGATAAATAGGCTAAGGTGGCCATTCAGAAGCGGGGTTGGCCTGATGGGTTGGTTGGATGTTGGGTTTTTGTAATTTAGCCTTGTTCGACTCGGTTTCTTCCCAGCTCTTTGGCGCGATATAACGCTTTATCCGCGCGTTCAAAGCACGTTTCGATTTCGTCGCCGTTTTCGAACGAGGTAACGCCAAAAGAGGCGGTAATGGGAATCGGTTGTTGATTGAAGCTGAATGGACAGCTTTCTATGGCAGCCCTTACTTTTTCTGTCGCGACCAATGCGGATTGCAAATCCGTTTCCGGCATTATGATCACGAACTCTTCTCCCCCGTAACGGGCGACAAAGTCCTCGCTACGAAGTCGCTGTGAGATCTCCCTTGCGACTAATTTCAATACTTTGTCGCCGCGTAAATGGCCCAGGGTGTCGTTGATTTTTTTGAAGTGATCGATATCGATGATGGTAATGGAGAGTGGCCGGGAATGTCGCCGCCAACGGGAAAACTCGCTTTGGATATGAGCGTCATAGGCTGCTCTGTTCGGTAGCTCGGTGAGGGCATCGCGCATGGCTTCTTTGCGTTGGGTTTCCAGATTAATCTTGAGTTCCAAAGCCTCTGATTCCATGGTGGCCATACGCTCTGTCAGGCTTTCGAAGCGTGTGTGGACAGCCTGTCTGCGGTGGTTTTCCTGCTCATGAAAGGCGTCGACTGCTGCGACTATCCGGTCCATCATGAATTCGATGTCCTGTTTAATATGCACGACATCATCACTTTTCTCGACATTGCTGCGCATTTCCCTGAGTTCTTTGCGCACGTCGTGGTCGAGTTTTTCCTGATTTTCCTGTGCTTCCTTTTCCCCTTGCCGGGCATTGATCAGAAAGTCCTGGATGTCATTCAGTCGGTGGTGAAGAGTAACCAGAAATTGTTCCAGCTCTTTTTGCGCCATGATCTTGATGGAGGCCACGAGCTGAGTGGTTTCATCCAGAAAGTCCGGTAGCTGTTCCGGTTGAAATTCGGTTTTAACTGAATCGATTAGTTTTTCTTTACGCTCGCTAAATTCTTCGGGAACATCGATCTGTTCCAGTAAATTGCACAAAGTACGGCTAAGCCGTTCCCCCAGATAGGGATCACCACAAATCACATCCTTTTGAATTACATCCGGCTCTGCGTTTCCGGGGTGGGGTGTTGTGTCGGTGTTCTGTGTATCCGGTTCCGGTGGGCGGTTGCTACCGCCAAACAACTTTGATATCAGGCCCGGCTTAGGCTCATCAACGTTGTTGGATTGCTGCAATAGGTGTTGATTGAGGCTGAAGTAAACGCTGGAAAGTTGTTTAATTAATGCGGGTTTAAGGCCGCTACCGGCAATCAGTTCCGGAAGGGTTTTGGTAAAGGCTTTGAGTTCATTGGTTTGGGTTCGTGGCAGGTCCAGCTTTTGGTAGTTTGCCAGCTGTTCCTCGATGATCTGTTGCGTTTCCTGATTCTGCTCCCGGCGCCGGTCATCCAGTTCCATAACGGAATCTTCCAGGCGATCAATCACCGGCTCCAGAGATTCGATGCTGTGGCCGTCCCTAAGCCCCTTGCGCAAGGCATTCAGCTGATGGTCCAGGCGTTCGTCCAGTCCGTCCGCCGCCAGGCAAACGCGCACGATGGCTCTTTGCATCAGCTTTTGATTTGCGCGCTCTTTTTCTTCGCTGGCTTCCATTTCTTCCAGCACGGTCAGGTATTTCGTTTTCCAGTCGTTAGTACTGTCCCCGGACATGGCCAAAGGTGCCTTATAACTGTAGGTTAAGGAAAGTATAGGAAAAGAGCAGGCATAACACAGGCAGAATGGATAGAAATTTGCGTATTTTAGCTAATTTGCGGAATTTTACCGATTAAGGCGAGCGCCAGTGGCTTTGGTAGGGCCACTTCCATGGAAATGGGACGGTGGTCGGAGTAATCGCAGTCCAATACTTTGACGTTGCGAATCTTCAAACTGGGGGAGACCAGTATGTGATCAATGTTGCGGGTGGGTTTCCAGCTAGGGTAAGTATGATGATCACCGGGAACCTGCATCAGGTGGGAATTAATCGGGGTTGAGCTGATTTGGTCTGCACGGCAATTCATGTCTCCCATTACAATAACGTGCTCGTAATGTTGAATAATTTCACGTACATATTCCAACTGCCGGTTGCGGGCCTTTTCGGACAATGCCAGATGAACGGCGACCAGCACTAAAGTGTGTTCGTCGTTACCGTACTTGGCAACGATTGCTCCCCGGCCTTTTAATCCCGGTAGTTTGTGGTCTTCGATTTCGAAGGGTACAAAGCGGGAAAGTACCCCATTACTGAACTGGCCGAAGCGTCCCAGGTTTCGATTCAGCTGCTGATACCAATAGTCAAAGCGGCCCAAGTCTGCCAAGTAGGCCACTTGATTCACAAAGCCGCTGCGCAGGCTGCCGCCATCCACCTCTTGCAAGGAAATCAGATCGTAGTGGGCAAGCACCTGGCCTATTCGGTCCAGCCGTTGCAGTCCGCGCCAATCCGGCAACACATGACGCCAGCTGCGGGTCACGTAGTGATGGAAGGAGCTGGTGCCGATAGCGGCCTGTATGTTGTAGCTTAATAACCGCAAAACGCTGGGGTGGTTTTCCGGATCAAAGCTGGATTTGCTTGATGGGTTAATATCGTATTTCACGGCTACTTACTCACGCCTGATTGCGCATGCCTCAAACCCTGCCGGACTGGTGGCAGGGAAACGTCCTGTTAAGTGTAGACCCATGTCGAATGAATCCTGCGGTCATTCGGGCTTTATTTGGCTGCGGTAGCGCCTGCTGCCCGTTCTTTTTCGATCAAGAAGTTGGCAACTTTAAGCAGGTGATCATAGGTTTTGCCTGTTTGAGAGTTGACCATATATTTTCCATTCACCACCATTGCAGGCACCCCACGTAGCTGATATGCCTTTGCCAGTGCCATGCCCTGTTTCTCTTTTACCCGGATGCTGAATGAGTTATAGAGCTTTTTGAAGTCAGCTTCATTAACGCCGTAGTCCGCAAAAAAGGTAGCCAGGTTCTCTTCCGTGTCCATCGGCTTCTTTTTAACATGGATGGTTTCGAATAATTTCGGTTTGATGGTATCCAGTTTATCCAGGGATTCTGCGATGTAATAGGCGCGGGCCAGCGGCTCCCAGTCTTTGCGAAAAGCGGCTGGAGTCATGACGAAGTTAACGTCGTCAGCGAGCGTCTTTTTCCAATCTTTTGTGTAACCTTCCAGG
Source organism: Ketobacter sp. MCCC 1A13808 (assembly GCF_009746715.1). Lineage (NCBI taxonomy): Bacteria > Pseudomonadati > Pseudomonadota > Gammaproteobacteria > Pseudomonadales > Ketobacteraceae > Ketobacter > Ketobacter nezhaii. Next base: position 161,304 of record NZ_VRKW01000003.1, read on the forward strand.
GTAAAGCAGTGCGGGCAGGCAAATGAAAAGAATTCCCGTACTTCAATTTTTCCGGGTTGTTCTACTTTGCCCGGTTGCGGCAGGCGCGTGTAATCCACGCCTTCATTAAAGGTATCGGCCTGAACCAGTGCGCTCACCATGGTAAACAGCGTGATCAGACCAAAGTTCAGAATTGGATTTATCTTATTTTTCATGAGGATTCCCTGACTTTTCATTCGATGTGCTTATGACTCAATATATCTTGCAGGGTTCCTTCTGAACCCGGGCTGAATAGGGCGGCATAAAAAAAGGCAGCCTGAGCTGCCTTTGCTTGGAACAGTGTGATTAGTATAGACCGTTAATGTAGCTGGACAGCGCTGAGATCTCGTCATCACTCAATCGTGCTGCCGTTGCCCGCATCATTTTGGTTTCACCATCGTTTTCACGACGGGCACCATTGTGATCTTCACGTCCGGCTGCCCGGAACGCTTTCAGCTGTTTTTCTATATAGGCAGCATGTTGACCTGCTAATGCAGGAAATCCGGCTTCCGGCATGCCTTTCCCGTTGGCGCCATGGCAGGCGGCGCAGGCGGTAACACCACTTTCTGCGTTGCCAGCTCGATACACGCTCTGTCCCAGCTCAACCAATTTAGGATCGGCGGAACCGGGCTGGATGGGTTGTTCAGCGTAATAGGCGCCGAGGTCTTCGATATCTTGATCATTCAGTGCAGGCAAAAAGGCCGCCATTTCAGGTACCGGGCGGGCGCCACTTTTCATATCCTGAAGTTGCTTAACAATATAGCCTGCTGACTGGCCTGCTAATTTCGGAAAGTTCGGAACGGTGCTATTACCATCAGCACCATGGCAAGCAACACAGGTTGATGCTTTGTTTTTTCCGGCTTCGGCGTCTCCGGCAGCGTATACCCCAGTTGCGGACGCGGCGATAGCCGAGGTCAGCAACAATTTAGCTAACAATTTCATAGCAAGGTCCTAATTATAAAATACTTTAAATATCAGGTGGTTATTCCGGATAAGGCTAATTCGACATGAATTCTATGAGTTCTTTCAGCTCTGCATCGGTGCAGTCGTTGCAGAGACCCATAGGGGGCATTGCATTTTTACCCTTTTTCGAGCTGGTGACCAGAGCGTCGATTCCTGCTGCCAGACGGGGTTCCCAAGCGGCCTTGTCACCGGTTTTTGGCGCACCGGCTGCACCGGTACCATGGCAGGCGACACAATACATATTGTATTTAGCCGGCGCTTCAGCCTGAGTATTTATAGTAAATCCCATTAACACAACGGCAGACGCCATCAAAAGTTTTTTCATGAACGAACCCCTCTCACCCAGAAGTTTATATAGAAAAAATCGATGGGATTATATAACAAAGTTCTCTTAAGGGGTAATGTCCTTTACATGGCTGAGGAATATTGGCGAAAATGCATTCCGATTTCAACCTACCAGGATCATCCAATGAAAATTTTTACTGCCCGCCTGCGTCAGACTCAATTCGAGATCAGTGCGGCTAATCTGGCCCAGTGCCCTCCGGAGCAAGGGGTTGAAATCGCATTTGCCGGGCGTTCCAATTCGGGTAAATCCAGCGCGCTCAATACTCTGGTGGATCACGGCGGACTGGCACGTACCAGTAAGACGCCGGGCCGAACCCAGTTGATTAACTTTTTCCGGATGGATGACAACTGCAAGCTGGTGGATTTGCCGGGCTACGGTTATGCCAAGGTGCCGGAGAAAATGAAATTGGAGTGGCAGGCTCATATGGGTGAATATCTTGAGCAAAGACAGTGCCTGGCTGGACTCATTCTGGTGATGGATGTTCGCCACCCCCTCAAGGATTTCGACAGGATGATGCTTGAATGGTCGCAGCATCAGAATATGCCCGTCCATATATTGCTGAGCAAGAGCGACAAACTCAAGCGCGGACCGGCGAAGAATTCGGTTTTAGGGGTGCGGAAAGAGATCAAAGCCTACGGTGACCAGGTCACTGCACAATTGTTTTCATCCCACAATAAAGAAGGCGTTGAGCAGGCGCGTGAAGTGCTGGCGAATTGGTTTGGGTTTGAAAAGGAATACGAAACAGCGCAGTAATCTTAAATTGCAGACAAAAAAAAGCCGGTAGTCTTGGGGCAGACTACCGGCTAGGGTCCGGCTCTTGGGGGAAAGCCGGTTTGCTGTAGCCGATTACTCGGCTTGGGATTGCTGCCTTAGCTTCATGTATTAAGACGACGCTTGCTGGGTTTAGTTCACCAAAATTCAAAAATAATTTTAAATTAAGTGACCAGCTGGTTCCGGGTGCAATCCCTTCGCGTTTTTATTTTTGTTGTCCAGGCTCACTAGGGGAGTCTAAGCTGACATTGGGGATATCTGCCTAATCTAATGAGCCTGATCCCAATTATCACCCACCCCAGCCTCAACGATCAAGGGAACTTTCAGTTCCGCCGCGCCCTGCATAAGTAACGTTACCTGTTTTGTGATGCAGTCCAACTCTTTCAGGGGAACTTCGAACACTAATTCATCATGCACCTGCATGATTATGCGAGTTTCCATCTTTTGTTTTTCCAGCCACGCGTCCACATCAATCATTGCCCGCTTAATAATGTCCGCAGCGGAACCCTGCATCGGTGCATTTATTGCCGTGCGTTCCGCTGCCTGACGTCGGGGTACATTACGGGAATTAATTTCCGGCAAATGCAGGCGACGGCCGAACAAGGTTTCCACATACCCTTGTTCTGCGGCTAATTTGCGAACGCGGTCCATGTAATTGAGTACACCGGGATAGCGCTCAAAATATAAGTCGATGTATTGCTGTGCTTCTTTGCGCCCAATGCCCAGTTGTTTTGCTAAACCAAAAGCAGACATGCCGTAAATCAAACCAAAATTAACCGCTTTGGCCTTGCGTCTTTGTTCTGTAGTAACGTCCTCCAGTGCTACCCCCATGACCTCTGATGCCGTAGCCTGGTGGATATCCAATCCCTGATTAAATGCCTTTAATAAGCTGGCATCGTCAGATAAGTGCGCCATGATGCGTAATTCAATTTGAGAATAATCGGCGGCTAATAATTTGCAGTCTTTACGCGGAATAAACGCTTGCCTGATCTTTCTACCTTCTTCTGACCTTATTGGAATATTTTGCAGGTTAGGGTCGGTAGAGGATAGGCGTCCGGTTGCGGCAACAGCCTGTTGATAGGAAGTATGAATACGACCGGTTTTAGCGTTTATTAATTCGGGTAGCTTATCGGTATAAGTGGATTTTAATTTACTTAATCCACGATACTCCATCAGTACTTTGGGTAAAGGGTAATCCAGAGCCAATTCCTGTAATACAGCTTCAGCAGTTGAGGCCGCGCCTTTGGGTGTTTTCTGGATGACAGGTAAACCTAATTTTTCAAACAGTATGGTGCCTAATTGCTTGGGTGAGCCCAGATTGAATTCTTCTCCGGCCATGTCGTGTGCTTCTTTTTCAAGTTCCATCATCCGCTTGGCCAGATGCTGGCTTTGTAAGCGCAGCATGTTTGCATCAATTAACGCACCGGTGCGTTCTACTTTTGACAGTATGGGTGCCAGTGGCATTTCAATGTCTGTAAATACAGACTGCAGGCTTTTTTCAGCTTCCAGCATGGGCCACAAATGTTGGTGCAATTTTAATGTGATGTCAGCATCTTCGGCTGCGTATTTTGCGGCAATTTCCAGTTCTATTTGATCGAAGGTAATTTGTTTGCTGCCTTTACCCGCTATTTCTTCAAAGCTTATGGTTTTATGACCCAGGTATTTAAGCGAAAGGCTGTCCATGTCGTGTCGAGTGGCAGTCGAGTCAAGTACGTAGGATTCCAGCATGGTATCGAATGCGATGCCGTTTAATTGAATATCGTACCGGGCCAGAATGCTTTGATCGTATTTTAAATTCTGGCCGACTTTTTTCGGGGTTTCGGCTTCCAGTAGTGGTTTTAATTGCTCTAACACCCAGTCCCGGTCCAGTTGCTCTGGTGCATCCAGGTAACGATGTGAAACCGGAACGTATGCCGCTGCTCCCGCTTCAATACTAAACGACACACCGACCAATTCAGCCTGCATGTAATTCAAGCTCGTGGTTTCAGTATCAAACGCAAACAGCTCGCACTGTTTTAGCTTTTCAAGCCATTTTCCGAATTGAGTTTTATCCAGTATGCATTCGTATTCCGGTTCGGATGTATTGTCGATGGTCTCGGAAAGGGCATCGATAGCATCGGTGCGATTGCTTTCTCCTGCAGCCGCAGAGAGCTCTGCTACCCAGGTTTTGAATTCAAGATCTTTATAGAGTTCCAGCAATGCCTGGTTATCCGGTTCCAGAATGTCGAGCTGAGTCGGCGAGCAATCCAATTCCACATCCAATTTAATGGTGGCCAATTGTTTGGACAGTGGAATATGCGACAAGCTGTTACGCAGATTTTCGCCTACCTTGCCTTTAATCTCATCGGCGTGTTCAACCAGGTTATCCAATGATTCGTACTCAGTCAGCCATTTTACCGCGGTCTTGGGTCCGCACTTGGGCACGCCCGGGATATTGTCGACACTGTCCCCTACTAATGTCAGAAAATCGACAATACGCTCTGGGGGAATGCCGAATTTTTCTATCACACCTTCACGGTCCATCACGCTGTCGTTCATGGTGTTGATCAGCGTCACATGTTTGCTAACCAGCTGCGCCATATCTTTGTCGCCAGTGGAGACAATCGTGTCGATGCCTTGCCGGGTTGCCTGTTCGCACAGGGTGCCGATGACATCGTCCGCTTCAACGCCGTCGACGATCAGTAGTGGTAAACCCATTTTGCGGATAGCGTCGTGTAACGGTTTTATCTGGCTGCGCAAATCGTCGGGCATAGGCGGGCGGTTCGCTTTGTATTCCGCGTACATATCATCGCGGAAGGTTTTGCCTTTTGCGTCAAACACCACCGCCATGTGTTCAGGGTTGTAGTCCTTACGCAGCCGGATCAACATATTCAGTACGCCTTTTATCGCGCCTGTTGGTTGTCCCTTGCTGGTGATGAGCGGGGGCAAGGCATGAAAGGCGCGATATAGATAGGATGAGCCATCAACGAGGATCAGCGGGGGTTTTTCAGCAGACATGGCGATACTTAATTCCTTTTTGGGGGTGGCGGAAACGAAAGGTCAATCGTTCCAGTTTTTACTCGTCCAGCTCCATCACGGCATCCATTTCGACCTGCGCACCTTTAGGCAGCGCGGCAACTGCCACCGCTGCACGGGCAGGGTAGGGCTGTTCAAAATAGCGTGCCATAACTTCATTGACCAAAGCAAAGTGGCCCAAATCAATCAGAAAGATATTCAGTTTGGCAACGGATTGCAGGGAGCCGCCAGCGGCTTCGGCAACCGCTTTGAGATTTTCAAATACGCGTACGATATTATCTTCCATGGAACCATCCACCAACTCCATGGTTTCTGGAACCAGTGGGATCTGACCGGATAAATAGACGGTACTGCCACATTTGACCGCTTGGGAATAGGTGCCGATGGCTTGGGGGGCTTTGCTGGTTGAAATGATTTCGCGTTTGCTCATGACCGGGTCTCCGATAGTTGCGTTCCGTGTGGTATCACATGTGCGTTTACATGCAGGTAGGATGTAGCAATGTTTAGTTGCGGACGCGGACGATTCGGTGAACTGCTTTCAAGGTTCGCATTCGACGAATGGTTTTCGCCAGGTGCGCTCGATTGTGAATTGAAATACGCAGGCTGACCACCGACAAGTGCGCGTCTTTTTCTTTAATATTTATGGTTTCGATATTGGCATCGGCTTGGGAAATAAGCGAGGCCAGTGTTGCCAGCGAGCCGCGCTCATTTTCCATCTGCACACGCAGATCGACAGCGTATTCGCCGATGGCGTCCTGCGCCCACTGCACAGATAAACACTTCTCCCGGTTTTCTTTCAGTTCGGATGCAATATTTTTGCAATTGTCTCGGTGTATGACCATGCCGCGCCCGGAGCTTAGGTGCCCCATCACGGAATCACCCGGAATTGGGCGACAGCATTTGGCTAGATTGATCACCATGCCTTCCGTGCCGCGAATCACCAGTGGCGTCGATTTGCTGTCTTTTGCTGCGGGGTCTTCTTCGCTGGTGGGGAGCATGCGGCGGGCGGCAATCTGGGCCATTTGATTGCCCAGTCCAATGTCCGCCAGCATGTCGTCCAGGGTTGCGAAACCGGCTTCACTGAGCGCGGTTTCAATGCGTTCCGCCGGAATAGCGTCGAAGGTCCAGTCGAACGGTGCCAGCGCCTTTTCCAGCAGGCGTTGTCCCAACGCAACGGATTCTGATCGCTGCTGGGTTTTCAGGAAGTGGCGGATATTGGCGCGGGCTTTGGCGGTGGTGACAAAGCTGAGCCAGGCCGGATTCGGGCAGGCTCCGGGCGCAGTGATGATCTTAATGGTCTGCCCGCTTTGAATGGGGGTGCTAAGGGGGACCAGACGATGATCCAGGCGTGCTGCGACGCAGCTGTTGCCGACGTCCGTATGCACGGCGTAGGCAAAATCCACCGGGGTTGCACCGGTAGGCAGCTCCAGAATATCGCCTTTGGGGGTGAATACGTAAACTTCGTCCGGGAACAGGTCAATTTTGACTGTTTCAAGGAAGTCTTGAGAGTTCCCGGCGCGTTGCTGCATTTCCAGCAAGCCCTTAAGCCATTCTTTAGCGCGGTTTTGCGCGCCTCCGGCGGGATCCGGGTCGGATTTGTAGAGCCAGTGTGCCGCAATCCCGTTGTTTGCCATGGCGTCCATCTCTTCGGTGCGCACCTGAATTTCAATGGGTACGCCATTCATCCCGATCAGGGTGGTGTGTAGTGATTGGTAGCCGTTGGCTTTGGGGATGGCAATGTAATCTTTAAAGCGGCCCGGAATCGGTTTGTACAGGTTATGAATTGCGCCCAACACCCGGTAACACATGTCCACCGAGTTAACGATGATGCGGAAGCCATACACATCCATTATCTCGTTGAACGGTTTGCGCTGTTCTTTCATCTTGCTGTAGATGCTGTAAAGGTGTTTTTCTCGCCCGGTGACCCGACCGGTCAGGCCGTCCCGCTCCAGGCGGTTGACGACCGCCTCCTGAATTTTTTTCACCATATCCTTGCGGTGCCCGCGAGAGGTTTTGGTGGCTTTCTTGATGCGCGAGGCGCGCATCGGATACATATGGGTAAAGCTGAGGTCTTCCAGTTCGACCCGGACATTATTCATGCCAAGGCGATTGGCAATGGGGGCGTATATTTCCAGGGTTTCCATTGCGATGCGGCGGCGCTTCGTGGGGTGTAATACACCCAGCGTGCGCATATTATGGAGCCGGTCCGCAAGCTTCACCAGGATGACGCGGATATCCTTGGTCATAGCCAGCACCATCTTGCGGAAGTTCTCCGCTTGGGCTTCGGCTTTGGATTCAAACTTGATCGCACCGATTTTAGACACGCCGTCCACCAGTTCGGCAACAATTTCGCCGAACGCTTCAGTGAGGGTTTCTTTGGATACGTAGGTGTCTTCGATGACGTCATGGAGCAGCGCAGCTTGAACGCTTTGTGCGTCCATGTGCATATCAGAGAGGATTTTACTGACCGCCAGAGGATGAACTATATAGGGGTCGCCGCTACGCCGGAACTGGCCTTCGTGGGCGTCCTCAGCGAAATAATAAGCGCGACGAATATCCTCCCTCTGTTCAGACGGAAGATATTCAAGTTTTTCTATAAGTGATTCAACAGTTTGCAATGCCTCAACCCCTCTTGAGAGGATTAGTGTAATGGGATTGAGCGGTAATGAGAACAGCCGTTTTGCGGTTGTTTATTCCTCGAAAGACGGGTTGTTAAACGCGCTGTGGAAAGAGGAGGTATCACGGAACTGTTTTGGTTCAGGTTTGCGGCTCAGAATGGACTGATCGACATAACCTTCAGCAATTTCACGCAGCGCCACAACAGTGGGCTTGTCGTTTTCCCAGTCAACGAAGGGGTCTTTCCCTCCAGTGGCGATTTGACGAGCACGTTTGCTGGCCACTAACACCAATGAAAAACGGTTATCTACCCGGTCCAGACAATCTTCGACGGTAACTCGTGCCATTTTTAACCTCAGTTCGGATTTAGCGAGCCCTTTAGTTTACTGGTTTACTTTATAAAGACAAGGGGCATATGTTTCGATTCGGAACAAAATTCAGGACAGAAGACTGCGTAGCAGGGCCTTATGGCGGATGCTTTGCTGTGCTTGTCGTAGGCGCTGGCTCTGAATGACGGATTTTAATTCCGCCAGTGCCGTGTCGAACTGGTCATTAATGATGAGGTAATCAAATTCAACGTAATGGGAAATTTGCTCGGCGGACTGGGCCATGCGACCGTTGATAACGGAATCCGAATCCTGACCACGACCCACCAGGCGTTGTTGCAGCACGTCCTTCGAGGGGGGCAGAATGAACACGCCCACCGCGTGAGGTGATTGCTTGCGTACCTGCTGCGCTCCTTGCCAGTCTATTTCTAGGATGATGTCTTTGCCTTCCTGGAGCTGATCCCGGACGCTTTGATTGCTGGTGCCATAGAGGTTTCCGAATACCTCTGCGTGCTCCAGAAAGGCATCCCGTTCCAGCATCTCATTGAACTGGCTTTGGGATACGAAGTGATAGTTAACGCCGTTCACTTCACCGGGGCGCTGCGGGCGCGTGGTGTGGGAGATGGAAACGTGCAGGCCGGGGGTGCTTTCTACCAGCGCTTTTACTAAGCTGGTTTTGCCTGCGCCCGAAGGGGCCGATACTACAAATAGGGTGCCGTGCATGGGATGACCTTTTAAATCTGCCGATTCCATTTAAGTGTAGTGGTAACTGTGCAAATATTCGAAATTCAAGAGCGGAACGGGCCTGTAGCGCCGAGATTATAGCGTTACCCGTTGAAAACTGTAACGAATGCCTGTGAAAAAGGGCAAATTGCTATTTCTGAATAGGGAGATTAAGGATGCAACAGATACAGACGGTTAAGGGGCAGTGCTTGTGTACAGCGGTAAAATTACAAGCGCGGGTGGAAAAGCATATGGATGCCTGTCACTGCGGAATGTGTCGGCGCTGGGGTGGCGGGCCTTTACTGGTCACCCATGCAGTGGAAGTGGTTTTTGAGGGTGAAGACGCGATTTCTAATTATGCGTCATCGGATTGGGCGCAAAGAGGGTTTTGCCGGCATTGCGGAACGCATCTTTACTACAAGCTATTGAGTGGCGAGGGGTATGAAGTGCCGGTTGGGTTGTTCGTAGGCGATGTTGAGTTCGAATTCGTAAAAGAGATTTTTATCGATAGGAAACCGGACTGGTATGATTTTGCTAATGAAACAACCCGGCAAACAGAAGAGGAAGTGTTTGCGCAGTTTTCCTGACAATAGCCATTCGCGATGGCAGACTGACTTACATTCTTGAAAAAAGCCCGGCAAAGCGATCGTTTGCCGGGCTTTTTTGTCGGTTTTATTGCTTATAGCCCTGCCAGGCCGCCACTGCCGTGGCCGGTGTAGCCAAAGGTGTTCACATTCACATCCATCATATTGGCGATCGAGACCAGCAACTTGGAGTGTGAGTCGCCTTTGAAATCCAGTAGGCGCCCGGTTTGTAACGCACCGCCCGCGTTACCCGCCAGAATAAACGGCATATCGTTGTGATCGTGATCGTTGCTGTCCCCCAATTCGGAAAACAGAAAGATCACGGTGTTGTGCAGCATGCTGTTGCCGTCCGAGTCCGGTGTACTGTTCAGTTTTCGGATCAGGTATCTGAGTTCACCGATAAAATACTGCTGATATTGTACAAACTTCTCCGCAGTGCCGGTTTCGAAGGCGCCGTAATGTGAGGTGTCGTGATGGCCCAGGTCGATCCCGTCAATGCGCAATGGACTAACCGCGTGGGAAAACATCAATGAGCCAATGCGGGTTAGATCGCATTTAAACGATTCGACGATCAGATCCAATTGCAGACGGCTGACGGTTTTGAAATTTTCGTCCAGCTCGAATTTGGCCGGGTAGCCATGATAACCCTCCGGTACGAAAAATCCCTGCTGGTTCCAGTTGCCTGCACTGCACATGCCGCCACCGCTGGGATTTGCCGCATCTAATATTCGCTGCTCAATTTCGCGAATACTTTGCGCATGCAATTCCAGCTTTTGCCTTTCGGCGGTACCGAGGCGACTTCTTAGCGTGTTCAGGTCGCTCAGGCTTTGATCCAGAATGCTGGTATTGCGACGGGTTTCCAAATCCACGCTGCCGCTATCCCCGCCGTTGACCCCTTTGAAAATCTGGTCAAATGCATTGATTGGATTGTCGTTGTAGCTGACAGGAATGGCACCGGGCTGGAATGTCACTGAGCGTACATCGGAACCGGCCTGAAAATTCGCCGCCACACCCAGGTGGATGGAGCGCAGCGGATGGTTTTGACCCAGGCGTTGCCCGAGCAGGTAATCCAGTGACACATCGGAGTTCCCGGTCAGGACTTTGCGCACCCCTCCTTCATGGGTGGAGCCGCCTTCGTACATGGTCAGTCCACGGGTGAATACGCAATGTTGTTTTACGTCCTCCAGCGGGCTGGTCATGTCGTTGAGTTGAAAGTCAGTTTCCGTGCCGGTGGGATGAAAGCGCTCCGGTATACAGCCATCGGGCATGTACAGGAAGATGGCGCGCTTGTCACCCGCAGCGGCGAACGCGCTGCGGGCCCATGGCAAGGACATTAACGGAGCTGCCAAAGCAGCGTGTGACAAGGTACGGATAAATTTGCGTCTATTCAGTTTCATCTTGAACCTCCCCCTTATTGGTTACGTCGTAGGGTGAATGTTTGCAGCTGAGTGACGCTGATCATCATCTCTTGCAAGTTGTATTCGCTCTGTTCAAACAGGGCGGTCAGATTGTTCAGGGTGTTACGATCGGAGTTACCGTCGCTGTAGCCCCGGGCAAACCGGTAGAACTGTCTGGCCATACAGGCTTTGGTGTTCTCGCTTTGTGCCAATGCCTGCTGCATTTCACGAGCCCCGTAGTAGGAGGTCTGATCACTACCGCCCAGGGACGCCATACCCAGAATGACTCCGCTGCTGTCCACCGCTTTACCATTGTCGGTGGTACGGAAGGCACCTGCGCCGTCGAATGCTTCAAATCCGAAGCCCACACCATTCAGGTATTTGTGGCAATCCTGGCATTCCGGGTTCGACGTTCTTGCCGCAAATTTCTCGCGGGTGGTGAGCGACGGGTCGGGGTCAGGAAAGCTGGTATCCAGATCTACCGGGGGATCAGGCAGGTCCTGGCACATGATTTTGCGACGTACAAACTTGCCGCGGGGAATCGGAGCGGTTTCGTTGGAGTGGCCGTGAGCTGCCATCACCGCGCCCAGAGTTAACAGGCCACCACGATTGCCGCTGGAATCCGCGACCATTTGCATCTGATTGCCGGTGACACCACCCATACCGTAGTAGGTGGCCAGTGTGCTGTTGGCAAAGACATAGTCTGCGGTAAACAACTCATCGAATTGTTGAGTTGAGTCAAACACGACATGGTTGAAGAAGGCTTTCATTTCTGCATCCATTGCATCCCGCACGTTGTCATTGAAGCGTGGGAATACGGCGGGATCTTTCGATCCTACATTGCCGCGATCGGCTTCCAGCCATTGCTCAACAAAGTGCCCCATGTGCTTGCGGGCGCGATTGTTCGTCAGCAAGCGTCGTGCAGCGGTTTTGATCTGCTCTGGTGAACTGAGTTGGTTATTCTGCGCCGTTTGCAGCAGTGCGTTGTCCGGCATGGTGCCCCAGAATATGTAGGACAGCATGCTGGCAATTTCATATTGCGTCAGGCGATAACTGTTTCCGTCTTGCGTTCCCATTTCTGAAATGTAGAGGAAATGAGGCGACATCAGCATAGAACGAATCACCAGTTTGAGCCCGTCTGCCGGTGCGGATTCCGATCCGAACAGCTCGGTGTAGGTGTTGACTTCATCATTACTCAGAGCACGTCGGAAGGCCTTACGTCCGAAATCCTGTACGAAGCTGCGACGACAGTTTTCCTGCTGCGCATCACACTGGATCAGCTGATCGGCTTTTTGATTTACCGCTTGTTGTGCCAAAGACTCCGCAGCATTCATATATTCAGAGATGTGTCGGCTGCTGACCACGTTGTTGGCGGCGTTGTTGTCATACCCGTTGATTTTGGCTTCAACAGGGAAGTTATAGACCGCGTTGACATTCAAGCCGAGCAAATCGTTGACCGTGTTGTTGTATTGATAACGCGATAACAGATTCAGTTGGCGAGGGCCGGGGATCTCATCGGCTAATGGCTCGTCGGGTTCCGCCGACCAGAAAGTGGATTGAATGTACTGTCCGATCAATGCGGCGCAATCAGCGTCACAGGCGGCAGCGTTACCCGCCGGCATGGCGACTTCAATGTAATCTACGAACGTGGCCAGATCGGTTTCCTTGTTCAGGGGGATACCGATGGGATTGCCGTTGGCGTTTGCACCGTGGCAACGGGCACACTGCTTATCATAAAGCGCTTTGCCAGTGACTTCCGGTTCCGGATCAGTCGGATCAGTCGGATCGGTCGGATCGGTTGGATCAGTCGGATCGGTTGGATCAGTCGGATCGGTCGGATCGGTCGGATCAGTCGGATCAGTCGGATCGGTCGGATCAGTCGGGTCGGTCGGATCAGGATCGCCGCCGTACTCGATGCTGGCAATAGGCGAGGCCGGAGATGGAACGCTTCCGTTCAGCGCAATTACTTTATATTGATTGTTTCCATCAAGCAGCACCAGGTTCGATAGTGTATTGATATCTTTTTCTACCGAGGTCAGGGTTTCCCACGCGCCCAGCGCATTCAGTTTACGCACCAGGAATCCGGTTTCGTTATCGCTGCTGTCCTGCCAGGTGAGTAAGCCCTGATTCAGTAAGTTGGTGCCTGTCAATGAGGCGGGCATTGCAGGTTGCGCGGGTGTGGTTACCACTTCAGCATTCCCGTCACGACTGAATGTCAGGCGAAAGTACACCGGAACCGTGTTGGATATATGGGTGAGATTGGCAATGGTACGCAGTGTTTCAATGCCGGCGTTCAAATCAAAGTCGGCGCTATTGACGATCACCGGTTCAAGGGTAGAGACGCTGACGTTGTTGGCATCGGTTTTAACGATCAACACTTCTGCGTTAATGGCCTTTTTTACACCGTGTAATGTGAGGGCTCCACCCAGGGATTTAATGGCGGTGGAACCGGTCGCCATAGCTTCAAAGCCACTGGTATCCAGCTTCACGTTGTAATACAGCATTGGCAACAGATTGGTCTCAAAAAGAAAGTTACGCATACGTTCGTTGCGGATATCAATGCCGGTTTGCAGGCCATTGAGGTCAATAGCGAGCGTAGCCGAGCCGTCTTTTGCGACGCTGCCTTGAAGTTTATTCAATGTCATGACTTCAACGGTGTGAGTGCTTTTTGCCGTTAAAAAGTTAAAAACCGATTTACTATTGTTAAGACCCCACGCGCCGTCAACCGGTGTTGGGTCAGGGCTTGGGTCGGGAGTTGGGTCGGGCGTTGGATCAGGAGTGGGGTCCGGAGTCGGATCGGTTGGCTGGTCCGGCTCTTCGCCGCAGGCCTGTCCGTTAAAATAGAATGTGGCGGGTGTGGTGCCTTCGTGATTGTTGACGATGAAACCGAAATCAGCGGTGCTGCCGTTGCTAAGACGGTTGTTGTAGGTAGTATTGGTCACCGTGACTTGCTGGCCTTGTTGCGTCAGGTTGCCACCCCAAAGTTGTTTTATCTCTTGTTGTTGATCGAACTCCCATTGGAGTTTCCAGGCTTCTACCCGGTCGCCGTGGTTGGTGATAACAACCCGTTGTTGAGCGGATTGGGTTGAACCACTGGGCCATTGGTTGACAGTGTCGTATTGCACGCTGCAGACACTTTGCGCCGAGAGCTGTCCCGCCAATGAGAAACTCAAGGCGAACAGTGAAATTCTCAGTCCGTTTTTCATGTTAACTTCCCCTCTCGTCTCGTTTATGGTGTGGGTTGCAGGTCGTAATAGAGCACGAAGTCAACCGGCACCGTGGTACTGATGGCGTTGAGTCCGGCAATTTGTCGTAAAGCTTCGATACCTGCTTCCAATGAATAGTCAGATGCTTTTACCAGCACCGGGCTGACGTTCTGGACCATATAGCGGGTGTCTGTAAGCCGCTGTACGAACAGTTGGGTGGTTAGAGGTGTTTCTAAGCCGTGTAGTTGGAGAGCTGCATTGACATTCAGTGTGCTGCGTTGGCCCGGATTGAGTTGCGCCATGGCGTCAGGGTCGACATCCATGGAGACCACCGCCGTGCCGTGCATCGCGGTTTCAAACAACATGTCACGCATGCGTTGATCGCGGGTGTTATTGCCGGTACTGACGCTATTCAGGTCAATTTCCAGTACTGCGCTGCCGTTTTTGGCCACGTTACCACTCAGGCGCTCAAAAGAATGGGATTCCACTTTGTCCTGGTTTTTATAGCTGACGAAATGAAAGTAGGAACTGTCTGAATCCAGAGTCCAGCTGCCATTTTCCATATCCGGGGGCGTTACGGGAGGGACTTCCGGGGTTTCATCGGGATTCTCTTCGGGTGGTTCTTGCGGCGGAGTCACCGGGGGTGTTGAGCCATCAACGGTGTCACAGGTGGTACCATTCAACATGAGAGTAGGTAATTCACCTTGGCTGGGGTTCTTTATATTAAAACCCACATTGATGTTTTTCCCGGCGCTTAGGGTGCTGTTCCAACTGACGTTATTGACCACCACGCTATTTCCGGATTGCTGATGAGCACCACCCCATAAATCGAGAATGGTCTCACTGCCGGGGAAGGTCCAGGTGAGCTGCCACCCTTCCACATCGGGTCCGTTATAGGTGAAGTTTATTTTGTGGGTTGCTCCGGTCCCCCAATCATTGACGACGTTGTAGGATAGTTCACAAAGTTCATCTGCCATCGCACCGGGATTAATGGTCAGAGAACCGAACGCTAGGACGCTCGTTGTTGCTATCCGTAAAAGACTTCCTTTCTTCACGATAAGTCCCTTCAGGTAAGTTTAGTAAAAAATGTATAGCAGGGGCATGAGTTCGCACACCTGCCAGCTAAGATGTATGGCGCGGTAAAAATTTATCATCTGGTTAAAACAGTTCGGATGCGTATTCTAAAGCGATCTAAAACACGGTTGGTATGGTGCTGGTTCACATACTGAATATTTGTTTACTGAATAAAATGCATTGAAAAGTACGCGCCGAAAAGTTCAGGCTAGGGTTTGTACGAAGAAAGGATTTGTTGCCACAAAACGCGGTAATTCGGACATTTTTTGAAAGCGGGTATTAGCTCCGATGAGGTTGTCCTAATTCAGGCCCGGTGCAAATGCGTCGGCTCCGGAGCAATGACCGTATTGCGTACCTCCTTGGCTTGGTAGAGCGCGTTGTCTGCCGTTTTGATCAGGCTTGCCATGGACTGTTTCACCAGAAAGCCGGCGACACCGAACGATGCGGTTACCTTACCCGCATGGCTGAAGGCGTGCAGTTCTATCCTGCGGCGAAGCAGTTCGGCGAGTTTTGCCGCATCAACGGGGTCGGTCGAGGGACACAGGATTAGAAACTCCTCGCCTCCCCAGCGTGCCACCGTATCGACCTGCCGACAGGAGGACTTCAATAGATCGGCTAGCTCTTTCAATACCAGGTCACCGATGTCGTGGCCGAAACGATCATTTAGAATTTTAAAGTGATCGATATCCAGAAGGATGACAGAAAACCGCGTGTTGTATCGATTGCTACGGGTAATCTCTTGCTCCATTCTTTCACACACAAAACGACGATTATAAAGTTTGGTCAAATAGTCTGTGGTGGCCTGAGTTTCCAGCTTGGTATTGAGCTGTTTTAGCTCGTCTTCCATAATCTTGCGCGAGTTGATATCCATCATAATATAGAGAACCCCTTTTTCCAGATCTTCTGGATCCAGGGCTTTTCCGCTGACAATGCACCAAAAAGTTTTTCCGTTTCTGTGATTGAGTGAAAACTCGGTCTGGTAGGTATCCCCTTGTTTCAGCGCCTGTCTGGATCGGGACTGAAACTCGGTGAGCGCGGCCGCATTCAGTTGCAAAAAGGCCGCATCATTACCGAGAACCTCTTCCGCGCTATAACCAAATAGGGATTCCGCTTGCTGATTAATCCATTCCACCTTGTTGTTCTTGATCAATACCATGCCGACCAAGCTATTATCGAGAATGCTGTTTCGTAGTCGCAGCAGGTTTTCGGATTCCAGGCGAGCTATTTCCAGGGCCTGGGTGCGGGAAATCACCTCTCTTTCCAGTTCCTGGTTTGCAGTAAGCATCCGCTTTTCTATACTTTTCCTGATTTGTGTGCGGAACATCAAGGTCAGCGTCACCGCGATCAGGAGAGCGCAACAAAGTGCCGCTATTATCAAATAGAGCAGGGTGCGGTCCGGTGGCCGGGGTTGATTGATAAATTGACTGGAGCGAGGCATTTCGGCGAGTGTAAACCCGAATCGCTGCACTTCATTGAAATCGAACAAGTATCTGTTGGTTGAGTCGCCTTGAACCGGCGTCTTACTGACGGGAATGCCCTGCAAAATCCGATTGGCCATGGCGGCCGCCGCTTTCCCTTGCTCAAAATGAGAAACCAGTTTACCGCCGAAGATTCCCTGTCCAAGGCTATGTCGCCACATATGAAAAATAGGAACGCTGCTATTGCGGTAAATCTGTTTTAACGTTGTGAGGAATTCTTGTGATTCGCCCAATCGGTCCACATAACAAGACAGGAGCAGAATACTGGATGGTGCATGTAGATGGCTGGTTTTTTCCAGCATTTCATTAAAACTGTTATTGGTGAGTGATAGCACTTCGTAGTGATCAAAACCCAGTTGTCCGGTTTCTTTGTAAAAACGACGCAGATCCACCTGTCCCGTGGGTGACTCATCTGTGATGACCACCAGCGGCGCATCCGATCCGAATAAATCCTGAATCAGGATCAGTGTGTCGGAAATTGAGGCCTTTTCAACCACCCCGGTTACCTGGGGATCCTCATCAAAGCTAAGCCCATAATCAATATCATTCACGCCAAAAAAGACGATAGGAATATCGGAGAACAAACCGTAGCGACGCTGGGTGACGAATTGGGTGGCGGCGTCGTCTCCGCTAATAATCAGGTCATAGGGTGGCAGGTTTTTTAGTTTGTATTCCAGGTTGTGTTGAATGGATGCGTCAAAGTGGCCGAAACGTTTGACATCCATAAATTCAATGTCGAGCTGTACGTCGTCCGGATGAAGCACTGAACTGAGGCCGGACAGCTGTTCATAAAACGTAGGATAGCTGGGGGTATAGGAGGATAAAAACAGGACGTGTTTTTTGGCCTGTTGTTGCGCGTTGGCTCCGGCTACGTTCAGTAATGCCAGTATGCAAATATAGACTCGCACTCGCTTCATGCCGTCAGCGCCATCCGCAGGAGGATTAAGGGAGTGCTGTACAGTTTAGCAGTTCGAACCCGATCTGTACCTGCACCGTTAACGGCCACTCAATCCCTTTTTAGCCCTGTTTGGTCCCACTTTTTAAATCGCAGAACGTCTGCACCCGGGTTTCTCCCGAGTGTGATAATCCGGACTATGATGAATGTAGGGGGCAGTAACTCCCTGAATATCATGAAAATAGGTATCGACTCTCAGCCAGCAGTTAAAAAACCTGTCCATGTGGCCAACTTTTTGCAAATTTGTGGCAACCTGACCAAATGGACAGCTTTATACTGAAAGTAGCCCGTTTTTTTACCCACGAAATTTTTGAATCAAGGGGATTTGTAGATGAGTTTTAAATACGCCATTTCTGCGCTGGGTGCGGCTTTATTGATATCCGGCCCTGCCCAGGCGGAGTTGTTCTGGAGTGATTTCAGCCTGAGTTATTTGCAGGGGTCGGAATACGAAGTGGGAGATCCGGATCGGCAGGTACTGACGGTTGAACACGCGAGCGGGTCTAATTGGGGTGATAATTTTTTCTTTCTGGATCATACCACCAGTGACGACGATAGCTTTGATAACTATTTCGAACTCGCGCCCCGTTTAAGCTTGTCCTATGTCAGTGGCAGCAAGTTGGGGGTCAGTATATTCAAAGACTTTTTCGTAGCCTCGCAGTGGGAAGGCGGCCAGTTCAATAACTATATGTACGGTGTGGGTACCAGTCTGGATTTGCCGGGATTCAAATACTTCCACGTGAATATATATCAGGTAAAAAATGATTTGTGGGATGACGACGAGCAGCTTTCGATTTCATGGGGGGCTCCATTTACCATCGCCGGTGTGGCGTTTTTATATGATGGCTTCCTGGATTATTCAAGCTCGTCTGACACGAATGCAACTGAAATGAATTTCACATCTCAGCTCAAATGGAACGCCGGTCAGCTCATCGGCAGTAAGGCGCCGTTTTATATCGGCATGGAATACGCATACTGGACGAATAAATACGGCATCGATGGCGTAGACGAAAAAAATCCCTGCCTGTTAGTGAAATGGCATTTTTAAAAGAGTCCATCCGGAGCGAGGTGAATACTCATGAATTCCAGCGATTCAGCACCGTCTGATATGATTTACCCTCTAGATTCGAAGCCTCCCTTTATGGAGGCTACGTTTGCTGCGATCCAGCATGTACTGGCCAGTTTCGTGGGCATTATCACCCCCACACTGATCATTGGCGGAGTGCTCGGTTTGGGGGAGCATATTCCCTATTTAATTAGTATGTCACTGATGGTGTCCGGAGTGGGCACCTTCATCCAGGCGAGAAGACCCGCTGGTATCGGGGCAGGCATGATTTGTGTTCAGGGCACCAGCTTTGCTTTTCTGGGCACTATTCTGGCTGCGGGCTTCATCGCCAAAGGTCAGGGCGGTGGGCCGGATGAAATGCTGTCTTTAATTTTTGGCGTGTGCTTTTTAGGTGCATTTATTGAAATGTTTCTGAGCCAGCTTATGCATAAACTGAGTAAGGTGATTACGCCGTTGGTGACCGGAATTGTAATCACCATCATTGGAATCAGCTTAATCAAAGTGGGGATGACGGATCTGGCTGGCGGTTTTAACGCGACAGACTTCGGTTCGTGGCAGAATTTGTCTTTGGGTTTGTTTGTGCTGGTATTGATAATTGCATTGAATCAGTCCCGCAATCAGTGGATACGATTGACTTCGATCGTCAGTGGTTTGGTCGCCGGATTTATTATTTCAGGTTTTTTGGGCAAGCTGGATTTTTCCCATCTGAGTTCGCTGCCGTTGATTAGCGTACCGGTTCCGTTTAAATACGGATTTAGTTTTGATTGGGCAGCGTTTGTACCCATTGCTTTAATTTATGTCATTACCACCATCGAAAGTACGGGTGATATTACCGCGAACTGCCTTATTTCAAAGCAGCCTATTGAAGGTGATTCTTATCTGAAGCGGGTCAAAGGGGGCGTGTTGGCGGATGGTTTGAATTCGGCGATTGCTGCGATTTTCAATACCTTTCCCAATACAACGTTTAGCCAGAATAACGGTGTTATTCAATTGACCGGCATTGCCAGTCGGCATGTCGGCTTGTTTATTGCGGTGGTGTTGATGGTGTTGGGGTTGTTTCCGGTGATTGGCGGAATTTTACAGCAAATACCGAAACCCGTGCTGGGTGGTGCAACGCTGGTGATGTTCGGTACAGTGGCGGCGGCCGGTGTTAAAATTCTGGCCAATGAAGATTTGGATCGCCGCAAAATGCTGATCATGGCGGTGTCATTCGGTGTTGGCCTGGGCGTATCCATGGTGCCTAACGTGTTGGATGTGACACCGAAAGTGATTCAGAATATTTTCGGCTCGCCGGTAACGACGGGTGGGTTAATGGCGATTGTGCTGAATTTGCTGATGCCGGAAGAGCACCGGGCGACAGAGCCGGTGCTGTCTAAGGCCTGATGGAAAAACGATGCAAAAAGCGAGTTTAAAAGCCGTCAAGCAAACAAAACTGATCCACATCCACCAAGCCCTGATCGGTTATTTTCAGGTGGGGGATCACCGGTAGTGCCAGAAACGCCAATTGCAGAAACGGCTCCGGAAGCGGACAACCCATACGGCGAACCGCTGCGCGCAAGTTGAGCAGGTGCTGGTGAACTTGTTCATAAGGAGCAAGGCTCATCAGGCCTGCTAACGGCAATGGCAGTTCAGCAATCAACCGGCCTTGGTGGAATATAGCAAAGCCACCGCCGATACGGATCAGGTGGTTGACGGCGGCGGTCATATCGTCGTCGGCGCTGCCCAGCACGCACAGGTTGTGACTGTCATGTCCTACCGAAGAAGCCAGCGCCCCGTGCTGCAGGCCAAAGCCTTTGACAAAACCGCGACCGATGGAGCCGTTGTAGCCATGGCGCTCCAACACGCAAATTTTCAGGATGTCGTTGTGGGTGTCCGCGACATGTTGGCCGTTGTGATTCGGCAAGGTTACGTTAAGGCGATCGGTGATGATACTGCCGGGACTGACCCCGATTACCGGAAACGGGGCGTCTATGGCGGGGATTTTCAGGTCTTGGCTATGGATGGGCTGACGCTTGACACTGTTCAAGCCCACCGCGGCGATGGGTTGACGTTGGCGGAACAAGTCCGTGGTTACTACGCGACCGGCGCTGATAACAGCGTGCACCCGGCACTGTTTGTAGTCTGATAGCAACACCAGATCTGCGCGTTTACCCGGCGCGACCAGCCCCCGATCCCTTAACCCGAACGCACGGGCGGCAGACCAGGTCGCTGCTCGATAGGCGTCTGCCGGAGCAATTCCCAGCTCAATGGCGGTGCGAATAAGGTGATCGAGATGGCCTTCTTCGGCGATGTCCAGCGGGTTTCGGTCGTCAGTGCAAAAGCCCATGGCATTCGACGTATTGGTGTTCAGTAACGGCGCCAGTGCATGGAGATCCTTGGACACAGTGCCTTCGCGAATCAGCACATGCATGCCTTTGCGTAATTTTTCCAGCGCTTCGTCTTGTGAGGTGGTTTCATGGCAAGTGCAGATCCCGCAGGCGAGATAGGCATTCAGTTCACGACCCCTTACCAGTGGCGCATGTCCGTCAATGTGCTGGTCTTTGAATGCCGCGAGTTTATCCATCACCAACGGGTCTTTGGCCAATAATCCGGGGTAGTTCATAAATTCGGCCAGCCCGATAACGCTGGGATGATCGCGCAGCGCCACCAGGTCGTCTGCATCGAGGCGTGCGCCGGCGGTTTCCAGGTGGGTTGCGGGCACACAGGACGATAATTGAACCCGCAGGTCCATGCAGGTCTGTTCTGCGCAGTCCATAAAATACCGGATGCCTTCGCGGCCCAGAACATTCGCGATTTCATGAGGATCGCAAATGGCCGTAGTGGTACCCCGGGGTAACACGCAGCGATCAAATTCAAGGGGGGTGACCAAGCTGGATTCACAATGGACGTGGGTATCAATAAAGCCAGGCACGACCACCAAGCCGGAGCCGTCGATCTCTTCGTTACCGCTATAGGATTCGCATGTGCCCACGATACGGTCACCGCAGATTGCGATGTCGCCAGGTATTCGTTCGCCGCTGATGACATCCAGAAATTCAGTATTGCGAATCACCAGGTCTGCTGCGATACGGCCTAGCGCCTGATCAACGCAGCGGCCCAGAAAGTCGCGGTTCTGTTTACGTGGATCATTGTCAGATGCAGTCATAATCTCTTTCCTTGCGCGATGGTGCGGACAGTGCTTACTTGAGTATAATGCGACCACAGCCATCCGGAGGCAATTAGAAATAGAAATGGAATCAGATACAAGGCATTACCTATGAAGTGGGATATTGCATCACACCGTGACGACAAGCCTGCTGGTCGTATCCGACAAAAGAATGAAGATATCATTATCGCTGCGGCAGAAGCTGAATTCGCGCACAACGGCTTTAAAGGCGCGACTATGAACAATATTGCACAACGGGCTGATTTGCCCAAGTCCAACATTCATTACTACTTTAAGAATAAACTCCAGCTCTATATTGAAGTGCTCACCAACATTATTGATTTGTGGGACAACGCACTGAATGATTTGGATGGAGATGCTGAGCCGGGTGACGCACTGCGTGCTTATATTACAGAGAAAATGCGCTTCTCATACGAGTATCCCTTGGCCTCTAAAGTGTTTGCTAAAGAAATACTTTCGGGCGCTCCGCGCTTGGCGGAATACTTTAACGATGATTATCAGGACTGGTTTAATAGTAAAACTCATGTGTTTCGACGCTGGGCGGAGCAGGGCAAGATAGATCCGGTAGAACCGGCTCATATTGTATTTTTGCTCTGGAGTTCAACCCAGCATTATTCCGATTTCGAGGTGCAAATCTCTGCCGCATTAGGCAAAAAAAAGCTCAACAAAAAAGATTTTGAAGAGGCAACCGATGTGCTTTGTAAAATTGTGATTCGGGGGTTGGGGGTGAAAGAAGACTGAGTTGATGGCGTGGCCCAGTTCGCGGATGACCGGCTTTTTCAAAACGAACCAGTATTGTAAAACTTACATTGATTTGCAGTGTAAACCGGCAGTGCCATGCTTTATGGCGTTGTTTCGCGGCTGTTTCCGGCTGGCATGATACCTGCTTCTGTTGACGGACAGGAGGTCAGGGTTGACCTGAAAATCAATAGACTGAGCTGGGGTTACCGCAGTGAATCCATCCGCATTGTTTGACGTGAATAACAATTGTTGGCGCAGGGCATTTGCAAGTTACGCTGCACCATTGATCGATTGTGCTAACTATTACCGTGCGTTGCATGACTCCATTTGCCGGGCGAAGCACAGTATATTTATTGTCGGCTGGGATATTGATAGTCGTATCCGCTTGTTGCGCGGTGAACAAGAAAACGGGAGTGAAGCGCCCTCTTGTATCTCGGAATTGATAGCCTGGAAGGCACGCCAAAATCCTGATATTCAGATTTACCTTTTGCGTTGGGATTCCTCGTTGGCGTTTTTTAGCATGCGTGAGCTGTGGGCCAAAGAAGTTTGGGATGACCTGACACCGGATAATGTGCACACCTGCCTGGACGATACAATCCCAATGGGGGGCTGTCAGCATCAGAAGGTGGTTTTAATTGATGACGAGGTTGCGTTCAGCGGTGGCATGGATGTGACGACGGCACGTTGGGATACGCGGGATCATAAAGTCGAGGAACCGGAGCGTAAAGATGAAGAAGGTGTTTACGGTCCGCTGCATGATGTGCAGGTCGTGGTAAGCGGAGAGATCGTTCAGCATTTTGCGGAATTGTGCCGTTGGCGCTGGAATCGTGCGGCTGATTTCGACGCTATTCCGCCGCGAAAAATCACTTCTGAAGCGGGTGTGCCGGCATCGTGGCCATCGCAGTATAAGCCTGTATTTGAGGCAATACCCTGTGCCATCGCGAGAACGATTCCGTATATGGACGATGCAGAACCGGCGCAGGAAGTGCGCAATATGCTGTTGAATTTAATTGCGTCAGCATCGGATTTTATCTATATCGAAAATCAATTCGCCAGTCGCAAGGAAATTGCCGACGCATTAAATCGACGAATGAAAGCCTGCCCCAGTTTAAAGGTGTTGTTGGTCAGTTCCTATAAACCGAAAGGGACGATGGAATGCGAAACGTACTGGGCTGGACGAATTGACTTCAAACGTATTTTGCAGCAAGGAGTGGACCCCGGCCGGGTCGAAATTGCCAGCTCGTTAGCGGTAGCCGAAACCGGCACCGTCGGCCACAAACGGATTCATTCCAAAGTGATGACCATTGATGATCGTTACCTGGTCATCGGTTCCTCTAATCTGAGCAATCGTTCCATGACGTTCGATACCGAATGCGATTTGATTTTTGCAGGCGACAGCGACAGTAACCGCGAGCGAATAACCCGGGTGCGCAACGATTTGATCGCAGAGCATACCGGGCGTAGCGTGTCTCAGGTGGCGGAGGCGTTGCGAAAGGAAAACCCGTTAGCGCGATTGATGACGCCGATTTCGGAATCCCGTTATCATCTGAAAACGGTCGAAGACGATGCCTTTACCGATCAATCCTGGCAGCAGATTCTGGAACCGTTTTCCGATCCGGAAGAACCGTTGTGTCCGCCGTTGCCAACGGTAAACGGCAAAAAAATAAGCGTACCCAATCCACGCAGAAAGACTCTGATAATGAGTCTGGTGGCCGGCACGGTAATTTTACTGTTGTCGTTGGGCGCGTTGGCGAATCATTTTATACCTTGGTTAACTGCTGATAATCTTAAGGCCTTTCTGGAAAGTACCCAGGGAACCACCTGGGCGGTCCCGGCGGTGGTCGCGCTTTATATCGTCGGCGGCGTATTCTTTTTTCCGGTTACGCTATTGTCATTGGCAGTGGCCGCCGTGTTTGGGCCAGTGTGGGGGCCGGTCTATGGCATGCTGGGCGCGCTGGCGAGTGCCACTTTGTTGTTTTTTGTCGGTCAGAAATTGGGTGATCAGGGGTTGCGTAAGTTGGGTGGCCACAAAGTGCAATTGCTGGATGAAAAGTTCAGCAACAGCGGTGTGATCGGCGTTGCCGCATTGCGGCTAATTCCGGTAGCTCCCTACAGTCTGGTCAATCTGATCGGCGGCATTTCCTCGATCCGGCTGTCGGTGTTCTTATGCGGGACCTTTATTGGGATGGCTCCTCCTATGATCGCCAAAGGGTTGGTGGGCGATTCGTTGGCAAAAATATTTCTGCACCCTTCCTTGGAAACGATCCTGTATCTGATCGCCGGTATCGTGTTTTGGGTTGCCATCGCGGTGGCTTCGCAATACCTGGTGAAATTCATACAGCAACGAAAGGAGCAGAATGCTCAGACTTGTAACCTATAACATACATAGCGGAATCGGCGTGGATGGTATTCAGAGCTACCGCCGTATCGGAGAGTTCCTGAAGCAGCAGCAAGTGGATATCGCGCTCATTCAGGAAATGGACACCCGGCCTTCCCAACGGGACACGGACAAAGATATTGAGGATTTGTGTGCCGGTCACTTTTCGACCCTGGTTCCTTCGCCGGCAATCGAGCTGGAGCAGGGGTGGTATGGCAATGTGATTCTTGCGCGCTTTCCGGTCTTGTTCAGCCATACCTTGGATGTTAGTCAGGCTGGGTTTCAGCCACGCAATGTGCAGGAGGCGGTGTTGCAAACAGAGCGAGGGGCGCTGCACGTAGTGAATACGCATAAGGGGCTGAACCGGCTGGAGCGACGCAGGCAGTTAGCATTGCTGGATCAGCATTTGCGCCAGACCGAGATAAGCGGACAACTGCCCTTGTTGGTGGGGGGGGATTTTAATGAGTGGCAATTCTTCAGCTCTGCGTTCCGGCATATTAATCAGGTATTGCATCCGCATCCGGTGGCGGCCAGCTTTCCGACCCGGTGGCCTCTGTTTCGCTTGGACAGAATATGGTCCCGCCCGGCCAATATTGTACGAAATGCGACGGTGTTAAAAACACCCGAGACCCGAATCTACTCCGATCATTACCCGGTTTTGGCAGAAATCGAGTTGTTACGCTAAGGCTGGCCCGGGGCTAAATGGGGTCGATTTTCGCACCTTAGGGTGGGCGTTATCAGGGCTCTGGGGGGACGGGAGCCGGCTTTAGCCCCTCATACCGGTTGCTAATGCATTGTTCCTGATAGATAAATCAGGATTGGCTTTCGGTTTCGGATAATCCGTGTAGGCGGTCGAATGTGTTACCAAAATTCCGATTTTAACTTTTTAGTGTTACTTATTTGCACATTCCGGATCTGTGTTTATAATAGTAACACTAACGAATTTGGAGTACGTTTCATGAGCCGTTTTCTTGCTATTGCCCTTTTGCTGGGTGTGACATCCGCACACGCCGAGCTGCCTGTTGATCTTGCCGCCAACCTGCAGGAGCGGGTAAACGCCTCGCTGGAAGCGAAAGTGGAACAGGTTATTGAGGAAAAAGCAGCGCAGATGGCTGTCAAACTGTCTGAACACGCAGCCCTGAAGGAGCCCGAATTGGTGCTGGTTAAAATGCCTTCCCTAGCATCACGGTAACAACATAGCCCTTTTCAGCTAAGCAAGTTCCTCTTCCTCCCGTCTATCCCCCGATACCCGGGCTTCAACCCGGCCAGAAAAGTAGTTGATCTGGCGATAATGGATGCCCCAAAAAGGGTGTTCATTCTTTTCCCCCGTTACAATACCTGAATCCGAAATGGATGTTTATTGTACACAAGGCCATGCTAAGACCATGGAGCTTGAGACATCCCTAATGTCGTGCCTCGAAAAGAATGACGGCCTGTTAGATCAATCAAAGGACTACGATCATGTCATCCAAACGCCATCACGGTGGAATTCAACCCGGTATCAGCTGGGGACCTTTTACCCTGCGGGTTCCCTTTGTCCACACCCGTTTTTCAGCGGCGGATTACTTGCAAGGCATCGCAGTCGCTGGTGCTACCGGTTTGGCGCTGGTGCCTATTTTTACTTCGCTAATGGGGTTGTCGTTTGAAGAAGCGGTCACCATGGCCATGTTTCATAGCCTATTTATTTCGATGTCCTGGTTTGTATTCGGTGATCCCTATGCACCGGGTTGGCTGACTCCTGCAGTGCCTTTCGTTATCGGCTTTTTGACCCTTCCCGGTTTCAGGCTGGAGGGCGGGGGCTTTGATCATACCGCTCAGTTCCAGGCGATGACCGCCATGTCCATCGATTTCGCTTTGATACTCATCGTCCTGGGGGCCACGGGGCTGGGTGCCAAACTGGTAAAATTTGTTCCCGATGTGTTCAAGGGCGGGATAATTCTTGGCGCAGCATTAGCCGCTTTTTTGCGCGTCACCAAGGAAGGGGATTCCTCAAATGTGTTCGAGCAAGCGCCAATTGCCGGAACCTTGGGTGTGGCGGTTTGTATGTTGCTGGCTTTTTCCAAACCGATCCAGGAGCGAATGGGTCAGCACAAATGGTTAGCGACTTTGGTGGGGTTGGGGTTGCTGCCCGGTTTCATTCTGGCGGGATCGGTGGGCTTTTTCACCGGTGAGTTCACGTATAATATTCGCTGGGAATTCCTGAATCTGGCCGACAGCTCCGTGGCTCTTTGGCAAAAGACGTCGCCGTTTGTGATCGGTTGGCCTTCCATGGACATTTTCTTGAGCGCGTTCCCCTTGGCTCTGATCACCTACATTCTCTTCTTCGGTGATTTGGTTACCGGCGATGAGATGATTGAACACACGCAACTGGCGCGACCGGATGAAAAGCTCGATCTGAGCAGCAGCCGGACCCATCTTTCAACCGGCATCCGTAATGTCTTGATGGCGGTTACGGCTCCCTTCTTTTCCACGCAAGGGGTCATGTGGACGGGAATCCAGGTCATATTGTTAAAACGCTGGGCTTTGGGGCGCGACAAAGTCGATTCATTTTTTGATTCCCTCAGTAGCTTTTATGCGATGTTTTTCCTGACGCCCGTTCTGTTTATTATGTTGCCCGCAGTTACCCTGTTACAGCCGCTATTGCCCCTGGCGCTCGCGGTCACCCTGATCCTGACCGGGTTTGCGTGCGCGACATTGGCGCTTTCATTGGTTAAGGATGCAACGGAGCGGGGGACTATGGTGATCTTCGCGATGGCCCTGAGCGTTTTTCCTGAGCCCTGGATGGGCATGCTGGTGGGTATTATTTCAATTATTGTCTTGTGCGGACCCAAGGTGTTCATACCGAATCACAAGATTGAAGAGTTTGGTCCGATTGACAAACACGAACCCTCGCCCGGAGCGTCAGCTGAGCCAGCAGGCGCAGTCTCTGATGCTTCCTCTCGCGGAAACACAGACCCCTGTGACGCAGCCATTGCCGATTACCGCAGAAGAGTGGCCCTGGAAAATCAGCGACGAAGCCGGTCACGTAGTACGGCATCGGAAGACGTGTGACTCCGGGCCGCTATGCGTGCTTGGGCAGTGCCTGAAACTCTTCAGCGCCTGGCCCCAGGGGTTGTCCGTAACTGAATTCAATATAGTTGCCGGAGGGATCTTTGACTCCGCAAAAGTAACCCACGGGAAAGGGGTCTTCCCGTGGTGGCCAGATAAGTAAACCGTCGGACTCGGCCTGTTGTGCTATCCGGTCCACATCGGCTTTGGATTGAACAGCAAAGCCCAGATGAGAGTAATCCTGTTCCGGGTGCTGTTGTTTTTTACCGCCCGCCATCAGAACAAAAATAAACTCCTTTTCCCGGCCGGGTTCCGCTAACCAGACAATTTCGCCTTCATTGCGTTGGTGAATAATATGCATGTTGCAATAGCGCCGGTAAAAATCGACGCTGGCACCTATCTGCGTTACGTGCAACGCAATGTGTGTCAACGTGCTGGAAAACATAACGCTCCTCTCCCTGAATGGCCGTTGGCAACGAAGTTATGTGGTGCTCTGCTGCCGGTTCATTATCCCCTCCTTTGCGCGCAAAACTAACATAAGAAAACAGGGCAGAAAGGTCAGGGTGATGATGGTGGAAAACAAGATGCCGGCCAATACCACGATGCCGACACCCCGATACAATTCTGTTCCTGCACCGGGTAATAAAACCAGGGGGGCCAATCCGAAAACCGTGGTCAGGGTCGACATCAGAATGGGGCGTAAACGCACGGACAATGCCGATAATACCGCTTCCCGCACACTGATTTCGGGAATCTGCATATTGTTGCGGGTCTGATCCACGATCAGGATCGGATTGTTCACGACGGTACCCAGCAAAATCAAAAAGCCGAGCATGGTAATCATATCGAATGGCTGTGTGATGCCAAGCTGATTCAGAGCGATTAAACCGACCAGTCCTCCGGCCAATCCCAGGGGAATGGTGGTCAGGATGATCAGCGGATAACCCCAGTGTTGGAAGATCGCTACCAGCAGTAAGTAAATCAACAGCAGTGCGACGGTGAAATTACCTGCCAACGCAGAACGGGTTGCATCCAGTTGATCTGCCGCACCGGAGATATCCACATTGACCCCGGCAGGAATTTCACCCGCTGTCCGCATCTCCGGAATCAGATGATTCTGAACTCGATTAACGGCGGTTTCCAGTGCCACATTCCGGGGCGGGATAATGCGCAGCGTGACGGTCCGGTGGCCATCGACACGGCGTACGGTCGCGCTGTCCACGGTTTCCCTCAGTGTCGCCAGTGCATCCAATGGCAGTACGGTGCCGGAGGGGGTCATCATGGGCAGGTCACCGAGCCGTTCCAACTGCTGTGTTTGTCCAGCGCTGCTGAGCAAAAACATGTCCACTTTGTCGTCGCCATAAAAAAACTCGTCGACATAAGCGCCGTCACTGAGTGCCGCGACGGCGTAGCCAAAATCCTGTGCCGAGTATTGATATTCCGCCAGACGTTCCCAGTTTGGGCGCACTTCCACCAAGGGTTGGTCGAGGGAAAGGGAGGAGGGCTCGGTTTGTATTTGCGGATCTTCAAACAGGGCTTCGGCACGGCGATAGGCGCTTTCACCGGTGTTATACAATGTCGCCAGATCCGATCCCGATATATCCAGATTGACCGCCCGCGTACCACCGTCGTTGCTGGAAATTATGGAGCCTCGGGAGGAAAACGCCCGCATGCCGGGATACTGTCGGAATAAATGCGTGAGAGCGTCCATCATCGGGCCAATGTCCTGCTCCCTTACCGGCTCACTGAGGAACCACATAGAGCCGGATGAGACGTTCAACGCGTAGTATTTCAGCGCCGGAACCGGGCTTTTGCCCTGATCAAACAACGTGGGGTCGGCGTTTACGGTGGGCTCAATTATTTCTCGTATTTCATCCCCGATTTCGACCATTTCCGCCAGGTTGTATCCGGGTGGCGCGATCATCATCGAGAACGCTTTGGGCTCTTCCCCTTCCGGTAAATATTCAGCAGCGGGCATAAACATCCATGCCACGCCAATGGTCGCCAGCAGGGTCAGGATCATGCAGATAAACCGGCGCGGCGCCGTGTCGATCAGCCATTCGATGCTGTGCAGCATCGGTCCGTGCTTGGCCTTGTCTTCCGCAGTGCTTTCTTTCATGCCGAAGCCCATACGGGCACTGGCTGAAGGCACTACCGTGATGGCCACCAGCATGGAAGCCAGAATCGCCGCAGAAATTGCGATGGCAATATCGGAATACAGTTGCCCGGCTTCCTCTTGTACAAATAACACCGGGGCGAACACCAATACCGTGGTCATGGAGGACGCCAAAACCGCAGGCCAGACCTCCCGTACTCCGTTCAATGCCGCTTCGTACAGACCAAGGCCGCGCCGTCGTGCTTGCTCGATGCTCTCCAGCACGACAATGGTGTTGTCCACCGTCATGCCGATCGCGAACGCGACACCGGCCAATGAAATGACATTGATAGTGCGATCGAACAACAGTAACCCCAGAAACGCGGCAATGGTGCAGATCGGAATACTGAGAACGCCTACCAGGGTGGCCCGGGCGGAGCGTAAAAATAAATACATGATCAGGGTGGCGAGCAGGGCACCGAGCCCGAGATTGGTCCAGACGTTTTTAATCGATGCCTGTACGTAGCGCACATCATCGCCCAGCAGCACGATACGGACTCCATTGGGTTCCATTAGATCGGTTTGCATTTCTTCAACCAGGGGCAACAGATCTTCTTTGATTTGAATGACGTTGGAACCGGCTTCCCGCCGTACTGCCATGCGGATACTGCGCTCGCCTTCGCCGTAGGCCATTTCTCTTACTTCAAAATGATCCAGCGCAATGGTGGCTACGTCCTTCAGGCGCACGGTAGCGTTGTTTTGTTCCGATAAAATGGTGTTTTCCAAATCCGCCAGATCGTCAAAGCGGCCTACCGTGCGCAATAGATAGCGTCGTTTTCCACTGTCAATATCACCTGCCGAGGCGTCCCGGTTGCGGGCACGGATTCGATCCCGTACATCGCTTAGTATCAGTCCCCGCTGCGCCAGTTTGGTGGGATCGACCAGAATCTGTATTTGCCGTTCGGCTCCGCCGCGAATCGCGACTTCGGAAATACCGTTGACACGTTCCATGCGGGGCCGGACCTGATCGTCGATGAAATCAAACATCATATCCATATCCAGGTTGTGGGGGTTGCCCGGCAACGGAATGACACTGAAATACATAAACGAATTTTGTGAAAAGGAGCTACTGAACAGGCGTGGCTGATCCACATTTTCAGGGTAAGAGGAGACCTGGCTTAAGGCGTTGCTAACCTGAATCAGGGTTTCGTTGATGTCCACGCCGAACGGAAATTCCAGCTCAATGACGGCTTCTCCGGTTTCTGCGAAGGACGTCATGCGCTTCATATTGGGCACGCTGCGCAGATAGCGTTCCTGTTCGATCAGAATTTCTTTTTCAACATCTTGTGGTGTTGCACCAGGCCAGCCGGTTACCACGCTGATAGTGCGGACCTCCAGATCCGGAATCATCTGTACCGGAATCCGCAGCGCGGCGGCGATCCCCAGCACACAGATAATGGCGACGGTTACGGTAACAATTATGCCCTGGCGTATACTGGCTTCAAACATCGAATGATCCTGTTGCTGTCAGGTTGCGAATAAAGGGTTAACAAGTTGCATTTAAGGGAGGTTCTGGGCTTCCGGCTCTATTTGTCTTTCACAATTTTAACCAATTGATCGTGTCGCAGAATTTCATTGCCACGGGTCACGACTTTCGCATCAGCGACCAAACCTTCCAGAATTTCCACCTGCGTACCGGACTGGTAACCCAATTTCACTTTGACGCGTTTGGCAAGGGTCTGCCCGTCACTGTCGGTCACGGTCATCAGGCTGAAGCTGCCATCCGGGTCCCGCAGTAACGCGTCGCGTGGCACCATCAGCGCAGTTTTATTTCCCTGGGAAAGATTGAAAACGGCATTGGCGGAAAAACCGGGCAGCAGTCCGGCTAACTGGTTGTCGCTGTTTTCCATCACCAGGCGCACCCGGAACGTGCGGCTGCCAGCTTCACCCACCGGCACCAGGGCCACGACTTTGGCTTTCAGCGTTTGCCCTGGAATGGCATCCGGTAGTACGTTAACTTCAGTATCGGGGCTGAGTGTACCGAAGCGTTCCTGCGGCACTTGCACATCCAGATACAAGCGATCGGTCGCCACCAATTCCAGCACCGGTGTGCCGCGTGTGACCCATTCGCCGTTTTCAGTCAGTTTGCGGTAAATGACGCCGTCGAACGGAGCGGTGAGGTGATGCCATTCCACCCGCTGTTGTTGCGCCGCCTGTTCTGCTTTGGCGGCAGCGAGCAAGGCGAGGTTGGCGTCCAGTGCCGCCTGACGCAGATACAATTCATTTTTTGGCAGGCTGTTATTGCTGGTCAGTCGCTGTGCTTCATCAACCAAGCGCCGATCTTCTTTAACCTGTGCTTCGGCGGCCGAAGTGGAGGCCTGTAAACGCGCCAGTTCATGCTTTTCCAGGGCGTCATCCAGGTCGAGCAATACATCCCCTTTGCGCACTCGATCGCCGGCATCGACCTTAACCTGGCCGACCAAACCATCTACCCGTGCGGATAGATTGGCCTGTTGCACCGCCACCAGGTTTCCGCTCAATCGTAATCGGTTGGTGGGTACGGTTTGGGTGGGCGACACCACGCTGACCGGCACCGCTTCGCTCTGGGAATAACTGGCGGTCGCGCCACTGAGCAAAACCAGTGCGACAACGATCTGGTGGAGGCAGACTCGGGACAAACTCATTACTCATAGCCCTCTGGGTTGGGTGGTATTAGGTGGTATTGGAATAATTCTGGAGGGGGATATATAAACATGATGCGCAGTGGATGGCCATAGCACGGTTGTAGCGTGGGATCCACTGCCACTTTGCCCGGCTAGCGCCGGAGGTGGGGAACAGCCCGATTTTATCGTCGGGCTTTACTGGTTGCTCTCTAGGCTATCGTAACGCCCTTAAGAAATGCATATGCTTTTCGTATTGGTCGATCATATCGGCGATCAGCTGTTCCGTTGCCCACCCCATCACGCTGTAGTCCTGACCACCTTCTTTTAAGTACACTTCCGCATGGTAGTAGCGCAGCTCAGATCCGCGTTGGCTGCTGGTATCACGCATGACAAAACTGGGTGGTGTATAGGGTTTGGCGTGAACTGAATAAAAGAAATCGATTTCGTCACCATGCAACACTTCGAGCCAAACCTGATCCTGATCATGATTAACCTTGGCGCGAATATTTTTGCTGCTGAATTCTGCGGCTACCTGCTCCATTGCCGGACGCACGTTCGTGTCCATAAATTCCGTGACCTCGTTGTGAGAGGGTTGCCGGACGATGCGCGATAAGCGTTTTTGCCAGGGAACCGGATTGGACATGACCCGCGGAGCCAGCATGGCGTCGCGCAGGCTGGTTTGTTTTACCTTTTCCAGGCGCAGGGCACGGAACAATCCCCAACACATTAACAGCATCACTATGGTAAAGGGCAGGGCGCTGGCGATGGTCGCGGTTTGCAGGGCACTCAAGCCCCCGGCTAATAGCAGCGATGCGGCGATGGCTCCTTCGGCAACGGCCCAGAAGATTCTTTGCCAAACCGGCGTGTCTTCGTTCTCACCGCCGGACGTCAACATGTCGACAACCAGTGAACCGGAATCGGAAGAAGTCACGAAAAAGGTAACGATGAGCACCGTCGCTAAGGTCGATGCGATGGCAGTAAACGGCAAATGCTCAAAGAATTTAAACAAGGCGACGGAGGTGTCTGCGGAAACTGCTTCGGACAGTTCAACCAAGCCTTCATTAAATACCATATGGATAGCGGTATTACCGAATATTGTCATCCACAAAAAGGTAAAAACCGTGGGCACCAGCAACACACCCATAATGAATTCTCGCAGGGTTCGGCCACGGGAAATACGTGCGATAAACATACCCACGAAAGGCGACCAAGCGATCCACCAGCCCCAATAAAACAAAGTCCAACCACCAATCCAGTCCTTTTTCTGATAGGCATACAGGTTAAAGGTGCTTTCCACCAAGCTTGATAAATAATGCCCGGTGTTTTGTACAAAGGTCTGAAATAAATAAAGGGTCGGTCCGGCCAGCAAGGTGAATGCCATCAGCACCAGTGCCAGCACCAGATTCAGCTCCGATACCCGGCGGATGCCGCCATCCAACCCCATCACCACGGAAGTCGTGGCCAAGCCGGTGATCGCGATAATCAGGCCCACTTGCAGCAAAGTGCTGTTGTTTGGCACGTCCAGCAGATAATGCAGACCGGAATTAATCTGGACCACACCCAGCCCCAGTGACGTGGCAACCCCAAACAGGGTGCCCAGAACAGCAAAGGTATCCACCGCATGGCCAATAGGACCGTAAATGCGCTCGCCGATCAGTGGATACAGTGAAGAACGGATCGTCAGTGGCAAATTCTGGCGGAAGCAAAAATACGCCAGGGACAGTGCAACTACCGCGTAAATGGCCCAGGCATGGATACCCCAATGGAAGAAGGTGATGCGCATGGCTTCACGGGCGGCATCCACGGTACCATCCGCGGCATCCGGCGGTGCGGTCATATGCATAATGGGTTCGGCCACACCATAAAACATCAAGCCAATACCCATGCCCGCTGAAAACAACATGGCAAACCAGGAACCATAGCTGTAATCCGGTTCACTGTGGTCCGGCCCCAGTTTTATTTTGCCATAATCGGAAAATGCCAGAATCACCACGAAAATCAAAAACAACGCTACTGCCAGAATATAAAACCAACCGGCCGTGTTCACTACCCAGGATTGCAGCGCTGCGAACACCGTTCCGGATTGTTCCGGCGCCAGAACGGCATACAACACAATGATTAAACACAAACCGGCAGAGCTGAAAAACACGGGTGGATTGATTTTGTACCAGTCTGGCTTGGTTGCATTATTCATAGAGTTGGGCTCTTCAATTAAAGATAGAAATCGAGGGTGACATACAACGCTTCAAAGTCGCCTTCGCCGATCATGCCGTTGCGATCGATAAAACCGTCCTGAGTTAAGTATTCTACGTAGACCCAGCCGGGACCGTAGTCGTACTTGAACCCCGGCGCCAATGCGGTAACGGTATCGGCATCCGAGCCTTGGGTGTCCGGCTTGGCTGCGGTGGTGTCCAGATACCAGTTCCAGTTACCACGGGTGTATCCCAGTTCCAGGCCGTAGCGCTGATTTTCAATTTCATCGGGCAGCGGTGGGGTTTGTATTTGAGCGTATTCCGTCGGCAGGTCTCGCTGGGTGCTGACCAGCGAAGCGTTGAGATACCAGTTTCCCATGGTGCCCTGGTAATAGAGGACGGCCGCTTTGTGCGAATCATCCACCGGGCGTTCGGGGTTCCCGGTTAGATCCTGCAGTTTGCCGGCCTGCACCGATGCCCCGATGGTGTGCTGTGCAGTGAGGCTGTATTCAATATTGCCGACCCAGGTTTGCACCTTGCGATACGTGTCGGAGCTACCCCAGTGGCCATTATCATCCATAGTGTCGGTGCTGGTGGTACCCCAGTCATCGGCCAGATAAAGGGCCGCGTCATAGCGCCACCCGGTGAAATCACCTTCCAGTTTTGCACCTACATCCATCTGATCACCGTAGCCGCCCAGCAGCATATCCCCGGGCCAGAAATTTATAGATTTCCAACCAAAAGGCACCTGGCTTTTACCCACTTTTATTTGATGTTGCGG
The DNA here is from genome assembly GCF_009746715.1 of Ketobacter sp. MCCC 1A13808. Lineage (NCBI taxonomy): Bacteria > Pseudomonadati > Pseudomonadota > Gammaproteobacteria > Pseudomonadales > Ketobacteraceae > Ketobacter > Ketobacter nezhaii. Next base: position 196,902 of record NZ_VRKW01000003.1, read on the forward strand.
GCTCAGTTGCCAGCCCACCCAGGCTTTATGTACGCCCCACTGATCGCCGCTGGAGTTGTTATCCGGATCGGTAAAACTACCGCGACCGGCGCGGACTTCGGCGGAATAGAGCCAGCGCCCGTCGGCTTCATCGGCGGCACCATCCAGATAGAGAATCAGGGCTTCGCTGCCAATTTCTCCCCAGCTGTTTTTGTTAGCTTCGTCGTCTGGCAGATATTGATAGTTGGCCCAAAAGCCGCCTGAGAGAGTGTGTTGTGCGGTGCTATTGCAGGGGATGGTCAGCATCGTTGCTGTGAATAAGGCCGGACTGATACCAAGGGCGTTGCAGTTGATTTTTATCATCAAGCGCCTCCGTGCGTGACTTTGATTCCACCGTCGTAAACAAAGTGAAATAGTCTTTAACAGTGGCAGTTAATACACAATGTCGCAAGTGGGCGGGCAATCAGCGACACAAAGGTGGGGGGGGGTAGCACGGCAGAATAGTTATACATAGCACCAGTCGGCTAAGTGGGTGACGTTTTGCTCGGTGATAGGGGAAACGGGGCAGAGTCTGTGTATTCGGGGCTTTTCAACCGACTGAAGGGTCATTATACTGAGCGCGTGCTCAATTAATTTCGGAGTCCGTAATTGCAGGTCTGGGCACAGACATAAAGTAAGCAGCCACAAATAAATATTTAAATAAAACAATAAGATGGCGCACTATGAATGTAATCGGACCTAAAATAAATGTACCTCTGTGGGCGCTGGTTTTCAGTGTGCTTGTGAATTCGTTTGGGACGCAGGCCGCTCTAGTAGAAAACCTCACCATGGGTAATGCCAAAGCCCTCTCCCTCGGCAATGCGGTGACGGCTGACCCACCTTCCATTGATTCTATCCATTACAATCCCGCGGGCTTAGCCAAGCTGAAAGGGCGTCAGTTGAACCTGAAAGTATTGGCGGCCTCGATGGAATTCGAAGTCGCATTCGGCGGGCACGATGATAAAACCCGACAGATTCTTGATGGTTTTGAATATCACGATGAAGCCGCTCATCGAACCAGCAAAACCTCTACGATTGGTTTGCGCTTGCCCTACGACGAAGGCGTTACTGAGTGGCCGCTACCGGTTCTAATTATGCCGATGGGTGGTGCTTCCTATTCGCCGCCGGGCTCGGACGTCACCTTTGCCACGGCGGCTTATGCGCCTATGGCGGCTGGCTATATCCGTGAGGATGAAGATGATCCAGCGCGATTCATGGGGGAGTATATGTCGATGGCAACCATCACCTACTTCTCACCCTCCATCGGCGTTCAGCTGACCGAACACTGGTCTGTGGGTGCGTCCATCAATTTTTCCTGGCAGGGGGTTACGGCGGGCACCTCAATACGAGTGCCGAACATTGCACTGGCGTGGGGGGAGTTGTTAACCCGGCGGTTACAGGAACAAAATGCGTGTCCGGCGCAGGATGATCCGATGCCACTGGCAAATCTATGCGGCCTGGACCAGAGCCTGGCGCGGATGGGACCCTATACCAATGCGACTCAACTGGAATTTGATGCGGAATCCGGTTTGGTAGCGGGAATCAATATCGGCGCGCTGTGGCAACCCAATGACTGGTTTACTTGGGGTGTAGTGTATCAATTTGAGCGAAAAGCGAATTTGGATGGCACTTATCGTTTGACCTATCACGATGAATGGGTCAATTTTTTTGGCGGCTTGCATCAGTCCAATTTGGGCCAGGGCATTAATTTCCTGTTGCCGTTTCCTGACGGGCAGGTGGATTCCCCTCACGGACGTGGAATTGAATACGGAAAAGCGGAGATAGAAATTATAACCCCGGCACACTTCTCTACCGGCATCAGCCTGCAAGCCGCGCCGCGCTGGAAACTCAACATCGACGTTAAATGGACCGATTGGGGAGTTTGGGATGGGCTTAGCGTATCGTTTGATCAGCCCTTGGATTTTACTAAATTGGCGACCCTGGTCTCGGCGTATTCCGAATTGACTGAGCTAACGATCCCGCGACATTACAAAAGTGTGTGGAATTGGGCCTTCGGTGTGGAATATCAGTACAACGATAATCTGGCGTTGCGCTTTGGTTATGAGCCCCGCAAGAGTTCCATTCCGGATGATAAGCAAGACGTCTTGTTGCCGGTGGGGGACGCAGAACTTTTTGGCTTTGGCGTTGAATACACGATGAGAAATGACCGGTTATTGGAGGTGGCGTTGGGGTATGTGCATGCTGAAGCCAGTGTTCCGGCAAATACCAGTACCAATGCGAACAGCTCAGATGATTTTAATAATTTTATCTATAACCCCTATGCGGGAACGGACTTTAGCAGCCAGATGAACGCGTATCTTCTGGAGGTCAGCTACAGTGCTCCCTTTTAAGTTCGCGCAGACGTGGCGCCGTTAAAAATGGTGTCCACCAATTCTTCTGCCACAACGGAGTCCAGATCCTGTTGCTCATCCGCAAAATTCAGTCCGGGTTTAAGCAGTCCCGGATTAATTAGAATATTAATAGAGCCCAGCAGAAGCGTATGCAGGGTGAGCGGATTCAACGGTTTGATGTCCCCGCGTTTTATGCACAGGTCGATCGCCGCATCAAACAGCAGAAGATAAGGGTGAAGATATTTGCGTTTCAGGTAATCGGCGCGTTCGCTGTCGCTGTTCAGCTCTCTGAAGAATAAACGGAACATAGCCGGTCTGAGTTTCGCCAAACGAAATAACTCGGCGATGTTTTCGCGTAATAGATCAAATGATTGGGTAGGCATTGATAATTGTTTATATTGTGCGATCAGCGATTTAAATTCCCGTTCAATGAGGGTGTCGACAACCTCATACCACAGTTTTTGCTTTGAACCGAAATGATGAATAAACAGCGAGTCGCTGACACCGACGTCGGCGGCCAGTTTACGGATCGATACATTTTTAAAATCGTGTTCTGAAAATTCCTGAAAAGCGAGTTCTAATAATTTATCGCGCTTGATTCGGTCTTTATCCAGAGGTCGGCCGCGGGCTTTCGACATTGGTAGTTCTTGTTAGGGTTAGGGGTGCCCTGATTATACGGGGGGTCGCCGCAATCTTAAACCTTCCGTTCCGGTAATTTAATATGACGAGAGGTTAATTGCCAGCGTGATCCACGCCCTCGATGGGCGTCCAGCCCCATAATCGACTGATAAGTATGGCGTGTCAAAACAGCCGCAGAAAGTAACGAGAATGTAATGGGCTTCCAGCCGATAATCCAATCCCGGCCGTGCCACCAATATTCAATGACGAACAATCCACCGTAGAGCCACGCATGGGTGCCCGCGCCGATGGCAAAAGCGATACTCAAGTAATGTTTCGGCGAGCCTGAAAAGGGGCGGGTGCGAAAGCCGGGGGCTTTATTTATAACGGTGTCGTTCATGATGCCAGTCCTGGTTTGGTAACGGCAAGAAACACAACAATCACGGCGAAATAGGTGATCAGCGGCGTTGTAATCAGGAAGAACCACCAATGTTGGCGGATTTTTCGTTCATGGGCTTCCGGACCTTGCCGGGCCAAGACGGCGTGTTTGTTGCCGCCCAGGTGAGAGAGGTGGTAATCAAGAAATTCGATCGGCAGAAACAAACCGAAAACGATCAGCAATTTTAATGTCAGCCAAGTCGAGCTGGTATTCCAGCCCGCGGCCAGATACAGCAATGGACCGCTAACCATAATAACCGGAAAGGCGATGTGCTCGATCTTGGCTCCTTCGTCAAAACGATCCATTACCCAGTCGCGCAGTACCATAATTCCGATATCATCAGGATTACGCCGCCAAGCTTTAAATACCGGCACCAGATAATACATATAGGCAACGGATGTGCTCCAGATCCAGGCCATGACCGCGAACAAATGTATGAATTTGATTTCCATATACCATGGCATCAACACCATGCGAACGGATTCCATTGTCACTTCTCCCCTCAGAAATCTGGGTTACCAATTGGTTTTTTTGTTTTTGTGTGACGTACCAGGGCATCTATCGAACTGTCGTTATCCTGTGTTCGTGCTTCTGCCTCGGTCGCTTGCACCGGTACACCCCAGTCGCTTTCCACCAGAATACGGCGTAATTCAAGTAACGCCTTGCGCCCCAGCCGATTTTCGATTTCTGCGTCGATTCGTGTCAGGGCATTAATGGCAACCTGCCCAATTTCCAGACCCTGGGAATTGTAACGAACAATCTTGGCGCGGGCGTCATCGGGGTCCGGTACCAAGCGCACCAATTTGCGCTGCTCCATATCCACCAATAATTGCTGCACCGCCTGACGGCTGATACCAATGCGCCGGGCCAGCTCCGACGGGCGCGTGATGCCATCGGCCAGGTTCGCCATAATCATCGATTGGGTACGGGATACCTTGGGAAAGCCGGCAGCTTTGAAATGGTTCTGCAAACCTTCGTCCATCCAGTAAAACGCATGTAACAGTCCGCTCATTAAAAAATAGCGGGAAGTGAGGGAGTCGCTTTCCTGTTCGGAGGGCTTTTTTTGGGTCACTGGATCAGGCTCCTTTGCCGATGGCTGAGGTAACGCAATGGGTTAGGTGATTGACGGTGGTGCGGCACGCGGGGTCGAGGGAGCCAAGCTGCCAGGCCGACACCCCGACGCACAGCAGCAGGATCACCAGTGTGCCCCATCCGAACACCGGGGGTCGCTTCGCAAAATTAGTCCAGGTGGCGCCGGCCATGACGCCAACCAGCAGCAGCCCCCCGAGTAAACCCCAGACGTTGCCGGAAAAGCCGATCATTAGCATCACACAGGCAAATAATTCGACTGTGCCTGCCAGCCGGGCCACCCAGAAAGGAAAGTGAAAGCGGGCAAATTCTTTGCGCATATGCGGATGGCCAATCAGCTTGAAAATGGCCGCGGGCAGAAAAAATAAAATAATCAGGAGTTGAATCCCTTGTGCTGCGTAGTCCATGCAGTGCTCTTGTGTTTGTTATGGTTAAGATTGAGCCAGAATAGGCAATCAATTGACAAACGTCAATCACCGAAAAAGCCCATTTTTTGGTAGCTGGAGTCAAAGACGGCGGGTGGATTTGCAAGAAAGCGTGCTTGGAAGGGGTAACGAATAGGTTGCAACGAGCTTTATATTGATTTGAAATTGCGGGACTCACGATTCAAAGCACAAGGAAAAAATACGCATGTGGCAGCGGCTTACCTGGGCCATTATGTTCGTTTGGTGGCATTCTGCGGCGGTCCACGCCGAGATCGTGGTGCCCGAAAATGCCAAGATAGGATTGGTTTTGAGTGGCGGGGGTGCCAGGGGGTTGGCCCATGTTGGTGTTATCCGCGTGCTGGAATCCCAAGGCATCAAGCCCGATATCATCACTGGCACCAGTATGGGGTCGATAGTTGGCGCGCTCTATGCCACCGGCCGCTCGGCAGAAGAAATTGATCGTTTGGCGCGTAATATGAATTGGCGCGATGCCCTCAGCGATGCCTCGCCACGACGTCATCAACCCTACCCCTTTCGGCAACTCGAAGCGGGCATGACCGCAGACTTTCGCATGTCCATTAGTCCGAACGGTATTACTTTCCCTCGCGGGGTAATTGAAGGGCAGCATCTGGAGCAGGTATTGGGTGAGCTTTTTGAGCAACAAGGTCGGGCCCTGACATTCGAGCAATTGCCGATTCAGTTTGCAGCGGTAGCGGCGGACCTGGAAACCGGTGAGCAGGTGGTGCTGGACAGTGGTGATGTGACATCGGCAATTCGGGCCAGCATGTCCATTCCAGGTGCTTTAGCTCCGGTGCAACGAGATGGCCGGTTATTGGTGGACGGCGGGATCGCCAACAACATGCCGGTTGATCTGGCGCGTCAGATGGGCGCTGATTTTATTATCGCGGTGGACGTGACCGCCCCTTTACGTAAGCGCGAGGAACTCAACTCTATTTTTGCGATTGCCTCCCAGACGAGTGCTTTCCTGGTGCGTTTAAACACCGTGGCCCAAAGGGTCAATTTGCGCGACGACGAGGTGTTGATATTACCAGATCTGGACGGTTACGGCGCCGCCGACTTTGATCAGGACGAAGGCATAATTGAGGCTGGAGTTGAGGCCGCACTGATCATGTTCGACCAGGATAAATCGAATTTAAAAGTCGTGCAGGAGGCGACACCCGAGGCCGAAGAGATAGAGCCGGTGATTGATTTTTTGGAAATCAAAAACGACAGCGTAGTCGGTGACGACTCGATTCGTAGCCTGGTACGACAAAAAGTGGGTGAGCAGTTAAATCGTGCTGAACTGGAGGACGACTTATCCCGCTTGTATGGTCTGGACTATTTCAGCCTGGTTCGTTACAACATTACCAACGCCGATGATCAAACCGGGCTGGAGATAATATGCGTAGCGCGGGAGACCGGAAACAGTTGGCTGAAAATGGGTTTGGAGATGGCCGACGATTTTAGTGGTCACAGTGATTTCGGGCTCTCTGCAAGCCTGCGCCAATCCGGTTTAAACAGTCTTGGTGGTACCGCATTTGGTCGCCTTGAATTTGGAACGAATACGGAAATCGAACTTCGTTTTTTGCAGCCGCTGGACACCGGTTTGACGTATTTTGTGGAGCCGGCCGTGGGCTATAAAGCGGGAGTGTTTGATGTGTATCTGGATGATTTACAGGAGGCACCTTTGTCTGAATATCAGAAAGGTTCTACCTGGGTTGAATTTTCGCTAGGGCGTACTTTGTGGCGGGAACTAGGCGAAATTCGATTCGGCCTCTCTTATGCGAGTGCCAGCCTGGATTTACAGGCCGGATTGGATTTAGCCTCGCTCGGGGTAAATACTTCTGATTTCCATGATTCGTATTATTTTGTCAGGATCGGGATAGACTCGTTGGACGATTTGGGGTTTCCAAGCAACGGCTTACGCTGGAGCATCACTCATGAAGAGCACGATTCTCAATTGGGTGCGGAATCGAATTTTTCCCGTTTTAATTCTGACTTTACCGTTGCTATTAGCGCCGGGCGGCAGACGTTACTGATTGAAGGTGATGCGGAAATCGGTGATAACGACAGTTCGGACTTCATCGACATTCCTTCCATTGGCGGCTTCCTGGAATTATCAGGCTTACCGCCGGATTCGCGTTATGGTCGGCACCGGGTGCTGTTACGCAGCGTGCTATATCGGCGTTTGACGAAGAAAGGTCCGCTGCCGGTGGGGCTGCCGGTGTACGTGGGTGCCTCTATCGAAAAAGGCAATGTCTGGATTGACCGTAAAGCCATGAGCTGGGGCAGTGCGGTGACCGCAGCCAGTGTGTTTTTAGCGGCCCGAACGCCATTGGGGCCGGCCTATTTGAGTTTTGGTGCAACGGATGAGGGAGATCGCAGTGTATCTATTTTCCTGGGACAACGTTTCAGATAGCGCGTCTGATACTGTGGAATTGTTAAGTCGTTTAGAGAAAGACGTGACCGCTTCAACTACACTGAATGCCATGAAGTATTCGCCTATTAAAATGACTCTGGTTAGTTTGGCCCTGCTATTAGCAGGCTGTAGTACGCCTTCCGGCTATAATTCGACCCCCTACGTCAAGGCTTCATCCAACGCTGATCAATCGGCGGACTCCCAAGCCGTGCCCTTGACGGCGGCGGCGAAGAAAGACCTTGCCTATCGTGCCGGAGTGGCCCAAACCCTGTACCAGCAATACCATGACTGGAAACACGTTCCCTATCGCTGGGGCGGAATGAATCGCAAGGGCGTGGACTGCTCGGCGTTCGTCTATCTGACCTATGCCAATAAATTTAATGTAGAATTGCCCAGGACCACACAATACCAGGCTGCAGTGGGTTCGCCTTTAGCAAAACACCAGTTGAGGGCCGGAGATCTGGTGTTTTTCAAGACCGGGCGTAAAAACCGTCATGTGGGGATGTACGTTGAGAGCGGTAAATTCCTCCACGTGTCGGAGCAGAAAGGGGTGGTGATTTCCGATCTGGATAACGTCTATTGGAGCAAGCATTACTGGATGGCACGCCGGGTCGAATAGGCGTGCCATAAACCTGCCCCTGCGCCGGATGCCGCTCAAACTTGTTGCAGAAGCCGGTCGGTTTCCTCAACTAAAGAGTTGATGAGTGCCGGGGTTTGTTGATGCTGTAACAACGCCGCCGATTGCCCGCACCATAGCGACATCAAATCGCTCCGCTCCGCCTCAATCGCTGCCCGTTTTAACTGCCCCATCAGCCAATTTTGCACCGGGTAAGGTGCGATAGGCCTGCGCTGTCCCTCGTGCATCAACCGATTGCGGATGCCCCGCGCCAGGCGTCCGCTGAATACACGGGTTAAGCCGGTGTGGCGGGCCTCCTCACTAAACAGCGCTTGTTTGTGTAAGGCCGAAGTGCCGGATTCTTCACAGGCTAAAAAGGCGGTACCGATTTGAACGGCTTCAGCCCCCAGCACCCGTGCGGCCGCGATACCGCGGCCATCGGCGATGCCGCCTGCCGCGATCACCGGAATATGGATGCTATCGGCGATTTGGGGAATTAAAGACAAACCACCGGTGAGCGCATCTTCCGCCGGTTGCAGAAACGAAACCCGGTGACCACCTGCTTCAAAACCACTGGCCACCACCATATCAACGCCGGCCCGCTCCAATGCAACGGCCTCTGCGATACTGGTTGCGGTGCCCAATGTCGTTATTCCGAGCTGTTTACACTGCGTCAAAATATCCGCGGAGGGGATGCCATACACAAAACTGAATACAGCGGGTCGGGCTTTCAAAATTCCGTCAATCTGATCCGTGTAATCGGGGCTGAACCGCACCGGTTTCTCCGGCAGCGGCAGCTGAAGTTCTTCGAAAAAAGGTTCCCATTGCGCACTTAATTGGGTGATTTCCGAATTGGAGTAAGTTGGAACGTCACTGCCATCAAACGGAATCCATAGATTGAGTGCGAACGGCTTGCTTGTATTGGCGCGGATTTGCGCAGCGGTCGCGATAATTTCCGCTCCGTTCAGGTGATGCGCTCCGAACGATCCGAGGCCGCCGGATGCAGACACCGTTGAACAAAGTTCAACACTTGAAAGGCCACCGCCGAAAGGTCCCTGAACAATGGGAAAGCGAAGACCAAGTCGATCCGTTACCCGGCTTTGTTTCCAGTTATTCATTATCGAATTCCCTCGGCGAGCAGGGCCTCCCGGACGGCCGGTCGTTGTGCTACCCGCTGCATAAAGTCTTGCAGGTGGGTCAGTGCGTGTATATCGAGCTGCACTGGTGTAGCCCAACGGGTGACCGTATAGAGGTAAGCATCGGCTACAGTGAACGTCGCTCCGCACAGGAATTTGCTGTCTTTTAATTGCTGATCCAGCCATTGATACTTGCCAAGGAGGGCGTTTTTGAATGTGTGCATCACCTCATCGGCAAAGGAGTAATGAAACAACGGGGCAAAGCCTTTGTGTAACTCGGTACTGATGTAGTTTTGCCAGACCTCGACCCGGTAACGCTGCAGGGTTTCCGGCGCGGGTAACAGTTCGCGTGCGGGTTTCTGATCGGCGATATAACGCGCAATGACTGCGCCCTCCGTCAGCCGCTCGCCGCTGTCCAGTTGCAGCAAAGGAACCTGGTTGCGGGAATTAAACTTGCTGTAATCGTCACCGCTTTCGGTAGTGCCGTTGGCCAGGTCAACGCGTACTAAGTCGAATTCAGAGCCGGTTTCCCGCAGCACAATGTGCGGGGCCAGTGAGCAGGTGCCGGGGGAATAGTAAAGCTTCATCATCATGTCTCCAGGAACGGTTGTGTCGAGTTCAATATCAGTGTATTGATTACCTAAATGATGATAAATGCGTTGTGAATCACTTTATACATTACATAAGGTAATAAATGGGTGCGCCAATTTAACGAAGTGATGCTGGGTAGCATCGAACTATTTTGCCTGTGCGCAGAGCAGGGTAGCTTTTCGGCAGCGGCAGTGAAGGCCGGGGTGACGCCGCCGGCGGTGAGCCGCTCCATCAGTCGCCTGGAAAAGCGTTTGGGGGTTGAGCTGTTTGCCCGTACTACCCGGCGTATGAGTTTGACTGAGGCCGGTGAGCGGTATTTGCATCACTGTCGGCAAGCGCTATCGGGCTTGCGCGAAGCCGAGCAGGCGTTGGCGGGGGAGCAGCAAAACCCTGCCGGCAGTGTGCGCATCAGTTTGCCCACACCCCTGGGGAAGCTGCGGGTTTTGCCGTTGTTGCCGGAGTTTTGCCAGCGCTATCCGGATGTTGCTCTCAATGTGCAACTGAGCAATCGCAACGTGGATTTTATTGGCGATGGATTCGATTTGGCCATCCGAATGCGCAAACCACCGGAATCGGATCTGATTGCGCGTCACCTGGGCGACGCGTCGCTCGTTGTGGTGGCTGCGCCAGAGTACCTGTCTCGCAATGGTATCCCCTCCAAACTCGATCAGCTTTCACGTCATCAATGCATCCGCTTTTTGCTTCCGAGTAGTGGCTCGCCTGTGCCCTGGCAATTTCGTATAGAGGGTCAGGATAAGCCCGTCGAAATTCAAGGCGGGTTGAGTGTAGAGGAGGATTTGTTGGGTTGCGTAGATCTGGCGCGGCATGCGGGCGGGCTGCTGCAAACCTATCGCTTTATGGTAGAAAAAGACTTGCAACAGGGGCGGTTGGTGGAGGTGTTGCAACCTTATTCCGGCTGTGCTCGATCGGCCTGTCTCATGTATCCGAAAAAAACGTATCAGCCGCTGCGAGTCCGGGTGTTGATCGATTTTCTATTCGAAAAGCTGCATGGTTCATTCGTTTAAAATCCGCCAGATAAAATTTAAGTGACACTTTTCTGTATCTTCATGTCAAAGCTGTTGTATTAAACATCACCGACACGTCAGAGGTATAAATACGATGAAAATCGATCTAAGCGGAAAAACAGCAGTAGTGACCGGCTCGACCAAAGGTATCGGTTGGGCCTGTGCGAAGGGATTGGCAGCTTGTGGAGCGGAAGTGGTTATTAATGGGCGCAAGCGGGCGGATGTGGAAAAGGCGATAGAATCCATTAAACAGCGGGTGCCGGGTGCAGGCTTAATCGGTGTGGCAGCAGACCTGGGTTCCGCAGAAGGGTGTGAAGACTTTATCAGGCAAGTACCGCGCTGCGATATTCTGGTCAATAATCTGGGAATATTCGGACCGCAAGATTTTTTTGAAACGGAAGACAGTCAATGGCAAACGTTCTTTGATGTGAATGTGATGTCCGCCGTTCGGATGTCCCGTGCGTATTTGCCGCATATGGAGAAAAGCCAATGGGGCAGGGTGGTCTTTCTGTCGTCGGAATCCGGCCTGAATATTCCCACTGAAATGATTCATTACGGCGTCACCAAAACCGCTCTATTAAGTCTGTCTCGTGGATTGGCCAAACGTATGGCGGGCACCGGTGTGACGGTGAACGCCGTGTTACCCGGACCCACGCTGAGCGAGGGTGTAAAGGACATGTTGAAGCACGATTTGGAAAGTGGAAAATCCGTTGAAGAGGTGGGCCGAGAATTTGTTATGGAAATCCGGCCATCATCCATTATTCAGCGGGCGGCCTCCACCGAAGAAGTAGCCAATATGGTGGTGTACACCTGCTCTATTCAAGCATCTGCCACCACCGGTGCTGCATTGCGGGTCGATGGGGGTATCGTTGATACCATTGCTTAGTTTTGCCGGGGCGGAAGCCCTTGCAATACTTTGCATTTTTTGACTGCTTCAGGTACAACGAGCGGGTCTATCAAATCACGGGAAACACTATGATCACCATTTTTTATTGGATTTTTCTGGCAGCCATCGTGCTGGGCGTTTTGTATTTCATTGGGCATTCCCTAAAAAAATGGCCCGCCGGCTTCTTTGTCGCTGGTTTTTTTCTGGTAGTCGGGGTGCTGTTCTATTATTTCTATCTGGAGCAGGCATTTGTAAAAAACTGGGGCGGAAAGATGAGCGTTAAAGTTCCTCAAGGACAGGTACACATCTCCGCTACCTGGAAAGATGATAATTTGTGGATAGAAAATTACGATCCAGTTTCCAATACCTGTATTTTTCAGGAATATTCACGGGGTCATATGCTGGAAGGTAAGGTGGTTATAAAGGATTGCAATCCGCTAAAATAATGCCGCACAGTGCCAGCTTTAGCGCTGGCACAAGTGCCCTGTCGGCGGATGTCTGCGCTTATTGCAGGGCGATCTGCCTGCACATTTCACGCAAAATTCTTCTTCGTGATATCACGCCCATCACTTTGTTATGTTCATTGATCACCGGATATATTTTTGGCTTCTGACCCAGCATCTGGTTGGCTAAATCCAGCACGCTATCGCCATTGCGTACGGACAGCACCTCGCGACGCATAATATCTGAAACCGTTGCAACCCGTTCCGAGAAATACAAAACCTGAGTTACGGTCTTCAGACAATCTTGTTCGGATATCCAGCCTACCAAATACCCGTTCGCGTCCACCACGGGGCCCCCGATCAATTCATTTTTAACCATGGCTGTTGCAGCTTCAACCACCGGTGTTTGTGCCGTGAAAGAAACGTATCTTGAACTCATGCAATCTGAAACTGTTATGGCATTAATGGTATAACTCATTTCCTTATCTCCTCCGGTGAACGGAGCCTATGCTTTCTCTTCTATAGAGCTTGAGAGTAGAAATACACCTAAATCAGAAGTAACGCAACGAGACAGATGTAGATGTACGTTAGATCGTGATAACGCTTTATTTTAGCGCTGAAACTGGCAGCACAAATGTCCCTTTACGGTGCAATGCGGGCGAATTGGGTGGGGATCTGCACCAGTATGCAGCTTGCCAGTGCGGGCCTTACCGGTTCGCTAATCGCACGTTATGGTCACGGTCAGGGTATGGGACTCACCGCTATCAAGCTGCACGTAATCCTTCATCACGTTGGCTGTCTCGATGCAGAGCATGCGCTGATAGGCAGAGTCGTCAAATTGACTAAGGCGCTTGGCTTTCTCGATCCACGGATTCCACACCACAGCGGATCTTGAGCCGGTGCTGAGCAAATGAATGCGCCTGTTCCAGGTCGGATCCTCTATGCTCAACGTTTGTAGATTGCCCTCATAAATGCGATCCGTTTCCTGGCCGATCAGTAGCGGTTTCGAATCCGCTTTTTGTTGCCACTCATCCAGTGTATCCAGGTAAGGGCAATGCTCCAGTCCGTGCACGATAACGTCATTGATATGGCTTACAGAAAAATAGCTGTGTAAAGCCTGGGAGAAAGCGATCGGCGCGTTGCTGCGATTACGGGTGGTGAGCTGAAGTGTTAATTGGTCGCCGATCAATAGAACCAATTCCAGGTCGACTTCCATCGGCCATGCGCTGGCAAGGGGAACGCTGCGGGGTAAACGTAAGGAAAGCGTGACGCCTTGATCGTCGCAATGCAGCTTTTCTAACAGCCATAATTGATCCCGCGCCCAGCCGTGGGCAGGGTATTCAGCCGGCGAAGCGGAATGGAGCGCGGTGGCTTGCCCCAGGCTCTTCTGCACGGTATCAGGGTTGCGGCGAACATCGCCAAACCAGGGCCAGCAAACAGGAACACCGCCGCGAACCGCTGTGCCGGCTGCGAATGCCGCGCTTTCGCTCAGCCATATAACCGGCCGCGCGCCGGCGGGGGTGTAACTCAGAACCTGAGCGCCCTGTAATGCAATCAGTGCAGTCGCGCGGGGATGATCGACCCGCAGGCAGGTAAGCCCATCCAATTGGCATAAGCTAACCGGACCGGCAGGGGTCGGCAATGAACTTCGGTTGGTATCATTCGTGCTCAAGGGGGTGGCCTCTTATCGGATTAGGTATTGAAAAAACGCCAGGATGGCCTTATAGTGCGTCGTCATGACGTAATGACGTCATTTTTGCAGGTGGCCTCTAACCCGTAACGCGTCGGGCAGTATTCAGCAATATTCATATCTTCGGAATCAAACCATGCCAGCTTCAAAGAAAGACAGTCAAAGTAAAATAAAGCAGGATAAGAAGATCAGCAAGGACGACAAGCATAAAAAAAACACCTCGTTGCGTCTGGACGCGAAAACGTTAAAAGAACTAAAAGTCAAAGCCATTAACGACGACCTGTCCGTGCAGAAAATTATGGAAAAGTTGATTAAAGGCTACTTAAAAGGTGAATTTAAAATAGATTGAACATGCAATGGATTTTACCCCAATCAGCTTCCCTGGCTAAGCTGGCAGACGCTTTAGCAGGAAAATACCATTTGAACTCCGAATCAAGTCAAGCAGAACATCTGCTGATCGTGGATGACTTTGTCAACCATATCATACGTTCCGGCTGCCTTTTGGTGAGGCAGGGCGAAACGTACCAGCTTTATAGCGAAGAGGCTGAGACGCTTGAGTTCAGTAGTAAAAAACCGTTTCACTTTGCAGCCGATATTGCAGAGTCCGAATTCAGGCAACGACTGCGCTCTTTGATCTCCGTGCGTAAGCTGGACGCGGTACAGGAGTTCGATTTACAGCGCCAGTTTTTGACCTTGCGCAATACAGACGACAAAGCCGTATTGAAAATGGAACTGCTTACAACGTTGAACCGGCAGATCCTATTGCTCAAACCGGTTCGGGGTTACGAAAAAGCGCTCAAGCAGGTCACTATGCAATTGATTGCGATGAAGGCCGAGTCCTGCGAAGGCAATTTGCCGCAGGTTTTGCTGACGTTGTCGGATTATCAGATCAGCAATTACAGCCTGCGTCCGCAATTAAATCTACCGCAGGATATTCTCGCCCGAGATGCCGTCGCAGAAATTTCGCTCACGATGTTGAGCGTTGCCCGGCAGAATGAAATGGGTATCCTGCACCACTGTGAAGACACCGAATACTTGCATGACTATCGGGTGTGCTTGCGCAAAGTGCGCTCTTTAGTAAGCTTACTGAAAGGTGTCTTTCCGCAAGCAGTCTTTCTGGAGCTGAAGAAGCGTCTGGGACTCCTGGCAGGAAAAACCAATAAATTGCGGGATCTGGACGTGTATCTGCTGAAGCAGGACGATTATCAGGCGCGGTTACCCGATAATCTTCGTGACGGATTACCTGCTATGTTTTCCGATTTTTCCCTGCAACAGAAAAGAGCCCGTCGTGCTGTGAAAACCTGGCTGCAAAGTGAAGCCTATGCCTCTGAGATGAATGCCATAACCGGTATTTTTCGTGACGTGGGCACGTTGCCGGAAACGGAGCTGTCCCATCAATCGTTGCAAACGTTAATCAAAAAGAAATCCCGAAAATGTTTTAGAAAAATTGGTGAAATGGGGGTGTTGATTACGCCGGAAACAGAGGACGAAGAAGTCCATGAATTGCGTAAGGAATGCAAAAAATTTCGCTACCTTCTGGATTTTTTCGGGCCGCTCTTGCAGCACGATAAGGTGCCCGAAATGGCCGCGCGGTTGCGAAAATTACAGAATACCCTGGGCAAATTTAATGACTATTCCGTACAGCAGGATGCGTTGATGCAGTATCTTGAGGCGGGTAAGCGGGGCGATGATCTGGCTAAATCGATTGGCGCATTGATTTTGATTCTGGCACAGGCGCAGCAGCTACAGCGGGAGAAAGTGGAGCTGCGTTTCGCTGATTTTTATTCGCCGGAAACCAAAGCCCTGGCCGATCAACTGTTTCAGTAGTAGGAGATAAAAAAATGAAAGTAATAGCCTGCTACAGCTTTAAAGGCGGTGTAGGAAAAACATCAACAGCGATCAATATGGCCTGGTTTGCTGCCGATTCCGGTCAGCGTACTTTGCTTATTGACCTTGATCCTCAAGGCGCATCCACTTATTGCTTTCGCATTAAGAGCAAGAAGCAAGACTGGAGTGATCAGTTTTTCAGTAATCATAAAACGTTGGTGAAACATATAAAAGGGTCTGATTTCGACAACCTGGATCTGGTGCCCGCACAACTGTCATTTCGTCAGTTCGATATTGCACTCAGTGATATGAAAAAAGCAGATAAGCGTTTGCGTCGTCTGTTGCGCAGTTTGCGCCCTTATTATGATTGCATTATTTTAGATTGTCCGCCATCGATCAGCCTGTTGTCGGAAAACGTGTTTAATGCCGCCGATATGGTGTTGGTGCCGGTCATACCGAATGCCTTATCGGAGCGCCCGCTTTATCAGTTATATGATTTTTTTGACAGCAAAGACATTCCGGTCAAGCGTATTATGCCGTTCTTTTCGATGGTGCAGGCACAAAAGCGGGTTCATATTGACGCCATGCAGCGCATAAAAGCAAATAGACCCAAAATGTTGAAAAGTCGCATACCGTTCTCATCCGATGTTGAAAAAATGTCGGAATACAGAGCCCCGATTGCGGAGTTCGCGGCGTCCAAGCCGGTCTTCAGTCACTATAATAATTTGTGGTCAGAGGTGCGGCAAAAGCTCAAGGTTTAGCATAACGATAACAATGCAGAAACCAGAAGCTCATTATCGTAGTAGGGTGCACTTTTCTTGCTAACCAGGTGGGTGTCGATGATGTTGATGCCCAGGCCGGTCAGCAGCTCTTCGGATATGGGGTAGGGGTAGCGACCATTCTTGCTATCGATAAGCACAAAATTCAGAAAGTGATCGAAGCTGCAAGATTGATTCAAATCCGATTGAATGTGTTGAATCAGCGTCAGAATGGTTTGCTCGAAACTCATACCCAATTGTTCCGGGTCGGAACCCAAATTAGGAATAAATACTTTCGGGCAGTTGTTTTGGTGGATGGCAGTGCCGACCCCCTTGGGTAATAGATTGGCAATCAGACTGGTGTAAAAGCTGCCTGGCGGATAACAAATCAGATCCGCGGTTTCGATCAATTTGCGATTTTTTTTCCGTAATTGAACGCTGGTGGGAATCGCTTCATCCATCGTTTCCGACAGAAACAGGTCGGTCACAGGGGAAGTGAGCGGGGCCACTTCTTTTCCGGTGAGTCGGTGTTGTCCAATCACACAGCGGCCGTCCGCCAGATGAGCGGCCAAATGGACGTCTTTGTTCACGATCGCGCGGACGGTGCCCTGCACATTTACCAGTTTTGAAAAAAGGAACACGATGGGATCGAGGTGTTTATGATTGTTAAGGTAACCGCCCGCCAGAATCAGATTGCCGATACTCGCTCCCCTCAGATCGAAGTCATCGGGCATGGCAGACAGAAAATAACCTAACTGATGACGAATCAGTTGGCGCATGGGGTTATTTATATCGGCGATCAGGGCGGACTTTCCGCTGACCATGTCCTGCAAGGTGCACAGCAACACATCGGCGGGCTTATCCTTTGGCAGGCGGTAGTTAAACAGTTGATACACTTCGGGGTGACCGAGTACGGTCTCATCGGCCAAGGCCATCAGGCGGCTGCGGACATCCCCCATGGCGGGCATTTGAAAGGCTTTACGCAAGGTGGCAGAGCTGCCACCGGAATCGAACGGGGTAACGAGGTGAATGGAATTATGGGTGTATTCCTTAAGAACCTGACAAACACCATTAATAGCTGAGCCGCCGCTGAAAAACAGAATGCGAGGGCCAAGTTCAGGTAATTTACGATAACGGGTAATACGCAATAAGTCCGGAATTTCAACGGTCCGTGACACCCGGATATTGGTCATAAAAAGGAATTCCTGTCTGAAAGGCGGAAATGCAGTCACGCCCAGATGTCTGCTGGTGACCGAACTATAATGATTGTAACAGCAATGCGTTAAACTCCGCGAATGGAAACAGTGTGAGCAGCCGTGGCTGGTAGTGACAGAGCAAATAGAACGCTGCGATAGAATGCAGATCCGGGAAATTGATATGACCATTCGTTTGCCTAAGGGCATTAAAGATAATTTACGGTTCCTCAGTGTGGAAGTGGATTCCCAGGTGGCGGATTTACAGAACTTCTTTTCCATTCCGACGACGGCAATGGCACGGCGGATTCTGGACCGCAGCGGCTATGCCTATAACCTGAAAACACGTATTCATACCAGTTGTGTGAACCGGTTAGCCACAGGCAAAACCGACAATACCCAAAAATTGACCCTGCGAGGGGTCGAGATGGTGGCTACTGATTTGGAACGGGTTACCGGGCTGATCCGCGATTGCCTGCGGGAAATGGAATACGTAGACGAAGTTCAGCACGTATTGGCAAACCAATATATTGCCATGCTGGAAAAGGTGCGTTCCGGCATCGGGTTGGTGGGGCCGGCTCTGGAAGCGAATGACGCAAGTCTGGCACTCTCTATCGGCGAACTGGAAACCCAGCTTGAACGCGCCTATAAGCGAGTGTTTAAAAACTACGTTGGCCAACTGGGCAAGGGTAAACAGAACACCAAAGATCTGGTGCGGGGGTTATTTGTGGCGCACACCATTCGTCAGATGGGCGAAGCGCTGCTGCAAATCAGTGAGGCAATTATTTCTGCCAATATCGGACAGCCGATGAATCGGGAGCGCTATCATTCGCTGCAGTCATTGGTGTCGGAACTGGAAACGGAAAATGAAGCGATTCAGGTGGCTCCGATCGCCGAGACCCGCTCCGGTAGTGCCATCTCGGGTCTTTCTTCTTCTGCGGGTGACTCGTACTTTGCTATTTTCAAAGAGGGCCTGAAGCGGAAGGTGAAAGAAGAGCGAGAGGGCGTACAAAGTTGGCATGAGATCTATCCGGGGTTGGCACCCAAAATACTGTCCTATAAAAAACGGGGACAATCCGCAGCGTTACTAATAGAGCATCTTCCCGGTTTTACGTTCGAACGCATATTGCTGAATGAATCCGAACCGTTGCTGGACGAAACCTTACAGCAGTTGGGCAGGACCCTGAGGTCTGTTTGGCAGGAAACACACACAGAAAAGCCCGTGCAGGCGGGCTTCATGGGGCAGCTGGATAAACGTATAACCGACGTTTATAAAATTCACCCCGAGTTCGAGTCCAGCAAGAGCAGTCTGTGTGGCGTTAAACTTATTTCCTATAACGATCTGGTGCATCGGGCCGCACGCATGGAAGCCAGGCTGCCAGCCCCCTTTTCAGTTTATATTCATGGGGATTTTAACGTTGACAACATCATCTACGACCCACTGGAACGGCGCATTCATTTCATTGATTTACATCGTTCCTGTTATATGGACTATGTGCAGGATGTGTCGGTCTTTATGGTTTCAAATTACCGGTTGCAGATTCTGGACGCGCCGTTACGCAAGCGAATATTGAAACTGGCTCTGGACTTTTATCAGCTCGTGCGTCGTTTCGCCAGGAAAATGGGCGATGACACCTTTGAAATTCGCCTGGCGCTAGGGTTAGCGCGTTCATTTGCCACCTCTACCCGTTTTATTCTGGATAAATCACTGGCACGCAGCATGTATCTGCGCAGTCGTTATTTATTGGAAAAAGTGGTGGCAACCGAGTTGGAGAACGCCGGGCGATTTAAGTTACCGATTAAGGAGATATTCAATGACTGATCCTAGAATCGGCATTGTAGGTATACCGGGAAAGTGGTCAACGGAAGTGCTGGCAGATGCAGTTGAAGCCAGTACCGGATTTCGTTTAGTGGTCGATATGGCGCAGGTGCAGCTGGATATGGTGACCGGTCAGTTGTGCTTTGAAGGGCAGGACCTGAGCCAGTTGGATGGATTAATAGTAAAAAAAATCAGTGCCGAATATAGCCCCAACACATTAGATCGGCTGGAATTATTGAGATTGGCAGAGCATGCAGGGGTGCGGGTTTTTAGCGGCGCTGAAAATATGTTGCGGCTGGTCAATCGGCTCAGCTGTACCGTTACATTGCGCAGTGCGGACATCCCCATGCCTGACACACTGGTAACGGAAAGTGTTGAGGCTGCGATGGCCGCGGTGCAGCGCTTCGGCAGTGCCGTATTCAAGCCGTTGTTTTCCACCAAGGCTCGCGGTATGTGTGTGATTGAGCACAGTGAAGATGCTGCCGCAGTACGCAGTGAAGTGAGTGCCTTTCAGCAGCACAACCCGATGATGTATATCCAGCGCAAACTCAATCTATCCGGTCGTGATCTGGGAATGGTTTTTCTTGGTGGAAACTATCTTGGGACCTATGCACGGGTGTCGCAAAGTGATACCTGGAATACCACTATTCACAGCGGCGGTCGCTATGAAGCATTCACTCCGGCAGACGACATCATTGCATTGGCAACTCGTGCCCAGGCACCCTTTAATATGGACTTCACTACCGTTGATGTGGCCCTGACGGAAGATGGCCCCATTGTCTTTGAAGTATCCGCATTCGGTGGCTTTAAAGGGGCGTTGGAAGGTGCAGGTATTGATGCCGCCGCACGCTACAGCGACTATGTCATTAACGAATTTAAAAAGAGATGATAATGGAATCTTGCAACGCGTTTGCACAACGCATGACAGCAGGGCACGATCACCTGGCTTATGAACTGTATTTGCAATTGGGTGACTGTCGTATCTCAGTGCATTCCAATTCAGAACAATTAAGCGGAATGTTACGGCACTATTTCAAGCCGGTTTTAATGCAGCCGGGTTGCCATCCGGATGCTGTAGCACATTGGGATATCGAGATTATCGCTATTGAGTGCCCGCCACTGGATCTGGATGTCGAGTTTGTCGACTGGAAGCGCGAACCCGGTAAGAGCGGTCGTAAAGACAGCTTTTTCGATTTGAGCGACGGGCGGTTGATCCGTAAAGTGCGAACCGGAATGGTATTTTTAATTTCCGATCAAACGCAAATAGCGGCCGGCCCCTGTGTTACTAACGACAACCAGGTGATCAATTTTATTAATGCCCAGTATATGAGTTGGTTGCAACAACGGGACTGGTTGATTTGCCATGCCAGCGGATTGGTGTACAACGAAGCTGCATTGGCGATCGCGGGTTTTTCCGGAGGTGGAAAATCCACATTGATGCTGCACACGTTAGAAAACCCGGCTATCCGGTTTTTAACGAATGACCGGTTGTTCGTGCGCGAATCAAACGGACAGGTTGAGGCCGCGGGTATTCCCAAATTACCCCGTATCAATCCCGGCACTATCGTAAACAACCCGCGCTTGCAGCCTATGCTGAGCGCCGAGCATATAGATCGTCTACTGGCGCTGCCAAAGCAAACACTTTGGAACCTGGAAGAAAAATACGATGTTTTTATTGAACAGGTCTATGGCGACAATCGTATTGCCCAGCAAGCACCGTTGCGGGCACTGCTGATTCTGAGTTGGGACCCGAATTCCACTCAACCGATGACGGTGTCCCGGGTTGATTTGCGGCAACGGCGTGATTTGCTGCCCGCAGTCATGAAGTCACCGGGTCCTTTTTATCGTGATGCCAACGGCCACTATTACCAGGAAAATGTATTGCCAGAAGCAGGGTATCTGAAAGTATTCGCAAATATTATCGTTTATGAAGCAACCGGTGGTGTCGACTTTGCGGCGCTTTCAGAAATATGCCAGCACGAGATACTGAGTTGATGGCTCGTTTGATCGCAGCAATAATGCGCCACGGCGACTATCATCAATTGGCGAATACCCCCAGTGCCCTGCAACCGTTTCCGCTGACCGCGCAGGGCTGTGAGCAAGCACGGCAGGGCGCGGCCAGCATTGCCGGATTTTTAAGACAGCAGCAATGTGAGTTGCATTCTGCTATCGACAGTTCGCAATTATTGCGTGGCTGGCAAACGGCGCGTATCGTTGCCGATGCATTAAAGCTGGCGGCTCCTGCATCGCAGCGAACGGGTATCGACGTACAGGGCTACGAAGATCTTGCGGAGCGCAGTGTCGGTAGTGCTGCAAATCTGACGCTACAGCAGATCGAGGAAATTCTTCAGGCCGACCCTCGCTATCGTGATCCCCCCACAGACTGGAAATCCAATAGCCACTATTGTTTGCCATTACAGGGTGCAGAATCCCTGATGCAGGCGGGTGAGCGGGTCGCCGCTCATTTGGAGAAGCAAATGCAGGGCTTGTTCACTACCGAAACTTCCGATACTTTGAAGTTATTCGTGGGTCACGGAGCTGCATTTCGGCATGCAGCCTATTGCATGGGGTTGTTGGTGTTTGAAGATATTGCCAAATTGAGTATGCACCATGCACAACCGTTGTTTTTTGAATTTAATGCCCGCGCCGAAGCGGATAGTGGTGAAAGCCGATGGCGTCATATTGATGGTGAATGGAAAGTCCGAAGCAAGAACACAGTCTATACTGATTAAGTGGATGCATTTGAACCGGTATCGGTGGTTTTTCACGAAAATGAAACACAGCTGTAATACAAATATCAGGAAGATAATCTAAACGGTGAAACGGAATACGATGCTCTTAACGCCATTAAAAGTAGAACTCCCAGACTATCACAGCATTGGAATAAGCGGTCGCACACTACCCACCAGCGCACAACCCTGGCCCATCGCCAACAGTTTGTCCCGGCGAATGCGCAAAGCCGTTGGCGTACAGCCTTGGCAATGGCCGGATGAGCCGGTATTTTTTGTCGCCGATCCCCATGCGGATGCCGAAGCATTCAAATCATCCCTGATTGCATCTGGCGGTGTTACCCAATCATTAAGCGGAGAAATCCAGCTAACGGATGAAGGCCGAAAAGGACGCTTCGTAATTGGTGGTGATTGTCTTGATAAAGGACCCAGTAATTTGCAGTTGCTGCGCGCCATTAGGCACCTAATGACAATAGGCGCCGATGTGAAATTGTTGGCCGGAAATCACGATGTACGCTTGTTGATGGGGTTGCGGGGCATGAGTTTGCAGCGTGATATGCGGACCGAACATTTGTTTCTGCGTATGGGGCCGAAAGTGATACCCCTCATAAAAGAAGTGTTCAATGCGTATCGCAAAAGAGTGGACAGTCAGCCGGTGCCGGCAGCGGAAGAGTGTCGGCGGCTACTATACCCTTCTAAGTCCTGGTTCAAGGGCTTTCCGAAAATCGCTAAATCGGATATTCCGAAAATCGCTGTGGATAAAGAAATGACCCGCATGCGGCAGAAACTAAAGGATTTTGAAGCCAGTTGCGAAGTCGAAGGTTTATCCATTCGGGATGTGTATGGTACGGCGTTGGTTTGTCACCAGTTATTTTTACAACCCGGCGGTGAGTTTGCCTGGTTCTTTAATGAAATGCAGCTAATCCACCGTGAAGGGTCGTTCGTTTTTCTGCACGCAGGCCTGGATGACAGCATGACGACGCTATTGGCCAACAACAGTATTGAACAATTGAATCAGTTGTATCGACACCAGATTAATAGCGATCTTTATACTTTTTATTACGGCACGCTGGCCAACACGATGCGTACTAAATATCGGGATGTCGACCGTCCGCTTACCCGGGATGGGGTAGAGCGCGCCTATGAAATGGGTATTCACGCTGTGGTGCATGGGCATCGCAATCAGACCAGCGGGCAGCGAATTTCGTTGCGCAGGGGGATGATTCACATCGAGGGTGATATTACATTGAATCGTAATTCGCGTCAGAAAGAAGGGCTCTCCGGTCATGGTATCGGCGTCACCATTATTCGTCCGGAAGGTCGGGTCATCGGTATTAGTAATGATTACCCCTTTGCGAAGGTGTTCGAGCCACAACGCTTTCTGAAAACCGCTTAACATCTGATTAAAAGAAATCACACTTCATGCGACAAAACCGAAATAGCTTCCGGCACGAGTCCCTGCAAGACCGCAAAAGTATTCAGGAGATGCTGAAATCCATCACCAAGGGCATTGCTAAAGGTGAGCTGACCTTCAGTGACGAAGACGGCGAAATTCAATTGGAACCCCAGGGGCTGTTGCAATTCAAAGTCACTGCGAAACAAGACGAATCCCGGCATCGGTTGGATATTAAAATATCCTGGGCTGTTGATGACGAAGAAGTGGTGGCGAAACCCCTGAGCGTCGTCGCGGGTCCGGGTAAAAAATCCCGTTAAACTGCCCTGTTGTTGTGGCTCGTTATACTTCAGTTGCTCACGGTCTTTAGCACCGGCGTTTCTATCCATTTCCAAAGAATTAAATACGCCGTAGCTGCTGCTAAAACACCGATAACCGGTGGTAACAGCGGTGAGAAATAAGCACAGCCGCTGCCAATGGCGTAAGCACCCAGTCCAACCCAATTAAAAGCCGGTATTGATGCATCAATTAGCTTCGGATAAGCGCCCCGGTATTTGAACCAAAAGTCCGCCATAATTACGCCGCCAATGGGCGGAATGAACGTGCCGAGTAGAACCAGAAACGGGATCAGCATGTTATACATGCCGCCGATGGCGAGTAGGGTGCCGACGCTGGCACCAGCAATGGTGATAAGGCGGCGCTTATCGGTGCGTAGTAGGTTGCAACCGGCAACGGCAAAATTGTAGATAGTGTTGTCCTGGGTGGTCCATAGATTAAGGAATAGCATCAGCACTGCGAGGGTGACAAAGCCTTGCGCCAGCAGAACATCAACCACGTCGGCTTGCTGGTATATCAGTGTGCCCAGGGCCCCGGTTAGCACCATCAGGCCGTTTCCGACAAAAAACGCTGCCAATGTGGCTAATACCGCAATTCCAGGCGCTTTCGCAAAGCGGCTCCAATTAGTCGCTTGCGTACCTCCGCTGACGAAGGTACCGATAATCACGGTAATCGCCGCAGTGAAGCTCATATCACTGCTGGTATTTTTTCCCGTTAATCCGGTGCCACCTTCTGCCAGGCCGGTGTTCACACTAATAAGAATAAAGATCAGCATTGCTGGAACGGCCACCCGCGACAGAAGGTCCATTCCTTTGTAGCCAATCATCGCCGTTATGCAAAAACCAAGACCAAACACGATCATGAGCGGCATTTCCCACGCAGCAGACAGCCCCAGAGTCTTCACCAACACTACTGCAACAGTGGCTGTTCCCCATGCGTACCAGCCGATTTGAGTCAACCCGAGGATCAGATCAGACAATTTGCTACCGTACTCACCAAAACAGAAGCGACCCATAAGCACGGAATTTAACCCGCTTTTGCACGCGATATAGGCCAGCGCTGACGCGTAGGCACCAAGCAACAGGTTGCCTGCGACGATGACGGCTATTAGCTCAGTCAGACTGAACGCGGTGCCGATTTTGCCTCCGGCAAACATGGTGGCGGTAAAAAGCGTGAAGCCGAGCAGCACAACCGAGGTCGATATTAGGCCCTTACGGTCGCTCTTGGGGACTTCGCTCAGTGGATAGTCTGATGGTTGCATGATTCAGCTCCAGCGCAAGGTAGGGAAAGGTCATAGGGTATGCCTGTTTGACGCTCTTGGTATCTCCATGGTAGACGCTGCTCACGGCCCGACGCAGTTGGTGATAGGCTTCTCCACGATTCAGCGCGCGCTGAATCGTTTAGCGAGAAAAAGAAGCGTTGGTCGGCAGAGGTGAAAGCGGGAGGTCCATAAAGCTCATCTTGTTCTGCCTCGGACAAGATCTGAACACGTTCTTCGAATGCCATGGATTTAGCCTAAAAAGGCCGAATCTTACCCCATCAGAGCCAAAATAAGGATATGGAAAAAGTAATACCTCTCTGGAGGCGACAGATGGCGGGGCTTCCAGATCACTTTGTCGTTTTTTGACGGAAAATCCCCAGAACCCCTCTATTGAATGGGTAACCACTCTCAACGAGCACAAAAAGCAGGGTTAAGACAGAATCTATTTCAGTAAAATCTGCTGCATAATTAACACGAGTTAGCTTCTAGTTACTTAACTCATAAAATGGCAAGCCAGCAGAGAGAGGCCAAATGAATGGGATACCGCGTTTAATCGCTTCCACAGGCGAACAAAATCTATACAGCTATCTTGATATCATTTATGCCAACGAGCGGGTATCGATTTTCGCCAATCTAACCTCCGTTGTGATCTTAACATCACTTTACTTTGGCACGGTATCTGAGCTGGCATTAGTGGCGTGGGGTGGGGTCTGGATTATCAATAGCGCGATTCAATACTGGGCAAGGCCGGTATATCAGCGGGCGTCGGGCTACTCGTTATCACAAAAGGTTTCCACCTATATTGCAATTGGTGTAGTAAATTGCCTTTGTGCTGGTGGTTCCAGCCTGCTATTTGCTGACAGTAGCCTACCTCACGCTTTCTATATTCAAGCTTTGTTTATCAGCTTTTATTTCACCGGCGTGTTCACGGCGAACGCGTATATTTGGCCATTTTATCTGGCGTCCACTGCTACCATAATACTCCCGTTTATTGGAGTGAGCTTCATGACAGAAGCGCAGCACGCTCAAGCCATCGGTGTAGGGCTTGCTGTAATGTGGCTTCTGGTCTCACTCTATGCCAACCGATATTCATTCACTTTTGGCGAATCGATTCGACTACAGCACGAAAGAGGCGAATTGCTGGCGCAGTTGAGTGTCGAGAAACGCCGTATTGAGCGCGCCCATAAAGCGCAGCAATTTTTCTTGTCTGCGATCAGTCATGATTTGAAGCAGCCACTATACGCACTGAGGTTGCTAACCGACACCCAGCGCAATGATAACGCCGATGTGCATGCGCTAACAAAGTCAATGGACAAAGGTATTGATGATCTTGAAAAAATGTTCGATTCCATTTTACAGATCGGGGAAATTGAAGCCGAACAAATTTCTGCACACCCTGAAGTATTCGAGATAACTGAATTGCTTCAATCCGTCCACAATACTTTTCGTTTAATCGCCTCTAATCAGGACTTATACCTTCGTGCAGTGTGGTTTCGGACCACCGCAATAAAGACCGACCGCTTATTACTGGAACGCATTATGGCAAACTTAGTGAGCAACGCCATTCGTTATACAGACAAGGGCTCCGTATGGATTGCTTGGCGCCCCCAGCGCCACTGTATAGAGGTGAGGGACAGCGGCATCGGCATTGCCCCGGAACACTTAAAAGGAATTTTTGGTGCATTTGTTCAGTTAGCCGGGCCGCTACCTCAGCCTGATAGCGGAGTGGGCCTTGGGCTCGCTATTTGCCAGCGCTTGTGCGGCTTACTGAACATTAAAATGACGGTACGCTCAGAGCTGGGTAGAGGCAGCGTGTTCACCCTAACTTTACCTGAGTCCGGCTTCAACCCACCTCAAGATACGCATGTTGACGGACGCGGTTCTGTAGTTCAACACGTGAGGACACCGACAACTGCTGATAGAGCCGATGAATATACTGTTTGACCGTGCCCAGACTTAGATTCATCTCATTGGCAATACGCTTGTTCGGATAGCCAGCGCAGATATAGCGGATCAATTCACGCTGCCGTCCGCTGAGGGGAAACTCAATGTCTTCTAATGGAGTGGCGGGAACCGTCAGGGGCGCAAGCACTGCACCGGGAATATATCTACTGCCCTCCAGAATCAACTCGATTGCTTTTACAATCACGGCTGTCGCCTCAGTCTTCGGAATAAAACCCTGTACCCCGCTATTGAGTATCTCCAGCATCAAATCGGTATTCTGTTCGTTAGAGAATATGGCAATGGGCGTCTCAGGCTTCACTAATAGAAAGCACTGAATAGATGTGATGCCTTGCATACCCGGCATATGCAAATCGATTATCGCAACGTCGATGAGCGGGTTAGATTGAAGCTGTTCCAGAGTATCTTCGAAACAGGCACTTTCATAGAATCGTGCATCCGGGAATTCCGCCTGTAACTTGAGTATGACCGCTTCCCTCATCAGCGCGTGATCGTCTGCAATCAACATTTTCATGCACCGCCCCCAATTTGAAATTAATACGTTACTTACACGCAATAATCCCACAGGGCCAGCTTGAGAAGCAGGTAATATTCCAGAAAAAAGCCGGGAATATTACCGCATTTTCAAACTATTTCATTGCTAGCCTCGTCATGTACTTACACTCCAGTACGCAGAGAAAAGTCTAACTTACCGCAGGGCACCGGGTTGTTCTTGTCAACAATTGAGACATCAAGTTTCGTCGGCGATAAAATCGAAAATATTGACGGATCGGAAGCAGGCTTGCGGCGTGCTTGTGCCAGGGCCCAGCGGCACTGTGCGTTTTGCAACGGCTGCGAGCTTTAAGCGAGAATGGGTTCGATCAACGTCACAGTAGCCAGCGGGCACTCTAACACTGGCTAAGGTGCCGCCACCGCCCGCTTCGGCTAAATGAACTGAACAGTAATTTTCTTCGTAATTAAACGTGATACCGAGATTAAGGACAGGATCTAAAGCCAGCCGGGAACGGTTCATAGGAAAGTCAGCCAGCCACTCAGCCGTCGCATGGCTATTGCCACTGAATCGGGTTAGGGCATAAATGGCACCGGCGTTAATTCGCAATGCTAATATCGAATCTCCCATTTCGGTACCCCAAAAGCGCAGCTGGTTAAAGTCAAAGTCGTCGTGGAAGTTTAGATCCAAACGCGTGCCTTCTGATACCGCCATCGCCAGGTTCACTGTGGTAGTTTGCTGTTGTTCTAAGGAATCTACAGGGCGAAACACCAGATAGTTAGTACGCAATTCAGAAATTGCATGGTTAGCACGCAAACACAACGTCCTGGCTTCACCGCCCAAAGTTGAGGGTGTTAGTGCGGGTGGAAGATTGGGTACTATTGACGGGCTAAACTCACCATTGGGCGTGGCAATCCGACTATTGCCGCCACTAATTGACGAATCGTTAAAAGCATAAATACGATCGCCTGATGGCGCCCCCGGTAATTCTAAGCCACGACCGGAATTATACATATCCGAAGCATATAGCCAGCGAGCGCCATCGCTTCCGGTATTACCATGGGCCTCCAGCAACTCTATGGCTGATAGATCCAGGCGTTGCTGTATATCGCCACCACACCCAACCAACCCGAGAACGGGCAACAGGGCTACAAGTATTAGATTTTTAAACCGGTTCGTTTTTAACTTACTAGTGCAACAAAGAATTGAACGATGGGGGAATCTCAGTAAGTTGTACATGGGAATATCCTGATTTATGTTAGTAGTTGCCCTACGCCCAATCTAACGGCGCGCAAGGTCCGAGATCCAAGAGTAATAGCTACTGCCCTTCAACATAATTAACAAAGGTTAGTAAAGAGTTAGCTAACTCAGCCCGGTAATTAGGCCGCCTTGCTGATTTTTCTGCGACAGTGGAAGCAGGCTCAAGGCTGTCGGCCATGTGTCCCTGTTCATCTCCAACCACTTTACTGATGATCTTTTGCAGCGTGCTGTAGGCAGGGAACGCTATCTTCTGTCTCGAACAATACTCAATGGCCGCATCGAAGAGGTGTCTTGGAGCCGTCCAGGCTCGGGCTTGCTGGGATACGTAGGCGCTCAACGCCGCTCCGTGGTCTTTGGCATTCCAGCGCCGGTAATTGCAGAATTGGAAAATACGTTGGTAAATCCGTTCGTTCTCTTTTGGCGTGAGATTAAAGGGTCTACAGCCTGGCCCTGGTAGAACGGTTGGATAAACGTATTTGAGATCCTGCTTGATCTGGTGGAAGCCGGGATTCAGCACCACCGGCTTGGCTTTGAAATAGCCCAGCGATACCACCAGCATGTAACGCTGACCCCGATGACGGAGGTGTTTAGCGAGAAAAAGAAGCGTTGGTCTGCTGAGGTGAAAGCGGGAGGTCCATAAAGCTCATCTTGTTCTGCCTCGGACAAGATCTGAACACGTTATTCGAATGCCATGGATGGCGCGGACTCCAGAGCATTTTGTCGTTTTTGGACGGAAAATCCCTAGAACCCCAACGTGTCTGTTCAGAGCGGAGTGTCAGGGTTTTGTTGGTCAGCGACCACCTTTTTAGTACCGAAAATCAGAGTGTGAAGCTGGATTAGTACGCTGCTGATTCCCAGCACGATGCCGATGAAAATACTCACAGCCAGCGGCGATAGAAGAAGGCTCAAACTATATTCATTGCCACCTTCGCAGCCTTGAACCACACCAATCCAGCGCCCACCTGCAGCCAAGCAAGTATCCCTGGCAACAAATACGGTAAAATACAGCAGTCCTATGCACGAGATCGTCAACGAAATTAGCAGGCATATAAACGCTCTTTTCATACTGCTGTTCGCTCATGTGTTATTGGTGAGTGAGACTTCATAGCCGAGTGCCCCCGCTTTTTATTGACTACTTCTAACCGTATCTTTGAGATACTACGATAGTCAATGGGTAACGCATAGAGGATCGACCGTGGATATGAACGCAAAGGTGGCACTGGTAACCGGAGCCAATACGGGTATAGGGCGGGTTACCGCCCGTGAGTTGGCGCTCCAGGGCGCGCACGTCTTTCTGGCCTGTCGTTCGCTGCAAAAAACCCGGCCGGTCCTGGATGAAATCGCAGAGCAAAGCGGTGGAAAAGCAAAGGTGTCATTCTTGCCGCTGGATTTGGCCGATCTGGATTCCGTAAGGAAGTGTGCCCAGGGTTTTCTGGAGCAGGGTTTGCCGCTCCATCTTCTGATTTGTAACGCCGGATTGGCGGGGGCAAAAGGCAAGACAGCATCGGGTTTTGAGTTGACGTTTGGCACCTGCCATGTGGGCCATTTCCTGTTGACCCAACTGTTGCTGGATAGCATCAAGCGAGCTGCACCGGCGCGGATTGTAGTGGTCGCCAGTAAAATGCACACTGGCGTTAATACGATCGATTTTGACGCCGTGCGTAAACCGACCCGCTCTTTCGGCGCGCTGAAAGAATACAGTGTTGCCAAGCTGGCGAATATTCTGTTTGCCAAACAGCTGGCCAGGCAGTTGGAGGGGACAGGAGTGAATACCTATGCCTTGCATCCGGGTGTGGTTGCAACGGATGTCTGGCGGTTTTTGCACTGGCCGCTGGATAAATGGATTAAGCGCTCGATGCTCACCCCGGAAGAAGGTGCTGCCACCAGTCTGTACTGTGCTACCAGCGATGAGGTGTCGGAGCAGAGCGGACTTTATTACAAAAAATGTCAGGTCATAGAGCCGTCCGCTGCTGCTCAGGATCCAGCACTGGCGAAACAATTATGGGATGCGAGCCAGCGCTGGGTGCAGTCGGGGTAGCGGGTATCGGTAAACTGGAAATAACCCCGCTGATCAACGCTTCGAGGGCGAAACGGTCAGTTTCAAAAGTCGCTCCGAGCCGGGTAACCACCAGATCGTGCTGAGGTACGATGATCACGTACTGGCCCTCGAAACCCACAAAAGCATAGGTGTCTGCGGGTAGGGCGGGCCATTTCTTCTGTTCGGTATTGAGCCAGATCTGAGCGCCATATTGTGCATTGGCGGGCGAGGGGCTGGTCGCGAATTGAATCCACTCTTTGGAAAGTATCTGTTCGCCAAACCAATTTCCCTGTCTTAAATATAACAGCCCCAGGCGCGTCCAGTCCCGCGTCGTCATGTAAAGATTAGCACCTCCGGAAGGTTGTCCTGCTTCGTCGTATTCCAGAACAGCGCTGCTAATGGCTATTTTGTGGAACAGGCTGTCCTGCATGAACTGATAAGTATGATTGATGCTGCCGCCTAATTGATGCTGAACAATGCGCGCGATTAAGCTGGTGGCTCCTGTGGAGTAATTGAATTGAACGCCGGGCTCTGCGACCACCGGCTTTTTAAGATAGTAGCCAGCGTAGTCCGGTTGCCGGAACAGCATGATACCTTGATCCGGGGTTGATCCTTTCGATGTTTCACTCCACTGTAGGCCACCCGCCATATGCAATAGGTTTTCCAACGTGATGTTTTGTTTTTCTGTGTTTTTCCACTCTGCAACCGGTGCCGCTTTTTTCGGGTCCAGCTTACCCTGATCGAAGAGCAGCCCCACCAGAGTGCTGGTAAAACTTTTTGTCATTGACCAGCCGATTAATCGTGATTGAGCGGTGGCACTCATTGCGTATTTTTCCATGAGTAGCTGGTCTTTGTAAGCGACGGCCACAGACAGGGTATTAATGCCTAGGTCTCTATCTTCTTCAAACGCATTCTCAACTGAACGTTCGAGCGTGCCGTAATCTATACCGCTAACAGGCGGCGCCGTTCCACCAGCACCGATTGGCCATTGGGTATCGGTGGGGATGGACCAGGTTTTTAACGGCGGTATCTGCTGATTGAGCTCGTCATTGGTTGATCCGTGCAACAGGGTACAGCCGAAGCCCTCCCGGTAATGCGCCTCATGGGCATAGCGGTTGCCAAAAATAATATCGCTTACGGTTACGTTTTTTTTATCCTCATCCAGATTGACACGCCAGATTTTGTTGAAGGGTTTAATTTGGGGGGCGACCAGGCGAATTTTTATGGTTTCAGGGTTTAGGCCGCTAACGAAGTAATCGGAACAAATATTTTTAGCGGCATAACCGCTTGCTATCGGAATTTCATCTTGAAAGGCGCAACCGTACAGCCCCAGGCTGCTCATGAGGATCGGGCATAAGATCGAGACTAGTGGTGATTTTATCGGACTTTGTGACACTGTCTTTTCCTCGGCTGTGATCGCGGCAGGAAATAATAGCATTGAAGTGACGCCGGGGCAGTATGCGATCGAAAGGCGCCCAATGCGACATAGTGGCAATTTTAAGCTTAAACAGTCCGCAATAGAGGTCTGTAATTTAACGGATATTAAAGCAGGCATATGCAATGGAAAAAAGACCGCGACAGGTGGAAGCTAAAAAGGACAGCCCCGATTCGTTGTAGGAAACGTGTTTAGGCGGGCTGCATTTTTTGTATCGCTGCTAACTTCAATGAGAGGAAATCATCATGAGCACACTTTTAAGAACATCGATTCGCCTGTTCAGACGCACTTTACCTTTATTGTTTATTGCCCAAATTACAATTTTAACCGGTTGCGATAATACCACTATTTTTAACGATGACTTCTCGGCCGATGCAGTCGGTTCCGCTCCGTCTGAAAGTCCGGCAGGGGCTCCGGCCGGCGATCAGGTTTATATGTCGGATGTGGACCAGCTATCGTGGCAGGTAGTGAACAACAATTTTTTCGATGCTGCCGGTAGCAACAGCCTGCAATATTCCAATATAGCGGTCGCGTTGTGGCAGCGTTATCTGGGTATGATTTCAGCGAATACCAACATCCCGTCAAATGGGCGCCTGTTGGCGATTGCATCTGGCCGGCCTAGTTTATCGGCCTCCGGTTCCGGTTTGGATATCTGGTTTGGTGATGGCCATTTCGGAACCATGTGTGGATTACGTTTTAAGAATGGCGTGCTCTATAAGAAAACCGGGAACACATCCCATCAGACAATCGGTAGCTATACCAATAACGTCAATCACGTGTTGATATTCAATGTGGATAAGGCAACCGATATCTGCACTATCTCGGTAATTGCGCAGGGCGTTACCACTGATTCAGGCCCAATTAATATGTGGGCGCCGGCGGTGTCCGATACCACACGTCCCAGTTTGTATTATAACTATTACCAGGATGTATCAAGCACATCGAAGTATTTCGTGGACTCCGTCAGTATCAGTTATGGGGTTCCTGAATAATGATTTTTTAGGGGCGAAGTGATACCCATGGTATTGCTTCGCCCTTTTTTATTGGAACTGGCGTTGTTATTACTGAGCCGTAATCCAGGTTCCTAACTTAATGCGTTCCTCGTCGGTCATGGCTGTTTTATTCATAAACGGCATGTCTTTACTGCTTACCGACCGTGCCATAATGCGCGGAGCCCATTGCATCATCTCCTGTTCGGTATCCAGTTTTACACCACCCGGTGCCGCTTTAAAAATATCATCAGTGGGTGTGGCGCTGTGACAGCTCGCACAGCGTTGTTGCACGATGCTCAAGGCTTCTTCGTTAGTCACAATGCTAACCGGATCGGACGACGCAGCAGCCGGTTTTGGAAGTGCTTTCGGCGCAATAGCCCACGCCAGGATCAGCGTAGCAATAGCGGCACTGATCAGTATGCCCGGTTTTACTATGCCTTTGTGTTTTAGATTGAAAAAGTGCCGGGTCCAGGCACCGATTAATAAAATGGCCATCAGCACAGCCCACGCCTGCGGGTGGCCATAGGTCATGGGGTAATGGTTGCTGATCATAAGAAATAAAATAGGCAAGGTCAGATAGTTGTTATGTACGGAGCGCACCTTGCTGGCCGCTGCGTATTTCGGATCCGGAGCGTCGCCTTTTTCAACGGCGGCAACCAGCGCTTTTTGTCCGGGCATGATGACAAAAAATACATTGGCCGCCATGCAGGTGCCGATCAGGGCACCTACGTGCAAATAGGCGGCGCGGTCGCTGAAGATCTGATTCAGGCCCCAGGCTACCAATGCAACAAAAGACAGCAGGATGATACCCAGCAGCCAGCCGTTTTTTGATAGCGGGCTTTTGCACAGGAGGTCATAGACGATCCAGCCACCGGCAAGTGTGCCCAGGCTGATGGCAATTGCAGTGAGCGGGTTCAAACTCATTTTACTGCTGTCGATCAGATAGGTTTCCGCACCCACGTAAAACATCAGAGCCAGTAAAAAGAATCCGGTAATCCAGGTGCTATAGGCTTCCCATTTAAACCAGTGTAAATGTTGCGGCATCATCGGCGGCGCTAGTTTGTATTTCGCTACCTCATAGAAGCCGCCGGCGTGTATCGATGAGAGTTGCCCGCCAAAGCCGCGTTTTTTATTGTCCTCAGTGGGTGTTTCCAGAGAGTTGTCGAGCCAGACAAAGTAAAAAGAGGCTCCAATCCAGGCAATACCGGTAATCAGATGAGCCCAGCGTAATAGAAGGTTTAACCAATCGATAATGTAAGCGCTCATAGGTGTGTTGCTCCATCTCTGTTATGCACACAGCGTCCAAGTGAATAGGTGCGCTTTACAACGCGGTCATCGCCCAGGGTATTCAAAACGAACAATAGATCCCGCAGGCTTTTGCAATAGGGCGTACGGAATTTTAGTAATGGGGTAGCCTGTAAATCCAATATCACAAAATCGGCTTCGTTATTCAGGCGAAAGCTGCCGATTCTGGTATCCAGATCGAGAGCTTTAGCTCCACCCAGCGTCGCCATATATAAAGCCTGAAATGGATCCAGTGTCGCTCCTCTGAGCTGTTGAATTTTGTATGCCTCATCCATTGTTTTGAACATGGAAAAGCTGGTGCCTCCACCGATATCGGTGCCCAGCCCCACCGAAACACCGTGTTGGAATAATTGATTCAGATTTATTAATCCCGAACCCAGAAATAGGTTTGACGTAGGGCAGTGAGCAATGCTGGAACCGGTTTCGGCTAAGCGTCTGCATTCCTCGTCGCACAGATGCACTCCGTGGGCGAAGACGCTACGCGGAGTTAGGAGTCCGTAATTATCATAAATGTCCAGGTAGCGGGTCGCCTCCGGGAATAGTTGCAGTGCCCATGCCACTTCGTTGGTGTTTTCTGACAGGTGGGTATGCATATAAAGGCCTTGGTACTGTTTGAATAAGTAGGCAATTTTTTCCAGTTGCTCATAGGAGCTGGTGGGGGCAAAGCGGGGTGTTATTGCGTACTGCAGCCGATCCACTCCGTGCCAGCGTTCGATTAGCCTTTTGGAATGGTGGTAGCCGGTCTCCGGTGTATCACAGATTTCTTCCGGCGCGTTACGATCCATCATGACTTTGCCTGCGATCATACGCAGGCCCCGTTGCTGTGCTTCGCTAAAAAAAGCATTCACCGAAGCGGGGTGAACCGTACCGAAAACCAATGCCGTGGTCGTGCCGTTGCGCAATAACTCATCCGTAAAAACAGAAGAAATACGGGCGGCATAGGCGGAGTCCCCAAACTGGCTTTCGGTGGGAAAGGTGTAGTTATTGAGCCAGGTAAGTAACTGTTCACCATAGGCACCGATCATTTCTATTTGCGGGTAGTGTATATGGGTGTCAATGAAACCCGGGATAATCAGGTGATCGGAGTAATTATCAATAGAGACATAGGTGGGTAAGGTCATCAGTTGATCCACGGCATGGCCGACGCTTCGGATATAGCCGTTTTCTACCCACAGAATACCGTCTTCAAAGTATTGCCAGGCCTGGTCTCCTGCGTTGAGAGGGTTGTCAACAAAGTGCAGTATACGGGCACGATAGGCATGGGATTCATTGCTCATGGCTTATGCTCCTTAAGGGACTGTTCACACCAAACCGCTAATATCAAGAGTAAAGGGGGTGTCCAGTAAAAGTTCATCGCAATTCGAACCGGGCCCGGCTCGATCAATGACCAGGAATAAACTGTCCGCCTGCAGCGCCAGACAAAAGTGATGCCAGGTACCCGCAAAATAATTCACGCCTTGTCCGGGCTGTGCCAAAAAGACGCGGATGTTCGCTTCCACAAGTTCGCCTGCAGGTGCCACTACGACCAAGTAGGGGCTCGCGCCCAACGGCATAAATGCCTGGCTGGAAAGCGGGTGCCTTTCCAGGCGTTCTATTTTAATGGGAGCCGGCAGCGGATTGGAGCGGAACAAGCTCACGATGGGTTTACCGAATTCGGCATCCACATTGATATCCGCCAGATTGTGAAAACGCCGGGTGTATCCATAGTTAATATCAAAGTTCTCCAGCGCCTCATTGGCTTCGATCACGTCACCGAATGGCCGGAAGGCTTCTTGCGTTAACGGTTCTATTCGATTCATTCAGCTGCCCCGGTAGGTGGAGTAACTGAACGGGCTCATTAACAGGGGGATATGGTAGTGCGTACCACTGTCATCAATCGTAAAAACCACCTCCACATAGGGATAAAACACCGGTTGCCCCTGAGCGTGCAGATAGGGTGAGGTCTCAAAGCGGAGCCGGTAGGTGCCGGCTTGCAATTTATCCGGACTCAGAGCCGGTGCCCGCCCGTCTTCGTTCGTGACTGTGCTGTTGATCTTCGACCAGTTGCCCGCCCGGTCTTGGTAGCTGAGCATAACGGGGACATTCGCTGCGGGTTGACCTAATGCAGAATCCAAAACGTGGGTAGTAATTTGACTCATAATGTCTGACTCATCTTATTTGAATCGTATTGAGTGATTCGACTCTTAAATGTATTTGTGCTGATCTGAGCCGGCGAATGGCGCTACCATGAGAATAGCTTTTCCAACCGCAGAGCGGTAATTTTGTGTTGTTCTTCCGCCGCATTCTGCAACTCTTGGGGACGGCTGTTTGGCAATCTGGCGTGCAGCAATGCCAGCATTTCGTCGGCGGATTTGCCGGTGGCGCAGACGATAAAAATAAATCCGAATTTTTCCAGATACTCTGCGTTGCCTTTCACCAAGGCCTGAATGGTTTCTTCGGTGGCTTGTTGCACCGAGGCTTGTTCCCCCGCCGCCATTGCCTTGGTGCTAGCGTATTTTTGTCGCAGGCTATCGACGTTGCCAATCTGCGGATGGGCACTAAAGGCTTCAAGTAAATCGCTTTCGCGCATGTCCATCCAGATGTGGTCAGAGGTGTTGAGAATGGAAACAAGAGTGGCATAGGGGCGCGATCGCACCATGCCATCGACCCAGCCGGTGGCTGCACAACATTGCCGGAAGGTATCGCCAGCCTGACTTATGGGCATGGTATTCAACGTATTTAAATTCATACTGCTCTGGTCTCCACTGTTCATAACATTGATCAGTCTTGGATTTCAGTGTCCACTACCGGATAACCAAACACTCTCATGCGGCTGACTCCCCCGTCCGGAAAAATGCTGAGACGAACGTGGGTGAACGGAGTTTCCTGTTCCAACAGTTCTTCCTGATAAAAATGCTCGGTGTGCGGCATCAACTTGGTGGATGCAATGACGCTGGTCCATTCCATAGCGTCATCGGTCAGATCGTCGGTAATGGAGTGGATCGCCTCGAGTACAAAGCTGTCGGGAAAATTGCCCTTGAAATGGAGGGTATCGATCAACACTCTTTTCAGCCTGCCTGGACAGGCCAATTTAACGATCAACCAGTCGTGACCGGGGCCCCGGCGGCGTCGGGTTTCCCAGCCGTCGCCCATATTTTTTCCGCGATTGGGTGCAATCAGATTGTTCATCGGACTAAAGAACATATCGGAGCACGCCAGCGCCCGGCCACCGTTAGCGCAGGCGGCCAGGTCCACTAATTCGTTGGGCAGTAGCTTGCTCCAGTCGACGCGGGGTTCTCCGTAGACACGCAAACGGGCGACTCCGCCGTCCGGAAAAATATTCAAACGCAGATGGGTCCAGGAGCGGCTGTCGGTCAGTTCGAATAAATTATGACTGTGGGGTTTGATCTTCTTCGATTCTATTAACGTAAACCATTCCCACTGATCGGCATTTAAAAGCGCGGGATCATCGGGTGCATAGCAGGCTTCAATCGACATAGCATCCGGCGCATTGCCTTTAAAAAAGGTCGTATTCACATCTATTGCACGAATGCGGCCGGCAATGCCCAGGCGCACAATACACCAGTCAAAGCCGTCTGAGCGGCGGCGGCGGGTCTCCCAGCCATCCATCCATTTTCCGCGGTCGGTGTATTTGTCTTCGATAAAAACCGGTTCGGATTGTTTCATCAGATTGCTGGCTTCGGCAAAAAACTCATCGTTGCAGGATAGGGTTTGCCCGCCAAAACGTTCGGCCAGTAAATCTATATGGGTCATGGCCCATTTAATCGGGTGTTCCGGATTGCTCATTTCATTGAATTCCTTTTGGAAGGGTAAAGGTGTGACCCCGTAGCAGGCTTTTACCGCGTGCTTCTCCCGTGTACTCGTCGTGCTGGTAAATAGGTTTACCGCGTAGCCAGGTTTGCAACACCTTGCCTTGCAGGGTCTTTCCTAAATAAGGGCTGATCTTGTGCTTGTGTTTGATCGTCTCGGCAGTGACGGTTTGTGTCGCAGTGCAATCAAATACGCAAAAGTCCGCGTCATAACCTGTTGCGATTTGGCCTTTGAATGCGCCCAGTCCGGCGATTTCGGCGGGGCGTTGCGCCATCAGGCGGGTGATCTGAGTCAGATCAAAGCCGCGTTTCTGGCCCTCGGTCCAGATCAGAGCCAGGCCGAATTGCAAGGCCGAGATGCCGCCCCAGGCATCGCCGATATCGCCACTGTCGATCGCTTTTAGTTGGGGGGTGCAGGGACTGTGGTCCGAAACGATAAAATCAATTACGCCGTCCTTTAAACCCTGCCAGAGACAATCACGGTTTTGATTTTCCCGGATCGGCGGGCAACATTTGTAAAGCGTCGCGCCATCCGGAATATCCTCCGACCACAAGGTGAGATAATGCGGGCAGGTCTCGACCGTTAGCAACAAGCCTTCATCCCGTGCTTGGGTAATCATGGGAATGGCATCGCTGGAAGACAGATGTACGATGTGCGCACGGGGGGTTAAGCCTTCTTCGCGTAACGCCCGCATAACCCGGATCACCATAGCAATGGCGTCGTTTTCCCACTGGCGCGGCCGTGATTGCAGAAAGCGGGAATAGGAACGACCGATTGCCTCCACTTCAGGTTGGCAATGTATATCCAGCTCGGCGTGTACCAGATGGGGTAACTCTGCGTTCGCCAAATGTCGCATTGCATCCTTTAATTGTTGCTCGTCCACCGCCTGAAATTCGTCAATACCGGAATGGATAGTGAAGGACTTTACACCCAATACTCCGGCCTTTAACAGATCAGGAAGGTCTGCAAGATTATCAGCAGTGGCACCTCCCCAATAACCGCAGTCGACCCAGATTTTGCTGTCCACTGCTTCCAGTTTGGCTGCCAGAGCTGCGTCGGAGATGGTGACGGGGACACAATTCAGGGGCATGTCCACCAGGGTCGCGATGCCACCGGCTGCCGCAGCGTGGGTCGCCGTATCAAAACCTTCCCAATCAGTACGCCCAGGTTCATTCACATGCACGTGACTGTCCACCAGTGCCGGCATCAGTACGCCTTCGATTTCCAGCAACGGGCAGCCCGGGTCAGCCTCGTAGGCCAGAATAGACTGGATACGCTCGTTTTCTACCACCACGATTGCAGCTTGTTCGCCCTGGGGCGTTATGACCCGCTTGGCGCGCAGTGCAAAGGGTTTATTCAGATCGATCTTGCTGGTTGATGTGATTTCGGAAGCACTCATTGATCAAACGGTTCCTTGTATCCGATTTGCTTTTGCAGTGTGGGTTTTAATGCGATGGGAATCGCTTCAGCGTTGTCGCTTATCCCGAGTTCTCTGCGTTGTTGATAATGCGCAATAATTTGTCCGGCAATGGACACGGAAACTTCCATCGGGTGTTTTCCCGCTACGGTGTCCAGTCCGATAGGACACTGCATCTGGTCGATCACCGATTGTGGGAATCCCCAATACTGTAGCCGCATCCTGAAACGCCGGGCTTTGGTTTCTGAGCCGATTACGCCAACATAAGCGGTGTCGTTGCGTTGCAATGCTGCTTCGGCAATGGCGTAATCCAGTGGGTGCAAGTGAGTCATGACGATGACGTAGGCACCCGGATTGAGGTGCGCAACTTCGTTTTCAGGCTGATCCGAAACGATCACCTTCACTCCATCCTGAATCGATGCTGGAAATTCATCGGCGCGGCTGTCGATCCAGCGAATCTGCACCGGCAGTTGTGCCAGAATGGTGACCAGCGCCCGGGCCACGTGGCCGGCTCCGAACAAGGCTATTTGTACTTCGCTGGGAGCGAAGCATTCATAAAGTAATGTGACCCGGCCTCCGCAGCATTGTCCCAGCTTGGTACCCAAAGGGTATTCCTCCATGTGTTGATGCTGTTTGCCTTGCGTTAACAATTCGCGGGCGGTTTTAATGGCCAAAAATTCCAGGTGCCCGCCGCCGATGGTCTCCACCGTACGGTCATGACTCACCAGCATTTTGGTGCCATTGTCTCGGGGCGACGAACCCTTAACATTAACGATGGTAACCAGGACATAACCTTCACCCTGTTGCTGTAGCTTGGCAGCCGCGCTAGCCCAGGTGCGTAGATGGTAATTCGATGAAGCAGTCATGATCGGACCTCATGGATGGGGCGAGATGCAGTATGAATAAGGCAGGTAGACCTAAGTGTACTTAAAAGCATTGATTCCGAAAGCAAACAAACGATTTCTTGCTGCGCTCGCACGAGGATAGTGCGCTCCGTGAATGCTTCGCTCAATGATAGCGCCCCCAACCCGATTGCCTGTGGCGTGAACCGCGGCGCGGTTTCTTTCAACATCATCCCGCTCCTGCCTTAAATGGCGACTGCCCTGTGGAATGGTCCGTTTTTCCCTGTCGACTTCGACCTTTACAAAGCCTTGAAAATACAGGAATTATTTCTTTTCAGTATGGGGGTGATCGAATTGCTTACGCGTCTTGGTCACCATAGCACAGCCAAAATAAAACCTGTCCAACTGGACAGGTTATTGCATATTGTTTGCCAACGCAGTCCCTGGAGTCAAGAAAGACCTGACCAACTCGTCAGGATTGTTTGGCCGCTTGGGGGCGACTTCAGGTGGAGATGAAATCTCATTTTGGCTTCGACATTTAGGTAAAACTTCACACAGACGGGTTTATTTTGACGGTATTGCTATGACTTCAGATGCATACAACGATGATTTGCCGGTGCCAGCCGGGGCCAACGAGTTGCCGATGCCTTCGCGCTTGGCGTTGCGCAATATCACCAAACAATACCCGGGCTGCCTGGCCAACGACCATATCAGTCTGGATATAGAACCGGGTGAAATACATGCGTTGTTGGGAGAAAACGGGGCCGGTAAAAGCACCCTGATGAAAGTGATCTATGGCTTAGTGAAACCGGATATCGGTACGCTTTATTGGAGAGGCCGGCAGCTGACCATCGCCGATCCCAGTCATGCACGCAGCCTGGGTATTGGCATGGTGTTTCAGCATTTTTCGTTGTTCGAAACCCTGACCGTGACGGAAAACATTGCGCTGGCTTTGGGCACTCCGGCACGGGAAATGAAATCACTGGGCGAACGCATCACGGACGTTTCCAGCAAATACGGCATGGCATTGA
Organism: Ketobacter sp. MCCC 1A13808; assembly: GCF_009746715.1. Taxonomy (NCBI): domain Bacteria; kingdom Pseudomonadati; phylum Pseudomonadota; class Gammaproteobacteria; order Pseudomonadales; family Ketobacteraceae; genus Ketobacter; species Ketobacter nezhaii. The sequence goes on from NZ_VRKW01000003.1 coordinate 238,546, forward strand.
ATCCCGATAGGCTGGTGCATACCCTGTCCATTGGTGAACGTCAGCGGGTGGAAATAGTGCGCTGTCTGGTGCAGGAGATAAAGTTGCTGATTCTGGACGAACCGACCTCGGTGTTAACGCCACAAGAAGTGGACACCTTATTTATCACGCTACGACAGTTGGCCAGGGAAGGCTGCAGTATTCTGTTTATCAGTCACAAGCTGAATGAAGTGAAAGCGCTGTGCGATAACGCCACGGTGTTGAGGGGGGGCAAGGTATCCGGTAACTGCAAACCGGCGGAGGAAACACCGGCCTCCATGGCGCGTTTGATGGTGGGGGACGATACCCCGATTTCAACAGAATACGCCAAGGCGGAAGGGGGCGAAGCCTTTTTAGAGGTAATGCAATTAAGTAAAGGGACCCATGACCCGTTCGGCACCCGGCTCAACAATATCAACCTGCAGGTGCGCAGCGGTGAAATCGTCGGGGTGGCCGGTGTTGCCGGTAACGGCCAGGAAGAATTACTGGCGGCGCTCAGTGGCGAAGAGCCGGTGAAGGAAGCTGGCGCAATCCAGTTGCAAGGTGTTGCGATCGGCAGCATGGGGCCGGCAGACCGGCGCCGACTGGGGGTGGCCTTTGTGCCGGAGGAGCGGTTGGGGCGGGGAGCGGTGCCCAATATGAGTTTGCACGACAATGCGTTGCTCACGGGTTTCCTGACTGGCCTGGTGCGAAACGGAATGGTGGTTGGCGCCAAAGTGGATGCCTTCGCAAAGCAAATCATTGATCGCTTTAAAGTGAAAGCGGCGGGTACACACAGTGAGGCACGCAGCTTATCTGGCGGCAATTTGCAGAAATTCATTATCGGCCGTGAAATTCTGCAAAATCCCAAATTGCTGATCGCATCGCACCCCACTTGGGGGGTCGACATCGGGGCGGCTGTGGCAATTCATGAGGCGATCATCGGTCTGCGGGACAACGGCGCGGCCATTCTGGTGGTATCGGAAGACATTGATGAATTATTTCTGATTTCGGATCGCATCTGCGCACTCTGCGATGGCGAGCTTTCTGCATTAAAAGCAACCGCGGAAACGTCCATTGAGCAAGTGGGACGCTGGATGGCCGGCGATTTTGACGAGCAGGACGACAGCCTCAGTACAAAGCGGGCAGCAGTGACCCCGATTCATGCCCAGGGCAAGGCAGATGTGCAAGCGGAGAATCGAGTATGTTGAAGATGGAAAGACGTCAATCCTCCTCGGCCTGGATGCCGTACGTGTCGCCGTTGCTGGCTGGCGTGCTGACATTAATCAGCGGTGCTATCGTGTTTTCGGTGCTGGGGCAACCGCCGCTGTATGCGCTGAAAACATTTTTGATCACGCCGGTTGCCGACAGTTATGGGATCGCCGAACTGTGTGTGAAAGCCGGTCCGATTTTGCTGTGTGCGCTGGGACTGTCGGTGGCCTATCGTGCCAATGTATGGAATATTGGCGCCGAAGGGCAGCTGTTAATGGGAGGCTTGGCGGGCAGTGCATTGGCGGTGCAGTTTACCGATAGCGACAGTGTACTATTGCTGCCCATGGTTTTGATTTGTGGAATGGCCGCCGGTTTATTGTGGGCGGGCATTGCCGCTCTGTTGAAAACCCAATTCAACACCAATGAAATTCTGACCACCATCATGCTCAATTACATTGCGTTCAACTTACTGCAATACGCAGTGCACGGGCCGCTTAAAGATCCCCACGGTTTTAACTTTCCCGAATCGGCGATGTTCGCGGATGCAGCGCGGTTGCCTATTTTGTGGGAAGAAACCCGAGTCCATCTTGGAATAATACTCGCGTTGATTTCCAGTGCCGGTGTGTGGGTGTTGCTCAGTAAAAGTTTTATGGGGTACCAGATTCAAGTGCTGGGAAATGATGAGCGTGCTGCCCGTATGGCGGGTTACAAGCAAAAACGCCTGGTCTGGTTCGCATTGCTGCTAAGTGGTGGCCTGGCCGGGCTTGCCGGAGTGGGTGAAGTAGCCGGACCGATCGGCCAACTGGTTCCGCAAATCTCTCCCGGCTATGGTTATGCTGCAATTATTGTCGCGTTTCTGGGGCGACTGCATCCGATCGGCGTGGTGTTGGCCAGCGTGTTGATGGCATTGCTTTATATGGGCGGAGAGATGGTGCAGATCGAATTGAATCTGCCTTTGGCGTTGACCGGAATGTTTCAGGGTATGTTGCTGTTTTATCTGCTGGCCTGCGATATGTTGATTCAATACCGCTTACGCTGGGTATCACCAAACGTGGGCAACCTGGCTACTGCTTCAGATTGAAAAGGGGAATCGCGTGGATCTGGATCTGATAAATAATGTTATGCAGGCGGCGGTGCGCACAGGCACGCCATTGTTGCTGGTGGCGCTGGGCGAAACGGTTGCAGAAAAAAGTGGCGTGCTGAACCTGGGCCAGGAAGGCATGATGTTGGTGGGAGCGGTCATGGGCTTTATTGTCACTCTGACTACAGGTAGTTTATTTTTGGGTTTTGTGTGTGCCATTCTGGCGGGCATTGTTATGTCGATGCTGTTTGGATTGCTGACGCTGAAATTGAACTCAAATCAGTACGCCACCGGATTAGCACTGACTATTTTCGGAACCGGGCTATCTGCCTTCATTGGTGCCGGATACGTGGGTAAGCCCGTTGTTGGACTGGAACCCTTTGCTATTCCTCTGCTAAATGAGATTCCGGTGATCGGCAAAGCTTTTTTCCAGCAGGATCTGATTGTTTACGGCTCATTTTTTCTGACGGCTTTTTTGATGTGGTTTTTCAGCGGTTCCCGCGCCGGGTTAATTGTGAAAGCCGTAGGCGAGAGTCCGGATTCTGCCAATGCAATCGGATTGCCGGTGCTGCGCACGCGTTTTTTAGCGGTGGCTTTTGGTGGCGCAATGGCGGGTCTGGCCGGAGGCTATTTGTCGTTGGCTTACACTCCGTTATGGGCAGAAAATATGAGTGCCGGTCGCGGTTGGATTGCGTTGGCGTTGGTGGTGTTCGCCAGTTGGCGCATCGGTCGGGTTATCTTGGGTGCGTATTTGTTTGGCTTGGCGAGCATTCTGCACCTGGTTGCGCAAGGGGTGGGCATTTCAGTATCCCCTAATCTGTTAGCCATGCTGCCGTACGTCGCGACCATTGTGGTGCTGGTAATGCTTTCCAGTAATGCCGCCCGCAATCGCTTATACGCGCCGGTGTCGTTAGGGCAACCGTTTTATAAAACCGGTTAGGCTTTCCTGACGTTTTAATTACCGCTTTACCGATAGGGCCGTGACCGATGACACGACTTTGGATTAAGCAACCCCTGGACCTGCTTTGCGATGAAGACGGTGTCACCGGTCTGGTCGTCGAAGGGGGGTGTATCAGCGAATTGCTGACCCACGATAAGCCACCCGCGCAGCCCTGTGACGTCACCTTTGACGCCCGTGAACACGTGGTGGTGCCGGGTCTGGTTAATTGCCATCATCATTTCTATCAAACCCTGACACGGGCACTACCGGCGGCGCTCAACCAGGAATTGTTTTCCTGGTTGAAAAACTTATATCCGGTTTGGGCTGGTCTGACTCCGTCGATGATTTCCCTTTCCAGTGAGTTGGCGCTGGCAGAGTTGATGCTGTCCGGATGTACACTGGCTGCCGATCACCACTATTTATTTCCGCAGGGCCTGGAAAGCGCCATTGATCTGCAGGTGGCGGCGGCGCAGAAACTCGGTATCCGGGTGGTGCTTACCCGTGGCTCCATGAGCCTGGGCGAAAAGGACGGCGGCTTGCCGCCGCAAACAGTGGTACAAACGGAACAAACCATTTTGGATGACAGTGAGCGATTAATCCGGACTCATCATCAAACCGGTGACGGCGCGATGGTGCAGATGGCCTTAGCGCCTTGTTCTCCGTTTTCTGTGACCACCGAAATCATGCGCGCCAGCGCTGATCTGGCGGCCCAATATCAAGTGGGGCTGCACACCCATCTGGCGGAAACCCTGGACGAAGAAGCATTCTGCCTGCAGCAATTCGGCCTGCGTACGGTGGATTATCTGGATTCGGTCAATTGGCTGCGTCCGGGCACCTGGTTAGCCCATGGCATTCACTTTAATGACGAGGAAATCGCCCGGCTGGGGGCTGCCAAAGTGGGCGTGTGCCACTGCCCCTGTTCCAATATGGTGTTGGCATCGGGTATTTGTCGTGCCTGTGAATTGGAAGCGGCCGGTTGTCCGGTGGGTTTGGGTGTGGATGGATCGGCCTCGAATGATGGTTCCAATATGGTGGGTGAAGTACGTCAGGCCATGATGTTACAGCGGTTGCGTTATGGGGCCGCTGCGGTCAGTCATTTGGATGCCTGGCGGTGGGCCACCCAGGGCGGAGCCGCCGTATTGGGGCGCAGTGATACCGGTCGTATCGCGGCCGGATTACAGGCTGATCTGGCGCTATTCAAAATGGATGAGCTGCGGTTTTCCGGTAGCCACGAACCCCTGGCGGCACTGCTGTTATGTGGTGCCCAGAAAGCGGATCGGGTGATGGTGGGTGGCGAGTGGACCGTGATTGACGGAGAAATTCCGGGTCTGGACCGGCATAAACTGATGGCCGATCATTGGCAGGCCGCGCGCACTTTGGCCGACCGCTGATCCGGCTTTAGTGCTTTAATCCCCTGCGCAGGCAGGCCAGCGTCAGGGCCCAGAATTCAGAGAAATCATTGACCACGACATCCGGTTGATGGGGGAAACGTTGGTTGCCGGGAAATATTTTATGCAGCCAGGTCTGATCCCATTGCGCGCCGTTGAAAAATACACTGGTGAAGAGTCCGGTTTTGGCGGCAATGACGTCGGTCGTACTATCCCCCACGTACCAGACATTTTTTCCCGGTTGAAACCCCATTTCAGCAGCGGCTTTAATCAGTTGGTCCGGATGGGGCTTGCGATTGGGGGTGTCGTCTCCGCACACCATCACATCGAACAGATTGGCCCAGGTGCCGGCTTCAACGGCTTTGACTTCGTGCTCGAAAAACTCACGATCGCGATTGGTAATCATGCCCACTTTAAGGCCGATGGCGCGTAAGCCCAATAATACTTGGCGCACCCCTGCTTCAAACGGCAACACGGTACCAAAGTGATTGCGATAATGCAGATTGAAAATCGAGTGCGCGACTTTTTTGGCTTCGAGATTCTCACCGAACAACACCTCGAAAATATCCGTGCGCGAGATTTTGCGGTCTGCTTTTATTTTCGGGTGCAGTTGCGCGTAGTTTTTAACGTACTCAACCAACTTGGCGTCATCCGGTGATTTACTCAGTTTGGAATCCACCAGTTGTTCCAGCAACCCGGTTTTCTTCAATTCCGGCAGCATATCGTCCACCGCGTGATACATCGCGTCCAGTGTGTCGACCAAGGTGGCATGCCAGTCAAACAGAATTAAGTCGGGCAACGTTAAGCTGGCAACCGATGGATGCCAATCGGGTTCAATGTGTTGCAATGGAGGTTGTGGCGGCGGGAAATAGGGCGGGCGTGCTTTTTCGACAATTTTTGGAAACGCAGTAGGGGCATTTTCCTGCACTTCCTGCAACAAATCCATTAATTCGTCCAGGCTGTTGATGATGGCATCGGGCCGGGCTTTCGGATTGGCAGAGAATAATTCTTGCAGGTAATCCTGATCCCAGCAGCCACCGTTATAAAAAATGGCGGTGACATCCGCATTGCGCGCGGTCACCATGTCCTGATAGCTGTCGCCCACATACCAGGTCTCGGGCCGCGGATAGGTATCTATTTGTGCCAACGTATAACGAATGATTTGAGGATCGGGTTTATACAGGGTGACTTCATCGGCACAGGTGGTGATGTCAATCAACCGCGGCCAGGAGCCATCGTCTACCGTTCGTACTTCATGATCGAAAAATTCCCGGCTGCGATTGGTTGCTACGCCGATGGTGAGGCCCAGCCGCTTCAGGGCAAACAGATACTCCCGAACACCTTCCTGAAATGGTTTTACCTTGCCGAAATAAGTGCGGTAATTTTTATTGTAAGCGCGGTGTGCGAGCGCTTTGGCTTCTTCATCATCACCGAAAATCGCATTGAATATTTCAGTGCGGCTAACGCGGCGTTCCAGCAATATTTTCGGGTGTAGCTTGCGAAACAGACGGATATAGCGAACCAGTTTTATATCGTCTTTGGTTTTGCATTCCGATTCCGGCAGCAGCCGTTCCACCAGTCCCAACTCTTCAATTTTCTGTAGTGTATCCGTTAAGGCGGTGATCATGGCGTCCTGGGTGTCCACCAGGGTGCCGTGCCAGTCGAACAAAATGGTTTTTGGGGTGGGGAGCAAAGGAACGTTTTTCACCGGGTTCAACTCCTGGTGTTTGTGTTTTGTTGAGCATCGTCAAAACCGATTGCACTGCATTAGCGCATGATGTGCCCGGTTTGTGCTGCGCAGCGTCGGCGCTGTCCTGATGATTATAGAGATAATGCTGGGTTTTCAATGGCTTGTCTATTTGGTCAGATTATTGCTAATAACAAACCTGTCTAATTGGACAGGTTTTGGGCCGGGTACCGCAAGCAAAGCCGCACAGGCGTTGTACGCCGCCAACATTATCATTTATACCATTGGAGCATTGCATGAGAAATTCGGGGATTAAAGCCTGGGTGGCGGGTTTGGCCGCCGCCTTGGGAATGTTGTTAACCGCGACCGCCGTCCAGGCCGAAGCACCGTTCAAAGTAGGATTTGTTTATGTAGGCCCAATCGGGGATCACGGCTGGAGCTATCAGCATGATCAAAGCCGGCTGGCGCTGGAAAAGCATTTTGGTGACAAAGTGAAAACCACTTATGTTGAAAATGTTCCGGAAGGCGCCGACGCCGAGCGGGTCATTCGCAATCTGGCCAAAATGGGGAACAAAGTCATCTTCACCACTTCATTCGGTTTTATGAATCCGACCGCCAAGGTAGCGAAGCAATTTCCCAAAGTGACCTTCCTGCACGCGACCGGATACAAGCGCACCAAAAATCTGGGCACCTATGTCTCCAAAACCTATGAGGGTCGTTATGTGGCGGGCTATGTGGCGGCGAAAGTCACGAAAAGTAATAAGATAGGCTATATTGCCTCGTTCCCGATTCCGGAAGTCATCCGCGATATTAACGCGGTGCAATTGGCGCTGAATAAATACAACCCGGAAGCAGAGTTGAAAGTGGTGTGGGTCAACACCTGGTTTGATCCGGGTAAAGAAGCGGATGCAGCCAATGCCATGATGGACCAGGGGGTCGATGTCATTCTGCAGCATACCGACAGTCCAGCGGCAATGCAGGCCGCCGAGCGTCGGGGTAAGTACGCCGTGGGGCAAGCTTCGGATATGTCCAGCTTCGGTCCCAAGGCGCATTTGATGTCGGTCGTGGATGATTGGTCGTGGTTTACCATTCACACCGTGCAGGATGTGATGGACGGTCAGTTTAAATCCCGGGACTTCTGGGGTGGCATGAAAGAAGACATGATCCAGGTGCCGGATTTCGGGCCAGCCGTACCCGAAGCGGTGGCAGCACATGCTAAGGAAATCATTGCGTCCATTATCGATGGCTCATTTAACCCTTTTACCGGGCCGATTAAAGACCAAAGCGGAAAAATCACCGTGCCCGACGGCAAGGAAATGTCACATGAGGAACTGGCGGCGATGAACTATTACATTGAAGGCGTCGACGGCACGATTCCGAAATAAAGCGGCGCACAGCGTCAAGCGTAAAACGGGTTCTGGATGCACATTGAGATAACCTATGCGGTTTTTTGCCTTGATCATTGTTGTCATCTCTACGGTAAAGAATACCAATGCACCGCTACGGCCAAAGGAGAATCGGATTGGATAGCCTACCCATTATTTCGGTCGCGAAATTGAGGAGTTCCGACGCGGCAGAACGACAGCAGGTGGCGGACGAATTAGGTCATGCCTGCCGTAACGTGGGGTTCTTTTATGTCGTCGACCATGGCATTCCGCAAACGTTGATCGACACCACCTTCGGTGAAGCAAAGCGTTTTTTTGCTTCACCGCTGCAAGACAAACAGGCGCTGTCTATCCAACGTTCCCAACATAATCGCGGTTACATCGCCATGGCTGACGAACGCCTAAATCCCGATGCCGGTGCAGATATGAAGGAGGCGTTCAATATCGGCGTTGATCTGCCGCCAGACCACCCCGAAGTGTTGGCCGAAAAGGCATTTCGTGGGGTGAACTTCTGGCCCGATCTGGCAGGCTGGAGACGAAACGTGGTGACCTATTTTGATGCCTGCCTTGATCTGGGGCGCTTGCTTCATCGCGGGTTGAGTCTGGATCTGGGATTGCCTGAAACGTTCTTTAGCGAACATCTGCGCATGCCGATTGCCACTTTGCGCATGCTCAGATACCCGGCTGCCAGTGGCGACCTAAATCGCGAAGATGGCGGCGCCGGAACCCATACGGATTACGGCAACATCACCCTGCTGGCCACTGATGGCGTGGCCGGTTTGCAGGTATCAGACCGCGACGGACGGTGGATAGAGGCGCCCCATGTAGCGGGTGCGTTCGTGTGCAACATCGGCGATTGTTTGATGCGATGGACCAACGACACCTATGTTTCAACGCCTCATCGGGTGAGGCCGCCACTTCGGGAGCGATTTTCGATCGCGTTCTTTCTGGAGGTCGATCCGGCAGCCGTGGTTGACCCGCGGCAACTATTTCCTGAACAAGTCCCTAAATATCAACCGGTTAGCTGCGCAGAATATTTGGCAGACCGGTTGGATGCGACCTATGGATTCCGTCAAAAGGAAACGTAAGTGAATGTAAACGAAATATTATGAAACAGGTCAATGTTCAAATGTGAATATTTACGTGATCTTTTGGGGAGATAAACCGTCTAATAACACAACTTGGCAAAATAAAGAGATATAGGAGTTGAGCCATGAAATTTACTTGCCCTTGTTGTGGATATAAAGCGGTTGAAGAGAGTGCAGAGCAATGTGCGCTCTGCAACTGGAAAAGCGACCCGTACCAGGCAATGGATCCTGACGACAATGCGGGCCGGAATTTAATCAGCCTACGGGAAGCACAGCATCGTTTTATTGCCCTGAATAAAATGGTCACTGATTTTAAGAAAGATTCTAAATGGTGTGCCTTTGCAGCGCCGAAGAGTGAATCCGGCTGTGAGAGCTGGATCATTCGTTATTTTGAGCCCCACTATTGTTAATGACGCCAGTTGCAGCAATAACCTCCCGTTACCTATCCGGTTGACGGGGGTTATTGCTTTGGTGTCGGGCTTAGCTTTGTTGAGGCGGACCCGCCATAGCCCGATACAGGTTTACCATCGCCAACGTCAGTTGCGTGCGGCTTTGTACCAGCTGAGCCTGGGTTTGAATTAACTCCTGTTCTGCCGCTAACACCTCAAAGAATCCGATGTAGCCCTGCTCGTATCGCGATCGCGCCAGTTTAGCCGCTTGCTCGGCTGCATCTGATGCCCGATTGAGCCGTTGGCTTCGCTGCTGCTCCTGTTGGTAGCGCACCAGTTGCGTTTCGGTCTCTTCCAATGCGACCAACAGGGTTTGCTGATACTGTGCCAAAGCGGCCTGCGCTTCCGCGTTGGCGCTGTCCACCCGTGCCTGTACACGTCCAAAATCCAACGCCGCCCACTGGATACCGATGCCGCCACCGTGGTGTTCGGCGGAAGCGGAAAAGAGATCATCTGCATCCAGTGCAAACGAACCGATGAGTCCCCCCAGTTGAAAACGCGGAAACCAGTCGGCAGTGGCGACACCGATGGCCGCTGTGTTGGCAGCGAGGCGTCGTTCTGCGGCACGAATATCCGGGCGACGCCGAAGTACGTCACCAGGTGAATCCAGAGGGATAGAGGGTAACTGCGTTGGCCAGTTCACTTGCGTTGCCAATCGTTTATTTAATTCGCCGGGTAGCTGCCCGCTGAGGACGGCAATGCGGTGCATGTGCGCGGCAATATCCGCACGCAATAAAGGCAGCAAGGCACCCGTGGATTCCCATTGTGCCTGCGCCCGCACTTGGTCAAACTCAGTACCGCGACCGGCATTAACCCTTGTATCGACAATGTCCAGAGACTCCCTTTGCAATTCCAGATTGTGTTGTGCTACCTGCATTTGCTGCTGCAAACCACGTAATTCAAAATACTGGGTTGCCATCTGGCCAACCAACGCGATCTGCAATGCGTCGAGGTCGGCGGCTGTGGCATCCAGCAGTCCCTGCTGTTGCTCTACGCTGCGACGGAGGCGACCGAACAAATCCAGCTCCCAGCTCAGGCTGGCGTCGACATTGTATTGCTCAACTCTTTCCGCATAAGCCGGCGGAGCGCGCTCCGATAAGGCAAGATGTTGTTCGCCGGCATTGGCACCTATAGCAATGTTCGGTAACCGGTTGCGTTTGGCACCGCGTAGCAGTGACGCCGCGCGATCATAGTTCGCCAGTGCTGCCCGTAAATCGTAATTCGCCGACAGCGTTTCAGTGATCAATTGCGCCAGCACCGGATCGTCAAAACCCTGCCAGAAAAGATTTTGCTGTGGACTGTTACCGCCTTTTTCCGGAGTGGGTGACTCCGGCTCGTTATAAAACGTTGCAGGGGGCTGGCTATCGGGAGTTTTATAATCCGGGCCCACCATGCACCCTTGTAACAAAACGGCGGTCAGCGTTAAGCCGGAGATGGGCTTTAGTAACTTAAACATGTACTTCTCCTGTTTCTATTCCAGGGGTGTGGGCGTTGGTTTCAGGATGCGTTTTCACGGAGTTCTTGGCGAGTTTACGCAAAGCCACGTAAAACACCGGAGTCAGAAGCAGTCCAAACAGGGTTACGCCGATCATGCCGGTGAACACCGTTACGCCCATCGCGTTGCGCACCTCGCTGCCAGCACCGCTGGCCATAACCAGGGGCACGACTCCTGCGACAAAGGCGACCGAGGTCATGATGATGGGGCGTAACCGTAATCGGCACGCTTCCAGTGCCGCCTGTACTGTGTCCATGCCTTCCATCTCCAGCTCACGGGCAAACTCCACAATGAGGATGGCGTTCTTGCAAGCCAACCCCATCAAGACCACCAGCCCCACCTGGACAAAGACATTGTTGTCGCCACCGTTGAGCCAGACTCCGAACAGAGCGGCCAGCAAACACATTGGCACTATCAGGATCACCGCCAGCGGCAACACCCAGCTTTCATACAGGGCAGCCAAAACCAGGAACACCAGCATCAGGGCTAACGGAAACACCACCAGCGCCGCTTGGCTCTGATTGATTTGTTGAAAACTGAGGTCCGTCCACTGAATGTTCATGCCGTTAGGCAATACCTGTTGCGCGATGGCGGCTACCGATGCCAGGGTTTCACCGGAAGACAGCAATGCCGGATCCGACTGTCCTATCAAATCAGCCGCAGGGTATCCGTTGTATCGGATTACCGGATCAGGTCCGAAACTTTGTTTCAGTTCCACCACGGTACTGAGTGGCACCATGTCGCCCTCGACATTACGGGTGTAAAGATTTCTCAGATCGCTTTCTTCATCGCGAAAAGGTGCATCGGCTTGCGCCATTACCCGATAAGTGCGGCCAAACAGGTTAAAATCGTTGACGTAGAGCGAGCCGAAATACAGTTGCAGGGTACTGAACACATCGTCCAGTCGCACTCCCAGTGCCTTCGCCTGTAAGCGGTCCACGACGGCATCCAATTGCGGAACGTTCGCCTGATAGGAGCTGATGGGAAAATTCAGTCCGGGTTCTTGGCTGAGCGTGCCTGCCAGCTGATTGGTTACAGTTTGCAGTGCGCCATAGCCGTCGCCAGCACGATCCTGAACATATAGGCTATAGCCTGAACCGGCACCCAGCCCGAAGATCGGTGGCGGCATTAAGGTTAGGGCAAAACCCTCTTTAATCTGAGCCAGCTTGCCGTTAAGTTCGTCTTTGATTTGCTCTGCACTGCGATCCCGGATACTGAAATCATCGAATAGAATAAACACCGTACCTACGTTCGGCGTGTTCGTGCGCTGAAGCGCATTAAAGCCGACAAAAGCCGCAGCGTGGGAAACCCCTTCGGTTTCCAATGCCAGCTCGCTGACTTGACGGGCTACCGCTTCGGTTCGCTCCAGGGATGCGCCTTCCGGTAACCGGATACTTCCCACCAGATAGGTTTTATCCTGAGTAGGAATAAAACCACCGGGCACCTCATTGAACATCAGTACCGTTGCTGCCAGCAGCAAAGCATACACACCGAACACCCAGCCGCGACGATTCAAGTTACGTCCGACCATGCCTTGGTAGCGTTCCGCATTGCGATTAAAAAAACGGTTGAAGGGGCGAAAAATCCAGCCGAAAACAACCTGGATCAACTTGGCTAAGCGATCCGGATCCGCATCATGGGGTTTCAAAATATTGGCGGCCAACGCGGGTGACAAAGTCAGAGAATTAATAGCAGAAATCACTGTGGCAATGGCAATGGTGACGGCGAACTGCCGATAAAACTGACCGGTGATGCCATCAAGAAAAGCCATTGGAATGAACACGGCACAGAGCACCAGACTGATGGCAATTATCGGCCCGCTTACTTCGCGCATGGCTTGGTGCGCAGCGGCCAGCGGAGTGAGTCCTTGTTCGATATTGCGTTCCACGTTTTCCACCACCACGATGGCATCATCCACCACGATACCGATCGCCAACACCATCCCGAACAGGGTTAGCGTGTTAATGGAGTAGCCCAGCATATTGAGCAGGGCAAAAGTACCGACGATGGAAACCGGAACCGCGAGTAGCGGAATGATCGAGGCACGCCAGGTTTGTAAAAACAGGATGACGACGAGTACCACAAGCAGCACAGCCTCCAGTAATGTTTTGATTACTGCCTCAATGGACGTGCTGACAAACACGGTGGGATCGTAGGCCACTTCCCAAGTCAGGCCTTCGGGAAAGCGGGCTTCCAGTTCAGTCATCTTGTCGCGCACGGCTTGCGACACTTCAAGCGCATTGGATCCGGGAGACTGGAAAATAGGTAGTGCGACGGCCTGCTGCCCGTTTAGCAGGGCTCTTAGGGTATCCTGGGACGACGCCAGTTCGATGCGGGCTACGTCCCGCAACCGGGTAATTTCACCATTGTTTCCGGTTTTCAGAACCACTTCACCAAATTGCTCAACGCTGTCGAGTCGGCCTTGAGAATTTATAGAGATTAAAAAATCCGAACCTTGCGGCATGGGGGCGGCTCCCAGTTGTCCGGCGGACACTTGCATATTCTGCTCGCGCACCGCATTGGCAATGTCATTGGCGGTGATATTCAGGGCCGCTGCCCGTTGCGGGTTCACCCATAACCGCATGGCGTAGTCACCGGAACCGAATAAGCCTGCTTCACCGACACCGGGAATGCGGGCCAATTCATCACGAATATGCAGGACAGCGTAGTTACGGATATAGGTGGCATCGAAACGATCGTCCGGCGATACCAGGTGCACCGCCATCATCAGGTTGGGCGATTGCTTTTGTGTTGTCACACCTTGTCTGCGAACGTCCTCCGGCAGGCGCGGCAACGCTTGTGTCACCCGATTCTGTACTTGTACCTGGGCTTGGTCGGGGTCTGTGCCCAGCTCAAAGGTGACGGTCATGACCAGCGTGCCATCGCTGCCCGCCACCGATTTCATGTAAATCATGTTTTCCACCCCATTGATGGCTTCTTCTATGGGCGTGGCAACGGTCTCGGAAATGGTTTTCGGATTGGCACCGGGGTAGCGGGCGGTAACCTGCACGCTGGGCGGCACCACTTCCGGGTATTCACTAACAGGTAATAGGGGAATGCTGATCAGCCCCATGACGAAAATAATAATGGACAGCACCGATGCGAAAATAGGGCGATCCACAAAGAAGCGGGAAAATTTCATGACAAGGCTCCCCCGGGTGCTGATCGCGGAGCGACGTCCGCGATACACCGAGTGTGTTTGGTTGAAGAATTGGATTTAACTAAATGGACTTTGCGACGCAGACCGAATGATCGGGTTACAGCGCTGGGCTGTCCGGCATCGGCGCTGCTGCAATTTGATCCCGCGGCGAAGCCAAGTTGACCAGTTGGGGCTGAACCTGGGTGCCGGAGGCTTGTACTTTCTGTAACCCGTTGACAATGATACGTTCTCCGGGCGTCAAGCCTTCATGAATCACCAGTTTCCCATCAACTTTGCGGCCGGGGTTCACTTCCCGTCGCGCGGTCAGATTGGCGTCGTCCACCACATAAACAAAGCGGCGATCCTGATCCGTCATCACCGCTTTCTGGTCTACTAACACCGCGTGTTGCAGATGGCTGACGGGCACTTCCACGCGAGCGAACTGACCCGGTTTAAAAAAGCCATCGGGGTTGGCGAGCACCGCGCGGTATTGCAGTGTGCCGGTGTTGCGGTTCAATTGGTTGTCGACAAAATCCAGTTGTGCACGGTATGGATATTCCGTGTCGCCACTGATGCCCACTTTGACCATGGAACCGGTTCCGAAACCGGCCTTGTTCTGGTTGCGGGAATAGGTTGCCTGATCTGTTTCGAAATACACGTAGACCGGATCCACTGATACCAGCGAGGTCAATAAGGTCTGGTCGGCATTGGCTAAATTCCCACGCGTCACATAGGCGCGGCCGACGCGACCATTGATAGGCGACTTTACCTGGGTATAGGCCAGTTCCAGTTGGGCGTTGTCGAGACTGGCTTGCGCGGAAGCAACATTCGCTTCGGCACTGGCCAGGTTGGCCGCCCGTTGGTCGAACTCCTCGCGGGAAATGGCTTTTCCTTTCAGCAGGCGTTGCGCCCGTTCAGCCTCGGATCGGGCCAGTTGTTGCACATTGAGGGCGCGTTTCAGGTCCGCCTCGGCAGAGCGTTGGTGCGCCTGGTATGGGCGAGGATCAATGACGAATAGCAAGTCGCCTTGTTGAACCAATTGGCCTTCCTCAAAATGGATTGAGTCTATGTAACCGCTTACCCGGGGGCGTAATTCGACGCTCTCACGGGCAGCAACGCGTCCGGTAAAAGAGTCCCAAAGGGTGACGTCCTCCTGGTTGACTTCCATTACATCAACAGCGGGAGGGGGCGGCAGGGTGTTTTCCTTTGCTTGCAGATCGGCCGGGTTGCAGCCATTCAAAAGCAGCGGTGTAGCAACAAACAGGGAGGCCATCAGCAGCCTGAAAGGGAAAGGGCCGGATTGGCGCACCTGGCCGGAAAAAAATCGGTATGGAAACTTGGTGTTCATGACGTTGATACCCCATCAAAAGTCTATGAATGCAGCGGATTAGTACCATCGCTATATTAGGGGGTGGGGGCTGTGGGCGGTATCGTATTGCTATCCGGTGATTGCCTATTTCTGCCTGGATCGGTGAAAGCGCGGGCAGGAGGGGAGGCTTTATATATGACAATAATGGGGCAGATTGTCCGATATACGGCCATTATGAGGCAGTTTTGTTGGTCGAAGACTTGCCGGTCATCGGGTTATCGCTTGCCTATTTGTCCATTCCTGCCCAATACTTGCCTAATCCTATCAAAGTTTGCAAGCCGCCACCGGAAGCACCAAGGGCGGGCGTATACTGATTGACGTGGTTATTTCCGCTTTCCGTTTCCACTGCCTACTCAATGAGGAATTTTCTGTGTCTGCCAACAGTACCCAGGTTATTCACGACGGCGTCATCAGCCGTCATCAGCATCAGAAGCTGGTGCAGAATATTTTGCGCCGCACCCCGGAACAGGGGGTGCAGGATTCACCCATTCCCCAGGTAAGTTTGATTCGCACCGACAGTCCGAGCAGTTGCACCTCCTCCATTTATGAGCCGAGCCTGGGATTTATTATCCAGGGCAGCAAAACCATTCAGCTGGGAGATCGGGAAATTGTATACGATGAGTTGAGCTATCTGGCGACCTGCGTTTCGTTACCGGTGTTGGGTCAGGTCATGCAGGCTTCGGATGACAAGCCTTATCTGGCGATCAAGCTCGCCCTGAACCCGCAGGAGATAGCCGACCTGTTATTGCAGATGCACGGGCAAAACGAACCCAGTATGGAAGAAGAACACTGTCCATTAGTGACCTGTGGTTTGCAGGTCGCTCATATGGATCACGCGTTACTGGATTCCATTGCGCGGCTGGTTGCGTTGCTGGACACACCTAAGGACATTGCGGTTATTGGCCCGCTGATACGGCGGGAGATTTTGTATCGGGTATTAATGGGCGAATTAGGGCCGCGCATCCGGAAGTTTGCCTTGGTGGATCACCAGGCCAGCCGGGTGTCGAAAGTGATTGCGTTGCTAAAGGATCGCTTTTCCGAGCCGTTGCGGGTGCGCGACCTGGCCGACGCGGTGAATATGAGTGAATCCGCCCTGTTCCGCAGTTTTAAGGAAGTGACGCGTATGTCGCCGGTGCAATTCCAGAAGCGCCTGCGCCTGTATGAAGCCAGACGATTGATGATGGCGGAAGGACTGGAAGCCGCGACCGCCAGTTTTCGCGTGGGCTATGAAAGTCCGTCGCATTTTAGCCGTGAATACAGTCGCCTGTTCGGCGCGTCGCCCAGATCGGACGTGGTGCGCCAGCGTGGTGACAATCGGGAGCGGGCGGTCTAGGCGGTCGATTTGGGTTTGGATTTCCTGGTGCCGGTTTTTTTCTTTGTCGCAACGGGCTTGTCTGTATCCGGTTTAGCCACGGCAGGCTCACGCCGGTCCATTTCTTCCAGCCACAATAAACTTTCACCTAAAATAGCGAAGCGGCTAACGTATTTCGGTGACAAGTCACGCATGGTGGAAAGGGCGCTGATCAATAGTTTGTGTGCGTTGAGCGGGCCGGGATCTTCCGGTGCGCGCAAAAGTGCCTGAGTAATCAAGGTGTCGTCGTAATGCTTTCGGGTCAATAGTTGTAAGCGGCGTCCGGCGGCAAGACTCTTCACCGGTTGGGTGGTGCCAGGTGCAGTCTCATTGATGAGCCCGGTTAACGTTGCTACGGTTTCCTGATCCTGTTGCGAAAAAAGATTGTCAATGGCCGAGCTTTGTTGCTGCTCTTCCTGGGTGAATTTGAGATTGGATAATTGTTCTGTTAGTAGCGCTAGTAAATGACCGGCGTCCTCTTTGCTGGCTGACGCCAAACGCTGTGCCCGTCGTATAACGGTTTTGAAGTTACTTTGCTGGTGCAGTGCCTGCAAATCACGGATTTGCGGGTGTTGAGCAAGTGCTTGGAGTGGCTGCGCTGACTGCTGTTTTAGCTGCTCGTAATCGACCGTATACGAATCCACAGCGACCTGAAGTTTTTTCAGTAATATCCGGCGAACCCCTTCCCGCTGTTGGCTGGCCCGTTGCCATAACGCTTCCATATAACGGAAACGCACAGGATCGAAACCCTGCGCACCTTGCGATGTTAATTCAGCAAGTCGCTGCTTCAACTGTTCCTGTTGGCTGACCGGATGCGCAATCGCTGTCATATTTTTAAAACTCCGTAGCTTTGGGAACCGGTGCCATTTCCACACGACGGTTTTGGGAGCGGCTTTGATTATCCTGATTTGGAACCACAGGTTGCTGGGCACCAAAAGCAGCCGCAAATACCACCTCTGCCGGCATGCCTTCGTCAATCAGTTCCCGTGTCACGGTGAGCGCCCGTTGTGCCGACAATTCCCAATTGTCTCTGAAATGCAGATTGCCCTTTTGAATGGGCAAGTCATCGGTAAAACCGCTTACCATCAGAATCTGATCATGTTGATCAAGGTAAACCTGCAAAGGTGCAACCAGGGTTTTCAACAACTTTTGGCCTTCCGGTTGCAGCTCAGCGGAATTAATCTGGAACAGAACGCTGCCACTAATCCCGATACGCCCGTCTCGCAGGGTAACGCGCCCGGTGGCTAATGGATCGGCCAGTGCTTGCTCCAATGCCATGCGCCTGCGCTCCGCTTCCTGTCGCTTCTGAATTTCCTGGTCCAGGGTTTGTGATAATTCCAACTGAAACCCCAATGCCCAAATCAGTATCAATACAAACACCCCCACCAGCCCCGACATCAAATCGCCGAAGATGGCCCAGATAGGCGGGTCTTGTGAAATGCCTTCGTCCAATTCCTGCATTAGCTTGGCCTTTCGCTGTTGTTGCTCATCTGGCGCAGTTGTTCAATTACTTCCTGTTGCGACAACAGACTGTGGTCGATTATTTCGCGGGCTTGCGCCACGTAATAACCCAATTGCTCATCGTTGCGGGTGGTGGAATTTTGCAGTGAATCTTCAATCCGGTTCAGATGCTCTATTAACAGCCCATTGGATTCGTTGAATAGATTTACGGCTGCACCGAAAGCGTCGCCCAGGCTCGACATTTCACTTGTGCTACCGGAGAAATGGTCGACGATCTTAGTCAGTTTGGCGGTTTCCGATTCGATGTGATGATTAAACTTCGCGCCTACTTCATTCAAAATACCGGTGGAATCAACGGCCATTTTTTCGATGGCAGATCGTTGTTCTGCTGTGGTCTGTTGAAGGCTATCGGTCAAGCGATTCAGTTCGCTCATCAAACGCTGCCGCTCTTCCAATAACAGATTATCCCGTTCGCTGTTGTTGATCATTTCGGTACGCAACTGCGCAATCACTTCGGCCGCGGCGCGGGGTGCTTCCGACGCGCTTTCTATTAATCGCGACATGGGCTGTTCCAATGCATTGCCCAATGTTGCCAACTGTTCTGCTACCGTGGTTTGCAATTGCGCCAATCGCTCCACTGCTGCTTGGCCGCGTTTGGCTTCGGCATCGTTCAGGTCATTTAATTTTTCACTGATCGCTGACGTCAGGCCCTGTAGCTGCAGGTCGCTGTTTTCCAGCCAGCTGGCTTCAGTGTCGATACGCTTTTGAATGAGTGCATCGGAAGAGGTGATGAGCTGAGACAATTCTTTTAGCAATTCGCGGGAAGCGGTTTCGGCGTTGTGGCTGATCGCTTCCGCTGACGATTGCAATGATTGGGTGATCCGGCCAAAACAGTGATCCCAGTTTTTCAGACGCTCCTGCTCGCATTGTTGTTGCGACGATTGCCAACTGGATTGCGCTGAATTCAGCGTCGCCAACTGCTGCTCGAAGCCGGTGTTCCAGGCATCAGACACAGCACGATTGGAGGCAGCAACCTGTTCACTTAATTGTTGTATCTGTTGGCCGCTACGTTCCATTAATTGCTGGTGAGTGCTTTGCGCGTCCTGCTGAATGGATTCCATCATCTGGCGAAAGATAGGTTGCAGACTTTCACCGGCCATACGTCCGCTGGTCGCCAGGCTATCTTTCAGGGACTGCTCCACTGAATTCGCCAGATCCGTATAAAGCGTTTTGGTCGAAGCGTGAAGTTGCTCCTGGTTGGCTATCATTTGACGGCCCAGATTCTCACTCATCTGTTCCAGTTGCTGCGCTAATGTGTTGAGCTTACCGGCAACGTCAGGCAGCACCTGTGCCTGTTGTTGCAGTGCGTTATAAGTTTGTTGGCGGTGATAGGCCAACGAGAATGACTGAAAGTCCGTTGCTACTTTGCGATCCAGCTGTTGCGCCGCCAGCATACGGTCACGACGGCACAGGGTGGAGGCAAAGCCGAGCATAGCAGAGGCGGCAACACCGGCCACCGAGGTGCCAAACGCCAAGCCTAATCCGGCAATGGGCGCGGCTAATCCCGCCCGAATCGCGCTTAATTCGGTACTGCCTTCCAAGGCGCTGACGGCCCCCTGCAGGGTGTCCACCATGCCGACAAAGGTGCCCAACAACCCGAGCATCACCAAGAGGCCGACCAGGTACGGTGTCAGTACCGGGGTTGGTAAACCCACCCGTTCGCCTTCAATACGCAGACGAACGGAGTTTTGCAAAGACGGATGTAAGCTCGCCAACCATTGATTTAAAGCTGCCTCATCTCCAGCGGTCCGAGTCAAGGCCTGGTGCAACGTGGCGGTGGCAGCCTGATAGTGATGAAGTTCCATAAAGCCGATCACATAGGTGACCGCGATAATCAAGGTCACAATCAAGGCCAGGCTGTTCGCGCCGATAAAGCCGGCACCCATCCAGAGAACAGTTAGCGAGCCCAACAAAAAGGCAATAGTGGATAAGGTTTTAGTCATCAAATGCAATCTACCTTGTTTTGGCTATTTTGGTCGGTTGTGTTGGTCTCATGAGTTGGTTCTTCCTCCAGAGCTTCAATTAAGCCCATCACCGGCTGTAATCGGACTTCCAGTTCTGCCAGCAGCAGGGTTCGCATTTCACGGCAGAACGATTCTTGCCAGGGTGCTGCCGCATCCTGCTGCAAAAAAATGAAACGTTTATGCAGTAATCGGGGAATGGCGGCAAACACCACGCGGGATTGCGCGGCCAGCGCACTGTCTAGTGCCAGATCCAATTCTGCCAGCTGCGCCAGTCGTGTGCTCTGGGCAGCAACTGCCTTGCGAGCGCGCGAGCGCAGTTGTGGGATCTTACTTTCCATGGTGCTTTGCTGCAGCAGATAGAACTTCTGCAACGGCTTGAAATCGACGCCCCCTACGTCGTCGATTTTGGTTTTCAGAATGATACGCACTAACCCGGCCCGTTCCCTCAGAAACGCATCGCGGATGGCGTCGGGGGAGTCAATGCAGGGCTCCGGCTTGGCTTTGGTGACCTCATACAATCCGTCCGCCAGGCGAATAGAGTCCGCCAGATTGATAAACAACGCCAATTTTTCAGCAAATTGCCGGTGGGGAATCTGGATATCGGCTGCGATCAGGTTAGATAAAAGTGAGATCAGGCGCGAACGATTCGGCGCGGCCTGGGGTAACCCATGGGTCATATCATTCCAAAGTCTGAAAAAGTGCGGCAAATGTCGCTAATCGCACTGAAATTGCACGGTTATTCATGTAGTTATTGATAGTGTCTTCGAAAGGAATTATCGCTGATTTTTGGTCAGATTCAAGGAACGGTTACCTTAGTGAGGTAGGGGAGGGATCAGCTGCCCTGTGCGCGCCTTATTTTTAACGCTCGACTGTCTACACAACAGGTAGTAAGGCGCCATCACGTTCCGTGATCGCCTGATCCAATATTTTCTGACTTTCTTTGAAGGACCTTGACATGATTCGCTCGCTCATTTTTATTGTGATATCGATGCTTTCCGACACCCTGTTGGCATCTGCGCAGACTGACCCCGTTGAAATAGCCCGCTCCAATCTTGCGGCAAGTATTGCCACCTTTGCAGAGAAACAACAGCAGTGCGATGATCAGTCGGCGGTTCTGTCGCCAGGCCCGATCAAAGCGCTGGGCTTGAGTGAGCAACAGCTCAAAGACGTGTTAACCTACCATTTCCTGAAAGCATCCGTCGAGTGTACCCATGCTGAAGCAGCAGAGGCGATCGTCAATGCGCGATTGTTTAAAGACCTGCAGCCGCTGATGATGCAACACGAAGAGGATGGCAGTTCATTGTTTACAATGGAAATGGTCAAATTATTAAAATTGGAAGCGCAATATAATGCGCTACCGAACGCGCAGCGTAAATCCATCGATGCCATAGAAGCGCTTCATAAACCCTTTAGATTAATTGAATCTGCAGAAGCGTTAGGTTTATGAGCTAACTGGGTATTTAAACACGGGTTCCAGAAGCATTTCCACAAACTCGGAGCTGTGCAGCCTTGATAGGCTGTACTTTAATAGATTCAAAAGGAGGCCAGTAAAATGAAAGTCGGGCGTAATGAGCTTTGTCCCTGTGGCAGTGGGAAAAAGTACAAGCGCTGCTGTATGGATTCTGCATCAAAGCAGCATGCTGAAATTTTCGATGACTTCGCTCAAGCCGTAGCGATGACCCCTGACCTTACTCTGGACGAGTTAAATCTGGTTGCTCAGCATAAAATGAATGAGCGTAATAATCGTGCGAATGAGGATTTTTGCGGATTAACCCCGACACAAATGGCCAATTGGCTTTATGCTCCGTTTAGCGAGCTAGAAGGGGTACACATTACGGTGCCTAACGATTTGTCAGCCAGTCCGGTGATGCGGTATCTGTCTCTGATTATTGACGAAATCGGCCAGCAAGGCGGCTCAATAAAGGCCACAGCCAAAGGCAACCTACCTGTAAAGCTGGTTAAGCAAGCGAGCGAGCTTTTGCCTGAGTTCGCCGTATCTGAGTTTGAGACCGTGCCCGGTGTTAGTGAGTATAGGGGGAGTAACGAAGACCAATTTAATGCCTTGCATTACACCCGGATATTGGCGGAAATATCCGGGATCATATATTTGAAAGGCGGGCATTATTATGTGGAAAAAAAGGCTCAAACTCAGGGTCTCGCAGACTTCTTCTTGCCTATGTTAGAAACCGCCGTTCGGCGCTACAAATGGAGTTATCTGGATGGCTGGTCAGAAGAAGTTGATCTGCAACCCTTTTGGCTGTTTATGCTTTGGCGGCTGCAAACGCATTGCTCGGTAGATAAATTAAATAGCGAAGTAAGTACCGCCTTTCCGGATTTGCTTAAGCAAATTCCACACGATGAATATTTCTCGCAGCAAGACCAATTAAATTCGATGATCGACTCACGCTTTGTGGTACGGTTTTTACAGTTTTGGGGTTTTTTGACGATCGATCCGAGGAGGTATATCGGTGGCGTACGAGTGCTGCGCGAGGCAACGGTTCTGCCGCTGCTAAGGCAAAGTTTTGCATTTTCAGTCTAACCGGCCGCCAGGCCTGTATCATGCAATTGTTTCATCATAACGAGATGGCGTTGTAGTGGTTCGATCAACGCTGGATGGAGTGGAACCTCTCCATCTTTTGTGCGTACAGTAGAGAGCGTCTATGCGAAGAAAAACCATAATGTGGATATATAGGAGCTTCCGACATTTGCTTCCAGGATATACCGAAGGTCTCGTGAATGGGTTGTTGGGCATCTCGAAAGTTTCTGAATTTGCAGGCCTGGATATCCCGAGACTTTTGGTTTTTTCTGGTTGATTCTATATTCTATACTTTTCGATAATTGATTTAAAAAATAGGTTAGTAGAACAGGGCATGGATATATTGGAGGGTTCGGTTCACTAAGTTGTTAGCATTCAGGAGGTTCACACCTAAATGTTCAAAATTCGATTTCCATTCCGGTTGCCATCTGGGCAAGATTTAACTCAATATGATGAAGCGTTGGTAGTAGGAAGTCTAAGAATGTCATTGGAAAAAGAGTCTGGATATCATTGCCTGCATATTGAAGGCTTTGAATCAGAAGAGAATGCTAAAGATTTCTTTAAAAAAATCGATTCTGGACTTAAATACGTCACTTTGAATACTGGACTTTCAGTCCTTTCTGAATTCGAACTGCAAAACATAAAATATGAAGAAGATCCAGAAGAGGCAAGAGTAAACTTATCCAAAAGCCTCAATATGGAATTTGGAGAACCTGTCGATGCACACATTGATGGTGCTCGACCAGCAATTTATCTTTCAGAGAAAAAAATAACTAAAATAACAGCTGGCGATGTTACTTTAACGCTATCTCAATCGTCAGAAAAATTCTTGGAGTTATTTGCAAAGACAATAGAGTTTAAGACTGCAGAAAACGTAGGAAATGACGAAAAGTTTATTTCTGCGCTTGAGCTATATTCTGGTCACTTTTTGGAGGCAACACCAAGGGCAAAATTCTTAACTCTCGTGATGGCGCTTGAAACCCTAGCCACGCCGACGAAGAGAACTGATAATGTGTTACAACTCATCGATAAGTGGAAAGAGGAAGCTGATGACGAGCTACACCAATTAAGCAAAGATAGTGATGATTATCTGTCTTTAGAGTCATTATCTAGGGAATTACTCTTTAGAAAAGAAGATTCTATTAGAAGAAGAATAAGAAATTACGTTTTTAATATAGCTTTTACCGACGAAAGTGAGATTGCTTCCGATTTGGCTAAAAGTGCTCTTAAGGTTTACGACTTCAGAAGTGACTTAGTTCATGGGCGGCGAATCGATAAACAGGAACTTTCAGATCAACTTTCCAAAGCTAAAGAGATTGTTCTAAAGGTATTAATATATAAGTTTGAGAATGAAATTGGCATCAGTTAACAATGTTAAATGCTAAAAATAAACGTTCCTAATGAATGCCGAGAAAGAGCTGAGAATAATTGACGCTTGTGAGCGTGGCGCCGTTGGTGTTGATCGAGGGCATAAATGGGCTGCGTTGTTTCGCGGTGTTATGACTCAGATAAAGTCAGGAGCTTTGAATGAACAATTTCGATTGGCATAGTGATCAAATCACAAAAAGTACGCCAGTAGACAAGGGATATCGAAACACACAAAATGTTCGTCGTTTTTTGAAAGAGGTATGTGGATCAAATTTTAGGTTTGATAGGAAGTTTATGGATTGGGTGAAGAACGGTGAGCCCAAAACAATGGGCGATGTAGCATCAGAATGGCTACGACGTGAAAAAGTTTAAATCGTAGATGTCATGGAATTAGCCGAGAGCCACTCAAATCTGTAATAAATGATAGCGTTAGATACGGGTTTTTAGCGCCGAAGTTCGAATACACCTGCATTAAAAATGGGTTTGGCTTTGTTTAATACCGGGGGGCATTCTAACTGGCCTATTGTATCCAGTTGGTGTATTCAAGATTCTTCCAGACAAGTCGTTTCGGAAGGTCAGCACCCAATATATTCAAGAGCAAATATCGTTATGGAGCGATCAGTTGCCTAACCGGCGTCTCCAACCAGACGCCCGCGCCGGGCGTTAGGCGCGAAACGAAGTTTCAATCATTATGAGTGATTTTCCAACGTGCCACTTACACAGTGTGAACGACGCTGGCGCACTGACCAGGGTATATGCCCTCGCCAGGATACTGGTCGCAAACCAGCCTGGTTAATTGTCGTCTAATAGGGATACGTCAAATACTTACTTTAATAGGCCAGTTGATAAAACTCTAAATGCATCAATTGCCTTTGGAAGGACTTCGTCCGGTGTGTCACTGGCAGCAACCCACAGAGCCGCGTTTAAAGCTGCACCATTAATTAGCCTAGCAGCAGCTTCTATATCAACTTCCTTCAAAATGCCTCTATCAAACATCGTTTCTAGAGTTTTGATTGTAGACTGAAGGCAACCACTTTGGCTTGGCCATTGAGACGGATCGCCTAAAAACGCTGGTCCGTCTAGAAGCACTATTCTTTGGACCTCTGGAACTATCGCCATTTCTATGTAGGCAGCCCCTTCTGCTAACAGACCTTCCCATGCATCTTTGTGCTTCTCTCCTTCAGCGTGTGCCTTTATTGCCATTTCAGAGTCTATTTGATCTACAACAGCGGCTAGCAGTCCCACTTTGTCGCCAAAGTTGTGATAGAGAGCACCCCGCGTCATGCCTACGCTTGACGTCAAATCATCCATTGAAGCTGCGGTGAATCCTTTTTTTGCAAATGCCGCTCTAGCAGCCGTGATCAATTTTGCCTTGGTTTCTGCCATTTTTTCTAAGCGTTTATTCATTACTTTAAACTCCTTCATATACGCAGCGTATATGAATTTGACATTCGTCGCGTATATGAATTATATTCGAATACGCACCGTATATGAAACTTTCCATCTGGAGCATGTTGTGTTTCGAAAGCGCTCATTAGCAGAAGCACAGTCTTTAATCAGAATTGTACTTATTGAGGTGAAACATGTCACAACGTGAAGCTGTTTTCCCAGCAGCATCAGAACGCCACGCTCTTTATCAGGAGCATGGCTATTCAGCAGCAATCAGGTCTGGTGATCTTTTATTTGTATCAGGACAAGTAGGAAGCCGATTGGATGGAAGTCCCGAGCCTGACTTTAAAAGACAGGTGGAGTTGGCCTTCGAAAATTTAACTAATGTTTTGAAAGCAGCAGGCTGTACTTTCGACGACATCATTGATGTTACAACCTTTCATACTGACCCAGAAAATCAGTTCGAAACCATAATGGAAGTCAAACAAGCTGTTTTCAGTACTACGCCTCACTCAAATTGGACAGCTCTAGGCGTGAATTGGCTTGCTGGCTTTGACTTTGAAATTAAAGTTGTCGCTCGTATTCCATAAATCATCTGAGAACACTTTATTCAATGACCATTTAATATCATGAATGTATAGGGATTTGTCTAAATGCTACTGGGCTTATATTTCCAATTAGCACTGTGTCGGCGATTTGCGCTCATGCTGCATCTCAGCTCATGGATCTTGAGCAATCGTTGATAATCATGAGAACATTACTGGCTTCCACCATCAGAATGTACGATTGCTCCTGTAGGCATTGTTCGCTTCCATAGCGTCATTTATAGCGCATCGCACGCATGCCAGTGAAGCTGTCATGCGTTCTGACATGGCCCAACCAACGACCTTGCGACTGAACAGATTCAGCAGTACTGTCAGATAGAGCCAGCCCACGCCGGTCCATAAGTAGGTATTGTCACCCACCCATTTGAGATTGGCAGCTTCTGCCACAAAATCCTGTTGTAGCAAATTGGGTGCGACTGGCAAATTATGATTTAAATTCGTCGTCGCTTTGAATTGCTTGGCTCCTTTACCACTATCAAGCAGGGCATTTATCTTGGTATCACGCTCATCCTGCCGGACTTTGGAGGGGGAAAAGTCCTGTATTTGCAATTAAATAGCAGGGCTCTTAGGACATTCGTGGAAGGGTAAAAAACTATTCCAGATTCTGGATCTGCTCATTGAGTAGCGGCCTTGACCCTAACAAACTCAACGAGTTATCGAAAAGAAACCGTTCAAAAATGCCTGTTTGCCCACCAAACTGCCCACCACTTGCCTATGGCTTTTACTAAATCTGAGTGGTTAGCAATGGAAAAACAGTACCGTTTTTATGCTGCTGTTAGGGTCTAAAAATAGCAGTTTTGAAAGGCTTTATCGAGCATGATTTCCGTCAACATAATTTGGCCATTTTTGCTGGTTCTACGCGATAGTGGTGAGTCAGCAGAAAGCTGAAATAGACATTATCGTGTCCATTTTAATAGAAATAAGCTCAATATGGATACTATGATATCCAATCATGATGAGCCTGAGTATCGAATGGCACTTATCGAGGTCTACAGAGTGTTACCTTTTAAGTAACTTTATGTAGACCTCTAACCGCTGCATTTCCCCGTTCAGTAAAATACACTGATGAGTACCCAGCTTGCATTTTACATTTTTACGCGCGGAAAAGTGTTGTGGCGTTCTATGCGAGGATAAAGCAGTCCTTCAATAGTTCTCTTTCTTCTTTGCGGATGCCCGCTTGTTGGGCAAGGCTTTCCCATTGTGAAACGGCTTTTAACAATCTTTGGTGGATGGCCTTGGCTTTACTTTCAGTAACGTGAAAATACTCTGCAACGTCAAATGCTAAGTCAATCGAAAGCGCGTTGCTTACGTCATCAATATTAAGGTGTAGACCAGAGGCGTATAACATAGGATTGATATCGTAGGCAGGAGATAGCCGCCAACCAGTCGACTCCAGAATGAATCCATGATTTCTAAGATGATCATCACAATTAGATACCATGATATTAAACAGTATTCTGGTCCAAAGTTGTTCAAGATCTGCCTGAGTATTCGAGCCGTGTTGGATCAGAAACTCAGCCAGCTCTAAGTAACTTGCCCCTTCATCCTGGCCATCGAAGTACTCTAGTTGAGTCATCGCAGAGCTGAAGTGTAGCCGCTTCCCTGTTTCGGTACGGTCGAACCTTTTTGTTAAAAAAATACGATGTCTGCCAATGGCTTCAACTTTTGACTCAGCCATTTCGATGCCAGACTCTATGGCCATTTGATAAACAATGAATTCCCACAAGCCAATATCGTAATCATCGTGACGACTAGGAAACTTAGCTAACCACAAAGTATCATCGTGATTTCTTATTGACGCCTTTGGCCTGGCCCCACCTAGTGATGAACCCGGTGAGATCAGCATATTGAGCCATTTCAGATAATCTGGATTATCTAAATCCGGAGTTTCTTCGATTTTGTTGGCGGCATGTTGTAGCTCGGGTAAGCTGGTCATTGCGGGCGCTGCCAGCTCATGGCTATCGTCTAAAAATGGACCCGTTGGCGATGTACAAAAGCGCAGCGCTCCCATGCGAAATGAATCGTGAACACCTAATAAGTAATCCGTCTCGTATAGGTTTTTTGCTCGCCGTTTTTCTTGTCTAGCAACCACCGCTTCTCTGCGTTGCATTAACAATCGGCCCCAACGGTCAGGGCATGAGTCGAGAAATGTTTTGAAATTCTTATCGTCCTGCGCATGTTGCTCGCCAACGAATAGTTTTAAAGAAGGGTCAATCTGGCGAACATAATCGGAAGTTAGCCATGTCTCGTCATAACTAAAGCTAAAATGTTCTTTGCCTCTAATTTCTGACGATCGTAATGTGCCAACTAATATAGGGTCGGTTGACTCAGTCCAATCAGCATAAACGTAGATTTCCATATTGCGACACTCTTATTTTTTTTTCAGCAATTGGATGTCTTGCAGCTTTCTTCCCAGCTCGTCATCAAAGGCGACTTTGGCTAGGTCTTCCAAGAGACCTAAACAGGCTAATACGTTGACATAGTGACCAAGTGAAACGGAAGGATCGCCCTTTAGGATTTTTCGTAACGTTGGTTTAGACAGACCCGTTCTTTCGTGCAGCATTTCTTGGGTAATGCCGCGACGCTTCATCGCCAGAGTTAAGTTCTCGCCCAAGATGCTTAACACCTTTTTGTGCTTTGGAAAAACGACGGCGGTGCGCTTTGCTGTTGATTTGATGGCATTCATAGTGAAACTATATTTTCTTAAATATTCAGATAGTGAAAGTATAGCTTCACTTTTAACTTTGAGTAAAGTGACCATTTGATATGGTTAAGCAGGTCAAAGTGAAACTATATTTTCATTTTTTACAATATAGAGAAGTTATAGTTTCACTTTCATTCTTTGCCTCACACTCCAAGTGTTGTAACACACCTCTTACCCCTTGGGCTTTTGGGGCAGTTTGGGCAAAGCCTTAATTCACGCCATTTAGCCACATACCAACCCTATCCACACGGCAATAATTACTTGGGGCATTATGTAAATTCTGGGGCAGCTAGCTACCTGTAACCTCGGAAAGCTGCACGATCTGGGCATTTACCTGCCTACTGCGTCCGTTTAGTACTGGCAAACTCCTAACTGAACTTAACAGATCAGTGAGGAAGCAAACGATGAATCCAACCACACAATCATCCGCAACATCAACACACCCAGCGCGTCAGCAGCGGATTTTGCGCTTGGCTGCAAGTAGCGGCACGTACTCGCGATCCGCAAGGGGATAACTACGGCTATTTACTGCACTGGTTAGACGATGACAATCGCCATCGCTATTGATGTAAACCCGATACGGAATCTTGGGATGCTTAAGTCGTCGGCTCAGATCGGTTCGATACCAGTCATGGAACAGTTGATCAACAGTTTCAATGTCAGGTAACTCGATTTTCTGTTTTTCCAGAAGAGGATCTATGCCGTCGCGTACTTCTTTTCGAAAGTATGCGGCGGCAATTCTAGCGTCGGCCAACGACATTAAAGGAAATTGTCCCAAGGTCGCTTCTCGTCTTCCTTTGGCTGTGGTGTAGCGGATCATCCAATAAGGCGAGCCCTGTTTGCGAACGCAAAAGTATAGGCCTTCAACGTCTGAATATTTTTTGGGGTCGGCTTTGCTGTATGCAATAACCTGTTTTGCTGTGAGTTTTCCCATGTTTACTCCATAGTTGCTGAAATAATGGAGGGGCATTAATGGCTGCCCACCACTAAACAGGTAGTTGGTAACGGACATCTGCAAACCGATTTGGACTGGGAAAATAATAAAGCCCTGTATTTGCAATGAAATAGCAGGGCTCTTAGGGCATTCGTGGAAGGGTAAAAAACTATTCCAGATTCTGGATCTGCTCTCGCATCTGCTCAATCAACACCTTCAGCTCCACCGCCGCCTGAGTTGTTACCGTGTTAATCGATTTGGAGCCGAGGGTATTCGCTTCCCGGTTCAGTTCCTGCATCAAAAAATCCAGCCGTCGCCCCACTGGCCCGCCTTTCTTTAGCGTCCGGCGCACTTCCGTGACATGGGTTACCAGCCGATCCAATTCCTCATCCACATCCGCTTTCTGTGCCAGATACACAATTTCCTGTTCCAGCCGATCCTGATCCACGTTCACTTGCAGTTCTTCCAGTTTCGCCTGCAGTTTGTCTTTCTGCGCCTGCAAAATGGCGGGAATGTTTGCCTTGACGACCGCCACCTGTTCTTCAATGCCGTTCAGCCGCTCCTGAATAATATTCATTAGTTCGGCCCCTTCCCGTTGCCGGTGGGCAATAAATTCATCCAGCGCCTCTTTCATCAGGGCGATGGCCGCTTGCTGGA
Organism: Ketobacter sp. MCCC 1A13808; assembly: GCF_009746715.1. Taxonomy (NCBI): domain Bacteria; kingdom Pseudomonadati; phylum Pseudomonadota; class Gammaproteobacteria; order Pseudomonadales; family Ketobacteraceae; genus Ketobacter; species Ketobacter nezhaii. The sequence goes on from NZ_VRKW01000003.1 coordinate 268,805, forward strand.
TCTCCGACTGATCGGCTTCCGGTGTTTGTACAACGCCGGGCCAGTTCAGCAGGCTCGCAACCGACAGCGAACTGGTTTCACCGGCCAACGTGGCAATGCGGCCTGCGGCGTCGATTAGCTGCTTGACGAACTCTTCGTTGATGTCCAGGCGGGCGGGGGTGATGTTCTCGGCCTTGATTTTCAGGGTGCATTCCACTTTACCGCGGCTGAGGGCTTTGCGTAATGCTTCCCGCACCGGGTTTTCAAGGTCACGCAGGGTGTCCGGCAGGCGCGGTGAGATTTCCAGATAGCGGTGATTCACCGAACGCAGTTCCCAGGACAGGGTTCCCCAGGGGGCGGTAAGCTCTTTGCGGCTGAAGGCGGTCATGCTGCTGATCATGGAGTCTCCGGGCTGGGCCCTGCTGGTATTGAGTTGAGAATGGGTTGAAGAGATTCTAACCGACTTTGTCTTTGGTTTCATGGCAAGTATACGGGATAGGGATTGGCGGCAGTTTGTCCCGATTTTATTCGTGAATTTGAGTATACTGTGCCGCTGTTAAGAATAGGCAACCGCCATCCCAGAATTCAATTAAGGAGTTTATTATGCGACCCAGTGGACGTCAGCCGGATCAAATGCGCGAAGTGGAAATCATCCGCGACTATACCTGTCATGCAGAGGGGTCGGTTCTGGTGCGCTTCGGTAATACCAAGGTGATCTGTACCGCCAGCGTGGAAGAAAGTGTGCCCCGGTTTCTGAAAGGTAAGGGACAGGGCTGGATAACGGCGGAATACGGCATGTTGCCCCGTGCGACCGGTACCCGCAACGGGCGTGAAGCTGCCCGCGGAAAGCAAGGGGGCCGTACCCTTGAGATACAGCGTTTGATTGCCCGCTCTTTGCGTGCGGCAGTGGATCTGAAAAAACTGGGTGAGAACACCATTTATATCGACTGTGATGTGATCCAGGCCGATGGCGGCACCCGTACAGCGTCAATTACCGGTGGTTGCGTTGCCCTGGTGGATGCGCTGACACATCTGTTAAATAAAGGGTCGGTCAAGCAAGACCCGTTAAAGCGCCTGATTGCGTCCGTTTCGGTGGGTATTTATAAAGGCACACCGGTTCTGGATTTGGATTACCCGGAAGACTCCAAAGCGGAAACCGATATGAATGTCATCATGACGCAGCACGGTGGATTGGTGGAAGTGCAGGGTACAGCGGAAGGTGAGACGTTCAGCCGCGAGGAAATGGACGCGATGATGGACCTGGCCGACAAAGGCATTAAAGCGTTGTTTCAGGAACAGCAAAAAGCCCTGGGGTGGTAAGCCATGCTTAAAGCGTATCAACGGGATTTTATTGAATTTGCCTTGCAGCTCAATGTGTTGCGCTTTGGTGAGTTCACACTCAAATCCGGCCGTAAGAGCCCGTATTTTTTTAACGCAGGGCTCTTCAACAGGGGGTTGGCGTTGGCAAAATTAGGTCAGTTTTATGCCGCTGCCATCGTTGATTCCGGTGTGCCGTTTGATGTTCTTTTTGGTCCGGCCTACAAGGGTATCCCCATTGCCTCTGCCACCGCCATTGCCATGGCGGAGCACCATAATCTGGATTTGCCCTGGTGTTTTAACCGTAAGGAAGCCAAGGATCACGGCGAAGGCGGTAACCTGGTTGGCGCACCACTGGAGGGCCGGGTGTTGATCATTGACGATGTTATTACCGCCGGTACCGCCATTCGTGAAGTGATGGAACTGATCGACCGGACCGCTGCTCGCCCGGCGGGCGTTGTGGTGGCGTTAGACCGTCAGGAAAAAGGCAAGGGTGAATTGTCCGCGATTCAGGAAGTTGAAAAAGACTTTTCTATTCCGGTGATCAGCATCGTTAATTTAAACCAGCTTATCCACTATATGGAAGAAAACGCGGCCTCATCCACTGCTTTGTCACAGCATCTGGACAATGTGAAAGCCTATCGATCGGAGTACGGGGTTTCTTAACGTGATCAGGCTGCAAAATGCAGCTTTCACGAAACGGTCATAATAAATGCTTCCTGTTGTAAACCCTGTGTAGGATACAATTCGGTTTATGGATAAACCGCTCCCCAAATCGGACCCGATCTTTAAGTCCGCTAAAAAACGTGTCGCAAAGGTGCTTAAGCCGATTGCGGACGATGTGCCGTTAACGGAAGAGCAGATACACGAAGTGCGTGTCTGCACCAAAAAACTGCGGGCTCTATTGCAGCTCTATCGCCCTGTTTGCAGCAAGTCCGCGTTACGCTCGGTGGATCACTCGATCCGAAATCTAGCCCGCGCCTTCTCGTCGGCGCGGGATGCCTATGTTCAGTACGCCATGCTGGAACGGATGACGCGGGCTTTCAACGAAGATAATCAGAACAATCTGCAGCCATTGCTGGACCATTATCGTATTCATGTGGATCAGGAGGATGTGATCCCGGCAGCGGTGGATGTGCGGGAAGGTTTTGATGAATTGCTGCACATCTGGCGTCAGAAAATTAAACTCAAAGCGACGCCAAACTTTGTCGACGGGCTTAACTATGCCTATAAGCATGCGCGCAAGCTGGCATACGATGCCGAATCGTCGGACGACGACGAGCTGTATCATGAATGTCGCAAATGGGTGAAATACTACCTGTATCAGTTGCAGATGCTGGTGAAAGATAAACGCCCGAAAGATAAAACCTATATCCGCTCGCTGGAAAAGCTGGGGATCTGTCTGGGTGATTTCCACGATCGCTGTGTTCTGGAGCGGTCGCTAAACCGGTTGCTGGAGGACGACGCCCAACACAACCTGGATCTGGAAAGTGCTGGGCTATTGATGGTCACCTGGCTAATGGAGCAAAAGCGTCAGGACAAGGAAACCTGTCAGCATCTGTTCGAAAAGCTGTTTTCTCGAACCCACAACCCGGTGAAACTTTAGTATGAAAATTCTGACCTTGATACGTCATGCCAAATCCAGTTGGAAATACGATGGTTTAGCTGATTTTGAACGGCCGTTGAACAGCCGAGGGCAACGGGATGCGCCCTTTATGGCAGAGTTATTCGCACGGCTACCGGAAAAGCCCGATTTGCTGGTGTCCAGTCATGCTACCCGCGCCTTGAGTACCGCGCGCACCTTTGCCCACTATCTGGATTACCCGATGGAGCGGATGCGGCTGAGTGAGCAGATTTACGAAGCCGGTGCCGGAATGCTAATGGATTATATTGCTTGGCTGCCGGACAGCGCACGCAACGTGGCGATGTTTGGCCATAATCCGGGATTTACTGATTTAGTGAATTTGCTGACAGACGAGGAGCTAAAAAACATACCCACCTGCGGCATCGTGATGATTGAGCTGCCGGTGGAGCAGTGGTGCCAGATTCTGGAATTCAGTCCGGCAGCGGGAGCGCGGCCGGGACGTATGGTGTATTTTAATAGCCCTAAGCAGGCGGATCAGTAGGCGGAGTGTCGACAGTCCTTGTCAGTCAGGCTGCCTTGCTTATTGCGTCGGACAGCAGCGCCTTAATTTCCTGTGGACTGGCTACTTTACTCAGAAAGTGATCGCTACCGCATTGGGCAAAGCGCGCACGTTCTTTGTCGGAATTTTTATAGGACACGATGACCACAGGCGTCGTGGCCAGGTCGGGTTTCGCTTTGAGTTTTTCCACCAGCTGCTCCGATACCATGTCCGGCAAAGTGGCATCCACCATGACCAGATCAAAGTTCCAGTCCTGGCATTGGGTAAGGCACTCGAAACCGAGCGCATAAAAGCGAATGTTGTACTGTTCATTGAGTGACTTGCTGAGGTAGCGCCGAAATCCCAAATCGTCATCTACACAAAGAATGTTGAATCGTTGGGGTTGCATAATCTTTCCTTTCAATTATTCGCGAGCAGCCTTTGTACGCTTATGCTGGCCAGGCTCACCTGAATATAGACCTTGTTCACAAAAAAAACAGGCAAACGAAAAACTTTTCTGCAACTAAAAAAAGAATGCGGATTGCTGGCTAAGCTGCACCCAGGGCGGACCCTATCAGCTTTAGGCCAACGGCCATGGTCAATACTTCGAAGCAGCGCTTAACTAGTTGATTTCCTTTGATTATGGAGAGGTGTGCCCCTGCGTAGCCTCCGACAAAAGAGCCTGCTAACAGGGCCGGTAACCAGTCCCATCTAACCGGCGTCTGTAACGCCAGCGTCAGGGCGCCGATGCCGTTCCAGAATAGGCCTACCAGAACCAGGGTGTACACCACCGCGGTTTTATAGTCGAGCCCGAACCAGCGCACCAGCCAGAGGGTGACAAATAATCCGGTGCCCGAGGTTAAGCTGCCGTTCAGGATGCCGATGATAAAAAGAACCAAGCCTCCGATCAGGTATCCGGCGGGCGTGCGGTGGGCAAGATGTGACGTCTGACCCAAATCGCGCTTGAAAATGGAATAAAGCCCGAGCCCTGTGGTTAGAATGCCCAATGCCAGGGTCGAGACCTGATCGTCAAAATTGAGAATGATCAGGGCCCCGGTAATCACACCGGGCAATCCAGAGGCTAATATTAGTAGGGCAAAGGGCCGGTTCAGGCGGCTTTCCCGCAGGTGACGCAGGGTGGCGCCGATGCCCAGGGCAATACTGGCGACTTTGTGGGTGGCCAGTGCGCTGGAGAAGGACAGACCCAGAAATAGCAGGATGGGCAATTGCAGCAATCCTGAGCCCCCTCCAGCCAGAGCAGAGAGCGTATTGGCGACCAGGGACGCGAAAAACAGGATTATTTGATCGATAAATGACAAAATGCATCAACAAATCAAGTGATTGGGTGCAGCAGTTATGCGGCAACGGGAAAAGCACGGGGATCATACCGCATCGTGTAGGTGAGAAAAACGACATGAGAGTCATCAGCGGAGAGTATTAACGGCGTGATGTTGATTTTGAACAAGATGGTAACGCGAAATTTGCTTTGTTTGAGTATCGGGCTGCTCGGTTGCAGTAGCCTGTTTGCAGCAAATTACTACCGCTATGAAAACGATGAGGGCCGCAAGGTGATGACGCAGACCATGCCGCCGCAATTTGTGCACAAGGGATATGAAATCCTGAACGAGAAAGGTCGGGTGCTGGAAGTGATTCCCCGTGCCCTGACTCAGGAAGAGCTGAACGCATTGACGCAGCAGGAGAAAGATAAACTGAATGCCCAGGAACAGGCAGCCCGGGATAAACGCCTGCTCAGTATATTCAGTAGCCCCCATGACGCCGAGAGGGCGCGGGACCGGAAGCTGGAAGCCATAGACGTCTATATCAATGTCACTCGTGGCAATATCAGCAAATTACAGGGTGATTTTGACGAAGCGCAAGCCCGCGCAGCGGAGCGTGAGCGGGCAGGCCAAACCGTGCAGGATTTTCTGGTGGAAAAAATGGACAGTCTGCGACGGCAGATGGACCAGGCCAGGGAGTCTATTGTGGAAAAAGAAGCGGAAAAAGAGGAGATTCGAAAAGAGTATCAGGTCGACATCGACCGGCTTAAATACCTGGTGGACCTGCGTAATAAAGCGATCGAGCAGCGATCAAAGCATTAAATGACCTTTTCAGGTACCCGGAACAGAGCCCCCGAAAGTAAAGACCACTGTCCGAGCCAGTTCTCCAGTGGTGAGCGTGTAAAACCGGACCGCACATACTGACTAATGCGCCCCTCCGCTGCACACAGCATCAGGTTCGCAGTTTGCGCAGGCGATAACGTCGTGCGTTTGCCCTGTTTTAATTCCGCTTCCCGTAATATCTGTTTGAGTTGGGTTTCTATGCGGTCGTACAGTTGTACTACCCGCTGCCGCAGGCGATCAGTTTCTCCGGTTATGGCATCACCCGTCAGAATCCGCGTGATACCCGGGTTTTTCTCGGTGAAGGCCAGCAACAAATGCAGGATTTGCCCACATTGTTCGGTGGCGTCCGGCTCTTCTTTCACAATGGCGTTGATTCGTGAGAACAGTGAGTTTTCAATAAACTCGATCAAGCCTTCGAACATTTTTGCTTTGCTGGGAAAATGGCGATACAGCGCCGCTTCCGATACACCGACTTCTTTTGCCAGGGCAGCGGTGGTAATGCGCCCTCCGGGTGTGGCCTCTAACATTTGGGCCAGAGCCTGTAAGATTTGGTCTTTACGGGAGGCTTTGCGGTCGCTGGTTGCCATGTCTACAAATTCTCGCTGGTAATAAGTGTGCCCACTCCGGCGTCTGTAAAGATTTCCAATATCACTGCATGAGGAACGCGACCATCAATGATGTGTGCGCTCACCACTCCGTCTTTCACCGCATCCAATGCGCATTGTATTTTCGGCAGCATACCACCATAGATGGTGCCGTCGGCAATAAGCTCATCAACGCCGGACGGCGACAGCCCGGTGAGCACCTTACCTTGTTTATCCATCAGCCCGGCGATGTTGGTCAGCAGCATCAGCTTTTCCGCTTTCAGGGCTTCTGCGACTTTGCCCGCCACCAAATCGGCATTGATGTTATAAGAGGCGCCGTCCGCGCCCACACCGATGGGCGCTATCACTGGAATGAAATCACTGTTAACCAACATATTGATGACATCAACGTTGACTTTTTCCACCTCGCCCACGTGACCGATGTCGATGATCTCCGGTTCGTTCATGCCGGGCGCGTTGCGGCTGATCTTTAATTTCTTGGCAAGAATCATCTGGCCGTCTTTTCCGGTCAGGCCCACCGCTTTGCCGCCATGATTGTTGATCAGATTGACGATGTCTTTGTTGACCAGACCGCCCAACACCATTTCAACCACGTCCATGGTTTCGGAGTCGGTGACCCGCATGCCTTCGATAAACTCGCTTTCTTTACCGATTTTTTTCAGCAGGTTGCCGATTTGCGGGCCGCCGCCATGTACTACCACCGGGTTGATGCCCACCAGCTTCATCATCACGATATCCCGCGCGAAGCTGTTAGTGAGTTCGTCCGTTTCCATGGCGTTACCGCCAAATTTAATGACGATGGTTTTGCCGGTGAATCGTTGGATATAGGGTAAGGCTTCTGAAAGCACCTGGGCGATGTTCAGAGCTTGGTCTTTGCTAAGCGTCATGGCTACCATACGACGAAGCGGGTGCTCCGGCGTCCAAAATAAAGTTCTTGAGTGAAGCTAGTAGTCTAACAGGTGCTGACAGCGAACTGGTTACTAAAAGGAAATGTTTAATCCGGGTTCGACGGCCTTCAACTGGTTGCGGAATACGGTTTTGACCTGTTCCAACGCAGCTTCTGAGTCGCCTTCAAAACGGGCAACCAGCACCGGAGTTGTGTTCGAGGCACGTATCAGTCCCCAGCTGTCCGGAAAGTCTACCCTGACTCCATCGATCTTGACCAGATTTCCACCCTCAAAATTCGCTTCTGATACCAATTTTTCCATTATTTTGAATTTATTGGCTTCAGAAACCTCGATATGCAGCTCCGGGGTGCTGATTTTTTCAGGTAGCTCAGCAAAAACGGACTCGGCATCGAAGGGCTCCATGGAGAGGATTTCCAACAGTCGTGCGGCACTGTAAAGCGCATCATCGAAGCCGTACCAGCGATCGTTAAAGAAGATATGACCGGATAATTCACCGCCGACCACCGCGCCGGACTCTTTCATTTTGGCTTTCATCAGCGAGTGCCCTGTGGCGCACATGATGGCACGCCCCCCAAGGCTGCTGACCAGCTCTGCCACATCCCGGGTGCATTTCACATCGTACAGGATGTCGGCGCCGGGGTTGCGCGATAGCAGATCCCGGGCGTACAGCATCAACATACGGTCAGGCCAGATGATTTTTCCACTGGGGGTGACAATACCGAGGCGGTCACCATCCCCATCCAGGGCAATACCCAGTTCGGCCTCTTCCGACTGCACTTGGTTGATCAGGTCCTGCAGGTTGTTCGGATTGCTGGGGTCTGGGTGATGATTGGGGAAGGAACCGTCCACTTCGGTGTATAAGGGGGTCACCGAGCAACCCAGTGCGTCCAATAACTGGCAAGCCAGGGGGCCGGCAATACCATTGCCGGAGTCCACCACGATGCGCATCGGTTTAGCCAGAACGACGTCGTTACAGATGCGTTCCAGGTACTCGTTCGAAATCTCCACCGCTTCGTAACGGCCATTGCCTTTTTGGATGCGCTTGGTGTCCAGGCGTTCCCGTAGGCTTTGCACCCGCTCCAGCGCCAGCGCCTCATCGGCGATGACGATCTTGAAACCGTTGTAATCAGGGGGGTTATGGCTACCAGTGACCATCACCCCGCTTTGCGTGCGCAGGGTTTTGGTGGCGTAGTACAGTACAGGCGTGGGTACAGCGCCGATATCAATTACATCTGCGCCAGTGGCCTGAATACCTTGAGCCAGGGCTTCAGCCAGTTCCGGGCTGGAATGTCGTCCATCTCGACCGATAATGACCGCGTCCTGACCTTGGTCCAGGGCTTCACTGCCCACCGCAGTACCGATGGCATAGGCGACATCCCGGTCCAGGTTTTGGCCTACGATACCGCGGATGTCATAAGCACGGAAAATCTCCGCTTCCACATGGACATCCTCGTGCACCAGCTCCGGCTCCGCCATGTCCATGTCGTCCAGATCCAGCGGGCTGTCATCAAATTGGGCGGCACCGCTGAGCAGATCATTGTCATCTTCATGAATATCCACATCCAGTACATCGTCATTGTGATGGTAGGTGGGGTCGAAATCCGGTAAAGGCGCCGTTGCTTTGGTGCTTTGCTCAGTGCTGCGCGTTTTACCGGGAGGCTGCCGGTTTTTGCGATCGTAGTCTTCAAACAGGCGTTGCAGGGTCTGCGCCAGAGAAGCAAATATTCCCAGGCTAAATGGCTTGCTGGGGTTGTCGTTCTGGATCTTGGCCTGAAAAAACGACGCCAGGGCGGTGGCGTTGGTTTGCAGAGCGCCGTTGAGTAAAAAATAGCTGGTAACGCTCATGGCCAATACCATCACGAGTGCCACACCGATCAGTATCCAGGCCATCATCATATTATTTTGTATGACGTTCATTGAAGCCGCTGGATAAAAGCGGGTACTCCAGTGAGCGATGTCACCGCTGGCTTCATAACCCGAGCCTTGTTTATGGGCGTTGTTGCCGATGGCGTAGACCACCTGAGCCTGGTTCGAAAACGTCTGGATCAGCTCCAGATATCCCTGCTCGTTATTCATAACCGGCAGCAGTGCCCGCAGTGGTTTCAGATCAAAGCTGACCATCAGTGTGCCGAGCACGTCCTCACCCTTTAAAACAGGTTGTACGATAGTGAGATAACCGGCTTTGTCGTGCTGGTGGATTTCCGGTTGCACCTCACGCTGTTTTTCTGCTTTGGCGATCATATCCAGTTGCGCAAAGCTGATAGGCGGCGTGCTGCCCGGGTCTTTTCTGGCGCTACCTTTTTTGTTGATATTAATATTGCTGGCGTGCGGAAAAATCTGCTTGAGGGAAGTCTCTGCTGCTTGGATCTGCTCTGCTTTACCAAGCACAGAATCCAATACGACCTTGCTGCCGGCAACTTGCTTGACATGTTCGCTTTGGCTTTTGGTCAGCTGAATTAGATCGTCCAGATAGTGCCGGGCTTCGGTTTTTCCGACGATCTCCATCTGCGCGGTGGCGCTGGGCTGCAGCACCTGAAACACGATTAACGCACCGCAAATGGCGACCACCAGTGCCGATCCCAGAATGGCAGGTAGCATCACCTTGAGTAAGCCGGATTGGACGGAAACGGATTTGCTCGCAGCGGGCTGATCGTTATTATTAGCAGGCTTTTTTTTCGTTGCCATGGGTGTTCCTGATCGAGTTTCGGTCAATGTCTGGGCAAGCTTATTTATTCAGAGTAGCAGTTTTAGCTATGGCTGCTTAGCTCTCTGTGGAATTGTGGTAGTGGTCACTAATCAAGGTAATTAACTGTTTGGCGATTTGATGTTTACTGGCAATTTCCAGCGTAGCTTCGCCGGAGCCCCAAATGGCGGTAACGGCATTGTTGTCGCTGTTAAAACCGATGTCGATGCGGCTCACATCATTGGCGACAATCATGTCCAGGTTTTTGCGTTTGATTTTTTGCCGGGCGTATTCTTCAACCTCTTGTGTTTCGGCAGCGAATCCAACGGTGAACGGTTTGGGGGTGCTGTTAGCGACCGCCGCAATGATGTCCGGGTTTTCGACCAGGGTCAGTGTCATCGCCGCGCTGCTATTATCTTGCTTTTTGATTTTTTGTGAGTGTGAATTTTGCACACGGAAATCGGATACTGCTGCGGTTGCAATAAAGATATCGCAGGCTTGTACCTGTGCCATGGCCGCTTCATACATGTCTTGCGCGCTGATCACATCAATGCGCTGAATGCGGTCGGGGGCGTCCAGATTCACCGGACCACTGATCAACGTCACTTGTGCTCCGGCATCACGGGCAGCTTGTGCCAGGGCGTAGCCCATCTTCCCTGAACTGTGATTGCTGATGTAACGCACAGGATCAATGGCTTCGCGGGTGGGGCCGGCGGTAATGGTAACCCGCTTTCCGCTCAGCTGCCGGGAGGGGAATACTGTGGCGAGCTGCAGTGCCAAGTCGGTGGGCTCCAGCATACGCCCCGGTCCGATGTCGCCACAGGCTTGTTCACCAGAGGCCGGGCCGAACATAATTACGCCGCGCGTGCGCAGGGTGTCGACATTGGCCTGATTGGCAGACGAGGCCCACATTGCCTGGTTCATGGCGGGAGCCACGACGATCGGGCAGCGGGCCGCCAGACATAGGGTAGAGAGCAGGTCGTTGCCCTGTCCCTGGCTGATACGGGCCAGAAAGTCGGCACTGGCCGGGGCGACCAGAATGACATCGCCCCAACGCGCCAGTTCAATATGCCCCATAGCGGCTTCGGCTTCGGTATCCAGCAAGGTGGTGTGCACGGGGTTGCCGGATAGCGCTTGCATAGTGAGCGGCGTAATAAACTCCTGAGCCGCCGGTGTCATCACAACGCGCACCTCTGCGCCTCGCTCGATCAGGCGGCGTACCAGATCCGCACTTTTATAGGCGGCGATGCCGCCGGTCACGCCCAGCACTATGCGGCGATTAGCCAGTTCCAACATGGTCTCGGTGTCCTGTCATCTGAGTACTGGTTCGCATGTTAAGAGCCGCAGAGCAACTTAACAAGCATCTGGGCTGCGGATTTTAAGTTGTGGCCGTCTATATACTCAATCAGGTAAGGGAACAAGGATCATGGCGATTACTGACTGGCCCAGCGAAGAGCGCCCGCGGGAAAAGATGCTCAAGCACGGCGGCAGTGTACTGTCTGACAGCGAACTGCTGGCGATTTTTCTGCGCATCGGCATTAAAGGCAAGAGCGCAGTAGAGTTGGCGCGGGATTTACTCACCCGTTTTGACGGTTTGCGCGGGGTGATGGATGCGACTGCGGATCAATTTGCTGAAGTGCCCGGTATGGGGCCGGCGAAGTGGGCTCAATTGCAGGCCTGTCTGGAGTTAGGGCAGCGGTATCTGCAAACCACCCTAAGCCGGGGCGAGGCTTTCACCAGCCCGATGCTGACACGGCAATTTCTGCAAGCCAGATTGCGAGCCTATCATCACGAGGTGTTTGCCTGCCTTTTTCTGGATAACCAAAACCGGCTGATTCGCTTTGAAGAGCTGTTTACCGGCACAATTGACTGCGCTTCAGTTTATCCCCGTGAAGTGGTGAAAAGAGTTCTGTCACTGAATGCAGCTGCGGTTATATTTGCCCACAATCATCCGTCCGGTATTGCCGAGCCCAGTCAATCCGACCGCCACATTACCCAGCGTCTGCAATCTGCATTGGGATTAATTGATGTGCGGGTGCTGGACCATTTTGTGGTAGGGGATGCAGAAGTGGTGTCGATGGCCGAGCGCGGGTTAATTTGAACGCCGGTGTTTCAGTGTTCGCGAAATGTAAGTGAGCAAGGGGTGACTACCCGAACGCAGAACACCTGTTCACCGCAGAAACCACCATCATTCCGTGTCTGAACCTACACGGCATTCTGGTCGTTCTGCGATGACTTCGAACACTCAGTTAGCCGTTTTCATCGCCTTCAACCCGTAGCTCAACTCTACGCAATTCAGAATTACTTGGGTTTTCCATTGGCAACGGTTTTGACTCTCCCCACCCCAATGTAAGCATCCTTTCATTGGATAGGCCTTGCGACTCAAAGTAGCTTCTTACTGCAGAAGCCCGATCTTCTGATAATTTTTGATTGTATTCTTCGGGGCCGACAGGGTCTGTATGCCCTTCTACATAAATAATGGTGTTGTTGGATTCTTTAAGTACGTTCGCAACTTGGTTAAGGGTTTGCTTAGATTGAGGATTTAGGTCATGAGAACCACTTGAAAAAATGACGGCTCCTTCCGTCATGTTGACGCAATAGGCTTGTTTTGACGCATCGCTGGACTCACAGGGAGTCGCCATCACATTCTCAATTTTAGCCATTTGATTGGCTTGATGTTTTAAGTAGCCATAAGTGGCCAGTCCTATAACCCCTGCTGTAATGGCACAGTCTTTATCGCTGCCTCCGCCCAGCTTGCAGGCAAAGTAGGTTCCGCCACCTACAGCTACAGCACTGCCTCCTGAGGTCAGCTTTTCATTCATCGAATTGGCAACAGTCTCAATTTGCGCGCAGCTTGATAAACCTACTAGGCTCGCCAATAAGCTGATGTAGATCACTTGTCTTGAAGTTGTGTTTTTCATTTTTCCCCCGGTTCGTATGTTGTTTGCAACACTATTTAAGGTTAAGGATGTAATGATGGGGCTTCTTTCCTACAGCGTAAAAGCAGGCTTTGCCATTCACTTTCATGCCATTCCCTGTGGCGCTATAGTCGTTCAACCCGTAGTTAGCTCGGACTTTATAACAATTTTTGCTTTGGCACATCGAAATAAATTTGTCAGAGGACAGTACCGGACGTAGAGGCAAACGAAAGCGTCCGACTTTGAAAAGTACATCTCCGGAGGATACACCTGCGGGTAGTGTGAAGTAGGCTTCACCCGTTTGAGGTGACCCGGAAATGACTTGGCAATTGGCCCACGCCTTTTCCTCCAGGGCTGACTGGTTGCTGGACGGAGCCGGGGCTGGTGCAGGTGGCTGCTTTATTTTCTCCAATACTATTGCTAATCGCTGGTCGCTGGAGCGCAAGTCGGCAGTGGTGGATTGGGATATATAGCCGGGAGCGGACACCTCAAGTTCATATTGACCTGCATTGAGTGACATGCCCGCTTGGTAAGCAGTGCCTGTGGAGGGAATCCGGATGCTTGCCGATGAAGGAGAAGTATTAACCCACAATTGGTATTGTTTGGATTCGGGCGTCAGCGTCACACTGACAGTCTGATTATTCTGAGATAGATCAACCCAAATAGACTGCTCGGTATAGCCCGTTGCAGATATCCGGACCTGGTAACGTTGGGCAGGTAACTCCACACCGGCAGCGTAATTGATTTTGCTGTTCAACAACTCAATTGTAGCGAATTGAGGATCCGCATTGATCCATAGTTTATGGGTCACCAACGAAGTCGGTGGTGGCTTTGGCGTGGGGGGGGAAGAGGGCGGGGTTTGAGTTTCAGGCGTCGCAGGTGTTGGCTCTGATTTAACAATGCTATCTTTTTCCGGTTTTAGGTTGTTTCCTACGAAGAAAAGCGATGCCAGCGCTACACAGATGAGCACGAGCAAACTAGCGATAATCCACTTTGTATTGTTGGTCGGTTTTACATCTGCCACGCTCTCTTTCGCCGGTTCTTTCTGGCGTACCATTTGCGTAGGAACGTCATCGTCAGCAATCGTAGTGTCTGGGTCAATGTTCGTTTTTCCGCTAACGTGAACGGATCTACCTTGCAACGCAAGCGCAGTGGTTTCTGCGTCCTGAAAACGATCCTCTTCGTTTATTTTCAAGCATTTATCAATGGCTTCGAGGAAAGCAGGGGAATAGTGTCCTGAGCCAAGTTCTAAGGCAGAGGTCATCGGATCCGGGTGCTGTCGCAGAAGGGCATTTAGGCGAGTTTCTACGGGGATCGGATTCTTGCCACTCAGTATGCGCCACATTATTCCTCCGACAGCATGAATGTCTGTCCAGGGGCCGAGATGCCCGTCGGAATGTACCTGTTCGAAAGCGGCATACCCCACACTATAGGGTGCGTTGGATTTACTGTGCTTACTGAAATTTTGTTTGGCAGCACCAAAGTCAATGAGCACGGGGTCCTCCGTACCTCGTCGCATAAAAACGTTACCGGGCTTAATGTCACGATGAAGCACACCATGGTCGTGAATCATTTTTAATCCATCGAGCAGGGGCAAAATAATCTGCAATATTTCTTGTTCGGATAAGGGGCGGTCAGCTTGCTGCCTCAGTCTGATCAACTCATTGAGTGGCATGCCGTCTTCAAATTTCATTACTAGATAGGCTGTGCCATTGGCTTCAAAGAAATCCCGGCAAGAAACGATATTCGGATGGTGATCAAACTGCAGCAACTGCTTGGCTTCAGCCAGAAAGCGTGTCATGCCCTCTTCATAGTCTTCCTGTTCACTGGTGCCCAGGGGGAAGACTGTGGCACCGTCCCGGGTAGCAATTTCCTGGGGTAGGTATTCTTTGATTGCAACGACAATTTCATCAAGATGCTGGTGACGGCCTTTATAGACGATGCCAAAGCCACCGTAACCCAGTACCGCTTCTATACGGAACTGTTGCAATACGGTACCAACGGGTAACGCTAATCTATGCTCTGAGGTTGACAATATAATATGCTCCCACCACCAACAGGGTTGTGATTGACGCTACTCCATGAAAATGACTTTGCAACTAATTGTTCCTATCCGAACTCTGTCGTTGGCTCGAATAGGGCTCGGTGTCCCTGGTTTTAAATTAATATCATTAATTGAACTCCCATTAAAACTCCCCAGATCTTCAAAATACACGGTGCCTTCGACGAGTGTGATCCGGATATGCTGACGGGAAATCTGTTCCAGATTTATAACATAGTCTGAATTCTGGACAGATCGCCCCAGAATTTGTCCGTCGGATGCCTGGGCCAACGCTTTACCATTAATCTTAACCCTGAATTTGTTCTGATCTTCATCCGTTCCAACTAACAGAATATCGTTAAAGCTGGCGCTTGCTTTCTCAAGTTCAGATTGTGCAGATTCGTTCTTAGCCAATTCTACAGTCAGCTGTTGTTTATTAGATAGCGATTCTTTTTCAATTACTTTCATCGCTTGCTTTTTCTTACGCAGGCTGATCAAGGCGACCAAAGCAATTGTCAGTGTGAGAATGCCAAGTCCGGAAATGATATAGGTCTGTTTTTTTCGGGCATTCTCTTCAGCCACTTTTGCCTGGCGAATTTCTTCGTCTTTTTTTGCCTTTTGTTGCTCAAGTGCTTTTTGCGCTTCAAGGGCTGCTTCATTCTTTTTGATTTCTTCTTCTAGCTGTTCTGCTTTACGTTTGAGATCTTCTTCCTGCTCCTTGTTTCGTGCCTCAAGCTCTTTTTGTAATATCTCCAGATCCGATTTTTGTTTTTCTATAACAGCCTGCTTCTTGGCTATTTCTTCAAGTGCCTTATTCTTAGATTGTTTTTCTATTCGTTCTTTTTCCAGCAGGTCCTGAACCGATAGGCAGACGTCCCTGGCTTCACTATATTGAATTTTGTTTTTTTCCAGGAATTGCTTCAGGGTTTCAACATCGCCAGTGAGACTAAACTCTGTGGAAGGGGCTAGTTTTTGATCCAGGAAGCCACGTTTTGGATTTTGGCTGATACCTGCTAACTCGCTACAGTTATTGAGAAGTGGAGCGCCAAATTCATTTTCTTTTACTTGAATGGTGTGCCTAACCCTGGCTGAGCCTTGTCCGGGCGGCAGGATGGAATGCACAGTGCCCTGGCGGTTGGTGTTTTCCAGAAACTGGAGTTTAACTTGTCTTCCAGGTTGCACGCCTTCTCTAGCGAGGACGAAGGGCTCGCCGGACAAGCCTTTAGCTGAAATGAGCGCTAAATCTGCATCCTTATTGGTGCTAATGACGTTACCGATAATGGTGGCACCGGTTTTTTCATCAGAAACTTGCAATTGATCTCCCAGATCAATAAACAGATTGTTCATAAGTAACACTTCATCAGAGACCAGTGATGCCATCCCATGTTGAACCGCTTCACCTTTTTTGATTGCCGATATCTTAACTACCGTTGCCGCCTGTACACTGGCAATCAACACAGGTGATGCGCAAAATAGGATCATCGTTTGCAGTAAACGACTTTTCATCAAAAAGTTCTCCAATATCAAAGTAGAGTCTTCTGGGGCGTTCAGCGGGATCGTGCCGTAACAACCTTGTTTATTCCGGATGTATCCCCTGATGACTGTTCAACCGGACCCGTTACCCGCAGCGCAATAATGGATGCGTTGTCCTGACTCAATTTTCCTGCTTGTTCGATCGAGTCCAAAACTTTACTAACGAATGTGTCTGTGCTGTCTTCGGCTGCATCTGAATGCTTTGAAAGGGATAACAACTGCTGCTCTGAACAGGTTTCGACGCCATCGCTAGCGATAATTACCCAATCGCCTTGTTGTAATGGCGCAGGTGATTCTGGGGCATCAAAGATGGTTATGTCTTCACCCAGTACGGCTTCAAGTAATTGTGATCGATCGGGAGAAATCGCAGCGTCCTCTGCAGATAGCTGGCCGGCCGCAACTTGCTCTGCCAATTTCGCTGCCATCGAGTGGTTTTCATTGATGCGTTTGACGCAATCATGACGAATTAACCACATCGGGCTGTCACCTACGCTCAGCCATTGAATAGAATCACCGTCGTAGACGACTGCAACCAAGGTTGTTCCCATCCCCTGCATATGGGGTTGCTCTGATATATATTGGTATAGGGCAAGGTTGGCTGCTTCCAACGCATCCAGCAAACGTTCTCTCATGTTGGGTGCAGTAGAATTATTGATAAAGCTTTGTTTAAACTCTTCAACAATTAACTTGCTAGCGATTTCTCCACCCGCCTGTCCCCCCATCCCATCGGCAAGCAGTAACAATCGGAATCCGTTGGGCCATGTCAGGACTGCGACTGTATCCTGCTGGCTTTCTCGGGTGCCTTGCATTTGCGCCCAGGCTAAATCAATTTTCAGCATTCGGTTGGCCCGCATTTAATCCCATGTGAAGCCTTCGCCGCACAGCGGAACGAAGCGCAAAACCGTATCGCCCAATAAAATATGGCTATAAGGCTCCAATTCCATCGGCGTTAATACGGGGGCTTCGTTTACATAAGCCAAATTAGTACCGGAACCCTGCTGGATATAGAACCGGTTGCCTCGGGGATCATAAGTCACCATCGCATGATTGCTTCTTGATATCTGACTGTCGCCGAAGTCCACACTTACTCGTTCGTTGGGGCTGCGCCCAATGCTATTTTGACCGTATCCAAGCTTTACAAAGTTGCCTTTACCCGGACCTTGAATTACAACTAACCAGCCTGCAACAGGATCGGTCATTGCATCTGCGCCATCCACCGATTCGGCAGCTGAAATCTCGGTTTGGCCGGATGAAGAAATTGGCTTTCTTCTACCACGGTTAATGACCGTGGGCGGATCATCATCCGGTACGATTTTGTTTGTTGCGGTCTGGTCTGGGATAACAGAACGCTTAGGTGGCGCTGTGGGTGGATCATCGGGAAACAGGGTATTGGGAATGGTGACCGGCTGTGCTTGTTGCCCGCGGGGAGGTAGCGTCGGGTCTTCGCCACCTGTGCTGGTACCGCCCTTGGGTTGTCGGTCTCTTTTCACCGTAGATGGTATATCGATGGGTACACCATCCGGCCCTCGTTTGATTGCCATATTGTCCTCCGGGCTTATTTTTCTTCAAACAGTCGGTTGATTAAATTATCGATGCAGTATTGTCCTGCAGCATTAAGGGCCATTTCTTCTCTGCCTTGGGTAAGATGCAGGAAAAAAACCAGAATTGCCGACATAAGCAGTGCGACCAAAGTGGTATTAAAGGCGATGCCGAGTTTGGTGGTCAAACCACCCATCCATTCCTTTATTTCACTTCCACCTGAGCTGATGTCCGGCATATGGCTGGCGTCGGATAGGGCTAGTGCTATTCCGATTACGGTTCCGATAAATCCCAGTGTGGGTATTAACCAGACCACATACCTTAACATATTGTATTTCAGATCAATTTCATGTTGCATTAGCTCCATGCTTGAGTTGAGTAAACTGTTTGCCTGATCAATAGACTGGCTGCTTTGGAACTGCAGAATAACGCGCTTCGATAAGCGTTGTAAAAAATAAAATCGGGACTGTTTGCGTTCGTAAATTGTCTTGTAGATAGGTACAAGATCTTTTGAGCGCAGCATAGTGTCATCTTCTTCGGGTAAAATGTTCAGGTGCAGTTGCGATGCTTCTTGGTTTGCCCGGCTTAGGCGTATAAGCAATTCGCCTAAGCCGATGAAAAACATGACCCACATGATGTTCTGTATGGTGAACGGGTAGATAGGGTTGCTGCGGTCGAACAAGACGTCCGGGATTCTCATTTCCCCGGTAACTTCCTCAGCAGGCGGCGCTAGTAACGAGCAAATAGCAATAAACACAATGGAGATGAGCAGCGCCATTAATGCTCGGATCACTCTTGCTTTTTGTTCTTCCAATTCAAGAGGGTTCATTCTGGTTCCTCGTACGTTGTTGCCGCTCTATCCCAATTGAACTTCAGGATTTTTTAATCTCGCCGGTTGTAGCATTGCGCCGGGGTTTAACCGAAAGAGGCTCATACGCGTCGTTTTCCGGTGGGTATTCAGGCTTGGCTTTATTTCGGTCAATAAACGACAATAGCGTTGCAACCGGTATTTTTTGTTTGCCGAATGCGACGAGATCATCCTGCGTCACATAGCCTTGTTGTAGTGGTTGCCATTGTTCATTACGCCAGACAAAAGTCCCCCAGGAAGAGCCGCAGTCGATGATAAAGAGGCGGTTCTGGCTACTCCGAGTAGCTTCGGCGTGCAAGCGGGACACAGATTCATGATCAATCACATAATCCATAGTGGCCGATCGCCCGATAGTATAGGTGGTAAACATGAATTATCTCCCTCATACCCCAAATGCCCTGTTGATCGCGCATTCCACTGCCGCGGCCAGCTTAGCTGATCAATTTAATAAAAGGGTGCGCCGGATCTAAATATAGAACTTATCAACAATTCAATTATCTGTTCCACGCCACATTCTGCCAACCGATTGCTCAATTGTGAAGCTCTAATTACGTAACTCAGCATTCTTGGTGCCGGTCGAGTTCGGTTGGGCGCACCAAGCGGTAACAAGATGGTAGGATTAAATTAGTGGTATACCGATTTAATATACTGATGTATGTTTTTAACCAGACTGTGCTCTGTGAGCTTTTAAGCACGCATTGGGAAATTGTTCGTGATGGCTAAATCTTACTCTTCAATCGGCATCAGTAATATCGGTCAGCGTGAGGAAAACCAGGATCGATATAAGATCCTAGGTTTGGGTCTGGGCGATGAATGGCTGATTGTAGTGGCTGACGGTTTAGGAGGTCATAAAGGAGGGGCTATTGCCGCAGAAGCAATAATTGATGCGGCATCTCGGTGCTGGCAAGATCGGGCACGAAAGCCCGACAACCAAGCGTTCCTTCTGGATCTGGTACAAGCGAGTCAACAAGCAGTTCAGCAGGCTGCAATGGTATCAGGGCTTGAGCCCCGTAGTGCTATTGCGGCTCTGATGATCCGTAATGATCAGGCTATCTCAGTACACGTAGGCGATTGTCGGGTTATCCAAATCCAGGACGAAAAGTTTATCAAGCGAACGCTGGACCATTCTGTCGCACAGATTCATGTACTACAGGGCAGAATTAATGATGATGAAATGGGAGATCACAGAGACCAGAACAGGCTGACCTCCTGCATAGGTGGAGATGAGGGGCCCGACCCTGAATTAGAGCGTTGGGATATGAGTGAGCATTGCACTTTTATCGTATGTTCCGATGGGTTTTGGGAGCTATTTACCCAGGAGGAGATGATTGAGTTTGACAAGCTTGCTCTTACTCAGGCTAATCTGGAAAATCTTGTTCAAGAGCGGATTGACGCCCGAACTCAACACGACAATACAACAGCGGTGTTGCTGCGGTTGCGGTCGTTGCCGGTGTTGCAACCACGGAAAAAACCTGAAAAAAAGCGACGTGGAGTTCGAACCAAATGGTTGTCGCTTCTATTAATCGGTCTGCTTCTTGTTGGTGTTTGGCTGCTATTGCAAAAGCACAATCGCACCTCTAACCAGGACGCTGCTGTGCCGGTTGGTGCTTTAACGGAGTCCTCAGGCCCGCCCGCAGAAGATGAGGCGCTAGCGCCCATGCCTGGCGAGATTGATCAGATTTTTGAATCAAGGAAAGAGGGCGGCTTCAGAGAGACAGAAAACAACCGGAATCCGGGCCCGGCGCCCATTGATACTGTCAACAAAGAAGTGAGCGAGCCGGTGGATAATATAGACCAGGTCGCTGAAAAAACGGGTGACGTGCTGCGAAGAGACGGCCTGATAGGTACAAATGACAGCCTCCTTAGCGACTCGGGCGCAGGCACTGCTGTAGGTGAAGCGAAGATTATCAGGATGCAGCAAGAGTATAAAGGGGTGCCAGTTTATTCTGCTGAACTGCGTGCTACCGTTAAAGGCGGAAAAATAATTCATATATCGGGTAAACCCGTCTCTGACATTGAGATTGATATTAAACCTGTGTTGACTTACTCAGAGGTAATAGAACGCTATAAATCTTCGATAACGCAGAATATCAAGGCTGAAAAAACAGGCCAGTTATTGATCTTCAAGGAGCAGAAAAATTATCGGTTGGCGTGGAGTGGTATTGTAACAACCGATGGTGTTGATGGAAAAAATATATTTAGCGCAGATGATGCTTCTCTGCTAGTTCGCGAAGAATTGATTTCTCGCGGAAACGAGGCCGTTGGCACGGAATTTAAGGAAAAATAGTTCAATTAACCAGATCCTGTCACAGGATCCAATCGGGATTGATTTGTTTTGAAAAGAGTCAAGACAATATTCTGGCTGGCTTGTCTTTATTTGACTGTGTGCGCGTTTTTTGTAAAGGCAGAAGGAGAGCAGAGGAATGACCGGGTGGGAGCTGATGGAATACCGGGTATTGACCTGGATTTTCCCGCTTCCGCTCGTTCTTTGCATTCGGTAGAGGGAGTCAACCAATGGTTACAAGATGAAGTAGCGACGCGCTTGGGCTTAATGGCGTCTGATCGGATTGCGATTGCTGGCAGAAGTCAGCATTTGAACGGTTATACCATTTACCCTGTGGTTCAATCTTTCCAAGGGAAGCCGGTTGACGGCCATGAGTCACGCCTGGTAACAGACAAGGACGGTGTTCCCCTGTTCCTGATGGGGCGGCACAACGGCTATGGCGCCGCAGCGAATTCTGAGCCTTTGATCCCGATAAGCAAAGCCCTGGAAAATGCTGGTCACGTGGAAGAAACGAAATACCAGCATGAACTGGTCTATTGGCGGGGGGGCGGTGAAAAATTAATACTGGTATATAAAATTGAAGGTCAATTTGATGCTAAGGATGCGCCCGGCTATCAGCGAGTCTATGTGGATACGGAAAGTGGGGACATAATCAGGAGAGTGCCCCTACTGCATTCGGCGATGAACCGAAAAGTTTATAATTTTAAAGCCGCTTGCGAAAAAAGCCGTATATCCACGCCCGTACCACCCCTGGTCTCGAATTATTTGCTTAATGTGGCTGTGACTAATTATGCCCGATTAGAAGGTCAGTCGCGTTCCGGAAACGACAGTGTTGATTCAATCTATGACCTATTGGAATACACCTATCAATTTATAAACGCGGTTTATGGCTTGGATAGTCTGGACAATGCGGGGATAGCGCTAAAGGTGTTTGCTAATGTTCACTATCATCAATTAGTGCCCGGTAGTATTCAGTGTGTAGGTGACGTATTTAATGCTGCTTGGGTGCAACCAACCAGCTCCTTATCACTCACCGCAGACGCTTATCGCTATGTAGAAGTAGTTGCCCATGAGCTGGGGCATGGGATTATTGGTCATGGCAGTGGCCTGGTCTATGAAAATGAATCGGGTGCGCTGAATGAGTCTATTGCGGATTCTATAGGCGTCGGATTTCGTGGTTGGTATGAATTTGGCAATAAGAGTCCCAATTTACCTCAGATTGCGAATGATTTATGGCGAATTAGAGGTCCGGATGGCGATCTTAGAAATATGATGCTGCCGAAGTTGGCGGGTCAAAATTATCCGGATCATTATGAACAGTATGCTCGGATGCAGGCAGATTACGGCGGGGTGCATGTCAATTCTTCCATCATGAATGTTGGCTTTTATCTTTTATCTCAAGGGGGCCAGCACCCCAGGCTGAAGTCTGGACAATCTGTTGCAGGGATAGGATTGATAAATGCCACCCGAATTTACGCTCTAGCCGGCGCTAGTGTCCTTACTTCTCACTCAAATTTTGCTGATGCCCGTTGCGGTTTCGCTCATATAGCTGAGTTGCAGCACGGGAAAAATTCTGCAGAATGGAAAGCGGTACATCATGCTATGGATGCGATTGGGATTCCCAATTTATGTGCTGCATCTCCCGCTCCGCAAGCGCCAGTTCCGGCCCCTGCACCACCACTTCCTGAGCCTGATGGTACCTCTGTTCCTGCACCACAGGAACAAGAAAGGAAATCGCAGAATAAAATGCCAGGTGATGATGCCAGCGGAAACAGTAAGGCGGTTGCAATTGCCTTGCTAGTGGGATTAGCGGTAGCTGGGTTTGCCTTGCTACGGGCATCAACACGTAGGGAAGCAGACTCGATAGATCCGTCGTACCGGGCAGATGGCCATTCCAAAAGTACGATCGATAATCGATCGTCAGCACAGGCCGCTGTCGATCTACCCAGAATTAAGGAAACGAATGCCCCTATTGTCATCGACGCGAAACCGAAATCGCGGAATGATTCGTTTGCAGTTCTGGTCCCATTGGACGGCAGTGAACCTATACCGTTAACGACCCGGTTTCTTAAGTGTAAAGAGGGCTTGGTGATAGGCCGGGCGCTGGATCTAGTGCATGTTGAAATGAACAGTGAAATGGTCTCAAGGCGCCATTGTCGTCTGAAGTTAAGAGAGAGTATGTTGTTCGTGGAAGACCTGAATAGTAGCCACGGTACCAGCCTCGAAAGCGTTGCACTGAAACCTTTCGAAGCGAAACAATTTTCCCTTGGGCAGATCATCAGCATTGCCGGTTACAGCTATGTATTGAAAGACCGCCGGGCGTTATAAAACCATGTCGACATCGAAACTGAAAGTTTACCCAGGAAGGAGTTAACGGTGACTGAAAGCAAATCTTTTGATGGGCTGGATCTGCATATAATGAATGAAGGAAGGTTGCTTCAGGTCTATTCGATTGTTAAAGAAGGAGAATATACTCTCGGCCGTAGTGAAACATGTACATTCAGAATTAATAATCCAAGTCTTTCACGCAGTCATATTGCTCTGAATTTCAGTTCAGGGCAGATTTCTGTTCGCGATAGCAGTACCTACGGATCTGAAATCGGGGGGAAATCTTTAACCTCTGGTCTGCAATACAAGATCGAAAAAAACACGTATATTGATCTTTCAGAAGGCGCGATTACGCTCTTTTTGGATGTTGAAAAATACGTTCATGGTACACAATCAGATAATCGCACATCCAACTACAGCTCCGGTGTTGAGCAGGCAATCACTGAAGTTAACGATGTGATTGCCGAGCTCCGTTCCAAAAGAGAGTTACTCATAGGGAGATTGTCGGATGCTGACATCGTCTTGTCCTCCTTACAGGTATCCCGGCGCCATGCCATGCTCAGATTGGAAGGCGAATCCATTTCCATAGAGGATTTAGACACTACAAATGGGACTTTCGTAAACGGTCAGCTTATTTCCGGTAAGGTGTCAATAAAACCCTCGGACCAGATTACCATCGGAGCGGTTTCCTTCGTGTTGGAAGCGGGCATTGTGAATCAGCAATATGCCATTGTTGCCAAGAATATTGAAAAAGTATACCCGAAGGGATTTGTAGGCCTGCAAAAAATGACGATCAAGGTCCCGAAAAACGAGTTTGTCGCTCTGATGGGGCCGTCGGGGTGTGGAAAGTCCACCTTGCTCAAATGCCTTAATGGCGCAAATCCTGCTACTGCAGGTGAGATTTACATACTTGGACTGCAGCTCAATAACGAGAATTTTCAAAAGCTTAAACGAAATATAGGCTATGTACCCCAGGATGATATAGTGCACAGGGAGCTATCGGTTGAAAAGACTTTGTATTTCGCTGCTAAGTTGCGAATCTCCGGCGATGTTACTGATGCTGAAATAGACGAGAAAATTACAAGTGTACTTAAAAGCCTTAATTTGGATCCGGCAACCATTAGGGGCACTAAAGTAGCAGACTTATCCGGCGGACAACGAAAACGGATATCAATCGCCGTCGAATTGCTTAATGATCCTGCCATTTTGTTTTTGGATGAGCCTACATCACCTTTGGATCCCGAAACCATCGAAGATTTTTTGCATTGTATAAGAGGTTTGGTTCGGCAAGGCCAGACGGTCATCATGGTGACCCATAAACCCTCCGATCTAGATTATGTTGATAAAGTCATTTTTTTATCTAAAGGTGGATATCATACCTATTTCGGTGATAAAGACGGTGTGCTTACCTATTTCGAGAGATCGGATATCATCAAAATCTATTCATTGATGAAAGATGATGCAGTGGGTAAAGAGTGGAGTGCGCGTTTGAACGAGGGTCGACAAGCTGTCACTGATACGCAGACGCCGGTGCCACTGAATTCACAGAAAAACAGTTCTCGATTTAGCCAATTTTATTGGCTCTCTATGCGATATTTGCATATTAAATGGAATGATTTGTGGAATCTGATTTTATTGATTGCTCAGCCTTTTATTATTGCGCTTCTTTTAATATTTATTTTTAAGCATTTGCAATTCAGCGTTTTATTTATGATGTCTATTTCCTCGGTCTGGTTTGGTGTGAGCAATGCATCAAAGGAAATTGTTTCTGAATTGCCAATTTATGAACGGGAACGAATGTTTAATTTAAGCATTACCAACTATATATTTTCCAAAGTTGTCATTCTTAGTCTGATTGCTTTTATACAGGTTCTTATATTTGTGTCGATTATTCATTTCAACTTTTCTTTGAGTGATGCTGATGTTGGGTTGTGGCGGTTTTGGAGTCATGTGGGGTTTATGTTGTGCCTTTCTATTTCCGCTACTCTGTTGGGATTATTGTTGTCCGCCATTTTCAGGAGCTCCGAAAAAGTTATGACGGTTGTACCCATTGCTTTAATACCCCAGATTATGCTCGCCGGGATAATTGCTAAGATGGATACAGAGCTAAAAGTTTTTTTAAGTTATCTTACCTTGGGCCGCTGGGGCACCGAAGGTTTTGCTTTTTTACAGGATAGTGGCGCTAAATCCACTGGGCATTGGGTGGACGAAGAGAATACCATACCCGCCGGAGTGATGGAGTTTTCTCCTCGCTTACTCGCGATCGATGGTCATGGAGATCCACTGCCTACACCCGAGATTGAAGTAACCTTGCAGCCGCAGTCTGCCGTGGACCAATTGAATTTCTATATTGATGGAAAACACCTGTGGGACGCTATGCCCACCAATATTTATACTGTCTATGCGGCAATAATGTTGTTAGGCGTTATTTCATTTGTTGGAATATATTTGTCTTTAAAGAATAAAGATAGCCGTTTCGTGTAAAACATAACATTTAAGGCTCACGTTCCTTTTATTTTGAGAGAGTTCACGCATGAAAATACGTAGTCGGGAAATTAACATTTTCAGCATGTCCGCGCTTGATTTGTTCGCGTCTGCTCTGGGGGCCTTTATGTTTTTAGCTATCATAGCATTGCCTTATTTTCCTAATACGGGTGATTCGGCAGAGCGGATAGCGGATGTTAAAAAGGATCTTGAGGCGAAGGAGAAGGAACTGGAAGAAGAAAAAGAGCAAAAGAAGGCGATTGAGAAGGCGCTGCAAGAGGAAAAAAGCACATCTAAAATTTCCTTCCCGGCGATGGATATTGTGATTGCTCTGGATACCACTGCCAGCATGGATAAGCAGGTGGCGGGTATTCGTAGTGAGATTGTTCAGCTTGCCGATTTGATTATGAAGCTTTCACCTGATGCTGCTATGGGAATTATAGATTTCAAAGATCGATGTGAGCCTCGGGGGGCAGTTCGAAGCCTCCAGATTACGAAGTTGACGGCGTCTTCACTTTCGTCACTGCAGAGTTTTACAAATACAATGACTCCTAGATCGAATCCTTGTAACTTGGATGTCGAGGAAGCTGTGGACCAAGCGCTTCAGGTTTCCCTCTCTATGCAGTGGCGCCCGACATCTAAAGCAAAAACTATTATCATAATTACCGATAACGCGGCCTATCCGGAAAAAGTTAACTCCACCCTTTCAACTGCTCAGAGTTTTCATCGCGGTGGGGAAAAGAGCCAGGTTTCAACGGTTTTTGTTTACACCGATTCACGGGCAGGTGGGCAAAGTTATTTAAAACGATTGGCGCAGGAAGGTGGCGGTAAATTTGTCACCGGTGGCGGCTCGTTTACTGCGACTATCTTGTTGGCTTTGGCGGAATAGCTTTAGTGTGGTCGTCTATCTACTTGCACTGATAAACCTGAAGCTTCTTGAGTTGAGTCAACCAACGGTATGTTAGTGAAAAGCCAGGCCAGTTCGTGCTGTTGTGACCCGCTGCGTCGATGTACCAACTGTTGCATTGGTGCCAGACATGGAGTTGGAGTTGCTGTTGAATACGCCGGTTAAACTCCCTGAACACGGTTTCGTTGATTTCAATGGTATTTGCTTTTTCCTTCTGCATGCGCCGCAGACAACGCATGATGTGGGCTATCTGACTTTCCAGCATATAGATAATGGAGTTATGCCCCAGGTTGGTGTTGGGTCCATAGACCATAAAAAAGTTGGGGAACCCGGGTACGGTTATACCCAGATAGGCCTGTGCCCCGTTCTTCCACGCCTGGTTGAGGTCGCGGCCGCGACGCCCTACGATGTTCATCGGTGCAAGAAATTCCGTTGCGGCAAACCCGGTTCCGAAAATAATAATATCCACCGGGTGGTGTTTGCCGTCCGAGCTCAGAATGCCGGTTTCGTCAATACACTCTATATCGTCGGTAATCAAATTCAGATTGGGTCGTGCGATGGTGGCCAGATATTCATTTGACATCAGGATCCGTTTGCAGCCAACCGGGTATTCCGGCGTTAATCGGGCCTGCAGATCGGTGTCCGTTATCTGTTGTTTCAGCATGCGCCGGAAGGGCGCATTTACCAGCGGCTGCATCAGAGCAGACAGCCGTGAAAAGGCCAACGCGCGGGACTCCAGTTTGAAATAAACGCTGGCCCGATACAGCTTCATTAGCCACGGAATATTTTCAAACAGGAGCTGTTCAAAACGGGTATAACGTCGCTCAGGTCGTGGAATCAAATAGGGCGGCGATCGTTGAAATAAATCGAGCTGTGTCACCTGTTTCGCAACCTCCGGTACAAACTGGACAGCCGAGGCGCCAGTGCCAATCACAGCGACCCGTTTATTTTTCAGTACCGCCCGGTGATTCCAGCGAGCGGAGTGAAACCAGGTTCCTCTGAATTTTTCCAGCCCGCTCAGTGGCGGGATAGATGGCCGGTTGAGCTGCCCGGTGGCGGTAATCAACACTTTGCTTAGGAGGGTGTTACCGTCTCGTGTGTGCACTTTCCATAGGCCCCGCAGTTCATCGAATTCAGCTTGATGGACTTCAGTGCCGTAACGGATATGGCGTTGCAGATCCAGGCGATCCACACAGCCTTGCAGGTAATCCAGAATTTCGGCCTGTGGGGAGAAGACGGAGCTCCACCGCGGGTTCGGGGCAAAGGAAAATGAATACAGGTGGGACGGAACATCGCAGGCAGCGCCAGGATACGTGTTGTCGCGCCATACGCCGCCGATGCTTTGCTCTTTCTCCAGCAGAATGAAATTAGAAATGCCTTGTCTGCGAAGCGAAACAGCCATGCCAATTCCGCCAAAACCACAGCCGATGATAATGACCCGGTAAATATTTTCAGTTTGTACCATAATGCTGTGTTTGGTTGGCCTCGACATCGGTGAGTTGAGAGGGTATCCGGCTTTGGCCGCGAACAAGGTCGACTACGGCTTGGTCGTCTATACCCATCCGGCAAGTGCCCACCGGGTGATAAACCGTATCCACTCTTTGCCGCAGAATTCTGCGTATATCGTTATCATTGTTAATGTTGAGCGGGAACACGTACTTCAAAATCTGTTGTTTTAGTGAAGGTGCATCAAGCAGTCGTTGTGTCAGTTTATACCCTGCCACCAGATCTTCCACATCCTGAGGATCGTGCAAAAAAGCCGGGTCAATCAACGGTGGCTCTTGCGGGTCTGCACTTTGCAGGCGCACGCTGCCGTGGCTACGCGGCCGCAACAGGCAAACGTGGCAGGAAAAGCCCTTTTTAAAATGGAGGTTGCGACCGTGGTCGTCCACCAGGCCGGTGACCAGATGCAGTTGCAGGTCCGGCCTGTCCAGTTGCGGCCGGGATTTCAGAAAGGCACCGGCTTCCGCAAAATTAGAGGTTAATGCGCCACGACGTTGGCGGTAGTAGCGCCAACTTTCCCGGCCGAGACGGTTGAATCCTGAGGCGGTGAATGAAAAGGTGTCGGGATTCTGGGTTGTCATGCCGAAAACAAAGTCCGGGTGGTCGCGCAGGTTTTTGCCTAATTTGGGCAGATGGTGCGCCAGGGGAATGCCGTGTTGGACCAATTCTTCTCGCTCGCCGACACCCGATAGCATTAATAATTGCGGCGTTTTAAAAGCGCCGGAGGCCAGAATGACTTCTTTACGGGCGCGTACAATTCGTTGCCGCTCACCCTGGCGGTATTCCACTCCGACGGCGCGGCCATCTTCAAACAGGATGCGCTGTGCCAGCGCCAGGGTTGCTACTTTCAGATTGGGCCGCTGCAAGTGGGGTAGCAGGTAGGCACGAGCCGCGCTCCAGCGTTCGCCGTCTTTCTGGGTAACCTGGAACACGCCGACCCCTTCTTGTTCTGCGCCATTAAAGTCGGCGGTGACGGGTAATCCGGCTTCGCGGGCAGCGTCGGCAATATAATGATGGAAAGGACTGTCGGTCCGCAGATCGCTCACCCAGAGCGGGCCATTTTGTCCATGGTATTCGTCGTTCAAGCGTTCGTTATGCTCGCTGAGGCGGAAATAGGGCAGCACATCCTGATAAGCCCAGCCCTCGTTTCCCAGGGCGGCCCAGTCGTCGTAATCAGAGGGGTGGCCGCGGATATAGACCATCGCGTTTATGGCTGAGGAGCCGCCCAGGCACTTGCCGCGGGGCTGAAAACCCTGGCGGCCTCCAAGGCCGGGCTGTGGGACTGTTTCCAGAGCCCAATTGTTGAGCCTTTTGTTGGCCAATATGGCCACGGCACCCGCCGGGATATTGATGAGCGGGCTACTACCGCCAGCGCCGGCCTCCAATAGGCATAGGCTGACAAAGGGTCTTCGGTTAAGCGTCCGGCCATCACGCAGCCGCCAGAGCCGCCGCCGACCACCACATAATCAAACCATTCACTCATACCCGTTACTCCTTATTATTTTCCCCCAGTGTACAGGGATCAGCGGTTCCCGGAACCAATTTGAGTGATTTGAAGGCAGGCAAAATGGTTAAGGTTTTCAGAGTGTGGTTGATTTTACTCTGTCGGTTTGGTATAAAGCAGCCCCTCTCAGCTTCTGTGTGCAGACCATTGCAGAGGCGATTGAACCAGTTAAACAGTTTTATAGTAATTTCTAGGTTGTGTCGGACAGCGATATAGCCGATTTGGAGACGAGTAATGGCTAAGGTTTGTCAGGTGACCGGTAAGCGTCCGATCACTGGAAATAATGTTTCACATGCGAACAATAAAACCAAGCGCCGTTTTGAACCCAACCTGCACCACCATCGCTTTTGGGTTGAGAGCGAAAAACGCTTCGTAAGGCTACGTGTATCGGCTAAAGGTATGCGTATTATTGATAAAAAGGGCATCGATTCTGTTTTAACAGAAATGCGAACCCGCGGTGAGAAAGTATAAGGAGTAAGAATCATGCGTGACAAAATTCGATTGGTTTCCAGCGCGGGTACAGGTTACTTCTACACAACCACCAAAAACAAGCGCACCATGCCTGAGAAAATGGAGATCAAAAAATTCGATCCCGTTGTTCGCAAGCACGTAATGTTCAAGGAAGCTAAAATCAAGTAATTGATTTTTAAGGTATTCCTAAAAAGCCGGGTCAGCTTCAGCTGATCCGGCTTTTTGCGTTCTGCGAATAATGTCGGGTTTACCTTCCTGAAATTTCTGCCACACTTTATCCATATGCTTAGAACTTGGTCAGAATGGTAAACCAATATGGAAATTTATCTGGCGCGGCAGCCGGTGTTCGATCGCGACATGGTTGCGATTGCCTATGAGCTGCTGTTCCGCAGTGGTAATGTCGCTCACGCAATTATTGATGATCCGAATGCCGCGTCTATGAAGGTGCTGGCTAATGCTTTCTCCGAGATTGGTCTGGACACGATCACCAGCGGTAAACCGGCGCTCGTGAATATTACCCATGACATTTTGGCAAAAGGGGATCTGCCGAAAGGTCTGCACGCCTTGTTGATACCCGAAGTATTGGAAACCGTCGTTGTTAATGGCGATGTCATCAGTGAAGTGGAGAACCTGGTGGAGCTGGGTTACAAGGTCGCGCTGGATGACTTTGAATATTCTGAAGCCTGGAAGCCCCTGTTGCAGTATGCGGATTACATTAAGCTGGATGTGATGGCGTTGGGGGTGGAAGGGGTTGAAGCGCAGTTAAAGTTGCTCAAGGCCAGTGGTGTACTGAGGGGCAAGCTGGTGGCAGAGAAAATTGAAACCTACGAAGAGTTTGAAATCTATAAAGCGATGGGGTTTGACTATTTTCAAGGCTATTTCTTGTGCAAGCCCCACCTGGTGGTGGGTAAATCCATTCCGGCATCGCAGCAGGTCCTGGTCTCGCTATTGGGCGAGTTAGGGGGTGATGACTATGATGTGGAAAAAGTATCGTCCATCATCGCCCAGGATCCACGCTTGTCCTACAAACTGTTAAGGGTCGTCAATTCCGCCGCTTTCGGTTTGCCACGTAGGGTCACATCGATTGAAGATACAGTGGTGTTTCTGGGAGCGAATGAATTGCGACGCTGGGCGGGCATGCTAGCGTTAGCCGGAGTGGATAATAAGCCTAACGAGTTGCTGCTAACCGGGATCAAGAGAGCGAAAATGTGTGAGTTCGCTGCTAAATCACTGAAGCGTTCCAATCCCGGCAGTTATTTTGCGGCGGGCCTGCTGTCGGTGCTGGACGCACTGCTCGATCAGCCACTGGACTTGCTGATGAAGCAGATGCCGCTGTCACCGGAGCTGGAACAGGCATTGCTGGAGGGTGGGGGTGAGCTAGGACAGATTCTGTGTGCGGTGATTGCCTATGATGAAGGTCGTTTTGATAAGGTGTCGCCCATGGGGTTGGATGCGAATCAGATGTGGGAGATGTACCTTGACGCCGTGCAGTGGGCTGAGAAAGTGAGCCAGAGCATGAGCGCCCCCCATTAACCATGACTCAGTTGTAAATTGCCCCATTTGTCCACCTGAGCCCGCCAGCCGGTGGCAACCAGCGTTGTCGACACGGTTTCCGTTATCAGTGCCGGACCATGAATTGTTTGTCCGGCAATCAAATCCGGTCGCCAATAAATGGCTACAGGCTTCTCAATGCCGGTTAGCCTGACCTCTTCTTTCGCCGAGGCCGGTGCGCAGCCCTTCGGGTTCGTTGCCCAGGGTGGCAGTTGCTCCACTGCAGCAGGTGCGCTGACCTGGCAGCGTAAATTCACCAGTTCAACCGGCATTGCCAGTCGGTGCCCGTAGCGCATTTCATGCTGCCGGTGAAAGCCCTCGGTTACTGCCTTGAGATCGTTTTTCCATCCTAGATTGAGGTAAAAGCGCTGCCCTCGATAGCGCAGATCCAGGCTCAACTCGCAACGAATTTCATCCTGCTCTATCCCCTCATCCAGTAATTGATTAATGCCTCGTTGTTGCAGTGCCGCCAATGTCTGCTCCAGTTGGTCGAGGTCGATGGATTCTGATAGGCCTTGGTGGCCGGGGCTGAGGGTGTCGGTGGTGCCGATGGTGCGATACGCCTGAGAAAGTTGGCGGGATTTGGGGGCTACTACCATACCCAGAGCCGATAACACCCCGCCCTGATTCGGTACGATTGCCTGCTTGAGTTCCAGTGCCTCGGCCAGGGCGCACACGTGCAAGCCGCCGGCTCCGCCGAAACAGCACAGTCGGAATTCATCCAGGTGGTGGCCGCGTTCAATGGAGATCACCCGTAATGCCCGCACCATATGCTCATTTGCAATCCGAATAATGCCTTCGGCGGTTTGTTGGCGGCTCAGGTTCAGTTCGGTGGCAAGGGCGTCCATGGCGTGCTCTGCGGCTACCAGATCCAGGGCCATGTCCCCGCCCAGAAAGTACTTCGCCTGCAAGCGCCCCAGCACGGCGTTCGCATCTGTAACAGTGGCGCGCGAGCCGCCCTGTCCGTAACACGCCGGTCCCGGATTAGCACCGGCAGACTGCGGTCCTACCTGCAGCATGCCCCCGGCATCGGCATAAGCGAAAGAGCCGCCGCCAGCACCGATGGTGTGCATATCAACCTGAGCAACCGCCACCGGCCACGGCCCGATATGGCCCTCATTGGTCAGTTGTATGCTGCCGTCAATCAAGGAAACGTCGGTCGAGGTGCCACCCATATCAAAGGTAAGCAATTTTGTGAATCCGGTTTGTTTGCCCAGGAACTGGGCGGCCGCCAAGCCGCCAGCAGGCCCGGACAACAACATATTCACCGGCATGTTGCCAGCGTACTCGGCGTCCATCACCCCGCCGGTGGATTGCATTACCGCTAACGGGCTTGGGCTCACGCCATTGAGTAAACGCCGTAAATAGTGCTGAACTTTGGGGCCCAGACTGGCATTCAGCCAAGTGGCGATCGCGCGCTCGTACTCCCCGGATTCCGGCAATACCTCATGGGACGCACTGACAAACCACCGGTCTTGCAGAGCCGCTTTCATTTTGGATTCCGGCTCGGGATTCAAAAACGAAAACAGTTGGGTAATCGCAACGGCCTCAACATTGGCAGCTTGCAGCCTTTCTTTTAGCTGTGCTAATTGTGCGTCGGTCTTTTTATCCGCCAACGGGTCCAGCAACCGCCCCGATGAATCCACTCTGCCCGGCATTTCAAAACACAATTCGGCCGCAACCGGAGGTATAACGGCTGCGGGTTGCAGATTATAGAGCTCGCGCCGGGTCTGGCGGCCGATGGTCATTAAGTCTTTGAAGCCGGTGTTGGTGATAAACGCCGTTCGAACCCCTTTGCCTTCCAGCGCCGCGTTGGTGGCAACCGTGCTGCCGTGAATGATGGCAACCCGCCCTGAAGCGACTGACTGTGTTAACCCTAGGGCGTCAATGCCCAGTAGGATGGCGCGTTCCGGTGCATCCGGTGTGGACAGTACTTTATGGATACGTAGCGGCGCTGACGGCTTCTGCGCGTCAAATAAAACAAAGTCGGTAAAGGTGCCGCCGGTATCGACGCCAAGTACCTGGAGGATGGGTTGAGGGTGCTGGTCAGAATCGATCATAAAGTAATGTAAAGGGCCGTCAACGCAGTGGGAAAGCGCCTAGTGTAACGCAGACGCAAGGGGATTTGGTGCTGAACCTCTCTGCCTGTATGCTAGCGCGATTTAGAATGGCGCGGGGGCCGTTATGCCTGAATTACCTGAAGTCGAAACCACCCGTCGTGGCATCCTGCCGCATATTGTAGAGCAGCGTGTGAAAACCCTGGAAGTCCGCCAAGCCAAATTGCGCTGGCCGGTACCGGACAGTATTCACCAGGTAGCTGGGAAAAAGTTGCTGGATGTGGAGCGGCGTGGCAAGTACCTGCTATTTCGGTTTCGCAATGGCACGGTGATCGCTCACCTGGGGATGTCCGGTAGTATGCGCATTACGGCGCCGGATGAGCCGCCGGGTTTTCATGATCACGTGGATATGGTGTTCAGTGACGGGCGCCGGTTGCGGTATTGCGATCCACGGCGTTTTGGTGCCTGGTTATGGACAGAGGAGGAGCCCACTGATCATCCGCTGATCGCGTCTTTGGGGCCGGAGCCCTTAACGGAGGCGTTTCACGCAACCTACCTGCACGGCAAATCTAGAGGCCGCAAAAGCAGTATCAAAGCCTTCATTATGGACAGTCATATCGTTGTGGGCGTAGGTAATATCTATGCTAATGAAGCGCTGTTTATGGCGGGCATTCACCCCAAGCGGGCGGCGGGGAAGGTGAGTGCTGCCCGGTATGAAAAATTGGTTCAGGCCATTAAACAGGTTCTGGCGGACGCCATCAATATGGGTGGCACCACCTTGCGCGACTTTGTCGGCGGAGATGGCAAGCCGGGCTACTTTCAGCAGACTTTGCGGGTTTATGGTCGTGCCAACAGGCCATGCCGTAACTGCCAAACGCCCCTCAAGGAAATCCGCCTGGGGCAGCGCTCTACCGTTTTCTGTAAACTGTGCCAAACTTAGAAGTCAGGATAATGGTTGTACCCTGGTGGCTTATGCCGGATAGGTGGGCCAGTGTGTTTAAAAATGCGATCCAGTACAAAATCCGTTCCGAAATCGGCGGTGAGTAGGGCGCAAAAGTGGATCGTTCTGCATTTAGGGAATACACTTAATCAAAGCACTTGGGTGGCTACCTTAAAGAATATTATAAAGAGGAATTATTATGCGCAGCCTTAAGAGCACTTTCAGATCCTTCGTAGTGGCATTGTCCGTGGCGTTATTTGCTGCGGCTCCGATTGTCGCCCAGGCTCAGACAGTGACAGATCGACCCACAGGATTGGAAATGGGTGGTGACATGATTTTAGTCAGACCCTTAACCTTGGCCGCAACCGTGATCGGAGCCGGTTTATTCATCGTCTCGCTGCCGTTTTCTGCGTTGGGCGGAAATGTGGGAGAGGCGGGTTCAACTTTGGTGGGAACGCCGTTTAAGTCTACGTTCATGCGCTGCCTCGGCTGCTCACAGAAGCACTTGCCAGCAGGAAACTACGAAGATTAACCCCTAAGGTAGCCGTTAAGTTCACGGAATAGCTTAGAAAATAGTGGTTTCGAAGATTGTGCATCCAGCCCTGCTAGTCAGGGCTTTTTGCGTTCTATGGTGATATTTCAGCGTAACCCAGGCGGCGCTTATCAGAGGCTGCTTCCACCTCACCGTTCTTTTGATACCAGCGTACGGTATGCATATCACCGTATTCTCGGCCAACGGACTTCAGGGTGTGGCCGCGTTTTTCCAGCGCCGCTTTCAATTTAGGGTCAAAGGCGTCGTCTTCGTATTGCACCACATCAGGGGCAAATTGGTGGTGGAAGCGTGGTCGATCAACCCAGCTCTGGATTCCTTTTTGATCGAGTGCTTCCAGTAAGCCCAAAAATACCATGGTGATAATGCGGCTGCCGCCTGGGGTCCCGATCACAGCAAGCTGTCGATTGTCTTTCGGGCCGAATTCCATAAAAGTGGGAGTCATGCTGGAAAGAGGGCGTTTGCCCGGCTCAATGGCATTGGCTTCCGAACCGATCAGTCCGTAGGCGTTGGGGCTGCCGGGCTTGGCGGAGAAATCATCCATTTCGTTGTTCAGCAACACCCCGGTGCCTTCGATAGTGACACCATTGCCGAAAGGCAGATTAATCGAGAGCGTTGCGGCGACTTGGTTGCCTTGTTTGTCAATGATTGAAAAGTGAGTGGTATGGGTGCCGGAGCCAACCTGTTTGGGCAATCCCAGGCTGCTACTGGGGGTGGCGTGGGCCATGGAAATGGAATCGGACAAATCTTGCAGATATTCTTCGCTGGTAATGCGATTAAGAGGGATTTTGACGAAATCGGAATCACCCAGGTACTCCGCACGGTCGCGGTAGGCCCTGCGCATCACTTCGATCAGTAAATGCGTTTTATCCGCCTCATTCATATCGCTGTATTTAAACTGGGACATCATGCCGAACATTTGCTGCAGCGCCACTCCTCCGGAAGAGGGTGGAGGAGCAGACCAAATGGTGGCACCCTGATAATTAAAGCGGATAGGGTCACGTTCCACCACGGTGTAATCCGCCAGATCCTGTTCTGTCCAGATGCCACCGTAAGCTTGCACCCCCTTGACCAGGCGCTTGGCGACGTCGCCTTTATAGAATCCGGCAAAGCCATCTTTGGCTAGTGCCTGCAACGTGTCGGCCAGGCCCGGTTGCCGGATCAGCGTGCCGATATCCATTTCTGCACCATCCAGAAGGAACAGGCGTTTGCTGGCGGGGTAGCGTTGCAAAACGGAGTGTCGCACTTTGGCAAGCTGGAGATACACTTTGTTGGCAGGGAAGCCGGTATCCGCGTAGTGAATCGCGGCAGCCAGGGTTTTGCCCAGCGGCAGGGTGCCGTAGTGCTCTGCAAGATGGGCCATGGCGGCGGCCTGGCCAGGTATGCCAGCGCTCAGTGCGGTATTGATGGCGAGATCGCGGTCGACGGCGCCTTTTTTATTCAGAAACATATCCCGGGTGGCGGCTGCGGGGGCTTTCTCGCGAGCATCGATCATTAACGTTTTATTGTTCTTGGCCTGATGCAGCATCCAAAAACCACCACCGCCGATCCCCGCACTATAGGGTTCCACTACGCCCAGCACCGAAGCGACCGTCACTGCCGCATCGAACGCGTTACCACCCGCTTGCAGGATCTCCAGGCCGGCTTTTGTTGCCAGGGGGTGGGCGCTGGCGACAGCATTGTGCTTGGGGGTCACGATATCCGCCTGCGCGACGGTGGTGAGCAAGATAAAACAGAAGGCGGTCAAGTTGGTGCGAAAGGTCATCCGTGCGTCCTGAAGGTAGTGACGATGGTAGTCTGGGAGGGGGTTAGCCCTCGGCTTGCAGGCGTTCGTATTTCTCCATCAGCTGGTCTTCGGATTCAACGTTTTCGGGGTCCAGCGGAATGCAGTCAACCGGACAGACCTGCTGACATTGAGGTTCATCATAGTGGCCCACGCACTCGGTGCATTTGGAGGGTTCAATGACATAAATTTCATCGCCCTGGGTAATAGCCCCGTTAGGGCATTCCGGTTCGCACACATCACAGTTAATGCAATCATCGGTGATCAGTAGGGCCATACAATGAATTCTCTCGTCTTACAAAAAGTGGTAATTCCGACAATGATAATGACTCTTTGGTTTACTTACCACCGGCAGGCATTAAGGCTATTCGCTGTGTTTGGAGCGCAGCGCCTGCAATACATGGGTTGGAACAAAGGGGCTGACATCGCCGCCCAGTGCCGATATCTCACGCACTAAAGAAGAGCTGATAAAGGAAAGGTGCTCCGAAGGGGTGAGAAAAGCGGTTTCAATTTCATGGTCCAAAGCGCGGTTCATGTTGGCCAGTTGAAACTCGTACTCAAAATCCGAAACGGCCCGTAGGCCTCGTAACAAGACATTGGCTTTTTCCTCCTGGCAAAAGAACACCAGCAATTTGGAAAAGCCTTTCACTTCGACGTTGGGCAAGTGGGAAACCGCTTCAATGGCCAGGTTGATGCGTTGTTCCAGGCTGAACAGCGGTTTTTTCTTCTCGCTGGACGCAATCGCAACGACGACCTCGTCAAATAGGCGCGATGCGCGTTCTACAAGATCCAGATGGCCATTGGTGAGGGGATCAAACGTGCCTGGATAGACGACTCGGGTGTGTGATGACATGACTTGCGTTACCCTTCCTATTGCACTACAAACGAGAATGCTAACAATGGAAGCGAAGGGTAACGTAAGCCAATTTGAACCACAAGGTTCAGACTGCGCGACGACGCGCCAGAACCAAACAAATTGCGCCCAACAATAACAGCCCTATAACTCCAAATTGATCGCCCAGTTGGGTCGACTCAACGGATTCTGTCAAGACTGGTTCGGCAAAGACAGGAGCGCAAAACAATGAAAACAAAACAACAATAAGAGAAAAAGATTTCATACTACGACTACTCCGGATCAATCCCTTAGAAAGCGAGCTTTTGAAAGCAAGCATTGTGCCAGCCTGGCTATAAGCAACTAATACAATAAGTTAAGTGTGACATTTTAGAGACAGCTTGAATTGATTGTAAAAAAAACCGACACTTAACATCCGGGATCAGGCGCCCTTGTACCGCCATAACCGGTTTCGGATCTTTCATACAAGTGTGAGTGCGCTTGTTAAGATTATCGACAGTGCCTGTGTCGCCGGCCACAATGGCTGGGGCGGTGGTATGCTATTCTGATTTGAGCCTTAAACCCTGAGGGACGATGTTGTTTCAACTGAGTGCATTACGCAGCAAACTCGGCCGCAAGTTCTTCTTGTTGGTGTTCCTGGCAGCTTTGCTGCCCATGCTGCTGTTCGCCTCGTTCGCCTATAATTACATCGGTAGTTATCTTTACCACCAAAGTCAGCAGGACCTGCGTAACGAAGCGCGATTTTATAGCTCAGTTTTGTATGAGCGCTTGCTATTGGTGAGCAGTCAATTCCGGTCCGGAAAGGATGCGGAAGCGGTACTACCGGAGCAAGCCGAATCCGGAGCCGTTCGCTGGACTTACCGTTCCTGGGGCGATCTGGATACCTTGCTGAAAAAGTGGCCCGAAGATCAAAAGGCTGCGGCGCGAACCCGCTTGCATAATGGCGAGCTTCTGTTGATCAGCCAGCCCGATGGCCGGGCGGTGTTACTGCTCAGTGCACCGGACCAACCTGAGCGGCTGTCGCTGCAAATGGCGGATCTGAATGTCAATTATCTGATGGGCGACCCGGGAATGCGGGACCCGCAAATGGATTATTGCCTGTTCGGCAGCTACGACGAATTACTGCTTTGCTCTGACTCCTCGCTGATCGCGTCGGCCCAATTTTCACAGCTAATGCGTGACAACGGATTGCGCCCCGCTTTTCAGACCGAGTGGCAGCAGGGCGGGCAAACGCACTTGGTGCAAATCCAAAGTCTGTTCCTGGACAATAAATTCGGCGCGCCGAGTTGGAAGCTATGGGTAAGCCAGTCCCGCTCCGACGTTATGGGCGCGTTGACGGTCTTGCAACGGGCACTTTCGTTGCTGGTGGCCGCTACCATTTTGTTAGCCGCGATTGTCAGCGCGGTCCAGATCAAGCGCATACTGCAACCACTGAACCGGTTGATGGAGGGCACGCGGGCGGTGGCTAACCGCCAGTTTGATATTTCCCTGGCCATTGATAGTAACGATGAGCTCAGCGATGTCGCTGATGCCTTCAACCAGATGGCTCAGCAAATAGGCAAGCAGTTTCAGTTGCTGACGACGTTATCCAACATTGATCAACTGATTCTGAGTGTGCCCGACCTGGACCAGGTAGCGCATTCAATTTTGAGCACTATGCAGGACCTGATCCAAAGCGATGCGGCGGCTGTGGCATTGCGTGATCCGGATAACATTGCCGAAATGTGTGTTTACAGTTACCACAGTACTAAAGTGAAATATCAGGTGGATAGGCGGGAGCTGGGCGATGATGAGCGTCATTGGCTTGGTGTTGTGTCGCCTATGCATCGAACCAGTAGCAATGACGTGAAGTATTTGAGTTGGTTGTGGCCGGAGCAGACCAGCTTGCTGGCCGGCAACACCTATCTTTTTCCGATTACGGTGAACAGTAAAAACCGCGGTGTATTGGCATTGAGTTGGGAGCAGCCCACCACGTTGTCGGAGCAGGATCGCAGTTTGCTAAAAGATTTTGCCGACCGTTTAGCGGTAGCGATCACCGCGGTGCGGCGTGAAAAACAACTCTATCGGCAGGCGCATTTTGACGGGTTGACCGGTCTGCCCAATCGTCAATTATTAAAAGATCGCCTGGAACAAAGCCTGAAGCACGCAATAAAGAATTTTGGATCGGGCGCAGTATTGTTTGTGGATCTGGATCGTTTTCAGAAAGTAAATGATATCGAAGGACATTCATTGGGTGATCAGATTTTGGTGAAGGCAGCCGAACGATTGCAGGTCTGTGTCACGCTTGAAGACACGGTAGCCAGGCAAGGAGGCGATGAATTTTTAATTGTTCTGAATAATATTGATACGCCAATGAGAGCAACCCGGGTGGCCGACAAAATACTGACGATGCTGTCGTCGCCGTTTAATGTGGAAGGAAAAAAATACTTTCTGACGGCCAGTGTCGGTATTGCCGTATTCCCCAGTGATGGTCAGGACGTGAATACGTTATTGCGTAAGGTGGACACCGCAATGCACCGTGCCAAACACGAGGGTGGAGCGCAATACCGCTACTTTGAAGAGGAAATGAACAGAGCATCCCAGCGCCGGATGACCGCGGAACGCCGGATTCGTGATGCCCTGGAGCAGGACCACGTCGAGCTTCATTATCAGCCGCAGTGGTACATGCAAAAAAAAGAAATCAGTGTGGAAGCCTTGGTGCGTATCCGTGATTCAGAAGCCGGTTTGTTGTTGCCCGGTGAGTTTATCGATGTGGCGGAAGACACCGGCTTGATTCTGGATGTGGGTGAATGGGTGGTGCGTCAGGCCTGTGAACAAATGGCCGCTTGGCGTCAGCAACAACTACCGGTGCGGCGGGTGTCGGTGAATGTGTCCGGTCGCCAGCTTGCGCGAGCGGATTTCGTCAGTGTGGTGCAATCGGCGGTCGAAGATTTTGAACTTCAATACGATGATCTGGAGCTGGAAGTAACGGAAACCATTCTGATCGGCGACGCAGACAGTGCAGTAAAAAAGCTGGGCGAGTTGAGCGCGCTGGGAGTGACCATTGCTATTGACGATTTTGGTACCGGCTATTCTTCTTTGAGTTACCTGCATACGCTGCCATTTGATCTTCTTAAAATCGATCAAAATTTCGTTGCTGATCTGGATTCAAACCCCATAAGCAGCGCAATTACGCGCACCATCATCGACTTGGCAAAATCATTCAATAAAGAAGTGATGGCCGAAGGGGTGGAAACGCAACAGCAATTACTGCAATTGCAAGAGCTGGAGTGTGATGCTGTGCAGGGCTTTTTTGTAAGTCGTCCCTTAACCTCTGTTCAGGTAACCTCATTTGTGCGTGATTTTGACCCTCTTCAGGAAAGTAAGCCGAATTAATACTTGAGTGGGCTACAACACCCGCACTTGCCATAGCAGTGATAACCTTCGTGTTAAATGGGCGATCGCAGACAGTGCCGATATTGCCTCGGTGACGGGGTTGGATTATCCGAGTTATAAAACGGCTATGCGCTTTAATAAATCGGCGCGTCGCCTTCCGGTCTTTCTTTAAAGCGGCGGTGCGCCCATAGGTATTGCTCCGGATACAATTCCACATTCTTTTCGATCCATTGATTCAACAGCGTGGCATCCTGGACTTTGTCGCCGGTGGGAAATTCGAATTCAGGCAGTACTTCGATGTGATAACCATCCGCTTTACGGCCGAACATCACAGGCATTAATGCGCACTTCGTAAGACGGACGAATTCATCAGTACGAGCAATGGTGGGCGCCATGACACCAAAAAACGGAGCAAACACGCTGTTGCTCATGCCATAGTGCTGGTCGGGTAAATAAAGCGCTACTTTGCCTTCCCTAAGGTGACGTAAAAAACGCCGTAGATCTTTGTTTGGCACCGGTATGGTATAGCGGGCGCGTTTGGCGAAACTGTAATGTTCGAACAGCTCGTTGTGTGCTGGCTTGTACATCGTTACGCACTCCTGGGCGCTCGCAAAAAAACGCAAACACAATTCCAGGCTGATCATGTGTGCCACAATAAGAATCACTCCTTTACCCGTTTCCTGGGCCTGCACAAAATGCTCAAGTCCGGTAAATTGCGCCAGCAGCTTGTCTACTTTTTTCTGGCTGCCCCAATAGGCAATCGCAATTTCAATAAAGCCCATGCCCAGGTTGTCGAACGTTTCATCTATGATCTTTTGTTGCTGTTCACTGTTCAAATGGGGGAAACAGACTTCGATGTTGCGGGTGGTGATATGGCGACGGGACCGGCTCACCTTTTTCATAATGCGCCCCAGAAGGCAGCCGATATTCCACTGCCAGGAAAAAGGAAGCCGGGCAACGCACCAGCCCAAAAATATCAATGCCCACACCGGCCAATATCGGGGTTTCCAATACTGGGTGAAGGTAGGCAGGGTATTTTTATCGAATTTGCTCATGGATAGACGTGTTCAGTGGTTACGCAATTTGGCCGCAATAATAGCATTGTTTCCCGCTGCGGGGCACGGCAGCGTACGAATCGGGTCAAAGCTCCGGCTGTTCCCGTGGATGGGGCAGCCGAAGCTACACAGTTTACGCTTTCATGGATTGCGCCAGTAATGTGGCTTGACGAGCCACCATGCCATAGATCGAAAGCTGCGGATTGGCACCGATGCTGGTGGGAAAAATGGAGCCATCCATAATATGCAATCCATGCAGGTGGTGAAATTTACCCAGGCTATCGACGACAGAGGTGCGCGGGTCTTCGCCCATGGCGCAGCCTCCCATAACATGAGCGCTGCCCAGCTTCATGCGGTTGATGCTGAGGTCCAGGCTATCGATATGCTGCAACGTTTTATCCAAAGTGGTATTGAACTCGCCGTTGGTGTGAATAGGTCGCACGGCTTTTGCGCCAGCCGCGAACTGCACCCTGGCCATCGTTTTGGTGGCGCGTACGACCGCTTCACGCAGGTAGTCATTCACCGGGTAGTCGATACCGGGTAGGCCATCGTCGCGCAGGAAGATGGTGCCACCCTGACTTTGCTCGGTGAAGCCATCGCGGATCAATGCGATCATCATATTCAGATAGGGCAAGCGATTCATTTGGTCGGAGTGGGATTTGCCATGCCCGACCCCGATGGAGGCTACGAAGCTGGGTTGCAGTGGTGGTACTTCCATCTTAAACCCGGCCGCACCGGTGATGCCGTCCGTCCACAGAAAGTGATCGGAATAAACCGACTGGGGCGCGCCATAGAAGCCATCAATGCGTGTGCCGAAATCCGCCAAGGTGGAGGGTACAGGATGCAAAAAGGTGCGCTTGCCGATGCGGTGGTGTGGATCCGGTGCTTTGGAGCGCAACAAAAGTCCAGGACCGTTTATACCGCCGCAGGCCATGACCGTGTGTTTCGCCTGGATACGGATCGGCTGGGTGCGGTCAATGCCGTTTTCCTTTAAGCCGTAACCCACTGCGCCTTGCACCGCATCGTTTTCGATAATCAGGGTTTCAGCACGGGCGCGGTAAACCAGTTCAGCGCCGTTATCCAAGGCGGTTGGAATGGTAGTGACCAGCATGCTCTGTTTGGCGTTGGTGGGGCAGCCCGTACCGCAGTAACCCAGGTTCCAGCAACCCTTCACGTTGCGGGGAATGATTTGCCAATCGTATCCCAATTGTTGGCAGCCCTTGGCAATGACGTTGTTGTTGGCGTTGGGGGGCATTGGCCATTTGTGAATATTCAGACGCTGTTCCATTTTTTCATACCAGGGCGTCATTTCTTCTTTGGTGAAGCCTTTTAACCCGTGTACGTTGGTCCAGTGATCCAGGGTTTGATCCGGCGTGCGGAAACTGGCGGTCCAGTTGACGGTGGTAGACCCGCCCACAGCGCGACCCTGCAATATGACCAGCGAGCCGTCTGCCGTACCCCGGGTCACATCTTCCTGATACAGATTGCGATAGGCTTTTGCTTCAGTCATATCAAAATCGTTGGAGGTTTGCAGGGGCCCTTCTTCCATCAGTATGACTTTTAGCCCCTGTTGGCTAAGAATTTCTGCAGCGGTGCCACCACCGGCTCCGCTGCCAATAATAAGCACATCACATTCCAGGTTCAGCGCTGCTGTCAGGCTGCTGCCATTGTGGGTGGCCCAGCCGGATTCGATACCCTGTCGAAAGAGATCAGGGATACCTTTAACTACGGTTTTATTGCTCATGTTGGTCTCGCTCAGCCGGGAATGTGTTGTGGGGGGCCAGGATAAATATCATCGGTCCAGTTATCCGGTTCGAAGTAATACATCATGGTGGAAAGCTGAGTGAGTAGCAGGTAGCCTTGCCTGAACGTATTAATACGGCTGTCGCGCCATCCCAGCAAAAATTCCTCAATATCGTCTTCACTGGCGTTTTGCCAGGTGGGCCAGATACCGGCGACCATCATCCGAAAGGCAGGGTTATAAAGCAGATCAAACATCTGCTGTACTTTTTTGATGGTGAGTGGCGAAGTGTGAGCAACAAATACATCAATATCGATCATCAACCGATTCAGCGTTTGCTGTTTTGTTGTCGAATCGGTGGGAAAATTACCTTTGATTGCAATCGGTGCGATAGCACTGAGAATGACAACGTCTTTTTCTCTCAATACGCTCAGGGTACGCGTTTCTATTTCCGGGTGAGTGACAACGGTTTGGCTGCTGCAACCATGAAGCGAGCCGAGCAATCCGGCGCCTGCAAGCATGGTCGATCCTGCCACTCCCAACTTCAGTAT
This sequence comes from Ketobacter sp. MCCC 1A13808, assembly GCF_009746715.1. NCBI lineage: Bacteria > Pseudomonadati > Pseudomonadota > Gammaproteobacteria > Pseudomonadales > Ketobacteraceae > Ketobacter > Ketobacter nezhaii. The sequence continues at coordinate 313,376 of NZ_VRKW01000003.1, forward strand.
GAGACGGCGCTCAAGCGCGGGCGAAGGGGTCGGGTGCATGGGTTCTTCCTGTCATTTATTATTTTTGGTTTTGTTTAAGAATATAGATATTGGTTGGTAATTTGCCAGGGCAGCCTATCGGGAGGCGCTGTCCTGGCGCACAGGTGCTGAAAGGTTCTGTTAGCTGTTCGGGTTTTTCATTGCCACATTCAACAGAAAGCGATGAATGCGACGATTCCAAGGTGGAAACAACATTTTGGTTGCGCTGAATTTGCCTTTGATCAATACGCTTTTGGCTTTGCTGAACGTTAAAAATCCTTCGTGACCGTGATAGTGCCCCATGCCAGAGGGGCCCACTCCACCAAAGGGCATGTCTTCTACCGCAACATGGTTGAGCGTATCGTTAATGCAGGCGCCGCCAGAATGAGTGTGTGTCAACAGATGTTCAGCGCGTTGCATGTCAAAATCGAAATAATACAACGCCAAAGGGCGCGGACGTTCATTGATGTACTGAATCGCATCTTCAATCGCGTCGTAGGATTTAATAATCAGCAACGGCCCGAAAATTTCGTTCTGCTCAATCAGCATGTCTTCCGTGGTGTTGAACACCAGAGTGATCGGCAACTTACCCGAGCCTTCAAAATTTTCATGAGCGGGATTGATCTCAACAATTTTAGCGCCTTTATCTTTTGCATCGCTCAGATAGCTTTTCAGGCGGCTGAGTTGCCGTTCGTTAATGACTGCGGTGAAGTCTTCGTTGTTGCGTTTGCTGGGGTACCACTGTGATACCACGCGGGTGAACGCGCTGGCGAACTCGTCCACTTTGGATTGATGAATCAGTGCGTAGTCCGGCGCGATACACGTTTGCCCGGCGTTAATGCATTTACCCCATGAGATACGCTCGGCTGCGGTTTCCAGCGGAAAGGATTCGTGGATTACTACGGGGGACTTGCCACCCAGCTCCAGTGTCACGGGCGTCAGGTTTTCTGCCGCGGCCGCCATGACGTGTTTGCCTACGGCGGTGGAGCCGGTGAAAAGCAGGTGATCGAACGGCAGCTTGGAAAAGGCAATGCCGACATCGGCTTCACCGGTGATCACCGCCACCCGATCCTCTGGAAACACCTCTGCCAGCATGGAGCGCAATGCCTCTGCTGCGTGGGGGGTGTATTCGGACATTTTAATCATCACCCGATTGCCTGCTGCAAGCGCGGCAATTGCCGGATCAAGTGCCAGAAAGTAGGGGTAATTCCAGGGCACGATAATGCCGACCACGCCCAGTGGTTGATAATAGACTCTGGCTTTCGCCGGTTTCAGATTGACGGCCACATTGCGTTTTTGTGGTTGCATCCATCGGGTCAGGTTTTTACAACAGTATTTAATGGTTTCGAGCAAGGATGCAATTTCAACAATCCGGGTTTCGGTCGGGCAGCGCGAGCCAAAATCTTTGCTGACCGCCGCCACGAAGGCGTCCTGATGACTGAGCAGAGCCGGCTTCAGGCGCTGAATCTGGTTGATGCGTTCTTCGGCACCGGGCATGGGGTGGGCTATAAACGCGGCTTTTTGTGCCTGAAATATCCGCTCCAAGTCCGTTAGGGTAGGATTCCGCTCCTGCATCTGAGCAACGTTGGCGACCATGAGTTGTTGTCCTCTGTAGTGGATCAGAACGGGTCTGTGGCCCGCTATTTTTTTTCGTTTTAATTCTTGGCCAGACCCTTAGATTGGCGGGTTTGGCTCATTATGTAAACATGGAATCTCTTTTTAGAGCTTTTACTCTAAAGAGTCAATGTCGTAGGGCGACAGGTCGAACTCGGACTTGTCGTCACCACACCGGCAGTTTGCGGATGCAGTACGCGGGCGTTTCGCGTTGCGTGGTGGTTGTATTCCGTCATGTTCGCCAGTACGCTTGGTCGCTCATTCGGTTTAAGGATTGAAAAATATGAAATATCTTTGGTCTGCGTTTGCCATGATGCTTATGTTTGCACTGGTGCCCATGGAAGCGGAAGCGAAAAAATTCGGCGGTGGTAAAAGCTTCGGTTCGTCGCGGCAGACATCTCCGGCTCCGGCATCCCGCCCGGATGCGGGCAATCCTGCGCAAAAGGCCCCGGCCAACGGTGGCCGTAAAGGTATGTTCGGTGGTTTGATGGGTGGCTTGCTAGCTGGCGGTCTTCTGGCTGCACTGATCGGCGGTGGGGCGTTTGAAGGTATTCAGTTCATGGATATTTTGATCATCGGCCTGTTGGGATTTGTGATTTTTCGTTTGTTGCGCAGCAAGGCGCCGGCGGCTCAGCAACAGGCCTCCGCCTATGCTGCGCCACAGCCAACACGGCCCGCGACATTCGACTCCATTCCCCCGGCCCGTGACACGGTGTTAGGTTCCGGTTCCGGTTCCGGTTCCGGCACAGGTACTGGATTCGCTGCGTCCAGGGTACCGTTTAACCTGCCGGCCGACTTCGATATGAACGGGTTTCTTTCCGGTGCCCGTGATCACTACCGCACCCTTCAGGAGGCCTGGAACAAAAACGATCTGGCTAAGATAGAAGAATATGTCACGCCAGCACTCTATAGCGATCTGCGCGAAGAGCGGGCCACATTGCCCGGTGACCAGCATACCGAAGTGTTGTTTGTGGATGCAGAGCTGGTGCGTGCGGAGCACACGAGTAGTGAATCTGAACTCAGTGTTAAGTTTAGTGGCCGCTATCGCGATACCCATGAGGGTGTGGAAGAACCGATTACCGATATCTGGCACTTGAAACGAGATCTTACTCATCCAGACGCACCCTGGTTGATCATCGGGATTGAAGACTGACCGACTGGGTTTTTTCGTCATGTCAGCCCGGCACAGGCAAATCCAAGATCTTTTTGCCTTCCTCTACCAGGCGCCGGCCACAGGCCTGGATCTTTTGAATAGGCAGAGGGCGCAGGGGGTGGATGGCAATACCCAGACGGGCATAACCTGGTTGATCAAGCACCGGCGCGATAATGGACGTTACAGAACGGTCTGTATCGATTTCGTCAAAGCTGAGGGCGGTGAGTTCCATAAGCACCTGATCCATTGCCGACAGGAGCGATGGGTGCAGGTCTGCCAGGGAATCTGCCATAGCCGTTATCTTGGCAACCGCAGGGGTTGTCCAGTCCACGTCATAACCGCGCTCTTGCGTCAGGGCCAGCGTGCGCTCCAGCGCGTCCTGCACCTCTTGACTCTGGGAGGTGGCCCGGTTCAGCCAGGCCACGCGCTCGGGCTCCGGGGCGAAGCCGGCGAATATCGCCCCGTAGGGTGGCACATAAGGTACTTTGGTTCCCGGTTGCGGTACGGCCTCGCCGTATTCGCCGGGATAAACCGCTGACACCACCAACTCTTCGTTTACCAACTCCACCACCGAGGCAGAAAAGCCCAATTCTTCAGACAATCTTTTGGCTGCAATGCGAGCGGCATGCAGTAGAGGTCGCGTCTGGTCAAACTGCGCTCCGATCGCGGCAATGGCAGGGCCAAGGGTGAATGTTTTGTCGCCGGGATCGCGAATCACCCAGCCACGGTCCACCAGCGTCTTCAGAATGGTATGGGCGGTACCTTGGTTGAGCCCTAGCTGCCGGACAATATCAACGTATCTAATGCCCGTCGATGGACTCCGGGCCAACAACTCTAAAACATCCAGTGTCCGGCTGGTTGGCCCGGATGTGGCACCCCGCATTGACCCTCTCCTTAAAATCGGCTTAAACTACAAACAACAAATATTAAATATTTAAACTTGAATATTCAAGAAAAAGGAAAAAATAATAATGACCTTTTTGGAACGGTATGGGCCTTGGGCCCTGATCGCGGGCGCGTCCGAAGGGGTGGGCCGCACCTTCGCAGAAACATTGGCACAACGCGGGCTTAATGTGGTGCTGGTCGCAAGGCGAGAGCATGTGTTGAATGAGGTTGCCAGTGGAATCGAGCAACGCTATGGCGTGAAAACACGGACGCTGGCCATCGATCTTGCGAATGCCGACGCCGCCATCCAGGTTCAGAACGCAGTCAACGATATTGAAGTAGGATTCTTGGTTTACTGTGCGGGGGCTGATTCGAATTACATGCCCTTCCTTGAATCACCTTTATCGGTGGCAGAGTCGATGGTGCACCGCAACTGCAATTTACCCGTCCAGCTTTGTCATCACTTCTGTGCGCCCATGGTGAGCAAAGGCAAAGGGGCGGTGGTGATACTGGGTTCCGGCGCGGCCTTTGCGGGCGCGAGCAATATGGTGGCTTATGCTGCCTCGAAAGCATTCGATATGGTGTTTGCCGAAGCGTTGTTTTGTGAGCTTAAACCCAAAGGCGTGGATGTGTTGGGTTTGATCCTGGGGGAAACGGATACACCTGCTCTGCGGCGCTTGCGTCACAATCTTGGTTTGGCAATGGGGCCGAATGAAGCGGTCAAAGGCGCGGAGACACCGGCATACGTGGTGGATGATTGTCTGGCGCATTTAACCGATGGGCCTATCCGTCTGGCAAACCGGAAAATGCGCTGGGGACTTAGATTCCTGTTCCCGTTTTCCCGCAATTTTATTGTGTCCTTAATGGATAAAGCGAATAAAAAAGTCATGGGTAAGGGCTGAATCTGAATGAACGATCTTGAGCAAATCTCGGCGGTATTAGTGCGCTATGCCACTGGAATCGACTCCCGCGATTGGGACCTGTTCCGGACCTGTTTTACGCAAGACTGCCAGCTGGATTACGGCGTAATCGGGCGCTGGAACAGCTGCGACGAGGTGACCGCTTATATGATCCGGGCGCATTCCGGACCTTCACTGCACCGTCTCAGTAATTTCGATATTCGTATTGACGGTGATCGTGCCTGGTGCCGAACCTATGTGGATGCGTTGGTGTTCGGGCCGGGCGGCATTGGTAGTGCTCATGCCATTGGCTATTACGACGATGAGCTAGTGCGTGGCGCTGATGGTTGGAAGATTGCGCGGCGTCGCCATACCAGCATCCGCCTGAAGTTTCTGGGCCTGCTTTCCATTATCCCGTCGTGGATGGTGTTGCGCGTGTCCGCGATTGCGTCTCGGCGCTTGAATTCAGTGTCAGCAAAGAATGGTTAGGTAAACACGAAAACGCCACGGCTGGCAGTGAATGCCGGCCGTGGTTCGTCTTCATTACGCCCTTTAGATAATAGTCCCTACGTCGTCTTGCACAATCCGGTCCATTGCCCGCTCCACAATCGCGGCAATGCTCATGGACGGATTGCAAGCGGCAGTGGTGCCGGGCATCAAGGCCCCGTCGAGGACATAAAGCCCCTTTTGTCCTTTAACGCGACCTTCCAGATCGCACACGACATCAATACAGGCGCCACCCAATGGGTGCCAGGTGCTGTTGACGGTTTTGTTGGTATTGACGAGCTGGCTGTCCGGGCCGGCAACTTTTGCGATCCGCTCGTGAATACGGGCTGCCAGAGCGGCGTCGCCGTCTTTCGGCCAGTGTAGCTCCACCCGGCGTTTGGTTGGGTTGTAGCTGAAATGGCCGCGATCCGGGCTGACACCAAAGCCAACCAACATGGTGGCGGGAGTGCCCTGCACGGTTGGATCAGTAGCCATGCCGGCCATTCCCGGTACCAACGATGTTGGGATAGAAGACGCATAACTTTTTCCAGGCTGCAACGGAGGAATGGACGCCTGGATGATCGTGTTGGCAAGTTGATCCGGATCTTCCCACTCGCGACTACCGTAAATCACCGGGCCACCCTGCCGGGGGCCGGGATTCTCCGGCATTTTGTTCCAGACATAGATTTGATCACCGTTAGTGCCATAGCCTTGACCCAGTTCATCGGGCAAGTCGGTAATTTTACCTTCGGCGGCTGCGCTGAGCAGGAGTTTATTGGTGTTGGCGGTGCCCGCAGCGACGATCAGCGTTTGAGTCTTGATGATCTTGTGCTCGAGCACCGTGCCACGCAGATTGGTGCGATCCACATACACCAGCCAGGAACCGTCATCGGCCCGTTCCAGTTCGCGCACGTGGTGCAGTGCTTCCACCGTAAGGTTACCGGTGGCGAGGGCCTGGTCAATATAGGTGACATCCACCGAATGTTTGCCGCCGTTACGAACGCCCAAAGCACAATCGCCGTTGGTGTAGGACGGTTTCATCAGTCCGTCGAGTTCGTCCAACGCGTACTGCCAATCAATGGGCATAGGAATTTTGGTAAGGTCATAACCGGCTTCCAGTACGCGGTCAGCAAAAATTCGTGCCGCCTTATAAGTCTTGCTGTTAATGAGTTTGTCAGGTGCTGTTTTCACCTTCAGCATTTGCGCTACACGGGGGTAGTAAACTTGGTCCATTTCGGCGTAGTCGATTCCGGCAGGAAACCAATCGGTGAAATTCTTTTCGGTGGGCTGCAGAGTCATGCCCTGATACAGCAGCGAGCCACCACCGACACCGCAGGCAGATACGATGGTATGAGTAGGAGACGTCATTGCTTCGAGAACGCCGGCATAGGGTGCCAGACCAATACGGAAGCCGGCGTATTCAGGCCAGGCGGTATAAAAGAGGTGCTTTTGGCTGAGAGCCATGGCGCTGGGAAAGGTGTTTGAGTTCGGCCCGGTATGCCACCAACGGCCCTTTTCCAGCATCAGCACTTTAACGCCGGCTTGCGCCAGCCGCAGCGCGCTGATGCCGCCGCCAAATCCGGATCCGATAACCACAACGCGCTCCTCGGAGCGGGTCGTTCGCCGGCCGATGGCTGCTTCGGATGTGGTGGGGATGGCGGTGCTGGCAGCAACAGCGGCTGCACCACCAAGAAATTTACGACGGTCAAGTTTTTTCATTGGATCGGTCCCGTATTTATTTTTTTAATGACAACATTGCGATGAGGGATAGCGCGATGTGATAAGCGGTGTTTCACAAGTATTCCAGTCTACTTACAGTGCAAAGGTGCTCGCAACCTTTCTTTCTATGTAACTTTGTAATTATGTTTTTGAAAGTGCGCTTGAAACGGATTTTTTCGAGGTAAACAGAATCCTGATCCGCGTTTTAATAAGACTCTTAAGGCAATGGAGTGCTATTTTTTTGGAGAGAGGTGCATCGGTATTTTCAACGGTGCGAATTCTTTATTTCGTCATTTGGTTTTTGTGGGTTGCTGTGATCAGGATCGAATACGGTCACTAGATTACGGCCGTTTTCTTTGGATTGATACAGGGCAAGGTCCACACATTGCAACATATAGCCAAGGTGCTGGTTATTGTTGGGGATCATGGCGAACACACCAAGGCTGATAGTGACATTAAACACATGGTCCTGAGTAACAATGGGATGGCTGGCGACAATAGTGCGAATTCGTTCGGCCAAAACTACCGCACCTTCAGTATCGGTTTCCGGCAATAGCATGCAGAATTCTTCGCCTCCGTAGCGAGCCACGTGATCACTTTGAACACGGACACAACCCAGAATCTGTGCCGTAACCTGACGCAGGCATTCGTCACCCGCCGGATGGCCATAGGTATCATTAACCGTTTTAAAATAATCCACGTCCATCATCACCATGGCCATGCTGTGTTTATACCGTTTGCAGCGTTCCCATTCAGACTGCATCTTCTGTTCAAGATAACGGCGGTTGTATAAGCCCGTCAGCTGATCCGTATTACTTAATACACGCAGGCGTTTATTCAGTTGTTCCAATTCGTCGGTTCGCTCCTGGACCCGTGTTTCCAATTCTGTGTTCAAGCGGCGAGTGGTGGTTAGGGTTTCATCCTGAGCTTGATAACGCAGCTTTCTTTCCACGTTGATTCGCTCTGCCATGGCAAAGGACAGCAATACCGCTTCAAGTATGGAACCGATTTGCACAGAATATTGAGTGAGCTGGTTGTTGGGGAGAATATTGATTTTGTTCAGAACCAGAACGCTCACGCCGAGCAAGAACAAGGCCCAGGCAACACAGTAAAAACGCGCGGTTTCAGCTCCTCTGCGCCAGGAAACAACACCGGCCACCATGCTGCCGGGAGCGGATATTGCACTCACAGCAACAAGGTACAAAATGCTGATACGATAATTGGAAAAGAGCACTAAACCCAAACCGATCACGGCGAGCGCGGTGACAATCAGGGTCCAATAATTTAACAGCGGTGATACCTTCTTCAAATCAAGGAAAAGTCGGGTAAACAGATTGGCGAAAATCACGGTCAACGCTAAGAAGAGTGTGAGCGCGTAGTCATTCCAGCCCGGAATGTCGGGCCAGATGTAGCGAAAGCCCTGACCGCTGATGGCTGCAAAAAACAGCGGCATCGACAAAACGAAACCGGAGTAATAAAGATAGCTTCGATCCCACAGCGCCAGAAAAATTAACAGGTTGTACACCACAATGACAAGCATGGCCCCGTAGTACAGACCTTGAATGATGTTGGTTTTGGCTGCTTGGGTGGTGAAGGTGTCGGGCTGCCATAGCGTCAGTGGAACCTGGATCGCGCTGCTGGATTTGATGCGCAGATAGACATCCATCCGACCATCACGGGACCAATGTAGAGGTACCACAAAAAACGGGCTGTCTATGGGGCGGTCCGCATAAGGATACCTATCCCCTAGGGTGAAATGGGATATCTGGCTATGGTTAGAAAAGACGTAAATATCCACATAGTCCAAAATAGCGTAAGAGATCTCAAGCAAGCGATCTTCCGTTCGGTTTTGCGGGTTGTTTAATTGCAGATGCAGCCACCAGGTCGACTGGCTGAAGCTCTTATTAAAGGAGCTGCCTGAGTGTTGCAGCCAGTTCAGGTCGGGGTTACGGATATCGGTAATGTCCAATTGAGCATCCGGGTCTTCGAGATATCGAAGGTTTTCAATGATTGTCTGTTGATCGCCGGGATCCAGCATCACAGTTTCGGCCTTCGCCCCACCGAACCCCGCGAAAAGAAGAAAAACAAACAAAATCCGAAGCATACCGTACCAAAACCCGATTAGTTTATATTAAGCGCTGTGTAACTTGGCCCCTTGAACCAAAAAGACGATGTTCAGCTATCCTTAAATAATAGATGCAAGTTGCAGTAAGTGCTTAATTTAGATTGGATTCACGGGGACGTAAGTGGATTTATTCATTGAAATGGGACTAATAGGTTTATATGGCGAATGTTTTGAAGGCTGGCCGGTATCGGAGAAGGCTGCATAACATTAACCTGCCCCTTCGGGATGCTTGGGGCAGTTATGCGAACTCATTGGTTGAAGGTGTTCAAGGATGAAACAACATTTCGTTACTAAGCTGATTACCACGATATCTATTCAGTGTTTCAGCGTATCGCTCTTTGCTCACGAGCGAGATCTGTTCAGCATTTCCCTAGAGGAGCTGATGGATATCAAAGTCACCAGCACATCGTATTTTGATCAAACCCGGATGGACGCGAGCAGTAGTGTCACCCATTCCGATCCTGCACATTGGCAGGAGTTGGGCGTCCGCACCATGGGTGAACTGTTGAACAACATGCCCTCCACAATATCACCGCAGGGTTTTGCATCTTCGCGAGTGACTTCCATTCGTGGCTTTTTTGATTTCAATTCCAACAGCGGTATCGCGACCCGGCTTGATGATATTCCGGTGAATAAATTGCGCTCCGGTACCGGCATGCTAGGTATCGAAGGGTTTGATTTGGCGACGCTCAGTAATGTTGAGTTAATTCGCGGTCCGGGTTCTGCAATGCACGGCGCTGACGCGTTCCACGGGGTTATATCAATGCAAACCTACGCCCCGACGGAAGCGACTAAAACGGTGCAACTTGAAGCGGGCACAGAACAAGACGGAGCGGGTTCGGTGCTTGCTCATTTTGAAGGGGAGCAGCAGGGCTTAACCACGGTGCTGAGTCAACGAAAACTGGGCGACCAGGCGCTGCAGTATGAATACAACGAACCCGCTCTTGGACAAGTTCGCAGCGGTGAGCGCAGCAATGAGCTTGAGATCAGCAATCTTGTGGTGAAATACTCTGCGCATGTTCGCACTGGCACCGAGTTGTATGCGAACGCCTATCTGTTCAATATGGACGCCAATCAATTGCCCGGCATCGGCGCAACGTTGGGTGAACCGGGAATGGCAGACAAAGATTGGTCGTATTACCGCAGTCTGACAAGCCTGATGAAACTGGGTATGAACCATGAATGGTCTGATCAAAGTAAATTTTCCGTTTTTGGTTACTATTGGAAAAACGAGGACGTTTATAACACCGATTTCCGTGACACTGTATTGGGAGTCAACGTCGAAGAGCAACGGCAGGAAAGCCATTGGGGTTTGCAGGCTATTAATCGCCACTCATTCGATAATGGTGCCAACCTGGCTTATGGTTATGAATATCGAGGAGCGGTATTGGATGAGTTTAATGTCACCACATTGAATAACAGTGGCGCTTTGACCGAAGTGCAACGTGAAGAAGCAGGCACAGAATCCGATTCGCACAGTTTGCTGCTGGACGGCCGCTATCCCCTCTATCTATTTGATTTGGGCAAAACCGAAATCGTATATGGTTTGCGGCTGGATGAATTCGAGGAGTTCGATCTACAAACCAGTCCCAGGCTGGGGTTGTTGCAGCATCTGAACGACAGAACGGTCATCAAATTACTCTATGGTCAGGCGTTTCGCGCACCCAATTTGCTAGAACGTTTCGGGTCGGAACAAATCGCAGCAAACGATGATTTGCAACCGGAAGCGCTAGAGACTATTGAGTTGGTTTTACAGACCCAATTCGAGCATCTGTTTGCCGGGATTACTCTTTTTGCAAATGACTGGAGTGATGCAATACGCACAGAGGCGCTCGATGTGCCGGTTAATGGCGTTGATTTCCAGTTTCAGAATACCGGGCAGAATAAAGCCTACGGCTTTGAGTTGGAAACGTTGGCGCGCTGGAATAAATTTCGATTCGACACCATGCTGTCTCACGTCCGAAGTAAAAATGACGACACAGATGAATTTTTCGATGCATTTCCCGATTGGATGCTGAACATCGGAGTCGGATATACCTTCAATGCAAACTGGGATCTGTATTCCTCCACGCGCTACCACCATCGCCGGCAGGCCGCTGAAGTGTTTAGCGCTGCAGCAATGGCAAATCAAGGGCCGGAAACGTTTCTGCGAACCGATATCGTGTTGGCATGGATGGTGTCTTCCAGCCTTACTACTCGCATGACCATCCGCAATTTATTTAACCGGGATGACTTTCAGCCGGGCTATATGGGACAGGTAAAAGGCGTGCCGGATAACGGCATCAATTTATCGCTGTCCGCGTCCTGGCATCTATAGCATTCGATAGCGGAATCACCCAGCGGTCATCAGGTCGAAGGTTTTACTCCGGTGTGATGAATCGGCCGCTAACGATATTGAACGAATCGTTGTCTTTGCCTTTGCCTCCCCCGGTAAAGCTGATGGTGAAATGGTTGCCGTCAAACCACTTGGTGATAAAAGACAGATAAAACAGGTTGTTGTTCCAGGCAAGGCGGCTGCCTGGCCGGACTGCACCAAACGGGGCTTCACGGCTGTAATATTCTACGGTGGACCACGGCCCCCAGGGATTAGGTGATTCAAACACACCGAGTTGGCCCTGGTGACTAATGTCGTGCTCTGTGGCCAGCAACACACGGTCCGTTGCGGGATGATAGCTTGCGCTCAAACACCAGCCCACGCCATTCGCATCTTCAAATACGGGTTGCTTTTCTCTCAGTGTTCCCCAGCGGGGTGTACCGTCTGCACCAAGGCCGGAGAAGAACTCGAAATCGGATTTTTTTCCGGGTAGTCCGGTGTCCGCTATGCGGGCCAGATAGAGGCGCCCGGGTTTGTGAACGATGAGTCCGCGGCCATCCGGCCCGGCTTGTTGAATATCGCGTTGCTCCGGGTGAATGAAATAAGAATAGATGTAGCCTTGCATACGGCTGGGAACTCCGGCGTTGTCACGGCCGAAATTCAGAAAAGTGGGGATTGTCAGGTTTTCTTGTGAAGTGAATTGCCAGTCGGATTTGTGCCAGGTTTTGCCCTGGTCTTGCGACGTGGCCAGCTCAATATACCGGTAGGGGTTAATATGATGTTCGCCTACCGGCTTGCCCGGAACGGTCCACATAAATAAGTGGGTCCCGGCTCCAATCATGCCCCAGCTTTTACCCGGGAAGGTGGCCGGGTTTTCTGCCTCAAATCCGCCCCAGACGTTGTAACCCTGATAGTTTTCGAGATCCCCTTCAATACGGGCGACACCCAGACTGACACGTCCTTTATTGTTGGTTCCCCCAAAACCACCGCCATCGCCCCAGGCTCCGTATAAGTTGTTATCCTCGGCCCAGGTCATCTGGAAATTGTCACTGCCCTGTGCGTGCCGCTGATGGGTGCTCCAATCCAGGTTCAGCCCTGAAATTCGTTGACTATCGGGGTAGGGGGCAGGCATCTTTTGGGTGCTAACCGATTTCTGAAGGCGAGACTTGTCGACCGCTGGCAGAGCGCAAGACAGACAGGTGAGAAGCGTGACGCAGGCTGTCAGAGAGTATAGAATCCGGCCATTCCGGCAAAAGGCGTGGCTTATGTTCGACAACATGGTTGAGCACCTTAGAGTTTGACGTATACAGGGGAAGGGTCTCACCAGAATATTGCATTGCAGCAAAAATTTCACAACGGATTGCACACTTTTGCAAGATTTGTCAGGGGCCCCGTGTTTTTTATTAAGGCGACACTTTTTGTCTACGCTAGGGTCCAACCAACGTTGAATTCACTTAACTTTCAGGTCCGGAACAATAACTGGAAACAGACGACTTAATTAATATGACTATCTTTCACCGTTTAGCTTTGCTTCTTGTAACGACAAGCTTTATGTCGGTTTCATCAGTCTATGCTGAAAAATATAAATACAATGACGCGCATCTTCATTATGTAAATTTCAGTCAGCAAAGCCAGGGAATCGAGCCCTTAATTGAGGCTATGGATTCCGCCAGCATCGAACATTCTGTTATTAGCGGATTGCCGGTTATTAAAAAGTGGGCGGATGATCAACCGGGTAAGCCGGACACCGCCTTCAGCGATGACGCCAATGTTTATTGGTATAGCCTGACCGATGAGATTATAGCTCGCGCCGTGTTAAGCCTGCCTGAAAGCCAGCAACGGCGTTTGCATCCCTTTATCTGTGGTTTTAATCCGACGGACAAGAATGCAGCCGAACATGTTGCAAGAATGCTGGAATGGTATCCTGGTTTTTGGCAGGGTATAGGCGAAGTGATTACCCGTCATGATGACCTTACTGCGTTAACCTATGGTGAGACCGCTCGTGCCAACCATCCTGCGTTAATGCGGGTATATAAGTTGGCGGCCAAACACGATTTGCCGGTTTTGTTGCACAGCAATATTACCTCGATGTCGGCAGATGACCCAGTGTATCTTTCCGAGTTGGAGGATGCCTTGAAGCAAAACCCGAACACCCGTTTTATCTGGGCCCATGCCGGTACCAGCAAAACCATTAACTTGCGTAATAAGCCGGAATTCCTTGCCAAGGAGCTGGAGCGTTTACTTTCCGCCTACGCCAATTTATGGATAGACCTTTCGTGGACCGTGATGGACGATCATATCCAGCCGCGCGGAAAGGTAAGCCCCCGCTGGTTAAGCCTAATAGAAAACCACGCGGACCGCTTTATGTTGGGGTCGGATGTGACCGGATCATTCAAGCGTGTAAACGAGAAAATGCAAGACTTTATACCCTTGCTGGAACAGCTTCAGCCGGAGGATGCAAGGCGCGTGGCAAAGGAAAATTTCTTAACTATTTTACCTAAAACCAATTCAGCGAAAGTGCATCATAAATAAGGCAGCGTCGCGATAAGCGCTTTCTTTACCGTATTCACAATTTCAGTACGTTGCTCTGGGCTGTTATTGTCTGCCAGCGCCGGAATATGAAAATGTCCCATCGGCAGATTTCTATGCCGGGAATGCAAGCGTAATAAGCTGGTGCGATAAAAAATTTCGTTTGATAAAAAACCACCGCCGGATCCGCACACCGCATTGCCGCTTTCTGCGGGTATTGTGTACTGCCATTGCGGTTCCCCTGCGGTCTCCCCCTGCTGCATAAAGCGGAGCTCATTGGCTAATGGTTGGTGGCGTCCGAGCGCTGCCCGGATCGCAACAGCGGGCAAGCTGGTTTCAATAAATTCAGGGCCTGGCAGCAAGCCAGCCGGTTCCACCGGTTGCTGGCGCGATCCACCGCTGATGCGGCCGGCGTTGTCCGCGAACGATTCACTCGAGCGACGCCTGCCGGCAAAACGTTCGACTTTGAAATCATCCTGGATTTGGCTAATGGTCATCACTAAATCCGGGGCGTGCACGGCGCTTAGATAGGGCTTGAAAAACGATTCAACGATGCCTTGGTTAAAATCCTTATAGCGTACCGGAAAAATAGCACCGATCACGGTGGCGGTAACAGCGTCTGCTGTCAATGTCTGCTGGTGTAATGCTAATACGCTGGCACCGGAGGTGTTGCTCTTATCCAGCGCCGATGCCAGGTTAAATGGGTCAAAACCGCTTATAACGATTAACTTGTCCGTGCGGGTTGCAGGTGGTTCATACAAGCCCCGTGCTGCCTGATCAAACAAGCTCAATAAGTGGAAGTAGTTGCGTGATAAGGGGCTGCTCCGGCTTTTACTGGCGAGGCAGATTCTGAGTTTATGGGTCATGCCGAGCCGGGACCAATATAATAAACGATCATCAAAATCGGAACCTGCCCGGGCGTAGCGGACGGCTTCATGCCATAAGGAACGCCCGTGTTGAACCAGGAATTCCTGCATGCCAGAAACCGAATCAATCTGCGCTAACCCTGTTTCAAACGGGCGACTCAGGTGTTCGAATATTCGCGCTGAGGCAGGGCGCGCTTTCCAAAGATGCTTTTCCAATTTATTCGGGCAATACCCGCACACTGATCACATGTTCCACCCGGCGCAGGCGGTCGATGATCGTGTCGTTGGGCATGCTTTCCACATCCAGAATATTATAGGCCACGTTGCCACGGCTTTTATTCATCATGTCGATCACGTTGACGTTATTCTCGGTGAAAATAGACAAGACATTGCCCAGCACACCGGAAACATTGTCGTTGGTGAACGTGATCCGGCAACAGCCTTCCGCCCGTGGCATATTGACTGCCGGAAAGTTAACGGAATTTTTGATATTGCCGTGTTGTATGAATTCCATTAACTGGTCGGCCGCCATGACCGCACAATTTTCTTCGGCTTCCGCGGTGCTGGCGCCGATGTGTGGCATGGCAACGACGTCATTGCGGCCCATCAGGCGGGGTTCAGGAAAATCGCAGATGTACATACCCAGCCCTTGTTCCGATTCCAGGCTGTCCACAATCGCCGCTGTATGGACAATGGCGTCGCGTGCAAAATTAAGTAGCCGGGCTCCGGGTTTAACCGATTGCAGGGTATCGTGATTGATCATGTCTTTGGTCGCGTCTAAGGCGGGCACGTGCAACGTAATATAGTCGGCACGGGACAGTAGAGAATGAAGATTTTCCATCCGTTCCACACGATTCGGTAAACGCCAGGCGGCATCCACTGACAGAGCGGGGTCATAGCCCACCACTTTCATACCCAGAGCCAGGGCCATTTCCGCTACCATCGAGCCGATCGCGCCCAAGCCCACTACACCCAAGGTGCTGCCATAAAGCTCGTTACCGGCAAAGCGTTTCTTTTCCGCTTCCAGTAATTTGCTCATCTCGGCGGCATCTTTCAGATGGTTCAGGCTTTGCACGTATTCGATGCCGGTAAGCACGCCCCGTGAGCCCAGCAGCAAGCCCGCTAATACCAACTCTTTTACAGCGTTGGCGTTGGCGCCCGGTGTGTTGAACACCACAACGCCTCGTTGTGTGTATTGTTCCAGCGGGATGTTATTCACACCCGCTCCGGCACGCGCGACACAGAGTACCGTTTCCGCTAGCGCTTCGTTGTGCAGTTTGTGGCTGCGCAGCAAAATGCCATCCGGGTGGTTGATATTGCTGCCAACTTCATAGTCCGCGCGAGGGAAGCGCTCGAGGCCTTTGACAGAGATTTGGTTGTAGGTTTTGACTTTAAACATGTGGCATTCCCTAATTGATAAGATCCATTACTGATTCCGGCTTGATTATTATTGTGATTGCGTGACTTTCTGGTAGGCCCATTGGAGCCAGGGCATCAAGGCTTCCATATCGGAAGTTTCCACGGTGGCGCCACCCCAAATGCGGATACCGTCCGGCGCGTCCCGATAAGCCCCGATATCGAAGGCAACCTCTTCATCAGCCAGTAATTTGATGAAGCGCTTGGTCTGGTCGGGGTCGGTTTTTAGTGTCAGGCAGATACTGGTATTGGATCGTTGGGCCGGCTCCTTTGCCAGAAAATCGATCCACTCGTGTTGATCAACAAAATTTTCCACTACGGCCATATTGGCAACAGAGCGGTCGATGGCAGCGCTGACGCCACCCAGCCCGCGAACCCAGCTTAGCGCATCCAGATAGTCTGCGACACACAGCATGGACGGTGTGTTGATGGTCTCACCACGGAAGAGGCCCTCAATCAGTTTGCCGCCTTTAGTCATACGAAAAATCTTCGGCAGCGGCCAGGCCGGAGTATAGCTTTCAAGCCGCTCAACCGCCCTCGGGCTCAATATCAGCATGCCATGGGCGCCTTCACCGCCCAGCACTTTCTGCCAGGAGAAAGTCACCACATCGAGCTTTTTCCAGGGCAATTCCATTGCGAATACCGCGGAAGTGGCATCGCAAATAGTCAGCCCCTGGCGGTCGTCGGCAATCCATTTGCCATCGGGCACTTTAACGCCGGAGGTCGTGCCGTTCCAGGTGAAAACAACGTCGTGTTGGAAATCAACCTCATGCAAAGGTGGCAGTTCGCCGTATTCCGCCTGCATGGACCGTACCGGGTCCACCTTCAGTTGTTTCACAATATCCGTATGCCAGCCGGAGCCGAACGATTCCCAATGCAGTACATCCACCGGGCGGGGGCCGAGCATTGACCACAGTGCCATTTCCATGGCTCCGGTATCGGAGGCCGGCACCACGCCCACGCGATAGCCTTCGGGTAATCCCAGTAACTCCGCGGTTTCTTCACAGCAACGTTGCAGCGCGGCCTTACCGATGGCAGAGCGGTGGGAGCGTCCCAGAGCAGACAGCGCCAGCGAGGTTACGTTATAGCCCGGGCGTTTGGCGCAGGGACCGGACGAGAAATTGGGGCTTTTCGGTTTGTACTGAGGTTGCATTGGTGTCCTCGGATAAAGAATTGGATCGGGGGGAAATTATGACAGCTATGACGACACGCCAAAAGCCAAATTCAAGACTGAAAATTAGCCAATGTAGCAGTTGGCCTGAGAGGGGTAGTTAAACGGCTATCAAAGAGGGGGAACCACCGGGAGGCAGATAGGGATCTGCCGGCCCGGGTCAAAGTTGTGGCAGCCTATCTCAATTCGTATCCGGTTGCTGGGCTTCCATTGCCTTCATGGTTTGTGCCAGCATATCCCGTCGTTCGATTTCTTTACCCACGTAATTGAGCCATTGAGTGGCTGACGCCTTTGAATCTTTTGATTTCGCTGCTTCCTTGAACGCGTACTGCGCGTCTTCGAATTGGTTCAGATTAAATAATGCCATGCCTAGCAACATATAGGCATTGTCCTTGCGTTTGACGTCCCCTTTCTTAATGCCCTTACGCAGGTAGGTTACCGACTTGTTCCACTCGTCCAGCTGGTAATAGGTGGAGCCGAGTTGGATATCGATTTCGCCGGACTGGGAGGTTTCCGCCGCTTTGGCCAAAATAGGCAGGGCCTTCTTTGCTTCCTGAGCGGTTGACCAGGCATAGGACAGCAGTTTCAAATTATCCTTATCTTCCTTGATGATGCCTTCCTTTACACCGCGCTCAATCACTTTCGCCGCTTTATAAGGTACGTCGTTTGCGATAAGCAGTTGCGCCAAGGTCAGCCACTCGCTTTCTTTATTTAACAGGCCCTGGCGATAGGCAATCTCAAGGCTGCTGAGCTGTTTTGTCTCTTGTTTGAGTTCGCCATAAACTCCGGATAGTTGCACCCAATACTCTTTTTTCGGGTAATAGGCCACGAGTTTCTCAAGTACCTTCGCACCCTCCTTATAATTGTTTTGTTCAAAATAAAGAGCCCGTAATAACAGATACCAGCTTTCTTTAGGGCGCTTGCCGCCTTTTTCTTCCATGGCGATGGCGGTGGTAATGGGTTTGAGTGCTTTGTCCATCTGGCCCAATTGGTAATAGGCCTGGCCCAGCATAATATACGCTTGCGCTTTGGGGGAGTCGGTGAGCGTGAACCAACGATTCAGATAGTTAATGGCTTTGTTGTAGTTTTCTTTTACGAAATACAGTTGAGCGGTGCTGTAAAGTGCTTCCGATTCCAGTGCTTCCGGTAACGCATCTTGCTTCAACAACTGCTCGTAACTGTAGATAGCCTGATCATGATTGTCTTGTGAGTAATAGATGTAGGCATAGAACTTCCACATCATCGCAGACTCGTAGCTATTCAGGTCAGAGCCCTTTTTTAAGCGATCGAGAGCCTTGATCGCTTCATCGGGTTTGTTTTCTTCTGATTTGGCCTGGGCTTCAGACAGAACCTTATAGATTTTTTCCCGCAGTGCGGGTGTCTTTTTAGTCTGCCTCTGCTGTGTCTGCGGGGCGGAATTGTTCTCCGCCGCCAGAATAGTGGGAGAAAACGATGCCAGTAGCCCAACGATTAACAGGCCGGCCGTATAACGTACCAGTGACGGTGGGTTGACTGGTGTAGTTGAGTTGAAATAGCGATGATACGGAATCGTTTTCATACAAATATTCTTTCTCAGTAATGGTGATAAAACTAATCTTCGAGCTGAAACGTGAGCTGGTTTTGTACGCCTGCTACGTCAACAGGCACACCGTCCACGATTCTGGGCTTATATTTAAACTTCAGCGCAGCGTTGATGGCCGCCGAATCGAAGATGCCGGTCGGATTTGCCTCGACGACCACCGGGTCCTTTACCGAACCGTTTTTGGTCACCGTGAATTCCAGGATGACGTAGCCTTCGATACCGCGGGAAAGTGCCCGGCGTGGATAAATCGGCTGAACCTTGACGATGGGTAAGAAGTCCCCGTCAGCACCGCTTAAACCAAACCCGGTAGAAATATCCAGCGTCTTATCCATCGGTGCTGCAGTCGCCACAGATACAGTGTTTTGCTGCATATCCGGCGCGTCCAGTTGTGGCTCAACCGTATCCGGTGGTGGCTCTTCCGGTTGTGGCGGTTTCTCCGGTTTCCGATCCTTGGTTTGAACGGCTTCATCCTGCTGTACGCGGACGAAATCCACCACGTACCGTTCTCCGTCATCGTTTAACTTTTTATTGGCGGTGGTAATCAGTGACATCATCAGGAAATACAATGCTAACGTGACGACAACCGCCGGTATGGCTGAAAAAACGATTCTTGCGTACATCGTGAGTGAACCTCAGCTATCGTTTGCAGCGATGGAAACGTTATATACACCTGCCTGCCGCGCAGCGTCCATAACCTGTACCAGACGCTCATTTTTGGAATTTTTATCCGCTTGAATAACCACAGACCCTTGTGGGTTTTCTGCATGCAGGCGTTCAATATTAGCCCGTACTGCACGTGGGTCTATCATTCGCTTGTCAATCCAGATCTGATTGCGCTCATCTATGGCCACCAGAATATTGGCACGTTCTTTTTTCTGGGCGGTTTCCGCATCGGGCCGGTTAACATCGATTCCGGATTCTTTGACAAACGAAGCCGTAACGATAAAGAAGATCAGCATGATGAACACCACATCCAGCATGGGTGTGAGGTCAATGGCCGTTTCTTCATCGTCAGTACTTAACTTGGATAGCGCTTTTCTCATGACGTATTCCTCAGTGTTCGGTGGTCAGCCCGTCTTCTATTAACTCGCTTTCGCGTTGGGCATAACGTTTTAAATAGGTGATGGCAAAGAGCCCTGACAACGCACCGACCATCCCGGCCATGGTTGGAATAGTGGCTTTAGAGACACCCGCAGCCATGTTTCTGGCGTTTCCGGAACCGAAAAAGGACATGCTGGTGAACACATCAATCATACCCGTCACGGTTCCCAATAACCCAAGCAAGGGACAAATGGCGATAAGGGTCTGAATGAGTGCCAAGCGATCATTCAAAGCCTCCTGACTTTTGGAAATAATGGCCGTGCGAATCTGTTGCGCGGTCCATGACTTGCGTTCTTGGCGGGCGTTCCAGCGTTCCAGTGTGCCTGCTTTGTCTTTGCGGTAACGAACCTGGAAAAACCAGATTCGTTCAAAGATTAAAGTCCACATGCCGAAGATGTTAATGCCGATTAACAGCAACACGATGCCGCCGGTCTCTAGAAAAACCCGCAGCGATTCATAGGCATCAAGCAGCGCGTACATCATTGTCCTTCTCCTGCTCCATTCGCTCGGCAATGACCCCTGCACTTTGTTCTTCCAGAATGTGCAGTACATTTTTAGCGATAGAATTGGAAATACTGTGGAAAAATAACGTAGGAAGCGCAACCAGCAGACCCAGAACGGTGGTGATCAACGCCTGGGAAATCCCGCCTGCCATCAATTTCGGGTCGCCGGTGCCGAATAGAGTGATGGATTGGAAAGTCACGATCATCCCGATAACCGTTCCCAGCAGCCCGAGAAGGGGGGCGGCCACAGCGATGATTTTCAACAACGGGATGAAACGCTCCAAACGCGGTTTTTCCTTGATGATGGCTTCCGCCAGTTTCAGCTCCAGGGTATCCGGGTCCAACTTGGGGTTGTTTTGATAAACCGACAATACGCGCCCCAGGGGATTGGACAGACTGGCCGTGGTTGATTTGGTTTGAGCGCGGACTTTTGCGCGGGTAAGCGACAGGGTGATAATACGCTCCAGCGCAATCAGCATGGATATAATGCCAACTCCGATAATGATAAAACCGACCAGGCCACCCTGTTCGACTCGCTCCTTGACGTTTGGCTCCTTTATCAGCGCAGACAGCAGCGTTCCGCGCGAGGGGTCCAGTCCGAATTCGACCAATTGGCCGGGTGCGGCGTTGGTCATGGCTTCTGCTGTTTCCACAAAACGGGCAGAAGGCTGACGAATCAGTTCAGCAATTTTTCCGGTATCGCTATCGTATTTCAGATATTTTCCGTCGGCTACCAGGTTGAATGTGCCGACACGGATAACTTCGGATTCCTTTTCCTGACCGGTCGCATCGATAACGGAGTGGTTGAACTTAACCACATTGCCAGACTCCGTCATTTCGCGCTGCAGTTCGAACCAGAGACGTTCAATTTCTTCGATGGAGGCAAGCTCTGAACTGGTGCCCATCTTCTTTGCCAGCTTAGTTAGATAATCGCCGCGATTTTCAAACTGAGAGCTGATGATGGAGGTTTCGAATTGACCGGTGGTATCGCCGGCAGCCTGCTGCAATACGCCGAATAGTTCTTTGAGGGAGCCAAGACGTTTGTTCAGTGCTTCCTGGAGTGCTGCGGTTTCCAGTTCCTGTTTCTCAAACTGGGTCTCCAGCTCTACGCTGCGCTTTTCTTCAGTGACCAGATCCTGTTTCGCCTGCGCCAGAATGGAGGCCTGATTGCTTTTTTCTGATCTGAAGCGGGCTTCGCGGGCGCTGTTTTCTTTGGCCTCTGCGGTTTTGCCTTGTTTAACCAGGTTGAGAAGCTGATCCAGATTAGCTGCCGGGGCGGCCATAACCTGACCTGCCAAAGTCAAACTGACCAGTAATGTGCCAAGGGTTAATGTCCTGATCATTGTACTGTCTCCGCTGCCTGAACCGGTAGTTTCAGTAAATTGGGTGCCACTTCTTTGCGTGCGATACGAAGCCCGTCGCGGATGGCGCTACGATATTGATCTGTTAGAGGAGCCCAGTCTTTGCTCTCGTTATCCCAGATGCCGGAATATTTGGAATCGTCGGTTTGATACATCAACGAAACCCGGCCTATTCTTAAAAAATCCACTTCTCTTTGGTTGCCAGCGATGTCGATGGTGCCGCGATAAGCTTCGATGGTACGGCCGTATTCGCTTTCGATTTGGTAGGCTTCTATGACCTTGCGAAATTTCTCGGCCACGGACACATCCGCCCGCTCCATCAATTGATCCAGGTTGCTGATCCGTTCGTCTCGCTCTTCTTGCAGGAAGGGTACATCCAGTTCCACAAACTGTTTAAGACCGTCGATCATTCTTAGCATCAACGGTACGATTTGACGCTCAATAACAGTAACCTGATCTATTGAGCTGTTGATGGATTCCATCTCTTTTAGTTGATTGGCAATCTGTTTTTCGAGTTGCGAGTTGTAAACCCGCAGACCATCGAATTCCTTGCTGACAACTTTATACTCATTGAAGAGCTTATCGGTTTGTTGCGATATTGAGTCGATTTTCGATTGCGATTGTTTGGCGGCAACATTGGCCTTGTTATTCTCACCCACAACTTGATCCACGCTGGCTGCGATGCTTGTGGTTGAAAAAAGAAAGCTAGCAGACAACAGAATAGCCGAGTGTCGTACTAGGAAAGGGGGGGTGATTTTTCTCATGATGCTTTCCCTTTTTAGTAGTAAGTGATTGAGAAATGTTATTTGATTCAAAAATGGTTGCTTTTAATCGAGGCTTTTCCGTTTTGCTATCCGGCAACATCGCCGCTCATGAGTTTTCATGAGCGGCGATGTTGCAATGTTCCGTTATCGGAGAGTATAGAATAAAAGCGGTGTTAAAAATTATATCTCAAGGACGCCACAATGGTACGTGGTGGCCCATAAGCTGATTCAACCAGACCCAGCGAGTCAATCTGGTTAAAGCCACCCGATACATATTCTTCATCGGTGATGTTGCTGAAGGTCAGTGAGGAATCGAAGTCCGAATTCAGCATGGCACGCCAATCGATCCGGAGATTGGCGACTGCATAGGCGTCGACTTCAATCGATTGGTAGGCCGCTGCGCGTAAGGTAGGATCAGCTATGGTGTTTTCGAATTGGGAGGGAATGGCAAAGTTAACCATTTCATCCTGCCAATAAACGGAAGCGGTCAATGAAATATCGCCGGTTTCAACTGCGGTCGGGAAGGTATAGGAAGCAGAAACAGTGGCGGTATTTTCCGGCAAGAATTCAAAATCGTTGCCGGAAGCATCATGGGGTACATAGGCCGGAAGGGTCGGGTCCGTAGCATTTCTCACTTCGGTGTCCCATTCGTCATAACTGGCATCGGTGTAGGCATAGCCCAGGGTTAATAACAGGTCGTCGGTCACTGCCCACATGGCGTTTAACTCAATGCCCTGTATGGTGGCGGTAGCGGCGTTGATGGTACTGGTTTCAAAACTGGAACCGGTTGATACGGATACGGTTTTCTGAATGTCGTCGTATTGCTGTACATAGGCGGCGACATCGGTTCTGAAGTTACCCCATTCCGCTTTGTGGCCCACTTCATAGGTGATAACGTTTTCTTCTTCAAATGGCGTGAGAGTAACGTTATCGACACCGCGGAGGTTGAAGCCGCCCGATCGGTAGCCGGTCGAAATACTTCCGTAAATCAAAGTGGCGTCATCCGGTGTATAGCTCACCGACGCGCGGCCAGTAGGCGCGGAAAAGGTTTCGCTCTCTGTACGCGCACAATCGGGTTCGGGATTGCCATTGACGTCGGTTACGGCACAGGCCAGTGGGTCGGAAGCGAGCGTGAAGGGCAGTGCTGGGTTCTGGGGTTCCTGCTTTTGGTTTCTGACGGTAACGCTGCGTTCGTCCCAGCTCTGGCGTAACCCCAGAGTGGCGGCCCATTCATCATTGAAGTGATAGGTAGCTTCTCCGAATACACCATAGGCGGTGTTGTCGACATCGCCTATCGGCGCGGATTGATAAATCAGAGCAGGAAAAGGGCCCACATTGCCGGAGAAGACCTGAGTAAACCCGTCTTGTGAGGCTTCCATCTGATACCAATAAACACCTGTGATCCATTCTATTTTGTCGGTGCTTCCCAACAACTGCAGCTCATTGCTGAGCTGCTCTGCTTCGATTACTTCCGCGCCAACAGGGTCAAGCGTAACAGCACTGGTGCGGGAAGAAAGACCGTTCGAGGAAATGGGGAAGGCGGTGCCGTCGGCGTCGCTGGTTCTTGAGGTTTCGACTTTGCGGTAACCAAAAATATTCTTTATGGTCATGTCGTCGGAAATATCAAATTCAGTGGTGTTGGACGCGAACGTGTTTTTGACTTTTTCTCTTCCCAGTAAATCGATTTCGACATCGTGGGCAGAACGATTGGCTTGTCGAGTAACAGCGTCAGCGACACCGGTGCCGTAAGACACCTGAGTTAATGCGCCCACCTGAATGGGTGCAAACGCGGAAATAGTCGGTGCCCGCGCGATCATGTCATTTTCGTCGTAGGCGACCATGAACAAGTTGGAAAAAGAATTGGTTTCGTAATTGACACCGATGCGCATGCCTTTTGAATCTTCGTCCCACAAATCCTGTCCGTTTAACTGATTGTCAGCAACCACTTCCTGGTAACCATCACGTTGTAAGGCGCGGCCGGCAACGCGAATTTGCAGGTTGTCGGAGATAGGCATGTTTGCAGCGCCCTCCAATCCAACCAGGTTGTAATCACCCACCTTCATCTGCACGTAACCTTCTTGCTCATTGGTCGGCTTGGCCGGGGTAATCAACAGTGCTCCACCGGTGGAGTTACGGCCAAACAGGGTGCCTTGTGGGCCTTTCAGGATTTGCAGGTTCGCTAAATCATAAAAAGCCAGGTTGGTTCCCTGGGAGGGCGTCATAACTACATCATTAAAATAGATAGGTATGGATTGATCCAGGGAAAGCGTTGTATCGGTGGGCCTTTGTCCCCGCACAGCAACAATGGGAGCGTTGGAGGAGGTGCCGGTATTTGAAATGGTCACTGCCGGTACTTTGGTGCCCAGACTTTCCAGCTCCACGATGTTTTGTTTTTCCAGTTGGTCGGAATTCATAACGGTTACAGCAATGGGAACATCCTGAGCGCTTTCTTCACGACGTCTTGCTGTTACCGTGACTTCTTCGATGGGGCCCCGACGTTCGGCTTGCTCGGGCTCTTCAGCGTTAACCTGTGTGGTAAAACCGGTAGCAATGACCGTAGTGATTGCCGCAGCCAGAAAACTCATTGTCGGTTGGGGGGAGGATGCCGCTGTTGAAGGGAATCCCCTTCTGATCTTTTTCAATTCGCACATTTTAAATCTCCATACACCTTCGTAATTTTATTGTTTCGAGTAATTATTTTTGTTTGTTATCAAATTTGGTTTGTTACGCCAATCAGGGCAGGTTGGGGGGAGCAAATCAGAAAGAAGCAAAAATTCGAATGGATTTTTGCGTTGGAATGGTTGCGGTTTATGTGGTGTTCGCTTTTGTACATCATAGTTATTCTTTCTAATTGTTTTTTTTAGTATAGCTAAGTGAGCCAACAGCATTAAGCTCAGTGATCGTGTTGGGAAACTTAAAAGTTACAACCTGCGTTGTCACATGGTTTTAATCTATCCGATGGGGTGGAGGCATGCAAGACTCTCGTGATTAAATTTATACATTTGTAGATCAAAATTAGCTAGTTTTACAGGTTGCGCACTAGCCGGATTTTATATGTTGAATTTTGAGCTAACCCGTTCATTATGTTGAACGAAAGCCCTTTTCTTGTTAGTCAGTGCGTGCTTCAAAGGTCAAGTTTGAATGCGGTACAGATCAAAAAAAGTTGCCTGATATTCGCTGTATACACGGAGTTCTGATTCTTTTTTCGAATAAAGAATACAACAAGGTATCAACTCCATCGGCGTAAGTAGAGGGTCGTATAAGTATTGTGAACGTGAAAGCGGGTGTACACGTTATAGCCCGGGCGTCGTTCGCTAAACCGGATAGGCATAAGTAGACCGATAGAGGCGTTACAGTATGAAGGCCTGCTTACGCTGAATGAATTTCACCTCAGTGTTCAGTAAAGTATTCGTTGTATTTTTGCTCCGCTTGATCGCCGAACAAAATTTTACAGGCGGCCTTGAGGCCCGGTGCTTTTTGCAGGTCTTCTTTTCTTACTACCAACGCGATTTTGGAGCGACGGCGCAAAAAGTCTTCCAGTTTTACGATCACTTCACGTTGAGCGGCCTGTTCTATTTCGCAGCGGGTGTATTCGGCATTTTCAATGAGCAGTTGTGCGTTCGAAGGGTCGGAGCGAATTCGTTCCAGCAAGCCGAAAGCATGTGCACCGTAGCGTCGCCAGAAGCGTGTGGTTAACGGCTCCGAAGAGGAGGGATGAGTCAGGCTATCCAGCTCCATGAGTTTGGCCTGGTGCAAAAATTCCTGTTTTATTTCGTCGTTGGGTTCTCCGTACCAACTGAATTTCGGATAGGGAATGGGGATGCCCATGCCCGCCACCAGATTCACCACTTCTTCACCGACGTTCAGACAGTCTGTGAGTTTGCCGCCAAAGATGGATAAATGCTTTTGTTGTGAATCGACATCAATGGCGTGTTTGCGTGACAGCTTGACCCAGTCCGCTTTACCGCTTGTGCCTTCAATGGCTAACGGTCTGACCCCGCAGCGTTCGGCAATGATATCTTGCGGAGTAATCGGTTTGGGCAGGACTAATAATGCGTTTATATTGTCGATTACAAATTGGCGATCAGCCTCTGTGACTTGCGCTTTGGGTTCTGCAACCTGAGTGTCTGTCGTGCCAATACAGGTTTTGGGTCCCATCGGGATGACAAAAAACAGTCTGCCGTCGCTGGCAAAAAAAGTGAGAACGCGTTTGTTCGATGTCACCTGATCGATAATCAAATGAATGCCTTTGGAGAACACATGATGGTGATTGGTCTGGAGCCGAGCCATCGAGTTGTGCTGGTCAACATAGGGGCCGCAGGCATTGATCAATACTTTAGCCCGAATGGGGAAGTGCTCGCCGGTCAGGGTATCTTTGGCGGTTATCTGCCAAAGCCCATTGTCGCGTTTCAACGCCGTGGACTCGACATAATTGGCCGCAACGCAGCCGTAATTCAAACTGTTGCGAATAAAATTAAACACGAAGCGGGCATCGTTATCGTAGAGATAACAGTCTGAATATTCGAAGCCTCCCTTGGCTTGCTGGGTGTTGACGACCGGCTCCAGCTTTTTGATGGTGGCTTTGGTCAAAAATCTAGGCGGTTTGGTAAAAAAACGGCCGATCATCCAATAGAAGAGTGTGCCTAGAAATACGAAGGAAACCGGCAATCTGAAGCCGTTCTGAATGGTAGTGAAAAAGCGGATTTCCTGCACCGTTGATGGGTAGCTCTTCATCAGGTGGTTGCGGCTCTTGCACAGCTTATTGACCAGCAGGAGCTCCATATTTTCCAGATACTTGATGCCACCCCAAGCTAAATTGGAGGAGTTTGAACTGGTGCAGGATGCAAAGTCCTGCCTTTCAATTAAGCCGACCTTTGCGCCTTTACCCGCCAGGGCCGCTGCTGATACCGCTCCGTTAATACCGCCACCCACCACCAGCACATCAAAAGTTTCTGTTTTAAGCTTGTCGATATTGGTTTGTCTCAACTTCATAGAGTTTCCCTACCAACTGCGGCTACACGTCAACTGAAAAACCAGGATAAACGTTTGAATAGACTAATTAAAGGAAGAAACGCGCCTTAAGTGGAGCATGTCGCTTACGGGGCATTTGAGCGAAGGCGTCAGAAGGGGGCAGGAGTGTGTTGCTAGGCCAATTTGATGCAATCCCGACCTGCAGATTTTGCGTTGTATAGCGCGGTATCACATCGGTTCAGCCAGTTAACAACGGATTCTCCTCGTTTGGCCTCGGCGACACCGCAGCTCACTGTGATGGCTACTTTTGTGGAAAGGTGCGTTTCCCGTATCAGTTCGCAATAGGAGTCAGCGATGCTCGCTGCATCTTTCAGGTTGGTCGATTGCAGGAGTACGGTAAATTCTTCACCGCCGTGGCGAAAGAAGCTGTCGGTGCTGCGCAGCCGCCGGGAGAGTGTTGCCACGAAATTGATTAATACCGTGTCGCCTTCCTGGTGGCCATAGTTGTCGTTTATCGCCTTAAAGTGATCTATATCAATCATAATAATGGATGCAGATGTGTTGTAGCGCTTGTGTAAAGCATCTGCTTTATCCAGTTCCTGCATCATGGCTCTACGATTGAGTGCATTGGTTAACGGATCGCGTAAAGCCAGATCTTTTAGATTCTGTTCGTGACGGTACAAAATGGCGGATTGTATTTCGATGCCAAAGCCGCAGGTGGCCAAAGAGAGCATGTAAATCAACGCCAGCTCAAACGGGAATAGATAAAATGCGATTGAGCCATTTATTAATACCCAGATGATATTCATGATCACAGACAGGCGTTTTTCCAGCAGCAGATAAAATCCTACTGTGAACGCATAGCTCCAGAATATCGTGTATTTCTGGATCAACATTATGGTGGAAACATAAAGGATAAAACAGATGAAGAGTAAGAGTGGCGGTGATAGTAGACGGCGGTTGGATTTAACCAACATAATCAAATGCACCAGCGTAATGCTGGTGGCGAGTGCGTAAATAGTGAATAAAAGGTTTTGCCCCCGTGACCAGGTTACCATCAGCACAGGTAATACAAAGATAGGCAGGTGCACCGACATCAACCGATAGACAATTTCACGAATCACAGGCAGAGGTAAATTTTTAATTTCCTCTTCGCTGTATTGGCTATTGACCAGAACTAACCGGTATAGGGCGTGTGGTGTCAAAAATGTGGTCTCCGTGCTCAGAAACTGCAATCAGAGTGTCATCAGTAGATCACTCGGATTATCTTCTACATTGTTTAATTATAGGGTATCGCAGATCGGAGCTCGGGGGGATTTGTCACGGAGTTGTTTTAATTTGGTGGATTTTATGTAGTAGACGTGAACCTAATTGAGGTAGCCTTGTCTGGTTGGCCAGGCCTATCCTCGTTGCCCCCCGTCTACTCGCAGGGTCGAGCCGGTGGTGAATGAGGAAGCATCACTTGCCAGCATCAAAACAGCGGAAATTATTTCTTGTGGTTGCCCCGGGCGTTGGGCGGCGTTTTTTATTTTAGCGATTACCTCTTCGGTCCAGTCGGCGTGTGCTTCCGTCATAAAGGGTCCGGCGGATACGGTGTTAATACGTACCTTGGGCCCGTATTCCGCTGCCATCGAAACGGTCATGGCATTGAGTGCGGCCTTGGCACAGCCGTAGGGCACCACACCGGGCAGTGCCATCAGCGCGCCGGAAGAGCTGATATTGATGATGCTACCGCCGCCGGCCGCTACCATACGCCGGGCGACCTGGCTGGAAAGATAGAAGGGGCCTTTAAAATTCAGATTCATTACCGAGTCGAACAACTTTTCCGATACCTCATGGCTGGGGCAGGCCGGTGACATCCCGGCATTGTTGATAAGGATGTCGACCCGCCCGAAGGTTTGGTAAGCTGACTCGATTAATGCGTCTATTTGCGCCCACTGGCCCACGTGCGTTGAAACCGCCAGGGCTTTGCGCCCGAGCTGGCGTACCTCCTCCGCCACACGCTCGCACTGTTCCAGCTTGCGGCTGGCAATAATAATATCTGCGCCACGTTCGGCTAAGCCTATTACCATTTGATAGCCCAGGCCCCGGGATCCCCCGGTGACCAGGGCGACTTTGCCGGTGAAATCCAGTAGCGCGTCCATCATCAGTCTTCCAATAGGTGAGCAAATTTCTTTTTGGCTTGTTCAAGCCGTGTCAGGTTGTGATCGGTGGGGAAGAAGCCCGGCGCAGGCGTGGCATTTTTTAGCAGTGCTTTGGCCACCTGCACCTGATGCACTTCGGTAGGTCCGTCGGCTACGGCCAGTGTGGGGGCTCCGGCCCACATTTTTGCCAGCGGCGTTTCCAGCGATACACCCAGTGAGCCATGCAGGTGAACAGCGCGCTTGGCAACTTCATAGAATACTTTGCCCAATTGAATTTTGCACATGCCTATGTGCGTGCGGGCGGCTCCGTGGGGTTCATTATCGATGATCCAGGCGGCTTTCAGGATCAGTAAGCGAAATTGTTCGATGTCGACCGCGGTATCCGCGATCATGCCCTGGACAAATTGATGCTGGGAAAGTAATTTGCCTTTCGTCTGGCGGGAAACGGCTCGCTCCACCATCATATCCAAAGCCCGTTGCAACAGGCCTACTGTGCGCATGCAATGATGAATGCGTCCTCCGCCCAAACGTGCCTGGGCAACCTTGAATGCGCCGCCCTGCTCCCCCAGCATGGCGTCCAGTGGTACCCGTACCTGATTGTATTTCATAAAAGCGTGAATGCCGTCGTCGATTTCATTCTCGGGGGAATCGCTCATAATCTTGGTGTTGCGGATGATTTCAATTCCCGGTGTTTTGGCATCCACCAGAAACATGGACATGCGTTCATGAGGGGCATTGTCGGGGTTGGTCACCGCCATCACGATCAAAAACTCGGCGTAGCGGGCATTGGACGAAAACCATTTGTAGCCGTCAATGACCCATTCGTTGCCCTCTTGCCAGGCTTTGCATTCAAACTCAAGCGGATCGGCTCCGGCTTGGGGTTCGGTCATTGAGAAACAGGATACGATGTCGCCATCCATTAATGGCTTGAGGTACTTTTCTTTTTGCTCTTCGGTGCCGAACATGGCGAGAATTTCAGCGTTTCCGGTATCCGGCGCCTGGGTGCCGAAAATGGTGGGCGCCCAGCTTGAGCGTCCGAGAATTTCATTCATTAGGGCCAGCTTTACTTGGCCGTAGCCGGGGCCGCCCAGGTTGGGTCCCAGGTGACAGGCCCATAATTCCTGATCTTTGACCTGCTGCTGCAATGGGCGCACGATTTTGCGCGCGTTGCTGTTTTTGACGTCGTACATATCCGACGCACGGGGGAAGAGCAGATCCACCATTTCGCACTCTTCACGCACGAAGCTATTCATCCAATCCAGTTTTTTCTTAAATTCGGGTTCTATGCTGAAATCAATCATGTGTTGTCACCAATTTGTTTTGTAATTCGTTATCCGGGTGTGGCTTAGCAGAATTTTTTAATGTGATCTGACGAGCTGGCAAAGCAATCCAGTACGATATCGCCAAACCATTCGCCGGCTTTTTTGTCGAGTTTGCCGATGGCCGCCTGCGCAACTTTGTATTCCATAATACAGCCCGCTTTAAAACGCGAAAGAATCAGGTAGTAATCGAAATTGTCTATGCTGCGACCGGTGCCCGCTGCGTAGTAACGAGCCAGTTCCTGGCGTGTGGGCCAGTGGCGGGTGTCATGGGCGGAGTCGGGGATGATATCCGGAGTGCGTTCATCACGCATGCCGTTACAAAACCAGCCCATATCCACCATCGGATCGCCAATGGTCGACAGTTCCCAATCCACTAATGCGTTAATCAGTGCCGGTGGTTTATCCGCAAACAGCATGTTGGGGGTGCCAATGTCGCCATGGATAATGCCGGGCTTATAGTCGGACGGCGTGTTGTCCCGTAGCCACTGCTCGGTGAGTTGATAACCCGGCAGTTCGCGCCCTTCGTAGTTGTAACGTTCTTTGTAGGACGCCAGCTGGTTAGCCCAGCGATCAACCTGGCGTTGCAAGTAGTTTTCCGGCTTGCCGAAATCCTGTAAACCCACAGCCTGATAATCCACGTTGGCTAATGCAACCAATGCGTCTACCACCGCAAACGGAATCCGGTATTCAAACGGCATACTATCAAAAGGGGGCTGATGCACGACTTTGCGGTCGACGACCTTACCCGACCAACCCGCCACTTTTTCCATAATGTAAAAAGGCGCGCCGACGATTTCTGCATCTTCGCACACTGCATAGCAGATCGGGTGGGGCACGTCGGTTCCGGTCAGTGCACTTAATACCCGGGCTTCACGCAACACCGTTCTCTCGCTGCCGGGCGGAGCCACCGCAGGGGGCCTGCGCATGACCCGTGTTTCTTTACCACGATTAAGGTTGATGACCACATTGGAAAAGCCCTGGTGTAACAGGTCCGCCTGCAGCGGGCCGTTCCCCAGCTCGGGCAAATTACGGTCCAGCCAATCAGTCAATTTCGGAATGTCTATCAGTTTGTCGAGGTCGTGTTGCAGTCCCATGAAAGAAGCCTTGGATGGTGAATAATGGAACCATGGTTACATGTTGACATTGATGTGTCAAATACCCGATGATGCATGTGAACCGATATTTCGGTGATTTTTGGAATAAACAGGACAGGAGAGTGCAGATGACGGATTCATTCGGCCCGGTTATGCAATTGGGTTATATCGTGGAAGACATTGATAAAGCTGCGCTCGATTGGGTGGAGCGGGTGGGTGCCGGTCCATTTTACCGACTCGATTCCATCGTTCTGGATCAGTACAGTTATCGCGGTACCGCAACGCAATTAGAGCTGTCTTTGTGTTTTGGCTATTGGAACGATGTGCAGATTGAACTCGTTCGCCCTTTGTCGACAACGGACTCTTTATACACTCGCGCGCTGCGGGATTGCCCTGGAAAACTGAATCACATGGCAACTTTGGTTACGGATCTGGAAGGGGTGCTTAACCAGCACAAACTGCATGATCGAATTGTGCAGTCGGGCAGCATGCCGCAGGGGCAAAAATTTGTCTATCTTGACGAGTATTTGCCGGGCGCTATTCACCTTGAATTGATTCAGGCGCCGGCGGCGACGTTGCAGTTTTTCACTATGATGAAAAAGGTGGCTGCAAATTGGCAAGGTTGGAAACCGGTCCGCGATATCGCTTCCATAGGGCAGGATTTTTCAGAGCTTAAGGCCGAATAATTTTATCAATCGATGCGGAAGCTTTCCGCAACAACAAGCCGCGGGGTAGTAGCCGCGCAATTTGAATCATACACCGGAAAGGCAAAGACGCGCTCATTAGCACCGGTTGTTTCCCCAGGCTTTGCAATGCCGCGGCTGCAACATCGTCGGGGGATTTCATGCCTTTCATTTCCTTTTTATCGAAGCCTTGTAGCGTCGGTGCTTCCGTGTCCGTCAATCCGGGGCAGAGTACCAGCGTGTCTACGCCGCAGCCGACCGTTTCTCCGTAAAGTGCTTCGCCCAGTGTCTTTGCAAAGGATTTAGTGGCGGAATAGGCTGCCGAACCCGGCACGCCAAAATAGGCTTCGACAGACGAAGTGATGATAAAGCCACCTTTGCCTCGTTCGAGCAAGTGCGGTAGAAAGTGGTGGCTCAGCGCCATTGGGGCACGACAATTGACGTCGAGCATGTTGTCCAGATCGCTCATCCGTAATTTATGATGGCGTTGCTTAAAGCCGAAGCCGGCATTGCTGATAATCAATCCGATATCTTTGTTGTGGCACGCCTCAACCAGGTGCGAAAGTGAGGCGGTATCGCTGAGATCCAGGTTCACGGTTTTTACCGTGATCGGATGTTGCTGTTGCAATTCCGCGGCCAGAGCATCGAGCCTTTGCGTTCTTCTTGCGGTAATAACCAGGTTGAATCCTGCAGCGGCTAACTGACGGGCAAACGACATGCCGATACCGGAAGACGCTCCGGTTACCAGAGCCCAGGGGCCGTAACGCTCCAGGCTTAGCATTGTGTATGCCATTTAGCCGTGTTCCAGCAAGTTATGGCGGATGCTACTCAGGCAATCGCTATCGAGTTTTAGCGCGCGTTCTGCAAACTGTTCAGCCGTGCCATAGGTTTGCATAAGATAATCGAGGGCACCGTTCAGAAACGTTGCCTCCACACCATACACAACCTTGATCGCCGCCGTACCCCAATCTTCATTCTTTTGATGATTCAACGCTTGCGGGATTGTTTGGCTCGCATCAATACGGTCGGAATATAACGTTTTACTGAGCAGGTAGTCTTCCAGAATGAGGTCGCGGGTGACGCCCAGGGTCCAAAGAATTAAAGCACACGTGATGCCGGTGCGGTCTTTGCCGCCACTGCAATGAACGAGCACCGGTAGCTCATCCTGGCGAGCCAGGGATTGAAATATTTGTTGAAGGCAATTCAGGGAGTCGGCCTGCTTTACCATATCGCAATACAAATCGACCATAGCCTGGCGTACGGCGGACGTATCGTTGTTGGTGTGGGTGTCGCGTAAGGCGCTTGAAACGGCGTTACCGCTGGTGCTGCTGATTAAAGGCAAATGCACGTTGCGAGTGGTTGAGGTCGCATGCCAGCGTGTCGGTGCCTCGGTGCGTTCCCTGAATCCCCGTAAGTCGAAGACGGTGCGGATCGCGAACGGTTCCAATTTCTTCAAGTCTTCTGCTGACAGGTCCGATAGCCTGTCTGAGCGAAATAAGCGGCCGCGCTTTACCCGGCGCCCGTCCCGGGTAGGGTAAGCGCCGAAATCACGGAAATTCTTGGAGCCGTTCAAAGCGATGTGTCTATCTGTGATAACCAATTTAATCCCCGGTTTGCATAGGTGGCTGGGTTGCTATAATTCTGTTGGAGCTTGGCAAGTTATCTCAGGATCGATTTTTACTGCCTCGCGTATGGGCTTCGATGCTGGCTCTCAAGGTTTGCAGGTCTTTGGTTAGTTTCCTGAAAGTCGCGGCGTCAATGGTTGTTAATAAAGCGTCTGCGGCTGCTTCTGCGGTTGCATCCACTTTCATTTTGAGCTGCTTGCCGGTGTCAGTTGCAATCAGCAGCGGCGCACGTTTGTGGTCGGGGTTATCCAGAGCCTCAATCAGACCCTGCTCGAGCAATATTTTGGTGGCACGGTTAATGACCTGCCGTGGATGCCCAAGGCTTCTGCCGATTTGGGGAACCGTGGGCGGCATTCTGGATTCAACCACCGCGGTGAGCACGGTCAATTGCATTGAATTGAGTCCGCTGGCATCGGTAGTACCCTCAAAAACGGATCGCAATCGGCTGTTTACACGGATCACCTCGTCTATCAGGGCGATGACCGGATGGTGTACTTTTTCATCGTTTCTCATAATGGAACCATGATTACATAATGGAATTATGGTGTCAATTTGGTCTTTTTTCAGAAAACGGTGGGGTCGTAGTGTGGTGTGGCCGGGGTGGCAGAGGGCACGACGCAGGCGATTAAGTGCACCAGTAACTTGGAATTCCGTCCGTTACAAGGTGAAGCGCGTGAGGTAACTGGCATTAACAGGAGTAGCTGGTAAATGGGTGCCCAAAAAAGCGGTTCACCTTTAGGTTTGTGAACCGCTTGGAGGGTGTTGTTTCAGGCGTCCCGAAGCAAGGATAAAAACTCATATCGGGTGGCTTGGCTTTCCCTGAATGTGCCCAGCATTGCCGAGGTTTTCATGACCGAATTTTGCTTCTCAACACCGCGCATCATCATGCACATATGCTTGGCTTCAATCACCACGCCGACACCGGCTGCGTTCACCACGCTTTGAATGGTTTCGGCAATTTGCGTTGTGAGCTGTTCCTGAATCTGAAAACGACGCGCATACATGTCAACGATGCGGGCAACTTTTGACAGGCCGAGTACCTCACCCTGAGGGATATAGGCAACGTGGGCTTTGCCGATGAAAGGCAGCAAGTGGTGCTCGCACATGGAATACAGCTCAATATCCTTAACAATGATCATTTCGCTGGAATCAGAAGGGAATAAGGCGTTGTTGATGACTTCGTCCAGGTCCTGGTGATAGCCCTGGGTGAGGTATTCATAGGCCTTGGCGGCCCGTTCCGGGGTGCGTTGTAGTCCGGGGCGTTCCAGGTCTTCGCCAACGGCTTTCAGGATTGCGGCAAAATGTTCTTTCATGATTTACGTCTCAATATACAGCGTTGTTAGTTCGGCTAAATTAGTTTTGAATCCGCCCTTCGCGGGCGCTGCTTCGGGACTATACCACAGTCTCTGTTTAGTGTGACCCGCCAGTTTTTTGTTGGTTCGCGCTATCCGGGTGTGATTGTCCTCTTTGTTTGGATTGATCGACTTTGACTTAGGGGGCGTTTCCGGAAACACTAACGTCCTGTCATCAGAACAAGAATTACTGATATGTTGTTGAAAACCAAATTATTCGCACCGCCGTTGCGGCAGAATGCGGTACCTCGTGTACGCCTTCTGGAGCTGTTGGGTGCACCTGCGCAGGGTGAACTTACCTTAATTCATGCGCCTGCCGGATACGGCAAAACAACGCTTGCACTGCAGTGGCTGCAGTCCATTGGGCAGCCTTATGTCTGGCTGTCACTGGATAGTCAGGATAACGATTCTTTGCGCTTTTGGCGTTATGTCAGTGGCACCTTGGCCGGCGGAAACGAGACCCGTTTTGCGCCGGCCCAGACGGATTCGGATCCGGAGGCTTGGGTGGTGAGTATCGTTAATCATTGGACCGGCCAGGATCAAGTGACCACCTTGGTGTTGGACGATTTCCATGTCATTCAGGATCCGGCGTTGCTGCAAACCGTGAATTGGTTTCTTGATAATCTGCCCCCTAGCTTGCATGTGCTGATTACCACACGGGTATTGCCGTCCCTGCATATCCCGCTGCGGCGGGTGCGCAGCCATATCACGGAAATTCAGGCCTTCGATCTCAGCTTCGGGCGCACTGAAGTGCAGCGCTTTTTTCAGGAAACCCTCAAGCTGACACTCAATACCGGTATGTTGGACGCGCTGCAAGCCAGAACCGAAGGGTGGGCTGCAGCCCTGCAATTGGCTGGTTTAACCCTAAAGCAGCACCCGCGGCAGTCAACCGAGTGGTTGGAGCAGGAATCCTCAACTTTGCTGGTGGACTATCTGGCAGAAGAGGTGTTGAGTAATCTGCCGCAAACTACGCGGCAGTTTATGCTCAGTATGGCCACGGCCCGGCGCTTCAATCTGTCCCTGTGTGAAGCACTTAATCCGGACAAAAACAGTAAAGAGGTGGCGGTGTTGCTGGATGCCTTACGGGAAGACAATTTGTTTTTGATTCCCCTGGATGACCAGGGCCATTGGTTTCGTTTCCATGACCTGTTTCGGGAAAACCTGCTTAACATCACCAGTGACCGGCATCCGCAGGAGTGGTTGCTCTGGAATCGCAGGGCAGCGGACTGGTTTGTGAGTAATGACGAGCGTGAGGAAGCCATACATTGTTTGCTTGCTGCCTCACTCTGGGATGAAGCCGCCGAGTTAATCGAGCAGTTGGGGGTGACGCGCATGCTGGGCGGGCAAAACGAATCCCTCAATTGGTGGCTAAGCCGACTACCGGCGGGCACAATTTTGCAGCGACCCAAACTGGCTTTGATTAAAGCCTGGAGCCTGTTCTGTACGGAGCGGATTGTAGAAGCTGAACCCTATCTGGATCAGGCCGACCGTCTGCTTGCGCAGGAACACCCGGATCATGGGCCACTGCGCACTCAGATTGCGATATTCCGCACCCAGTTGGCGCGGGTCCGGGGTGAAGATGAGCTGGCCCATCATTGGTCTGGTCGGGCCCGCACCCTGGCCGCTGAAAGTGATGTTCAGCTTAATGCCGTGGCTCAATTCGCCCTGGGTATGGAGTTATACCAAGAGGGCGATCACCCCTCTACACAGCAGCTGATGGAGTTGGCGATGGCCAGCGCCCGCCAGGAGCGAAATCATTTCTGTGTGTTGTCCTGCTCGGTCATTTTGTCTCATGTTCTATTTCAGCAGGGTTTCACTGTAAAAGCGCTCAATCAGTTGCAGGATGCTCGTGACTGGTTGATTGGTGAAGGTCTGGACCCGCACTATCTGGCCTGCTGGCAAAACACCGCCTATGTGCACATCTATTGTGAAATCAACCAGATTGAGCGCGCTACTGAGGCGTTAGAAGTGTTGCTTGAATTCCGTGATAGTGGCGCGGAAGCAGCTTATGGGGCCCTTATCCTGATGCTGCAAGCATCCTTGGAAGTGCCGGCCAGAGATTTTTCCAAAGCCATCCGGATTTTGGATAGCGCAGCGCCGGTAATGGAGCGGGATCGTTCCTATTGGTCCAAAATGGGGCCCAGCGTCAGCATGATGCGGGCTTTGTATTGCCTGCAATCGAACCAGATTCAATCCGCCCTGCTCTGGGCTGCCGAACGAGAAAACGCCCTGTTGCAGCATTTTGGCTTCTTGCAGGAAGAAGACAGAATTGTGCTGGCGCGGTGTCTGGCATTACAGAACCGTAAAGCCGAAGCGGTGGATTTATTGTTGCGTATTGAGGCGGATACCGAAGCCCATGGCCGAATCATCAATCTGGTACGTGCCAAAGTCGCTCGCGCCCTGGTGTTGGCTGCGGAAGAACCGGACCTGGCGGCGGACTGCTTGCTGCAAGCCATCACGATAAGCGAGGCACCAGGCTATCGTCGTCTGTTTTTGGATGAGGGCGCAGCACTGATTCCTTTGCTGCGCATTTTGGTAAAAGAAGGCAAGCGAGGCTGGTGGGAGGTTGCGTTGATAGCGAAAGGTCGCCCGGCATCCAGTAAGGGGTTAGTCGAGCCCCTGACTACCCGCGAGCAGGAAGTGCTGGATCTGATAGCGCAGGGGCTCAGCAATCAATCCATCGCCGACCATTTGCATATTGCCATGGCCACCACCAAGGCTCACCTACGCAATATTTATGAAAAGCTGGCGGTGAGCAGCCGCACTCAGGCGGTGGCCAAAGCGCGGGAGCTGGGATTACTGGAATGATTCCTTATTGCGATGCGGGTTCAGCAGAATTTATCGTCGCCTCGGGGTCGGGCTGGTGAGTGTCGGTTGCTTTTAGTGCGGCGGTGTTTTGCTCTGCATATTGGTGTTTACGGTTGCGATCGAAAATTAACAGCAGCACCGGCAGTAACAGAATATCCAATAAAAACGCGGCCAATAGAATTACGGCGGTGACCTGCCCCAAGGCGCTGTTGATGATGATCTGCGACAAGCCTAACACCCCGAATCCAGCCGCTAGTACCGCGGTGGTGACGAACAGCGCAGGTCCAACCTGTTTGAAGGTGGCGCGAATGGCGAGTTCGGCATCCCCTTTAAAATCCTTCAATGCTTTTTGATACTTCACCAAAAAATGCACGGTGTCATCCACCACAATACCAATGGTGATGATGGTGACGCAGGTCAGTCCCAGGCCCACCCGGCCGGAATAAAGATACCAGACGCCGAAGCCGAACATGGCCGGAATGATGTTGGGTGCCAGACTGATTACGCCATAGCGCAACGACCGCAACATCAGCAGCATCACAAAGGAGATAAGCACGAGCGCTGTCGCCGAACCCTGCAATGAATTGGTCAAGCTGTGGATGGTCAGATAAG
The DNA here is from genome assembly GCF_009746715.1 of Ketobacter sp. MCCC 1A13808. Taxonomy (NCBI): domain Bacteria; kingdom Pseudomonadati; phylum Pseudomonadota; class Gammaproteobacteria; order Pseudomonadales; family Ketobacteraceae; genus Ketobacter; species Ketobacter nezhaii. Next base: position 352,493 of record NZ_VRKW01000003.1, read on the forward strand.
ACCAAATCGTTGCAATGGCGATATTCCGGTCCTGCATGTGCGGGGGCAGATTTTCTTTCTGCCAAGCCCAAAAGCGCTGATCCAGTTCAATGTCGGTTTTGGTATCCAGTACCGGCATAGACACCGTCATTAACGTGTGGCTCCGGTCGGGTGTCAGTTGCTCGTTTAGATCCAGACCAAAAGGCAGGGACATTTCGTATAACAGCAGATACTGCGCAATCAATTCCCGATCATCGGGAATGCTGTAATAGGCGGGATCATCATTGTGCATACTCTTGTTTAGGCGTTTGATGACATCCGAAAAAGCGTGCACACTGGAAACTTCCGGTTGGGCTCGCAGGTAGGTGGCGAACTTGTCCATGTTTTTCAGGTAATCAGGGTCCACGGCGTTGTTCTCGCCGTCGGCATCCAGATTGTAACTGTAGATGTACACGGCACCGAAATGTTTATCGATCAGGGCGGTGTCACTGCGGAAAATATGCGGCTCGTGCAGGGTTTCAACCAGATTATCATTCAGGTCGTTGCGAAAACTGAGTGTAATCATGATGGCGGACAACGCGATCATAAACAGCAAGACGGCGTATTTGCGTTTAATTAAAAATAAAGCCAGCTTGTCCATCACCCTATCAATGAGCAGCTCTCTGGATTGGGTCGGCTTAAACGGAAACAGGGTGACCAGGGCGGGCAGCAAGGTCAGCGAAAACAGCCACGCCAACACAGCGCCAATGGCCGAGACGTTGCCCAGTGTGACAGCGGGTGGTAAGTCATTGGTGTTCAGGCTCAAAAAGCCGATCAGAGTAGTGAGTGTGGTCACGCTGACCGCAAAAAAATTGACTCGCAGGCTGTTGGCCAAGGCTTCTTTTTTATTTAAAGTCTGCATATCTTTGAGCAACTGGGTGAAGATATGAATGCAGTGGGCGACGGCAACAATAATGCTGATAATGACCGCATTAATGGACACCACGGAAAACGTTAAACCCAACCAGGATGCAAAGCCGATCGCGCCAAGGGAGCTGGCAATCGCGATAAACAACGCCACGACAACGGACCAGAAGCTACGCAAAAGCAGCCCCAGAATCAGAAACATCAAACCGAACATCACCGGGATCATCAAGCTCATATCCGATGCTGCCACTTCCATGTTGTAAACCGTGCTCAGTAAGCTGCTGGTGGCCGCTGTGGTGATGTTGGGGTACTGGGCTTTGATCGAATCAGCCAGGCCATAGGCTTGCTTGACCAGTGCCAAACCCTCGCCGGAAAGCAACTGTTCGTTGGTAATGGTCAGGGCGATGATCACAGCTGCGTGCTTGCCGTCAGCGGAAACCAAGCGTTGGGTGATGGCCGGGTCATTCAGCGCCACCTTCTGCCGCTCAGCCAGTGTATCGGGGTCATTCACTACGGACTCACCAAAAAAATCCTCTACGAACAGCTCATCGTCGTGGCTGTAGGTGTACTGGTAGTTGCTGAGGGAATCCACGCGGCGGGCATAGGGAAGCTCCCAGGCCTTTTCAGTCATCTGCTGCAATGCGCGCAGATTTTCAGGATCCATCATGCTGCCTTCGGTTGCGGACAACATAAAGAAAATCCGGTAATCGCTGCCGTAGGTTTCCTCCATAGCCTCAAAACGCTCATACTCGGGGTCGCCGTCAGAAAAAAAGGCGCGCGGGGAGCCGTCAAACGTGAAGTGGCGCAGGCCAGCGGCAGAAAAGACCAATAAGGCCAGCGAAGCGACGAAAAGCAGCCAGCGGAACCGGATCAGTATCGATATGAATGTGCCCATCAGAGAAAACTCGTTCTTTTGCAATAGTTCCCGATACTGTAATCAACGGTAAGAGAGTTGTCCTGATACTATCGGACTAGAGGGAGTGAAAATCGGGTGATTTAATGCCTTTTGGGGTGAGACTGATGGCCAGTGCTGGATGCATAGACTCAAACGGTGTTTAATTAAGGGTCGGAATGCTTGGGTCGGTCTTATAGACAGCAGAGGGAGCTAATAGTCATGATTCCAAATGGACTTTGTGGTTGCAGTCCGGGTGAGTTTGATACTTTTTCGAAGCCGCTTTTCAGGCTGGTTTGTCATTGTAGAACGTGCCAGTTGTTTTTTGGCTCAGACTACAACGATGAATGCACATTTTTATTGAAAGACTGCACCAGTCTAAATGCTGAAAGTTTAGAATTTAAAAGCTATCAGAGCGGCTTTTCGCCGATCAAACGCGGTCAATGTATACAGTGTGGTAAACCTAAATATTGCAAAGTAGAGATGGGTTCGATTATTGGGTTTGTGTCTATTCCCACAAACTACCTTCGTCACCTGGATTTGCCTCCGCCTATTGCGCATATTTATTACGATAATAGAACGACGGAAGTGCATGATGCGGTTAAAAAGATAGCTGGCCATCGTAGAAGTCAGGCAGCAATCCAATGGGCCGTATTGTCGTCGTTATTTCGACGGGCTTTTTTGAGTAAAGACTCGTAGAGCAGAAAACGGCAAGAGCGAATCGGAAGGCCAACCATTGAGTGTGCAACTCACATTTGTTCCGCTTTTCTGGCTGGGTTCATTGCTGTATGCTGCGCTCTGCGACGACGCTGATGCGGGCGTTTGAATGGATGGATTGTTCTAGTTAACCAGATCCTCTAACTTATTTCTTGGGAAATGTTAGCTATGGCCAGCCAATTACTGCTTCCTATGTTTGCGCATATGCTATGGACTGCATTTTTATACGTGGCTCTGACTATAATGAGAGCGCCCGGAATATGGCGCGTCGGGGCTCGCCAGGATGGCACTAATCCCTGGGCTGAATTTGAGCCAAAGGTGGCTGCCAACCTCTCTAATCAATTTGAATGGCCGCTCTTTTTTTATGTGATTTGCGTGTTGTTAATGTCATCCGATTTTACCTATTTTTCGGGGTATACAGGTTTGGCTTGGGTTTTTGTCGGTGGTCGCGTGATTCATAGCTATGTTCAAATTTGCACTTCAAATATTAGGCTTCGGGGTTTGCTATTTACTATTAATTTCACAGCGGTTTTGGCTATGTGGGGGATTCTTATATGGAACTATGCTGTTGGCTAGCGGGTGTCGGCATCGCAATATAAATTTTGCTGTTTTTATTTAAAAATAACGAGGGATCCAGATGAAAATTATTGTACGGTTAGTGGCGTTGATTGCAGCTTTAAACGCGGGCACGGTAGTTGCTGACGAATTCAGCATGCCGTTTGGCCTGGCTGCTATACCGGGTGCGAGATTGGCTATCAGCGACGCCTATGATACCGCAGGGGGGGATCGCGAGGAATCGATAGCCAGATTCGGCACTCAGGTTGCACGGGAAGAGGTCATCTCTTTTTATCGCAATGCGCTCTAAGAGGCGCGATTTGAAATTTATTCATCGTCCGATAGACCGGACTATGCCATGATCGCCGGTAAGCGAGATGATGACCGAATTACGGTTTATTATAAGAACCAAAGCGATTGGGTTGAAGCCGATGAAGGAGAGCTTTCAGTAAAGGCAGAGTATAACAAGCAGTAGCGACCACAAAAATGCCATTGGCGAATACGGCATTGCGGCAAAACTATGTTGGGTTGAGGAAGTCAGATTGTGAATTATGGGGCGTGGTATGCTTAAACGAAAAGGACATCGCTATATTGACGTTGAGTCCGGCAAATCCATAGATGCGTGGTTTCCTTATCAGGGGCATCCAATGTGTTGTTTCGCAGACACAGTCAGACCGGCCAGGTTGAAGTGTTACCTGCCAATTCCACGGTTTGGGGTGGTTTAAATTCAGACCTGCATAGTAACGATTAGCCGCCAAAAGATCACAGGTTTTGGCAAACTCGTTTTGGGAGTCGGTTTATTCCAATAAAGAGCAGAGAGGATTTCTTACGTTGCTTAAAGAAGTAGAGGGTCGGCAGGAGATCACGTTCAAAGAAGCGTTCGCAGTCTGGGTGCGCATTGGTCTGCTCAGTTTTGGGGGGCCGGCGGGTCAAATTGCGTTGATGCACCGAACCATCGTGGACGAAAAGAAGTGGCTGGATGAATCCCGCTTCTTGCATGCGTTGAACTATTGCATGTTATTGCCGGGACCGGAAGCTCAACAATTGGCGACCTATATTGGCTGGCTGTTACACGGGGTCAGAGGTGGGCTGGTTGCGGGGCTGCTTTTTATCTTGCCGGGCGCATTGGCGATTTTTGTACTGTCCTGGATTTATGTAGTGTATGGGGATTTGGCCATTACCGAGGGGGTGTTCTTCGGGCTGAAAGCGGCCGTGCTGGCGATCGTTTTACAGGCGTTGATTCGTATCGGGCGCCGAACTTTGCAGGGCATCCTGAAGCCTGCGCTTGCGGTCGGCGGTTTCGTGGCGCTGTTTGTGTTCAGTTTGCCTTTTCCCTTGGTTGTTTTGAGCGCGGGTATCATCGGTTACCTGGTTGCCCGTTGGTCGGCCCCCGATGCCAGCAGGCAACCCAGGCCAGACGCTTTCACTGAAACTACCCTCAGGCCCGGCACCCAACAGGCGGCGCTGTGTTGTCTGTTATTGTGGGGGCTGACGGTGGCTGCGTTATTTATGGTTTTGGGCGACGAGAGCGTGTTTACCCAGATTGCGGTTTTTTTCTCGAAGATGGCAACGGTCACTTTCGGGGGAGCGTACGCGGTGCTGAGCTACGTAGCACAGCAAGGCGTGGAAACTTTCCAGTGGCTTGAACCGGGTGAAATGCTGGAGGGGTTGGGGCTGGCGGAGACCACACCAGGGCCCCTGATTTTGGTCACCCAGTTCGTTGGCTTTCTGGCTGCATACCGGGATGGGGCTGGCGAACCCAGTCTGTTGATGGCGTCCGCGGGTGCGTTGCTCACGACCTGGGTTACGTTCTTACCCTGCTTTCTCTGGATTTTTGCCGGTGCACCTTATGTAGAAAAATTACGTAATAACCATGGGCTTTCCTCCGCTTTGTCCGCCATTACGGCGGTGGTGGTGGGGGTGATCGCCAACTTGGCATTATGGTTCGCGGTAAATGCAGTGTTTGGAGAGCATCAGCGGTTCACCACCGGGTGGGGCATTAACATGCAACTGCCGGTGCTGGACAGCATAAATGCACCGATGATGACGTTGGCGGTGATCGCAATGGTGTGTGCTTTCCGGCTAAAAATGGCCATGTTGCCATTGCTGGGTACTTGCGCCACATTAGGTGTCCTTTGGGTTTTTTGGACGCAATGATCGCGCCAGTCTGGTTTGCTTAACCAAGGCGACTATTGCCGCAACCAAACCTGCGAGCAGAATTATGATAATCAACAAAAGCAGAATCGGCAGTGGCATCTGATTGCCTGCAATCTTGATCCGAAAATTGGCTTTGGTAGCGGCAATACGGTCCGGTATGGCTGCGAGAAAGGCTTCACTGGTCTGGATAGTAAAATAATCACGTCGGCTCCGATACCGGACGACACTGACAAAGTCCCAGTCACTGTACCCTCTTCGACCCAATGTACTACTAAACAGGGGGTGGGTACCTGCGCTTAGCCAGATGGGTGCCAGCTGCCTGGTATATTTGTTGAACGCTTCTGTTCCGGTCAGCGCGGGGGAGAGAGCTTCCGCATATTGCGCCTGGTCGTTGAATTTGAAGGCATTTATGACGTAGAACCCTCTGCCATCATCGGTGGCCATAAAATGCCTGGCTTCTTCAGGATTGAGAAACGCGGCCACAGCCCCTTTTTGCTGACTCAGCTGTTGGAGAAAATAGTCCTGCTCCTCCACTGAAAGCGGGTTTATAGACCCTCGATACCAGGCGGCGAATCCAGCCACAAAAATCAGGGCAGAAACGAGCAAAACATTGCTCAATGTGAAGAGTCCTTTCATTTATTTCCCTGGGCATGACCATGACTTGCAAAATGCAACGCTATTCTTGGCGCTTGTGTTACGTAAGTGATTTGTGCATGAATACCGTATGAAATCCGGAGCGATGGCACCGGCCGACTATTAAAATCTATTTAGGAGCAAGGAAAAAAGTCATGCATGAGATTATTTGTCCTCACTGTACAAAAGCTTTCAAAATTGACGAGGCCGGATACGCTGACATTCTGAAGCAGGTGCGGGACAGTGAGTTTAATCAGCAATTGCACGAGAGGCTCGAATTGGCTGAGAAAGAGAAGCTGGCTGCGGTGGCGCTGGCAAAGGAGAAGGCCAGCAGCGAGATGCAAAAAGCGGCGGCAGTGAAGGAGAATGAGATACAGGAATTGCGAGCCAGGCTGGGTGTGGTTGAGGTCGCGCAAAAATTGGCTGTGAGCGAAGCGTTAAAAGAAATTGAGAGAGAGCGCGACACACTGGCAAATGAAATAAAGCAACTGAAGCAGGAAAACGACGCAGCCTCTAAGTTGGCAACGGCCCAGTATTCAAATCAACTGCAACAGACTGCAGCGAAAAAAGAGGTGGAAATTCAAGAGCTGAAGGCGACATTACGTGCTAACGAAGTAGCACAACAACACGCTATATCGGAAGCAACCAATGCGGCTGAAAAAATTCGTGATCAACTGAAAAGTGATTTGGAGAGGGCTAGACTCGAAAAGCAGTTAGCGGAGCAGTCGCTAAAAGATAAATATGAGACTCAGATAAAGGATCGTGATGATGCTATTGAGCGGCTTAAGGATATGAAGGCACGCTTGTCCACCAAAATGGTCGGAGAATCGCTGGAGCAGCACTGCGAAACGGAGTTTAATCGTATACGGGCCACCGCGTTCCCCAAGGCTTATTTTGAAAAGGATAACGATTCTCGATCCGGTAGTAAGGGGGACTATATCTTTCGGGATTCGAGTGAGACCGGAACGGAAATCGTGTCGATCATGTTCGAAATGAAAAATGAAAATGATCAGACGGCGACTAAGAAGAAAAACGAAGACTTTTTCAAGGAGCTTGATAAGGATAGAAACGAAAAATCGTGCGAGTACGCTGTTCTCGTTTCACTGCTTGAACCGGATAGCGAGCTTTACAATTCCGGGATTGTTGATGTCTCCCATCGCTATCAGAAAATGTATGTTGTGCGCCCGCAGTTCTTTATTCCGATCATTACCTTGTTGCGTAACGCGGCGCAGAACGCGCTGAAATATAAAAATGAACTTGCTATTGTCAAAGCTCAGAATATTGATATCACGAACTTTGAAAACGAACTCGACGAGTTCAAGGCGGGTTTTGCGCGAAATTACGAGCTGGCGTCTAAGAAATTTAAAACAGCGATTCAGGAGATCGACAAAACCATCGACCACCTCCAAAAAACCAAGGATGCATTGCTGGGGTCTGAAAACAATCTTCGTCTTGCTAATAATAAGGCCGATGATTTAAGTGTGAAAAAACTAACGAAGAAAAACCCGACGATGGCTGCAAAATTTGCCGAGCTAAAACACGATGACGCCGGTGGAAGGGAATAGCCCGCTGGATGCCATTGGGTAATCGGGCCAAGTACCTTTACTGGGCCCCGACTTTGTGATGGGAAATTGAGTAACCGGCGCTGCCACTTTCAAAGCACTAACCAGTAGTGGCTCTGCTCGGAGATTAGAGGTGTAAACAATTTTTAACCAGGGTATATTATGTCGGGTTATGGTTTATAATCTCAATTTAATTTCAACCATTTAACTGTCGGGATACGATTATGTCAAATGAAGGTTACCACGAACCTATTGAAGAACTTACCGCTGAAACCAGAGATATGCACAGAGCGATTACATCATTGATGGAAGAGCTGGAAGCGGTGGATTGGTACAATCAGCGGGTTGATGCCTGTAAAGACGAAGAGCTAAAGGCCATTCTCGCCCATAATAGGGACGAGGAAAAAGAACACGCTGCCATGGTCATTGAATGGATCAGAAGAAAGGATCCCCGGTTCGATAAAGAACTAAAAGATTACCTGTTTACCGACAAGCCGATAGCGCATAAATAAAGTACGTCGTAACGTTAGGGCACGAGGTCTTTGAGAGGAGCCTCGGGTTCTTTGGGGGTGCGACTGGTCGTAGTGCCCCCTCAGTCAATTTCACTTTTTTCCGTTGTGCTGTGCCAGTTGATCGAAGCGGGGAAAAGGCAGAGTCTGTGTATCTTTATCGTCTGGTTTTTTAATCTCTATCTGTACGCAATTTAAGACATTTTGGGTAAGCACGGCTGCAGCGTTCGATCAGTTATAAGGTCTTTTTAATCCAGGTATCAAGTGAATATGTTGAAGGCGCATAATATTAAGAAAATAAAATACGTTCTCCTATTATTGGTGGGTTTAACTTACTATTTATTGGGAGGCGATCTGGGCCTCTCTGACTCATCTGTGCCATCGGGTTCGGCTGCTGGTTCGGAAGTGTATGCAGCCTTTCAGGATAAAAAGAGTGACGTACAGGTGCGTGGCTATGGAACGGTTTCCAGGGTGCTTCCGGATGACCTGAAGGGCAGCCGGCATCAGAAATTCATACTCGATTTGCCTTCGGGTATTGGTATTTTGGTCGCACACAACATTGATCTGGCTCCGCGCATTCCACAATTGAGAAAAGGCGACAAGGTCGCGTTTTTCGGTGAGTACGAATGGAACGATAAAGGCGGAGTGGTCCATTGGACTCACCATGACCCAAGCGCCCGGCACATCGATGGCTGGCTCGAACACGATGGTGAGAAGTTCCAATAGTCCTGTATAAATTACTTCAAGAGCGAGTGGCTGAGTATTTTTTAAATAGCGGGTGTGCTTCCATGTTGGATGTTAGCGATACCAGGCTGGGGCAGTGCTCCGGCTGAATAGATGAGGCGACCAACTGAGCACCGAAACTCCAGGCGATGGCGGCTGTAATACCGGCTTGGCAACAATCACCATCATATCGAGCCGCGTTGTTTTTGACGGCTTGCTCAAGTTCAATAAAGGCGGCGTGGCATTGTCCCTGGACTCTATCAAGCCAGGGTTGATGTCGGGTTGATTCTGGTCGTAGCTTTGTTTCGTAAATAATCTGCAGGCATTTTTCCAGTGCAGCCAGCGCAATGCTGACGGTCCGAAAATCGCTCTGTAACCATTCAGGCTCCCTAGGCCATAGCGTGTTGCCATTCGAAAGAGCCAGTTCGGCGTATTGAATAATGAGCGACGAGTCCATTATTTTTTCGCCGTTGTCGAGTATCAGGGTCGGGATTTTCAAGATGGGATTGAGCTTGCCCAGAGCCTGAACATCGATGAAGGGTGATAGTGGTTTGACTTCGAAGGGTAGCTCTAATAATTCCAGGGAAATGGCCGTTCTTCTAAAATAGGGGGAATTCGGAACACCGACTAATTGCATTGTGGAAGCCTTGTGAAGCGAGTTTGCGTGTTCAGTATTCTAGAGGATATTCTCCGGGCCTGGATAGTCCCTTGCGACCAATTCGCTATCGATATATGATTTATATATGTTTCGTATGCAGGTGGCGTAGATGGGTATTGTCAAGATAGATGATGAATTGCACGAGGAATTGCGCAAAGCGAGTTCGGTAATGGTGCGTTCAATTAACGCTCAGGCGGAATACTGGATCAAAATTGGTATGTTGGCTGAGGCTAATCCGGCCATGACCTACTCCCAGATTGTGAATCACCAAATGAAGCAGGCCGACGTTGATATAAGTGATATTAACGGTGGCTAAGGTCGTTTTGAAAAGTGCCGGGGAATTGAGCCTGATGCGGGAATCCGGACGGCTTCTGGCCGCGGTTTTTGGTTATCTTGATGGTCAGATCGAAGCCGGAATGTCGACGATGGATATTAATAATCTGGCTGAGCATTATATAGTACAGCAACTTAAGTGCCGCCCAGCCAGTAAAGGCCAGTACGGTTACCAGTACGTGCTGAATACCTCAGTAAACAATGTGGTGTGTCATGGTGTGCCTTCCCGCGTTCAGAAACTGAAGCCGGGTGATATTGTCAATGTTGATATTACGCTGGAACACCGTGGCTTTATCGCCGATTCCAGCAAAATGTATCTGATTGGTGTTGTGTCACCACTGGCGAGGCGCTTGGTTTTAACAACCTATGAGGCAATGTGGGAAGGAATACGGGCGGTGCGGCCAGGGGCTACTCTGGGTGATGTTGGGCACGCTGTTCAGCGGTATGCGGAAATGCATGGATATTCGGTTGTGCGTGAGTACTGCGGCCATGGCATTGGTCGGGAGATGCACGAGGAGCCCCAGGTATTGCATTACGGTCAGCGGGGTAAAGGCCTGCTCTTGCAGGAAGGTATGACTTTCACGATCGAGCCGATGATCAATCAGGGTAAAGCAAAAGTTAAAACAAAGAAGGATGGCTGGACAGTGGTAACAAGCGACAAAAGGTTGTCCGCGCAATGGGAGCACACGATAGCCGTTACAGCAGGTGGCTATGAAGTGCTGACGCTTAGGGATGAAGAGCGGACAGCATAGTGGGCAGTTGAAATAGTTTCGACTGTGTTGTCATCTGCTACCGGGTTGGCCTTCTACATCAAGCAGAAGTCTAACCCGGGTTTGCGGGTCAGTTTAAAACGTATAGCCGAGGGAAAGGCTGTAGAGACTGGGGTCTACATCAATAGAAATTTTTTGTGAGCTGGGAGGAAACCCGTTTACGTTTACCGTGTTGCTGATGTCGGCTGTGACATCGTAATACGAGTACGACAAATCGATTAGCCAATTTGCCGCAAAGCTGTGGCTCACGCCCAGTTTGAAAGCCGCACCGATTGAATCATCAATTTCGCCTGCCGCGGATGCTTGTCCGGAAGCAATTAGCTGTTGGGCCAAAACAGGCCCGACGACACCTGAAAGCAGGGAAAAGGTATAACCTTCGTACACTTCCACATCGACGAATTTGGTGTAGTTGACCCCCAAGCCAGCATAAACATTCCAGCCGCCCTGGAGCGGATAGCGGTAGATTGCCAGAAAGGTGGGTGCCAGGGATTTTGACTCACCGACTTCACCCAGATCCTGCCCGCTGGCCTGTGCTTTGAGCTTGACTGTCGGTGGAATCCCCACTGCCAGTTCAAACGTCCAGTTTTTATTGAAGTTGTAGTCGTAGGTTAATAAAAACGTGTCAACATTTTTGGCGCCAGCGGTAATGCCTGCCGGCACCCCATCACCCTGCAGCTGACCGGAGTCGTTGGCGAAATCGGTATAGCCGTATCCAGCTTTAACCGTGTGCATGCCTGTTGCCTGGGATTGGGCTGATAGCCCCATTAAGCCGATGCTTGCCGCTATTGCGACAGACCATTGAAGTGGTCGTCTCATGTGTGCGCACTCTGTTTATAGATCTGTCAGATCAGGTTAGCCCAAGTTTCTGATTCATCAATAATTGATCATATTTTGTGCGACTCACGGGTCAGGATGCGGCTGGGTGTGAGGTGGTAAACGCATTACCGGGATTGGGGTTATTGGTCAGGCTCGGCACTGTTTTGCCGGTCTTTTAGCGCCGTTTCAGCTTCCTCGCATCGCCCGGCTTCGGCAGTTACCCGGTCCATTAGCCCTTTATAAAGGAAAGACATGCCACCGGTTAATACTGCCGCCCCTCCGCTAAGCAGAACACCCTTGTTATTCAGGCCAACACTGGGTTGCGCCAACGTTCCGCTCAATTTCACAAAGGGCGTGACAAACATATCGGCACTGACGCCAACACCCTCTCGGGGTTTGGTATTAAATTCAATGGCGAGAGTTTCCTGGTTTAGATCGATATTGCCGCCACCGACCACCATTAGTTGTTCGCTCTGCATCAGAAACCCTTCAATATCGCCCTCGCCGGATTCAAACTCGATAGCAAATAGACTGCACTCCCATTGTGTAAATTCTTCTTTTTCAGCGAACGGATTTATGGCATTGAACAACTGAGTAAGAATGTCTCCGGTAAATTTTTCGATAAGCGCATTGCTGACTTTGCCCTTGCCTTGGTTGGCCACGACGTTTCCATCCAGGTTGGATGCCAGTGCGCGGGGTGAATCTCCACTGCTGTGCAGGTCTATATTCATATTGGAAACCGGAATCTGTTCTTCAGGGACCGAGGCTCCGGATAGCAATGCCAATTTCAGGTCACGGACTTTCGTGTCGATGCGGATGTCGGCTTTTTTGTCGGAGGTGTTCAGTGTTAGCTTGTTATCGTATTTTCCACTGAGCTTGCCTTCGAAGGCATTGGACACCGTCATTTTGCCGTTCTTCGCTTGCGCCTGAATAGTCACATTTTTGAATTCGGCATCCTGCACTATCAAGCGGGTAATACTAAGGTCGGTATCCAGACTCAATGCTTGTAGCGTATCGAAAGGGAGAGGGGTTTCGTCAAAAATATAATGGGTTTCGCCGTTGGATTTGGCTTCCGTTTTCTCTGCTTTTGGCTTGCTTGCAGGTTGATGATTAATAAAGGGGGTAAGATCAATTAAATCCGACTTGGCCTGCAGGTGGATCACCGGGCGCTCGTTATTTTCTATATGTGCTTTTCCGGTCAGCGTGCTGCTGCCGATTTGGACACGGTAGGATGGCATATCGACTTTGTTGCCAGCCAGCATAAACTCGCTTTGAATTTCGAACGGTAAAGGGGGTAAATCCGGGCTCAATAAGCTGAGTTTGTCGCCGGAGGCCCGAGCGGAAAGTTCAACGCGACTGGTACCGGTATCAATTTCCCCATCCAGGGTGATACGGATTCCTTTGGTGCTGGCAACCACGCGTTTAAGCATGACGTTCCCCTTTGACATGGATACATGGCCTTCCAGTGATAGCTCGGTATCCGGTAATTCTTCGATTTTAAGCAGGCCCCCCAAATCAGACAGGGTACTCAAAGAGGAACTGAAATTGACGGTATCTTCAGGGTAATCGTATTTGGACACGAGCTTAACTTCACCGGCTTGTGCCCTGAGGTCGGTATGGTGCTCCGACACCTGGCCAGAGACGGACAGCGGGATGTCGATAAAGCGGCCTGTGCCATTGATTTCGGTAGTGGCGGAATCGCGTTGGTTAACTGTAAACGACTCAACACGAAGCGATAAATCTTCAGCATCGGGTTGTCGGTAGATCACCACAATATTGCTCATGTCCGCGGTTTGAATATCATAGGAAAACGCCGCCTTGTCCGCTTCGTTTTTTTGCTCCGGTTCCGCGTCGTTATTTTGAGCCAGGTCAAATTCCCAGTTCGACTTGTCATCTGCACTGCTTTCGACCAGCAAGCGTATGTTCTCAAGTTGCAGTTTTTCCACCTCGATCCGCTCGGAAAACAGTGGCATCAACTTGATTTCCATGTAGCCTTTACCTGCTGTCAGCATCTCAGGTTCTGAGCCCCAGGAAGGGTTGGCTAGCGTCAAATCTTCGAATAACAGCGTGGGGGTAGGTAATAACTTTAACGAGAAGTCGCCATTGATACGGAATTCGCGGTCGATGACGTCGCTGAGGGTGGATTCCAATTTTGGTTTGAGTACACCGAAATCGAACGTCCACAAAAACAGTATTGCCAAGGTGAGCACTATCGCCAGGGAAATACCGGTGATCTTCAAAAATAGGCGCCCCGTCATCTCATTCTTTTCCATATCGCTGTGGAGAATGGATATAACCATACCGTGCGGTCATGCACATTCTCCAGAGTTTTCTATAATTCCTTATCTGAAGCCCATTCTGTTTTCTGCGGTAAGGAAGCCTATTGATGAGTCAAGCGACAAGCGTGTCCGTTCCTGTAACGAATTTGTGCCATATTTCCCGGACACTACCGTACTTTAGCGATTGGTCGGCTCCTGAGCTTAAGTCCGTGGTGTCAGGCTGCCGCACGCTGCAGATGTCTGCTCCGCAGCGTATTATCCAGGTTAACGGGATGGAGCCTTTCGCCTATTTTCTGGTGAAAGGAGAGGTGACGGTGGAAATGCCGACAGGCGAGATCCGAACTATCCGTGAGGGTGATCCGGATGCGGGATACCCCATTGCTAATCTGCGGCCCAGCCCTTACAGCGTAACGGCGGCAGCGGGGGCGATTTTGTTGCGCATCGAAGCTTCAAAGCTGCGCAGCCATCAAGCCTCACGCAAACCTGCCAGTCTGTTCACTGATGATGAAGTCGCCGGCCTTGACTGGATCGATCACCCGTTGGTGACCCGTTTAATAAAACAGGCTCGTAACGGAACTCTCTCGTTGCCCGCAATGCCGGGAATCGCTTTGCGGGTACGAAAATCGCTGGAACGGGATGACTATCGACTGAATGAGATTGTGGCGATCATTTCTGCGGATCCGGCCATTGTTGCGCGCCTGTTGAATATCGCTAACAGTGCACTGTTCCGGGGCTGCCGTCCGTGTGAATCAGTAAGAACCGGGTTGCAACGGTTAGGGGTGAACAAGACGTTGCAGATTGTTATGAGTTTGGCGGCGCGGGATTTGTTTGTGGTGAAGGACGCAAATCTGAAGAAGCTGATGCTGCAACGCTGGCGCCACGCAATCGATATTGCGGCTTTGTGTGCCGTGTTGGCGAGGCATACCCAGGGGCTGCAAAGTGAAAATGCGTTATTAGCGGGATTGTTGCATGAAATCGGTGCATTGCCGCTGCTGCGATCGGTGTCCTCTTATCCGGATTTGCTGGCGCAACCGGAGGTGCTTCAGGATATGCTTGACCGACTTACCCCGGAGCTGACGGCCATGTCGCTGCACCAGTGGGGTTTCGAAGACGCTTTCATTACTGCAGCACGGCACCAGAATAACTGGTTTCGTGACCATGACGGTCCGGCGGACTATACGGATGTGTTATTGCTCGCGCATCTGCATGCGCTGGCGGGTCAGCGAGCGCGACTCAAATTACCCCGGATAGATGAAATCCCGGCGTTTCAGAAGTTGGCTGCCGGGCAACTGACGCCGCAGTTGAGCCTGGGAGTTTTGGATGAAGCCAAAGGGCAAATCCAGGAGCTGAAATCGTTGCTGGCGTAAGCGAACGTTGCTGTGTGAATTGGGGCGCGGTTAGCGCTGTTTTTTTAACGAGTCGGCCAATCTTGCGCGGCTCTGTTCCAGCCACTGCCTGCGATCGATATTGGCTTTATCGAACATCGGGCTGCCGCCCACATCCTGCAACATAATGACGCCATGCAGTGAGCCTCGCATCTGCATGGCAACGGAAAGCGGGTCAGATTCCGGGGCGAGGTTGGTGGTGTTGTCGTTGATGCCCAGTTGAACGCACTCTGTCATCAGTCCCATGATGCGGGATTCATGTTCAGAGAATTCCTGTTGCGATGGTGTGATCTCCTCCTCAGTTTGAATCGCAGAACTGGCCAGGCTGCAGGCCAGGGTCAGAATGCGAAACTGACTGGTGTCCTCCAGATAGAAGTCCACATAGGCGCGGCCCAACGCGTTCAGCTTTTCGATTCCGGTTTGGCCCTGAGCCGAATATTGCTGCATGCGCTGGAAAAGAATTTCAGACGCCCGTCCGCACAAACCCAGATGAATATCTTCTTTGTCACGGAAATAAACATAGAGTAATGCCCGGCTTAGCCCTGCACTCTTTGCGATAGAATCCATGGAGGTTTTATCGAAACGCTCCTGCAGGAACGCTTCCTCAGCGGCGTCCAGGATGGCTTCCCGGCGGGCCAGCTTTTCGTCGTCGTTGCGGGATCGTGGTTTCACGGTGTAGCAGCCTCCTTTTACTCATAAGATAATTGACATATTGCCATTAATTAACATAATGTCAATTAGCATAGCATATCAGCGTCAAACAGCGGAGGCGTTCGTGAAAACCAAAATCCTAATCAGTATAGTCGTGGTCGGAGTGGCTGCAACCGTGTGGCAGGTGCGCCCGGTGGCCGAGACTGTGCAGAGGACCCCGGCAGCATTGCCGATCCGGGTGGCAGAAGTGTCAAAAGAGCCACTGGTTGAGTCCAGAGTTTTTACCGGAACGACACGACCGGTGAACCGGGCTGTGGTCCGGTCTCAGATTGCGGGCAGGGTGGCAAAGTTACCCGCGTTTCTGGGTCAGCAAGTAAAGCAGGGCGATTTGTTATTGGAATTGTACAACCCCGAAGCCGCTCCGGCCGTGTTGATTGCGGAACGCCAGTGGCGTCAGGCACAGTCACAACAGGGGCAGCGCCAACGGGATTACGACCGCCTACAAGCATTGGTAAAGAAAGGCACTGCCAGTAAGCAAGAGCATGAGCAGGCGCGTACCGCGCTGGAAACAGCGAATGACGCTATGCTGGGTGCCGAGAGTGAATATCATCGGGCGCAACAGCTGGATGCAGAGCGGTTAATCCGCGCCCCCTTCGACGGGGTGGTTACCGCGATAGATACCGACATTGGTGAAGTGGTTTCTCCGGGACAACATCTGATCCGGGTGGCTGATCCGGGGCAGGTTGAGCTGGAGCTGGTGGTCAGTCAGGACATTGCCGACAGTCTCCAAATAGCCGATGCAGTGAATGTCACCTTACCGTTGTCAGGCGATGCCCAACGAAAAGCGGTGGTGGCCGAAATCAGCCCGTTCCGTGAGCGGCGAGCGTTACCGACAATTGTTTTACGCTTCCCGTCGGGGGATGTGCGGCCGGGCATTGCCGCCAGTGCGCACTTCCATTATGAACAGGGTGAAGCGTATCAGGTTCCTGTGGGTGCCCTAGTGAGTAATGGTGACGGTGCTATTTTGTATCGCGTCGACAACGACAATAAAGCGTGGCAAGTACCGGTGAAGGTTCTGGATATGCAAAATCAGTTGGTCGCGATTCATGGTGATCTGAACAGCGGTGACAGAGTGGTGGTGGCCGGTAGTCATCGCTTGCATAACGGGGCATTGGTAAGCTCCCAGCCAGACCCGAAATCAGATAATCAGCCGGAACAGTAGCCATGAAATTGTTTGAAATAATGCGGCATTACCAGCGTTTGGCATACGCATTAACCGGCATGTTAATCATGGTCGGCATTGCCTCCTGGTTTACGATGGCGCGACAGGAAGATCCCAGCTTTCCCCAGCGTGCCGGATTGATCAAGGTCGTCTTTCCCGGGGTGACCGCCGGGCAAATTGAAAAACTGATCACCGAACCATTGGAAGAACAGCTCACGGAAGTGGAAGAGTTACGGTCGATTAAGTCCACTTCCAGAGACGATGTGGTGCTGGTAGTAATGCAGCTACAGGATCGTATTTATGATACCGATGCCGCCTGGGACCGGGTGCGTCGTGCGATGGAAAAGGCAGAGCGCGATTTTCCCCAGGGGGTCGTTGAATTTTCTCTGGATGATCAACGGGTTGAGATTCCGGCTGTGGTAATCAGCGTGGTCGGCAGTGGCGATATCGTGTCGATGGCCGAACAGGCGGAGAAGTTAAAAAAGCAATTGCTTCATGTGGCCGGTGTTTCCCGCATAGAAATTAATGGCGATCCGGAAAAAGAATTACGTATTGAGCTGGATAATAATACGCTCAATCAACTGGGCATTAACCGCGATCAGGTGGTCGCTGCGATTCAGACCCATAATAAAATTATTCCCGGCGGACTAATACGCACCGGTAATCAGGGATTGAGAATCGCCAGCGGCTCCGATCTGCAACACACCGGTGACATCGAAGCGATACCAATTGCCTTACCGAACGGTCAGCGTATTCCGCTGCACGCTTTGGGTAAAATCAGCATTGCGCCAAAGGAACCGAAAGCAGCCCAGTCCTATCATAAAGGGGCGCGAGCAGTTTCTTTGGGTATTTTTCTGCAGCGTGGCCAGGTCGATTCCATAAAATTCGGGGTTGCATTGCGTGAGCGTCTCGATTCGGTTCGTGAACAATACGCACCGTTAAAAATCGAAGAAATATTTTTCCAGCCAGATTTTGTGGCAGATCGGCTTTCGGGGCTGCAACTCAGTTTGCTCGGCAGCATCAGTATCATCGCCCTGGCCGTGGTGTTTGCATTGGGCTGGCGGAACGGGTTGATGGTGGCTTCGGTAGTGCCGGTCGTGGCGATAATCGCATTAGCAATTTACAGTATCGGTGGCGGTGTGTTGCACCAGATTGCGGTAATCGGAGTGGTTATTTCATTGGGTATCCTGGTGGATAACGCAATCGTTGTGGTAGAAGCCATTGAGCAGGGCTTGCAGCAGGGGTTGAACCGAAAAGCAGCGGTCAAAGAGGCGGTTGCCAAGATGGCCTTTCCTTTGTTTACGTCGACTGGCACCACCGTTGCGGCGTTTATTCCGTTGTTGCTGAGTAAGGGCGGAACCGGAGACTTTACCCGCGGTGTGCCGGTGATGATCATTCTTTCTTTGATCATCAGCTACATCATTTCGGTGTTAGTACTGCCCCTATTGGCTGAGCACCTGGTGCGTGAACGGGTGCGAAAAAAGAGTCGATTTCTGGAGTACACGTCAGAAAAACTGGTGAGTATCAGCCGGTATCATGCGGGTAAAGCGATGATAGTCGGGCTGGCTGCCTTGGTATTGACTCTTGCTTTGCTGCCAATGCTGAAGCTCCAGTTTTTCCCTTCCGCAGACCGGGATCAGGTTTATATTGATATAACGCTGCCCGGTGATGCCACTCTTGAACGAACCCTGACATTGAGTAGTCAAGTAGAAGAAGCACTGCTGGAGCGAATCGATGTCAGCGATGTTTTCAGGTCAGTGGGTATGACGGGCTTCCGTTTCTACTACAATCTGGATGGCGTGCCGGATTCCACAAACTTGGCGCGACTGATGGTCAATACGACGGGGCTGGCGGCGAACCAGCATATAATTGATTGGGTCGAAGATACTTTGCAGCCCCGGTTTCCGGAAGCAACGTTAATTGCCAAGAAGTTGGGTCAAGGACCGCCTTCACCTGCTCCGGTTGAAATCCGGCTGATCGGGCAAAGTCAATCGCAACTGTTTAAAGCGGCAGATCAGGTTAAAGCGATATTGGCGCGGGCGCCGGGAACCCATATGATTCGCGATGACCTGGATACCGGGATTGCCGAATTTTCGGTACGCGTTGAGAATAATACCGCGCAGGAGTTGGGCATCAGCAATGAACAAGTGGCGACGGGATTGTTTGGTCAATCACGAGGATTGAATGCCGGCGAGTATCGGTACGGTGATGATCCAATTACCATCCGTATCCGTTCTGACGGGGGTGATCATACACAGGCTGAAGAGTTACGCAGCCTCTACCTGTATGACGAGAATGGCGATGCCGTTCCGTTGGATGCCGTTGCGGAAGTGTCTGCACAATGGAGCCCGGCGGTGATTCACCATTATGGCGGGCAACGTTCGGTGACTATGTTGAGTGAGCTGTTACCTGGTGCGGCTTACAACGAAGTGCTGGCGGCATTAGACAAGGAATTAGAACACCAGCCACTGCCGGATGGGGTAGAGCTGGAATTGGGCGGTGATGCAGAAGGGTCATCCAAAGCCAATAATGCGCTGTTGAAAACCGCTCCGCTGGGCATTATGTTGTTGTTGTTCTTCATGTTGTTGCAGTTCAATAGTTTTCGGCGCCTGGGTATTATCCTGACCACCATTCCGCTTTCCGCGATGGGTATCATTCCGGGCCTGTTCCTGAGCGGTCAGCCATTCGGCTTTCAATCTTTGCTGGGTGTGATCGCTCTGATCGGCATTGTCGTCAATAATGCGATTGTATTATTGGATTTAGTGGATGCTCGTTTGGCTGAAGGGGTTTCCGTGGATGAGGCGGTAGCGCAGTCAATCCGGGAACGTACCGCACCCATTCTGTTGACTACAGCGACGACGGTGCTGGGATTGTTGCCGCTCGCGTTGTCTGCATCAACATTGTGGCCGCCGATGGCCTGGGCGATTATCTCCGGGCTGATGATGTCGACGTTGCTGACGTTGGTGTTTATACCGGTATTGTGTCGCGTTCTGCTGACTCCATCGCAGTCGTTACCACAGCCGGGAGTAATACCCGCTTAGATCTGTCCGTCCTGTCCGTAACGCTTGACTGCTACAACGCTTATCTGAATTTGTTTTCATCGGAATTCAGATAAGTTTCTTCTTCTGCCGTAGAGGATCGGCCGAGTAGTGTGTTGCGGTGGGGGAAGCGACCGAAGCGTTCCACCACCGCGCTGAGTGCTTGCAGCTTCCGGTCTGCTGCGTTATCCGGCAATGTGGATTGCACCCTGCTCGGTGCCCTCACAAGGGTGAGCATAGCCCTGCTGTAGCAATATAACCCGTTTCGCAGAGGCAATGGTTTCGGGGCGGTGGGCGATGATGATACGGGTCAGATCAAGCCGTTTAATGGCGTCGTTCACCTGCTTTTCCCGCTGCACATCCAGGTGGCTGGTGGCTTCATCCAATAGCAGGATTTTCGGGTTTTTATATAATGCACGGGCCAACAGAATACGCTGTTGCTGGCCGCCGGAAAGGGCGCCACCCATGTCACCGATCAGGGTGTTGTAATGCATCGGCATGGCCATGATATCGTCGTGTATACAGGCCATTTTCGCGCAGCGCATGATGTGCTCCCGATCGGACTCTGGCGCGAAAAAACAAATGTTGTCGGCGATGGAGCCGGCAAATAGATGATCGTCCTGTAACACCGCACCGACCTTGTCCCGGTAAGACTCGATATCTATTTGTTGAAGATTGATCCCGTCAACCATAATCTCGCCACTAACCGGG
Organism: Ketobacter sp. MCCC 1A13808; assembly: GCF_009746715.1. NCBI lineage: Bacteria > Pseudomonadati > Pseudomonadota > Gammaproteobacteria > Pseudomonadales > Ketobacteraceae > Ketobacter > Ketobacter nezhaii. The sequence goes on from NZ_VRKW01000003.1 coordinate 372,989, forward strand.
CTTAGTAAGCCCAGTAATAGTTTCATCAGTGTGGTTTTACCGCAGCCGGATGCCCCGATAATCGCAACACATTCGCCCTCCTCAATATTGAGATTTAGATTTTGCAGGATGAGGGGGGTGGTGTCGGCGTAGGAAAAATTCAGTGCTTTTATCTCAATGCGATAGCCGGTAGCGACAGGGCGGGTATCATGGGTGCCGTTGGCTCGCTCCGGCTCTGTTAGCGCGATGTCGGACACCCGCTCGCTATGCAATCCCAGCATTTTATATTCAATAGCCTTTTCAATCAGTGCGATGGTCCGGGTGCTGAATTGCTCTTTATAAGCCAGGAATGCGATCAGCATACCCACAGAAAAATGTTGATCCAGAATCAATAAAGCGCCAATCCAGATCACCAGAATATTCTCGACACTGAAAATCAGGTTGTTGGCAATGCGATAGACTATCTGCAGTTTCTGGTAGCGGACATCGGCATTGAAATGGTCGACGACCAGGTTTTGGAAGTGGGCATTGCGATGGGTAATCCGGTTGAACAGTTTTATGCTCTGGATACCACGAACGGTTTCAAGCAGGTTGCTGTGTTGTATCGCTGAACGGTGAATTTTTTCTTCAGTGGCGGCTCTGAGTGGTGCGAACAGGATTGTGCGGAGACACAGATAACAGACAGTCGCCAGTATCACGATGCAGGATAATTTAATGCTGTAAATCAGCATCATAATGGCAGTGAAAAAAGCCATTAGACCATCAATTACGGCTTCCAGAAAGCTATGGGTCAGCGTGCGCTGAATCACGTTCATGGATTCAAAGCGCGATACTATGTCTCCCAGGTGCCGGCGTTCAAAAAACGAGTAGGGCAGGTTGAGCATTTTGCGGAAAAGGTTGCTCAATAGCTGCAAGTTAACGGTGCTACCCAGAACCAATACCACCCAGCTACGTACCGCTTCGACTACCACCTTGAACAAGACCAGCAATAAAAATCCCAGTGCAATTACATGCAATAAGTTCCTGTCCCCTGAAACAATAGCGTCATCCAGCACCAATTGTGTGAACCAGGGCATTAACAAGGTAAGAAATTCAAGCGCTAACGCCAGTAGCAGGATTTGTATAACGGAAAGCCGGATACCCGGCAGCTTTCCCAGAAGATGCAGCAGTTTAAGCCGTACTGCTGGCTTGTGAACGGTAAACTCCTGGTCCGGGGTTAACTCCAGCGCTATACCGGTAAAATGCGGCGAGGCCTGGTGCCATTCCATCACCAGTTTGCCCCTGGATGGGTCGTGTAGCGTCAGCGCTTGTCCTTTGACTCGGGTAAGCACGACGAAGTGATTAAAGTTCCAGTGCAGAATCGCGGGCAATCTGAGTTGATTCAGTTCTTTTAGTTCAATCCGTAATGGGCGGCATTGAAAGTTCAGTTGCCTGGAGAACAGCATCAAATGCTGCAACGTAATGCCCTGTAAAGAACTGCTGAACCGGCTGCGCAGTCCCGGCATATCCAGATGCATGCGATGAAATCCCGCCACCATTGCCAGACAGGCAAGTCCGCATTCAGAAGCTTCGGATTGCATGATCATCGGCGTTGAGCGGCGACCGGAAAAATCAATGTGTCTCATAATTTTCCTGCCAGGCTAAAAAGCGGATCGAATACCCATCGGTATAAAGGCTGCTTGTCCAGCAGAATATCTGCCTCCAATAGCATGCCGGATTGCAGTGGCAACGTTTGCCGGTACGCCAGCAAGCTTTGTTGTTCCGGTTCCACTACCACCCGATAAGCCGGCTCCTGAAGGCGGATAGGTAGTAGCGTTTCATTGGCTGCAATCATTACTCGGGACATTTCAGTTATCTTGCCAGGCTGGCTGCCAAAGCGTTGAAACGGGAACGCTTCGTAGCGTAGTGAAACAGGCTGCCCGGTGGTAATAAAACCGATGGCTTTGCTGGGCACTAATAAATGAGCTTGCATATGTGAGTTTACTGGCAAGATCGACAGCAGTGGCTTATCCGGGGTAGCCAATTGCCCTGGCTCGATAAGTATCGCGCTGGTGGTTCCTGTAACGGGAGCACGTATCGCTACACTGCGTTTTGAACGTTGCTCCGTTATCTGTTGTGCAACCGAGGCAATCTGCCGGTCCAGCTGCATTTGATTGCGGGAAAACCGGTGAGGGTTGGAGGCGATTTCGGTATTCAGGCTGGCGATGGCACGCTGTAATTGTAATTTGTCCCGTTTCAGGCTGTGTAATTCCCCTTCCAGTGTCAGCAGCCGGTCCCGTTGTTCCCGTGTCTGTAATTCTGAGGTAAAACGCTTGGAGTTCAGATCGATAAATTTATCCAGGGTAATACGGGCATTGTGATGACGTTGCTGCAACGAACGGATCTCTTGCGATAATTGTTGCGATTCGTGCTTCAGCGCTTGCAGCCGATTGTCCATTTCGGTGCGCTGGAGTGCATTCAGCTCCTGCTGCTGTTTACGTTCCAACAGTAAACTACGGTGCCGACGTTGAAGCTGTTCAATAATCTCGGATTGTGCCTGACTGTTTTCCGCAGATGATTGTTCTGATGAAAGCACAAAAAGTACGTCATCTTTTTCCACCGCCTGGCCCTCGCTAACCTGTTTTTCAATGACCGTACCGGATTGGGGGGTAAATACTTTAATCATGCCCTGGCTCGGTACCAGGAAACCGGGCACGGTTTGCTTCCGGTGGTATTCACCTAGCACAATAAAGCAGATCAACAGCAGACAGAGAAAGAGGAAACTGATCGTAGCCGGAAGAAAATAGGAAGAATGGATAGCAAAGGCATCGCCCATCGGGGTAGATTCCTGATGGGCGATGGCTTCCTCCCTGAATAGTGACTCGGACATATCAGTGGTTTTCCGGATCAGCAGCCATACGGATTTCCGCACTCGGATTGAAGTCGTTGGTTACTACCTGCGGGCAACGCATGCAGGCCGCTCGTCCTTCTTGCTGCCACCAGCGGCATTCAGCGCGGATACTGCAAACCGGTAAGCTCTCACTGACAATAGGCACCCAGCGCACGGTTTTTTCAACCAAACGGCATTTCGATTGCGCTTCGCTATAGTGATCGCAAGCGCTGCAGGCACAAGGTGCTGCAAAACGAAACACTTCTGCGGGCGCAACCGGCTCGGCCAACTTCAGCAGTTCTGCGGTGACCGGCGCGGGGGTGTTCAGATACGCCGTTGCCGGCGTATCCGAGGTTCCACCGACGACACCGAACACCTTCGCATCCTGCCAGTCAGGTTGTGCACTGGGGCAGAGTGATGGTTTATCGGAGTGAGTGGCCATTACAAACCCATCACGCCTAATGTGGGCATACCAGCGAATGTACCTGCGTCGATAGCCGGGGTCATGACGTTGGCTTTCATGGAGGTAGCCTTCATCAACTCCATGCGGCCACCATTGATGAGCTCCATTGCGAATTGCGCAGCACCACCACCCACCTGACACAGCTCCTCTTCACTTAATTCCCGTAGTTTCACATTACGGGCAGCGACCGCGCGCTCAACACCCGCAGCCGCAACAGTAGGGATATCCTGATGGCGTATGCGTGCGATTTTTTTGAATACAGTGTCCATAGTCTTTCTCCATTTGAATTTAGTTTGTGTGTACCCGCGTCCAGACAAAAAGAGCTGGATACCTTTTCAGCGTACGTCCAGAGAGGTGCGCAGCACTATTAACTAGTGGATGTAAGAGCAGAGGATTTGTGCACAGTCCAAGGGGGTGATATTTGGTGTTTCTATTTTGCGCCGCGGAGCCGGGCCAGATCTGGTTCGTAAACCGCGGATTGGGTGGCCCTGTTTGAAAACAGGGCTAGCTCGGTGAGGGTCGTTACTAATTACCTTCAAAGTAGGGAAAATGTACTTGCATAGATGAGTGAAAATAGCCGCGGTGTCGGTAGTCGCCTTATAGCTGGCGTTCTGAAAAAGGAGCCGCGCCTTTTTCCTGGTTGCGTTTTACCGAAGTGCGTTGATTTTTTCGACCTATGATTCGTCGTTGCCATATGCGTTCTGCTTTTAACGCAGCGCTGTCCAGAACCCGCCAGGCATCCTGTAGCAAATATTTTGCGGCCGCTACTGAATCGGGTGAGCGGGTTTTAATTTCGTCTATTAACTGCAGTGCTTTCTGGTGAGGATCATCGCTCAAGTGGGTAATCAATCCGATTTCCCTGGCTTGTTCGGCGTCCAGTATGCGACCGGTCATGGTGAGCTCTTTTGCCACATCCAGAGGCAGCAATTCCCGCATTGTTAGGCAGCCACCCATATCAGGCACTAAGCCCCATTTGGCTTCCATCATGGAAATCTTTGCTTGCGGGTGGCTGATCCGGATGTCTGCACCTAATGCCAATTGCAAGCCGGCACCAAAGCAGTTGCCATGCATGACTGCTATCACCGGCACGCCTACTTCACGCCATCCGATGCTCCAGGTTTGAAAATCATTCCGATAAAGGCTCCATAACTTCATGTAGCTGGTGAAAGCGGAAGCGGGTTTTGCCAACACACTTTTAAAGTCCAGGCCGGAGCAAAATGACGCACCTGCGCCCTGCACTATAACCGCGCGAATTCCTTTCAGCTTACGCGCTTTTTTCTGGGCTTTAATCATGGCCCTAAGCATTTCCAGGTCCATGCCGTTGTGTTTTTCGGGGCGGTTCAGGGTGACATAAGCAATATCGTTTTCTACATTCAGGGTGACGCGCTCACTCATCGTAGCTCCTTAAGATAATGTTTGAAGACCGTAGGTGTGCTCGGAGATATCCCGGATTGAATGGTGCCTGCCGGTAAAAAATCTATCTTACCAGTTTAATAGTGCTTCCCAATGCGAAACTACGAAGGCGGTTTTGAGTGATACCTTCTGTTTAAAAAATGATCTGTAAGTTTCAGGTGAAGACAGACGAGCGCGCCTTTGTGCAGGAGTTTTACAAGTTTGTGGAATTTCTTTGTTAATCTGGTTGCCTGCATACTCACCCTGACGCAGGTTGTTTGGTATAGTGCGGGTGGGTTGCTCTTCGTGCTTCCAAATGATTTTATAGGGTGGTAAGTTGTCCTGGACGCTTCGAAGTGGAATATCTAATTATAACTCTCAAGGAGAAATGACCATGAAATTACACCACATTGCCTTTTCCGTAGTGCTGGCATTTGGGTTGATCGGCTGTGAAAAGTCAAAAGAGACTGCTGATAGTGCAGCAGACTCAATTTCTTCAGCAGCAGAAACTGTCGGGGATAAAACTTCAGAAATGGCGGAATCTGCGAAAGAAATGGGCAGCGATGCCATGGACAGCGTAAGTGACGCAGCGGATGATGCGATGGATTCTGCCGAAAATATGGCAGCTGACGCCGGGGACAGCATGGACGATATGGCGGATGACGCTGAAGATGCAGGTGATGACGCCATGGATAAAACGGATGAGGCACTGAACGACGCCGAAAACAAAGTTAAATCTATGACCGAATAGTTTGAAGCATCGTGCCGCTTTAGCAGATCGGGTTTATTGATCTGCTAAAGGTGGCGAATACGATGGCGCTCCTTCCAGATAACGTCCTTCCCGTTAAATACCTTTTACTGCTCTGATCGCAGCCAGAATCGCTTCCGGCGTTGCCGGTGCTTGTAGTGGTGGAGAGATATTCTGTTGTCCTGCCTGTGCAATGGCATCCCTGATGGCGAAAAATACTGAAAATGGCAGTAGCAATGGGGGTTCACCCACTGCTTTGGAGCGCAATACGGTGTCGACGCCATTGGGGTTGCTGAATAATGTTGTATTGAGCAGATCCGGGCAATCATGGGTCGCTGGAATTTTATAGGTAGAGGGAGCGTGCGTGGTCAGCTTACCGTTCTGATCCCAGCACAATTCTTCGGTAGTGAGCCAGCCCATTCCCTGAATATAGGCCCCCTCCACCTGGCCGATATCAATAGCCGGATTAATACTGGTACCCGCATCGTGCAACAAGTCGCCGCGGAGTAATTTCCATTCTCCGGTCAGGGTGTCTACCACCACTTCCGAGACCGCCGCACCATAGGCAAAGTAGTAAAACGGGCTTCCGGTCAGCGTGTCTTTATCCCAGCTTAAATCCGGTGTTTTGTAAAAGCCGTCGGACCATAACTGGATGCGTTCTTCATACGCCTTTTGTACCAATTCAGTAAACCGCATGCGACGGGCCCCGGCCGTAATGTGGTTGCCTGAAAACTCGATTTGCTCAGGTTCGGATTGCAGTAATGTGGCAGCCAGAGTAGTCAAGCGCTGGCGGATCTGTGCGGCTGCGTTCTGTGCTGCCTTGCCATTGAGGTCGCTTCCGGTGGATGCAGCCGTGGCGGAGGTATTGGCCACTTTACTGGTATCGGCTGCGGTCGCCCGCACCTGATTCAGACTGATACCCAACTCGCGGGCAACAACCTGGCACACTTTGGTATTCAGCCCCTGACCCATCTCAGTACCACCGTGGTTCACTAACACAGAGCCGTCAGTGTAGACGTGCACCAGCGCACCCGCTTGGTTAAAGTGTTTAACATTAAAAGAGATTCCGAATTTAACCGGCGTCAGATACAGACCCTTTTTCAGTATGGTGTTGGATTGATTAAAATCCGATACCGCCCGACGCCGTTGCCGGTAATCACTGGTTTCCACCAGTTCGGCCACCAGTTCATGAATGACATTATCTTTAACCGGTTGCCCATAGGGTGTGACATTGCGATCATGGGTGCCGTAGAAATTAGTCATGCGTACATCCAGCGGATCCATTTTTAATTCACGGGCGATGTCATCCAGAATGTATTCGATTGCAATGGCGCCTTGTGGACCGCCGAATCCACGAAATGCGGTATTGCTTTGTGTATTGGTCTTGCCGTTAAATGCATTGATGGTAACGTCACTGAGAAAATAAGCATTGTCAAAGTGACAGAGTGCGCGGGTGGCTACCGGCCCGGAAAGATCGGCGGAAAATCCTGCCCTGGTAATCATGTCAATTTTAGCAGCGTTTATTCTGCCCTGATTATCGAACCCCACCGCGTAGTCGTAGGCAAAACAGTGACGTTTGCCGGTAATCATCATGTCATCGTCACGGTCCGGGCGCAGCTTTACCGGGCGTTTTATTTTCCAGGCAGCTAACGCTGCGACTGCGCAAAACAGCGCAGACTGCGATTCCTTGCCGCCAAAGCCCCCACCCATGCGCCGCATTTCCACCACCACCTGATGCGCTCGCAGGTTCAGCAGATGGCACACCACGTGTTGCATCTCGGTGGGATGTTGCGTGGAACTATGCACATGAAAACAGCCGTCTTCCTTGGGTATGACGTAAGCAATCTGTCCTTCAAGATAGAATTGTTCCTGTCCGCCAATGTCGAATGTTCCGCTTAATTGACGCGCGCTGGCCTTTAATTTCTGCTCCGGCTCGCCGCGGGTAAGCGAGATAGGAGGTAACACGTAGTCGTGTGCTGCATGGGCTGCGCGGGGCGTTAATATTGCCGGTAGGGGGCGATATTCGATTTGCCCAAGGCGTGCCGCTCTTTGCGCTTGTTCGCGGGTTTCTGCGACCACCGCAAATATGGGCTGGCCTATATAAAATACTTCGCCCTGTGCCAGCACCGGATCATCGTGAATGATGGGACCGCAATCATTCACGCCTGGAATATCCCCGGCGGTTAAAACGGCGATAACGCCGGGACTATTCCGAACGTTCTGCAAATCCACTGTCGTCAGGATTGCGTGTGCTTGCGTGCTTAACCCCAGTGCGCAGTGGGCCGTACCCGCTATCTCCGCTATATCGTCTATATAGGTTGCTTCACCGGAGACATGTAAATGCGCTGACTCATGGGCTGCCGAATCGGGTTTCATGATGGTTGCTCCGCGAGTGTAAAGGCCCGGGTCTGCAACGGGTTTAGCGGTTGATCATCACGGGTTTCCAGGTAAAAACGATAGAGTAGATTTTTTGCGATCTGGCTACGGTACTCCGCGCTGGCCCGCATATCCGACAGGGGAGTGAAATCCCGGTCCAGTGTCCGCATCGCTGCTTCGACACTATTCTGACTCCATTGCTTTCCGTTGAGAGCGGCTTCGCATTGTGTTGCCCGCTTGGAGGTAGCGGCCATGCCGCCGAATGCAACCCGTGCGCTGTCAATAACGCCATGGGTGATGGTTAGTTGAAATGCGCCGCAGACAGCGGAAATATCAGAATCGTATCGTTTGCAAACTTTCCAGGTGCGGAAGCGTTGTTGTGCCGTAGGTAGGGGTACCATGACGGCGGTGATAACCTCATTTTTGGCGCGGGCCTGTTGTTGATACCCGGTGTATAGCTCTTCCAGCGCCAGGGTACGCTGACCGTCAACATTTTGAAGTTCCACCCTGGCGCCCACCGCAATTAACCAGGGTGCGGAGTCACCGATAGGCGAGCCGTTGGCAAGATTACCGACCAAGGTGCCGGCATTGCGGATGGGAACCGAAGCAAAGCGTTGCCACAACTCGGTAATACCGGGGTAGTAGTGGGCGAGTGCACCATAACTGTCAGTCAGCGACACCGCAGCACCAATGCGGATCACTTGCGGTGAGTGTTCGATTTGCTGTAATGCCGTGACGTTGCCGAGATAGATAATAGTATTCAGCTCGCGGAACTGTTTATTCACCCACAAGCCAATATCAGTGCATCCGGCCAGCAAAGTGCTGTCAGGATGCTGACTGCGTAATGCGAGCAATTGCGCTAGGGTATGCGGTGCAAAGTAGTCACCGGTGTCGTGACGAAAATGGTCCGCATCTTCATCAGACAGATGCGCGGTTAATGTATCCAGTTGCTGTAACTTGTCGTTTTTATCGTATTTTTTCGTGGGCAATCCAAACATGTGTATTCCAGCTGCCAGAATGGGCTTGTAACCGGTGCAACGGCACAAATTTCCGGACAGCAGGGTACGTAATTCCGATTTGGACGGCGCCGTGCCCTGGCTTTGTTTGTCCAGGTAATAACCCCACAACGACATAACGAAGCCCGGTGTACAAAAACCACATTGGGAGCCGTGACAATCCACCATTGCTTGCTGAACCGGATGCAGTTCACCATCGGATTGCCGCAAATACTCCACGGTATAAAGCATTTTGCCGTGCAATGTCGGCACAAACTGGATGCAGGCGTTTACGCTGCGTAATTGCAAGTCATCCCCCTTGCGTTCTCCGATCAGAACGGTGCAGGCACCACAGTCGCCCTCGGCACAGCCTTCTTTTGTTCCTGTTAGCCCACGAATTTCACGTAGATAGCGCAACACGGTCATCGAGGGTGCGATGGTGTCGATGGTGACGCTTTGGTCATTAAGGAGAAATTGAATAGGGTGTAAAGCGGGGGACACGAAGCATCTCCTTGATGGCAATCAATGTCTGGCTGGCAGCCAGCGCTACTTATTGGGTAGTAACTATATTTAAGCTGATTTCATGCCAATTGGTACACAGGCCAAAGGGTTGCGTCGTAACCTGATTCCACTATGCAATAAAACGACTAGTGGACTGCAGCGGTTTTGATAACGCAAGGTCCGACCTGGTCTTCCACGGCGTGTTGAACATCACTGCGCAGTCCGAGTAGAAAGGCCAGTTCAGCCATAACGAACAGCGGTCCGATGGCGAGTCCCATTACATCGTCCAGGAAAGCAGGCTTTCGACGTTCGTAAATGTGGCCAACGAACTGAATAATCCAACCGACCACGAACAGGCCAATACCCCAGGCGAGCCATTGTGCGGTTGAGATCAAAGCAATGTGTTGGGCGCCCCACAAGCACAGGCCCAGGAACAGCGCCATCGCAACACCGAAGCGAAAGTCCAGTCTGAAATAATAAAACTGTGCGGCAAGGGCAACTAGCAGGGCGGGAGAAATTAAAAAGCCGGTGAGATTGACGCCGGGACGGGATAACAAAATGGTCACTGCAAACACAATCATGGGAATACCGATGAAATGGGAAAACACGTTGCGCTTGTCCCGGTGATAGGCAGCATATTGAGTGAGTTGTTGATTTAACGTTTTCATTATTATGGTCTCGCTCTTCCGGTCTATTGCTAGAATATATCAGCAGCGGGCAGAGTGCCACCAACTGCGCAGGGGGCAGCGATAACCGGTCTAATCTCTTTAGTTTGCGGTTTTATTCGTCCAGGAATGAAAAGAGGCAACCGCGCTAAACGCCGGCTGCCTTTGAGGTACTTACTGGGTTTTTTGGCAAGTAGACTTGATAAAACGGACTATTCAAATAATTCCGTACGGAAATAAGGGGCGGGTCGCTCTTCCATGACCTCGAACGTCTTGTGGCTGGTGTAGGTTTTGCCGAATTGGTCCTGGGTAGTGATTTTCACTGTGTGAATGCCGTTTTCCAGATCAGCGGGAATGTCGATTGCCCAGATATGATTGGAAGATTCGGTCCAATTGGAACGGCTAATCGGTTGAGGGTCGGCGGTGCCGTAATGAGAGCCGCGGAATTGTTCAAAGCCCTGGGTGCGCTCATTTCCGGATTCGCTTTTAGCAGCATAACGGAAGACATACATTTGCTTCTTCAGTGCAAACGGATCCAGAGACACCGCTTTGCCTTCGCCATTGCCGGATTGCGTACGTTGAGCCTGCACGGCGGATTTGCCATCGATTTCAACCCAAACGCGGGAATCACGACTGCCGTTCCAGACGTTAATCATAAGCTGAGTACCACCGGCCAGATCGTCTGCGGTGAGGATGCTGGTATCTGCAAGGTCGTTGATGTTGACCGGCGGTGTCTCAGGACGGCTCGCAGAAGGCATTGAAGCCCAGTCTTTCATGGTTTGATACCAGCCCAGGAATGTGGGCGAGAGAAAATCAACGGACATTTGCTCCTGTTCGGACTTGGCTGCTGCTTTAAACCGGTTGGAATAGCTGTTGCCATGGAACTCAAAAATCAGATAGCCCCGAGGTGCCCCCAATTTTTGTATTGACATGGGCAAATTGAACTCATCAATATCGCCGGACCACCAGGAACCGGATGTTGCCCCGGTAATAATATGCGGGAATGGCGTTGGTCCCAGTCCCAATGATTCCTGCCACCCTTCGTAATATTCACCGGGTAAAAAGTTTTCCAGAGTATGGGTGTGCCCGCTGAGTGCAACGGCGGGTCGGTTGCCCACCAGATCATATAGCCATTGTGCGTTGTCGGTCTGGTGTTTGGTTGATGTCATATCCACATAGGAAACCAGCGGAACGTGCATGCTGAACACCAATAATTTGTCTTCTGGCACCAGTGCAAGATCGTTCGCCAGCCATTCCATTTGTGCAGCATCGATAATGCCGTTGTAGGTTGGCGCTGTCTGCGGATCATTACAGAAATCATGTTTGCCATCTGCATTATCAATATCCGGAGTACAGGGGTAACGCATGTTATCCAGTGTGACGAAGTGGACATCACCAATATCAAATGAGTAGTAGCTCGGCCCCCATTCCCGTTTAAACGTATCCAGGCTGTTTTCATCCGTGGGTGCATCGAAGTTCAGGTCGTGGTTGCCGGGAACAAAATAAACCGGCTTACCCACAGCACTCATAATGCGTTTGAAGCGAGGGTAGAGGCCGAGGTCGTCGCCCATAATGTCGCCTTCAATTAAAACGATTTCCAGATCGTCACGCATGGCAAGTTCATTGGCCAGGGAATCACGAACATAGCCAACTTCGTTATTCGAATAAGGTTGAGGATCCCCGGACACCGCTATTTTGAAATGCTTCTTATACGCGCCCCGCACCATTGGAAAATTAATCGCTTTGGGTTGAGGGCCGGTTGCCGGCAGCCCGTCAAATTGCATTTGCGGTGACCCTTGGGGCATGTGGTGATAGTAGAATTGAGGAATATTATCCTGGTCAACAGGGAGCTCAAAGCCAGCAGGCTTGGTGACGAATACGGTAAAATTTTTCAGTCCGCCTGTTTTGGCCGGCAAGGTATATTGGCCTTTGTTGTCTGTAAGAACAACGTCTTTGCCGTTGGAAACCATAACGCCGGAGATACCTTGTTCGCGACGATCCAGTTTTCCGTTTCTATTGCGGTCTTCAAAAACGGTACCCTTAACGAACTTACGGGTCAGCTTTCCGTTTTTGGAGGCAATGGTTTCTACTTCTGCACGATAGGTGTCGGACTGATGTGGCGGGTTCCACCTTTCATGAGATTGACGTGTTTGAGCGAGCGTCGGAATGCTGGTACCCGCCAGCAATGCAGTCCCCAGTGAAATACCAACAGCCAATTTTTTTATTCTGAACATGAGAGCTCCTATAGAAAAGACAGCGAACCAGGAAGGGAGGCTCACAAGATACGGTAATTAAATTTCGTCCTTTGGACATATTTTTAACGATTCACTTTCAACTTGATGAACGTAAGAAGTCAGAGTGAAAAACGAACATAGGACGGATAATTCAAAGGGTGTTCATTTCGATGTAATAGAGATGAACTAACATGCTCAATAATATTCCGAATTGGATAAGCAGCCTGTCATGATAGAAAAACGTAAGGTATCGGTGGGGAATGAACCGCTTTTCCACTTTCTGGTTTTGGGGGCGGTGGTGTTTGTTATAAGCGCATGGTTGCAGGACGAGCAAGCAGAGAAGCAAGTTCGTTTGCCTCTCGAAACCAGACAACAGTTTATTGAGCGATATCAAAAAGAGCATGGACAGTCACCAGAAACTGAGGCATTACAGGATTTTGAAAAAAACTGGATTAAAGAGGAAGTGTTGTACAAAGAAGGTCTTGCAATGGGACTGGATCAGCACGACCCGGTAGTGCGTGAGCGGGTTATTAAAAAGATGCAGTTGTTGTTTGCCGGTCAACCTGAGCTGACAGAGCCGGAAGAAAGCGAGTTAGAGCGGTTTTTGCAACAGCATCGACAGCGCTACGCAGAATCCCCCCGTTATGGCTTTCTCGCACTCCCGGCCAGTTCGTCTGCCGAGCAAGACCGGTTGCTGCTGCGGGCCTTGAATAATGGCGCAGATCCGGCGGCTTTGCAGCTACAGGTGCAACAGGTTGAAGGTAAAAACCCGGCCTATTTAAGTGCTGTGTGGGGGGCAGACCTGGTTCAGTGGCTGAATGCACTTTCACCGGATCAACAATGGCGGAGAGTCGCGCTCAAAGACCGCACCTGGCTGCTTAATTATCAGACCCACCAGCCGGAAATGCTGCCGCCGCTAAAGGTGTTGCGGCCCAGGCTCATGGCCGACTGGCAAAAACAACAACGCATCCGACAGATCGACAGTCAAGTGGCGAACCTGCAACAAAACTATCAGGTAATCTGGAGTGATTAGAGCGTCAGGTGATAAATAATATATTGAATTATAAAAATTTAGTTTGATTTTGCGGTGTTTCAGACAGATATTATCCCCCATTGGTCGGGTTTTTATCTACAATGCACAGCGAGGGGCGCCAAACCCCGTTCTTATGTAGCATCATGATAAAGAAGCGTTATTAATCTGATGAAAACCAAAGACCGAATTTTGCAAGCCAGCCTTAAGTTATTTAATGAGAAGGGGGAGCGCAATGTTTCCACCAATCATATTGCCGCAAACCTCGGCATTAGTCCGGGCAATCTTTATTATCACTACCGCAATAAAAATGAAATTGTATTTCAGTTGTTCCTGAAATATCAGGAGGAAGTGCAGGAATTTCTGGCTGTGCCTGCCCATCGTCCGATTACTTACCAGGACAAAGTTCAGTATTTTGAAGCCATTTTGGGCAGTATGTGGGACTACCGTTTTTTACACCGGGATTTGCATCAGCTGTTGCTGGAAAATGACGGGCTAAGGCTCGCCTACCGTAACTTTTCAATCCGCACGGTCAGCGATGGTCGCGAGATTCTGTCTACGATGGTCAGCGCCGGCTTGATGAAGGCGACGCCGGAACAGGTGGATGCCTTGATAGTTAATATCTGGGTGACTGTTGTCTCCTGGTCCTCCTTTTTGCAAACCACATCAATACAGCCTGACGGTGGCACCAGCATGGGACGCGATATGTTAAAACGCGCTATATTCCAGATTATCTCACTGGAAGAACCCTATTTGTGCGACTCCATCAAGCCTTTGCTCCCCGCACTGAAGCAAAAATATCTAGGCGGTTTGTCTTCAGATCCACTGGCATTGTTTCCCTCCTTGTTGACGGATGTGGATCAGCTTTAAAGGTGTAGCCTTGAGAACGGCCTTTAATCCGAACGCTGTGCCAACCAGTCTGCGGTAATGGTCCAGGTGTGCTCTTGCGCCTTCCCGCCGGCAAATACACCGGCATGGCCGCCGGGCACTTCCATAAAAGTGCGGTCTTCTGTGTTTACTAAATCCATGATTTTCCTGGCTGCTTCCACGCTGACGATGTTGTCGCTTTTACCCGCGAAAGCCAGCAGGTTACTGCGGATGCTGGTCAAATCTGAACGGTGCTTGCCGATCATGGCACTGCCGTCTGCGAGGGAATTTTTAATGCCAAAGTCGAATATCAGTTGCTGGACGGTGGCGCCGGGATAGTCCGGCATATTATTGAACCACTCACGGGTAGTGAGATGGGCAGTGACGTAGTCACGATCAGAAAGGTTACGTACAAGATCAATGTAGCTGACAACCCCCGCCAATGGGTTGGTCATCTTGAACATCACTGACAGGATATCACCCGGAACATGAAAGCGTTGGCTGTCGCGGAAATATTCCGGTATCGGCACGCGGCGGGTGCTTTGTTTTACCCAGCGAAGCACTTTGCCGTAGACGTGGCTGGCATGAAAATCGATGGGGCTGGCGATGGTAACAATATTGCGGATTTGGCCGCGGTCATGAGCACCGGCCCAGAGCAGGGTGAGTAACCCTCCCATGCAATAGCCGACCATCGATATTTGCTGCTGGCCACTATGCTCTTGAACCTGTTCTACGGCCTTGCTCAACCAATGATTGACGTAAGTATCAATGGACAGCCCGGCATCGGATTTTGAGGGTGCGCCCCAACATACCAGATACACCTGAAACCCCCGTGCGTTGAGAAAACGCACCCAGCTACGCTCGGCCATCAAATCGTAAATCCAGTGGTACACGCCTAACGGCGGGACTAGGAGGATCGGAGTGCGGTGTTGCTGTTGGTCGGGAACGATCGCATCACCATCCAATACAAAAGGCGTTTCATCCTGTTGGGGGTAAAAACGCAATTCCATTAAACCATCACTGAATAAAACGTCGTGGCTGGTTTTATCCGAGACGATGAACTTTTCTGTTTGTGTCCGGCGTTCAATCGCATTGCGGACAAAAAAATAAGATCGCGTTAACAGCCCTGGATTGCGCATAGTCGATACCAAAGTCAAAAAAATTAATAAACGATAAGCGCTGATACGATACCGGTCACGGCGGATAAAGCAATGACTGATTGACATCGATTTTTACGTCACTTTTGCATGGGGAATGGGTGAACTGTCAGTCATCCGTCTTTATCGAAGCGCTTCTTAGAGCCACAGGTTATATGAAAATCGCCTATCTGGGATATTAATACAAAGGCCCTGATTGATTACGAAATACTACATAGTTAAATGGTGAGAAGTCGATTCACTCCCTATTATTAGAGTCGTAGTAGATTCCCCACCGGCGAGCAGATGCGATTTAGAGTTCTAGTTTTATTGCTGTTGTTGAGCTCAGCGACTGCCAACCTCCAAGCCCAGGCGCTTGTATTGGATCCTCTGATTCAGGGAGCCCCTTTGGGCAAATACATGTCGTTTTGGGTTGACGAGGTTGGTGATGCAGACTTACAAAAAGTTATTAGGCAGGCGGATTGGCTGCCGAGTGCCGAGACCGTTCCTAATCACGGGTTGTCCCGCAAGGCATTCTGGTTCCGCCTGCAGGTGCAGAATAACAATCGGTTGGAAAACTGGTTGTTGGAAATATCCAATCCCCTGCTGGATGAACTCGACTTTTATTTAGTCTCGGATGACGGACTGCTGCTGTCAGAGCACCATATGGGGATTGCCCGTCCGAATAGCGGGAGGCAGCTTGTCCATCGTCTGAACCTTGTGCCTCTCGACATGCCCGGGGACGGCCATTTTACCATTTACCTGAGGGTGATAAGTCATCACTCAATGCAATTGCCTGCCTCACTGTGGTCAATGGAACGTTTCATTGAGCACTCGGAAGCAGGCAGTGTGGTGGTGGGCATGTTGGCTGGCGCCCTGGCGATTATGTTGTTGTATAACTTTTTTCTGTATACGGCCATTCGTGATCCCATTTATCTGGTGTATGTCTGCGGAGTGTGTAGTTTTCTGGTGCTGCAGATTTCACTTAAAGGGTTAGGCTATCGCTTTCTTTGGGGTGAATTTTCCGCCTGGTCCCAGGTGTCTACATTTCTCTCTGCTTATTGCGCCTTATTTTTCGCAACGACGTTCGCGATGTGGTTCCTGAAACTAAAACAGCGTGGCTTTCG
Organism: Ketobacter sp. MCCC 1A13808; assembly: GCF_009746715.1. Taxonomy (NCBI): domain Bacteria; kingdom Pseudomonadati; phylum Pseudomonadota; class Gammaproteobacteria; order Pseudomonadales; family Ketobacteraceae; genus Ketobacter; species Ketobacter nezhaii. Next base: position 389,371 of record NZ_VRKW01000003.1, read on the forward strand.
CTTGCTGTGGGCGATAAACCTGGTGCGTTACAGTGCCATTGGAGCGTTGCTGATGTTGCCGGTTTTGGATCGGTATTGGAACCTGTATATCGTTGCTTTGCTCGCCATTAGTGTGATCTGCGTCGGCTTTATCGCTATTTTCACCTATTACAAATCAGGTGACCGCCCCATCAAGATATTCATCGCCGCCTGGGTGGTATTTTTATTGGGTGTGTTGCTCTATATATTCAATAAACTGGGCTGGATTTCGGTCAACGTGTGGACAGAGCAAACCATAGCCCTAGGCATGATTACCGAGATGATTCTGTTCAGTATTGCGCTAGGTGACCGTATCAATACAGAAAAAGCACAGGCTTTAGCCGCCCGTGAGAAAGTGCTGCTGTCCTTGGAGTCGGAACAGGAGGAAATGCAGAGACTACTTCAGATCGAAGCAATGGAATTGAATGCCAAAGAATTATCACTCCAGGTACAGCTGAAAAACAACGCGCAATTAGAGCAGTCTATAGAGCAGCGAACCGGTGACTTAAGGCAGGCCGCGGAAAAATTGCGAGAATTGGTGCGCTTGGATCCTCTGACTCAGGTGTATAACCGGCACTTTTTTAATGAGCAAATCGCTGAGCATTTTGAAACTGCAAAACACCACAATCGCTTCATTTCCTTGCTAATGATTGATGTGGACCATTTCAAAGCAGTCAATGATCAATGGGGCCACGCAATTGGCGACAAATGTTTGTGTGCGGTAGCCGCTAGGATAAGCCGTCTGTTGGGCGATACCGGTCACAAGCTATTCCGGTTTGGTGGCGAGGAATTTGTCGTACTCATGCCGGGAGCGGATCCTAAGCAGGGTTATCTGCTGGGGGATGCGATCTGCGAGCAGGTTTCCACAGTTAATCTGGCCGATCAGAGCGGGCCGGACAGGGTAACGGTCAGTATTGGTGTTGCCGGCTTTACGCCCGAGGCCAGTCAACGCTCCGAACAGTTGGTGGGGATGGCGGACACGGCTCTTTATCGTGCGAAGCAATCCGGCCGTAACCGGGTGCAACTTGCACTTGAAAACGGGGGACAGTTGCGTGCCTAATCTCATCGCCCGTTTTTCCCTACTGCTGTTGTTGCTGGTTTTCGCCAGCACCGGCTTTGCCGCGAACGGAGTTCAAGGGCGTTGGTCGATATTGCAAGATCAGGATTTTACTTTGCACCAAGTGCAGTCAGCGGATAACGAGTGGCAGCAATCAAAGTGGGATTCTCCCAATCTGGGTTTTACCTCCAAAACCTATTGGTTTCGTTTGCAGATCGATGCCGATGAGCTAAAGGCGGGTCGCTGGTATTTGTGGATACACAATGCATTGCTGACGGATGTTCAGTTCAGTGTACTTGAAAACGGGGTATTGCAAAGCGAACAGCGTGCCGGCACTCGTTACGGGGTCTACCGGCGTACGGTAAAAAATCGATTGCCTTCATTTGAATTTCTGGTTCAGGAAAATGCCGCCTACGAAATTTATCTAAAAGTAACCTCCACCAGCGCACTGCAGATTCCAGCACAAGTAGTGGAGGAATCCGAATATATTACCAAAAAAGAACTTAACGATACCACTTTGGGTGTTTTCCTTGGGATTTTGGTCGCCATGGCCTTGTATAACTTCGTGTTGTATTTGACTGTGAAAGACAAAACATTTTTGATGTACGTAGCTCATGTCTGTTGTTTTGTTTTTTTTGTTCTGAGCTGGCAGGGTATTGGCCCGGATTACCTTTGGGTAGGGTGGGTCGAATTTCAGCAGCGCAGTATTTCCATTGCGACTTTTCTTGCCATTGCCTTTTCTATGTTGTTTTGTGGCGAATTTCTGAAAATAAAAGCCGCGAATTTTTCGGGCTATAAAATCTTTAATTTGGTGCGTAACCTGGGCTTGCTGGGCGCGTTAATGACTCCGTTTATGAATGAACAATGGGCCATTATTATTGCCTCAACCTTAACTTTTCCTGCGGTAATTCTTGTGTTACAGGCCATGTGGTCTTGCGCTTCCTTTCGTTACCGGCCAACCCGCCTTTTTGTTCTGGGTTGGATGCTGTATGTATTCGGGGCATTCAGTATGGGATTGAATAAATTCGGTTTTGTTCAGGTGCTGCCAGCGACTGAGAATATGGTGTTGTGGGGTGCTGTTCTGGATATGATTTTGTTGTGTATTGCGCTGGGCGACAAATACCATGAAGAACGCAACTTGAAAATAGAGGCGCAGGAGCAAGTCATCGGGGCAGTGCAAAAAGAAGCCGACTTGAAACAGCTTGCCATGATCAAGGAAAAGCAGGCCAGACAGGCAATGGCAAAGGCGGTGGACGCTCAGGAAGCCTACGCTTTGGTACTGGAGCGGCGCGTGGCAGAACGAACCCGGGAGTTGAAAGACACGCTGCAAGAGCTGGAGTTGATCAGTGAGCGGGATGCGTTAACCAAGTTAAAGAACCGCCGCTTTTTCAACTCCGCGTTAGAGAAAGAAATTGAAAAAGGCCAACGCTTGAATACGGCATTCGCCATATTAATGATTGATATTGACCACTTTAAATCGGTCAACGATAGCTGTGGCCATATTGCCGGTGATGAGTGCATTCAAGCGGTCGCGCAGTTGTTGCAGCGCAATTTGCGGCGATCAGAGGATTTGGTTTGCCGGTATGGTGGTGAAGAATTTGTCGCCCTGCTCTCCAACTGCGATGAAAACAGAGCGATGAAAATGGCAGAGGAACTACGAGCCCGTGTCGCCGAATGCCCGATATCCTGCGCCGGACAGCGGATCATGGTGACGGTGAGTATTGGCGTGCTGGCGGCCACACCGGCCAGGAAGCTGGTCCAGGACCAGTTGATTAACGAAGCGGATATGGCGCTCTACGAAGCGAAAACCATGGGCCGAAATTGCATTTGCCTGGCCAGCGGATAGGCGCCTCATTTAAGCCCCGTGTGTGATAGCATAGGATGAGTTCACAATCAGGGACACCAGTATGTTTTCCATTACCTTTCAATCTGGCACACTCAATGTCAGCACCTTAAAACGCCCCTTTAGATACCTCGCCAGGTAATCCATGCTCAATCTGGAAGAAATCGCGTTGTTCTGTCCATACTGCGGCGAATCAATCCAGCTGCTGATTGATTGCAGTGTTGAAGAGCAAACTTACACCGAAGATTGTCAGGTTTGTTGTCAGCCGATGCTGGTCGGAGTGGTGGTGGACGAAAGCGAGGAGGGGCAGGTCGCGGTCCATCTACGGCGTGAAGACGAATAGCTTATGTTATACGATCAACCCCTGCTAGCGTGCCACGAGTGCGACACTCTGGTGAATCGGGTCGCTCTGAAGTCCGGGCAGAAGCTGGTTTGCCCTCGTTGCAATGCGACATTGCAAAAGGCCGGCAAAGACACAACGGCCAAAGGACTTGCTCTGAGCCTGACCGCCTTGATCCTGATGCCGCCGGCCTATCTATTGCCAATACTGACGTTCAATATGCTCGGCTCCAACACCGTGGACACCGTTGCCAAGGGCGTGGGGCATTTGTTTGAGGAAGGCTTCTGGTTTATGGGCCTGCTGGTATTGCTGTGCAGTATGGTCGCGCCGGTAGCGCAGGCCGGATTAATCCTGTTGATCAGTTTGCTGGTCCGAATGCAACGCTACAACGGGCTGTTAATCAACTTGCTGAAAGCGCAACGGAAAATAAAAAAGTGGGGCATGCTGGAGGTTTATCTCCTGGGTATCTTGGTGGCCTATGTGAAACTGATTGAGGACGGCGAGGTATACTTTGGCGTGGGATTGTTCTGCTTTTGCAGCGTGCTGCTGGCCACCACCCTCAATGCGGTTTTATTTGATGCCTCCGTGATCTGGGAGCGTATTGGCCAGCAGCGACAGCGGGTGGCGGCATGAGCACAGCGCGCAGCCGGGGATTGGTGTTGTGTCATGAATGCCAGTTGCTGGTGCGCAAACCGGCGCAGGGCAAAGGCGTTTGCCCCCGCTGTGACAGTCGGCTGCATTCCCGGATCCCTGCCAGTTATTCCCGTACCTGGGCTCTTATTATCACCGCTTGGATTCTCATGTTTCCGGCTAATCTGTACCCGATAATGACGGTAGTGTATCTGGGGGATGGTGACCCCGATACGATCTTGTCCGGTGTGATCAAGCTGGCAGAAGAGGGCATGTTACCCATTGCTGTTTTGGTATTTATTGCCAGTATTGTTGTACCGGTGTTAAAACTGGTGGGTATCATGCTGTTATTGTTCACTGTGCAGTTCAAATGGCGGCTCAGTAAAAAGCAATGCACGGTGCTCTATCGTATCATCGAAGTTATTGGTGCCTGGTCGATGCTGGACTTGTTTATGATTTCTATTCTGGTCACCCTGGTGGATTTGGGTACCGTAGCACAAGTCAGTGCCGGTCCTGGTGCGACCGCTTTTGCCAGCGTGGTGGTGTTAACAATGTTGGCTGCAATTACTTTTGATCCTCGTTTGCTTTGGGATTTGTTGGAAGAAAAAAATGGCTGAACCTGAATATCAAGATGCGCTGGTAAAAGAAGACAAGGCGTTTTCAATAATCTGGTTGTTACCGCTGATCGCCGTCGTTATTGGCGGTTGGTTGCTGTATCGGGCTGTGGTCGAAGCACCGATAGAAATTTCGATTAACTTCCCCAGTGGCACCGGCATGGAGGTGGGCAAAACCAAGGTGCTTTATGAAGGCATCACGGCCGGAGTGGTCACCGATATACAGTTGGATACAAAGGATATGAAAGGGGTCGTGGCGACGGTCGAAATAGATAATCGCCTTGAGGTCATACTGAAAGAGAGCACACAGTTCTGGTTGGTGCGTCCGGAAATCAGTTTGAGTGGCGTTACCGGGCTTGAGACCATCGTGACCGGTAATTACATCGGTGTAAAAATGGGAGCCGATAGTGAGCGTGCCACGCGATTCGAGGCGTTGTCAGAGCCACCGCCGATAGATACTGAAATGCCGGGCCTACATCTGACTTTGCATGCGCGGGATTTGGGGTCGATACACGCAGATGCCCCGGTATTGTACAAACAAATCACCGTTGGAAGCGTTACCCAGTATCAACTTGACCAGGATAACGACCGGGTCGAAATCAGCGTCCATATTAAACCGGAGTATGTCGATCTGGTGCGCGCTAGTTCCCGCTTCTGGAATGTCAGCGGGATTCAGGTCAACGCCGATCTGAGTGGCCTGGATATCCGGGCCGAGTCCCTGATCAGTATGGTGCAGGGGGGGATTACCTTCGACTCCGGGGAGCCGAGTGATGGCAATCCAGCCGCAAGCAATAATGATGAATATATTTTGTATAAGGACTATGACGCTGCACAACGAGGGGTGGATGCAGAAATCGTATTTCGGCCACCGCAACAGCTGAATGCCGGAAAAACCAAAATAATGCTCAACGGGTTTGAGGTCGGTACGGTTAAAGCGGCCAAGCTAACGGAAGATAACAGTGCTGTAACGGCGAGCGTGAGCTTCCATCCGATGGTAGAAGAATATCTGACGGAAAATACGCGCTTTTGGTTGGTGAAACCGGAGATATCGCTGGCCGGTGTCAGTGGTCTTGATACGTTGATCTCAGGTAGTCAAATTGAAATGGAGGTGAAAAAAGGCCAGCCTCGCCGACATTTTGTTGCCCTCAACGAGCCACCGGAAGTGGATTACAGTCGACCTGGATTACACCTGAAACTGGAAGCGACCGAATCAGGCTCGCTGAGCAGAGGTGCACCTGTTTTATATCGTCAGATGAAAGTCGGTCAGGTACAGGCCGTTTCGTTGTCTGAAAATAAAACCGGTATAGTCGCGGATATCACCATAGACGAAGAGTTTCGCAACCTGGTGAACAGCCAAACCCGTTTCTGGAATGCCAGCGGGGTTTCTGTGAGCGGGTCGCTGACCAAGATAAAAGTGAAAGCAGAATCGCTCAGTACGCTGATTCAGGGCGGCATCGCCTTTATGAATCCAGAAGCAAAAAGTGAACACAGTGTCGTGCGCAACGGTACCCTTTTTAATCTATATCGGGATTACAGCGAGGCGACGGAAGAAGGGCTTGCTGTCCAGATCCATTTGCCCAGCAGCGAAGGAGTTGAAGAGGGAACAGCGGTCAAATACCAGGGCTACCCTGTGGGCGAAGTTAAAAAACTGGAGCTGGACCCCGACCTGAGCGGGTTGGTAGCTCATGTGGTACTGCGTCAGCATGCGGAAAAGTTTGCCGTGGCAGGCACCCGCTTTTGGCTGGTAAAGCCGGAGTTGGGCATTACCGGCGCTTCCCATCTGGAGACGCTTTTAAAAGGCCAGTATTTTAATGTGGAGCCGGGAAGCGGGGCGCCGAAATTCGATTTTCAACTGCAATTAAGCGAGCCGGGAATGGCTGTGCCGGATAGCGGAGTCAATATCGTACTGACCACACCACGACTGAATTCGATTCGGCCGGGCCTGAAGGTGTTTTATCGGGATATCGCTGTGGGTATGGTGACCGGATACTCACTGAGCGGTGAAGCTGATCAGGTGCTGGTGTTTGCCAATATCGAAGAACCATACAGCCAGCTGGTGCGTAAGGGGACCAAATTCTGGAACGCCAGCGGAATCAATATTGATGTGGGATTATTCAGTGGTGCCAGCATCCGCAGTGAATCTTTGGAAACAATCCTCGCCGGCGGTATTTCATTTGCAACGCCGCCGGGAGGCAATACCCTGCCACTGGCTGCGGGGGGTGACCGCTATATCCTGCACCAGGAGTTCGATGACGAGTGGTTGAACTGGAAGCCCAAGATCCAATTGCAGCCGGTATCGGATTAATTGCTGTACCTGTCCAATGTTGTGTATTGACCCTGGAGCCTGGACTTGCGACCGTGTAGTCTGGCCACTGCAGCCTAATTTTGAGATCATAGCCTCCCGTTTAGCAACGACAACGATTATTTGTAGTTATGGCTTCTAATAAACAAGTTAGCTTTACTGAAATCTCTGCAGGCATTTTACGTGCACTGCCCGAGGCACCGGCTTTCATTAACGGTGTCCGCACTATGCTTCAGGCCAGACCCGAAAGTAAGATGTCAATCGGCCTGCAGCTGGAAAAGCAAGCCCACCGTCGTCCATCTAACCCGGCTCTGAAATTCAGGGATCAGGTATGGAGTTATGCGGAGTTTAATAGTTGGGTGAACCGGGTCGCCGCCTTGTTCCGGCAATCGGGAGTGCAAAGCGGGGACGTGGTCGCCATTATGTCTGAGAACAGGCCCGAGATGTTGGTCTGTACTGCGGCTGCAGCCAAGCTCGGTGCCATTGCCGGCATGCTCAATTACAACCAGCGCGACGAAGTACTGGAACACAGCATTGGCTTAATCAAACCCAAGGTCATTGTCACCGGCGAAGAATGTGTCGGCGCGCTTGAATCTACTTCTTATGCCCCGCTCAATACAAAAGATGTGTTCCATTTCTGGGTAGGTGAAAACGACAACGATCGTCCCGCCGGGTTTGCCAGCCTGCAGACAGAGTCAGAGCGCCTGCCGGCAGTGAACCCGTCCACCACGGCTGCTGTACGCAGCAAACAGCCCTGTTTTTATATATTCACCTCCGGCACCACCGGTATGCCGAAAGCGTCCGTCATGAGCCATTCCCGCTGGCTGAAAGGGGGGGCCGGTATGGGGTTGCTAACCGCTCGACTGACAGCAGAAGATACATTCTATGTTCCGTTACCGCTGTATCACAATAATGCGCTTACCGTGAGTTGGGGTTCGGTATTGCTGAGCGGTGCCTGTATCGCTCTCACACCGAAATTCAGTGTATCCCGGTTCTGGGACGAAGTTCGCAGCTACAATGCCACCGGATTTTGTTACATCGGTGAATTATGCCGTTACCTGTTAAACCAGGAGCCGACTGCGCAGGACGCCCAACATAACGTGCGGGTGGTGGTCGGTAATGGCCTGCGTCCGGAAATCTGGATGGAATTTAAAAATCGCTTTGGTATCGAGCGTATCTGCGAATTTTACGGCGCCAGTGAGTGTAATCTGGCGTTTGTGAACAGCTTCGATGTGGATTGTACAGCGGGCTTTTGCCCATTGCCGTTTGCTGTGGTTGAATGCGATCCGGAGACGGAAGAACCGGTTCGGGATTCGCAGAACCGGATGAAAAAGGTTGCCACTGGCGGTGTTGGATTGTTGATAACCAAGATTAACAAACTGGCGCCTTTCGATGGCTATACCGATGCCAAGGCCAGTGAGAAAAAAATCCTGCACGATGTATTCAAAAATGGCGACAGCTGGTTTAACACCGGAGATCTGGTGCGGGATCAGGGTTATAAACATATTCAGTTCGTTGACCGGCTCGGTGACACTTTCCGCTGGAAGGGCGAGAATGTGGCTACCACTGAAGTGGAAGCGGCCTTTAAACATGTAGACCAGATAGATCAGGCTGTGGTGTACGGGGTTCAGGTGCCCAATTGCGATGGGCGTGCGGGCATGGCTGCAATTACCATGCAAAACGGTGAAAACCTGGATACGCTGGCACTGGCCGAGACGCTGTTTAATGCGCTACCCGGTTATGCGATACCCCTTTTTGTACGGATACGGACGGAACACGAAATTACCGGCACCTTCAAAAACCGCAAAGTGGAATTAAAGAACGAAGGATTTGATTTGCAGAAGGTGTCTGAGCCCCTGTACATGCTGGACAGCAGCGCCCGTAACTATGTGCCCTTGACCGCCGCTATGCAGCAACAGATTGACTCAGGCGATGTGCGCGTGTAATGCAGTGACCACCGGCAGACTTTAATTAGCCAACAAACCAGCCTATAGTACTAGTGTCATTCCGAACCCGGGAGCCGCGATGTTAGTCATCAGACTGGCGCAGGCGCAAGATCTGGATGCTATTATTCAATTGGCTAGAACCTCGGGCGGTGGATTAACCAATCTGCCGCTGGATCGTTCTACCTTGTCTGAAAAACTTTCCCGCGCCGTGCATACCCACCAGCACATGAACAGCTTTGGTGACGGGTTGTTCTGGTTTGTGCTGGAAGACCTGAATACCGGTAACATCGTTGGTGTGTCCGGAATTGAATCCGCTATCGGCCTCGACCAAGCCTGTTATACCTATCGTGTGGGCACTATTGTGCACGCCTCTACCAACCTGAATATCTATCATCAGTTTCCCACTTTATTTCTGACTAACGACCACAGCGGTTGTAGTGAGCTTTGCTCGTTGTATCTCGATCCCACCTTCCGTCACAGTAAAATCGGAGCGCTCCTTTCCAAAGCACGATTTTTATTTATGGCGCAATATCCCCAGTTATTTGCAGCGAAGGTAATTGCCGAGTTGAGAGGCTATCTGGATGAAACCGGGTCATCGCCTTTTTGGGAAGGGCTGGGCCGGCATTTTTTTGATATGGATTTTTCCCAGGCCGATTATTTAACCGCGGTCAACCGCAAGCAGTTTATAGCGGAGTTAATGCCGCGCTATCCCTTTTACACCAATTTTCTACCGGCAAGCGCCCGTAGTGTCATCGGCAAAGTCCATGCAGACACCCGCCCCGCAAAAAAGCTGCTGGAGCAGGAAGGGTTTCGTTATGAAGGCTGTATCGATATTTTTGATGCCGGGCCCACACTGGAGTGTTATGTGGATAGGGTGCGAGCGATCCGGGACAGCTATCTGGCAACGATGTTACAAATACAGGCTTTGGATGGTTATCCGTTATTGGTGTGCAACCCGGACCGGCTGCAATTCCGCTGTGCCTTATTATGGCCGGGGGAGTCCGGGGTGCACGCGACGTCCACGGAGTCGCTGTGGTCTGAACTTAAACTCAACCAAGAACAAAAAGCCCGCTGTATTTTGTTGAACAGGGATGGAATTTAAAATGAATAATGCTGCCCTCATAAATAATGAATGGTTAGCGGGAGCTGGCGCGGATTTGGTGTCCCTCAATCCGCTAACCGATGCGGTGATTTGGCAGGGGCCGGGGGCAGACCGCGATCAGGTTGCGGCCGCTGTTGAGGCAGCCCGCACAGCGTTCAGCAAATGGCGCAAAACCTCTTTAGCAGATAGGGTCGATATTGTTAACCGTTACACTGAATTGCTCAGCCAGCGCAAAGTCGAATTCAGCAAGCTGATCACCCAGGAAAATGGCAAGCCGTTATGGGATGCTGAAAGCGAAGTCAACGCGATGCTGGCTAAAACGGCGATATCGTTACGGGCATTGCAGGAACGTACCAGTACCACGCAGCACGATACCGCGGCGGGAATGTTAAGTGTTCGTCACCGCCCTCATGGGGTGTTGGCGGTATTCGGACCGTTTAATTTTCCAGGTCACCTGCCCAACGGTCATATATTACCGGCCATTTTGGCGGGTAATTGTGTGGTATTCAAACCCAGTGAGCTGACTCCCGGAGTGGCAGAGGAAATGTGCCAATTATGGGTGGCGGCCGGACTGCCACCGGGTGTGTTCAATTTGGTACAGGGCGACAAAGTGACTGGCTCAGCCTTAATAGAGGACCCGCAATTGGATGGCATCCTGTTTACCGGGAGCGCGCAGACAGGACACTACCTGCACAAACAATTCGCCGGTCATCCGGAAAAAGTACTGGCATTGGAAATGGGTGGCAATAATCCGTTGGTTATTGATCAGGTAGGTAACGCGAAGGCGGCTATGTATCTTTCCCTGTTCTCGGCCTTTGTTAGTAGCGGTCAACGTTGCACTTGTGCACGGCGGCTGATGTTGCCGGACAGCCGCTGGGGAGATCAGTTTGTTGAGGATCTTATTCACTGTGCAAAAAATTTGGTGGTGGCTGATGGTTTTGCTCAGCCGCAACCCTTTATGGGTACCGTGATTTCAAAGGATGCAGTTGCCCATCTGAATCACGGGATACAGTTGTTGAATAATATCGGTGGTACCACGTTGCTGCAAAGTCAATACGGGAATCCACAGCAGACCTTGATGTCACCCTGTATTGTGGATATGTCGACGGCGCAGCAAAACTACGATGAGGAACTATTCGGCCCGGTATTGCAGTTGTATCGCTACCGGGATTTGGAGCATGCGCTGACGTTATGTAACGACACCCGTTTTGGGCTGGCGGCAGGCATCGTCACCGAGCAGCCGGAAACCTATCAAGTGTTTGCTGATCAAGTGCGCGCAGGAATCGTGAATTGCAATAAGCCGTTGGTCGGGGCTAGCAGTTCAGCACCCTTCGGTGGCATCGGTGCCAGTGGTAACTTCAATCCTGGTGCTTACTATGCAGCGGATTACTGCGCTTATCCGGTGGCCTCACTGACTGCGGAAGAACCACAAAGCCCGGCTGAATTACCGCCCGGTATGACGCTGTGACAACAAACGAAGTTAATTTCGATGGGCTGGTGGGGCCAAATCACAACTATTCCGGATTAGCCAAAGGCAATCTGGCTTCGCTTCAGAACCAACAGCGGATGTCCAGCCCGCGCCAAGCTGCTTTGCAGGGTTTGCAGAAAATACGCTGGATGATGCAGCGTGGTGTCAGGCAAGGTGTCCTGCCGCCCCAAGTGCGGCCTGATTTCAGGTTGCTTTACCGCCTTGGCTATCGGGGTGAGCCGCAGCACGTATTAGAACAGGCCTTCAAGCAACAGCCGTTGTTGTTCTCCAATGCCTGTTCCGCTTCGTCTATGTGGGTTGCGAATGCTGCCACGGTGGCGCCTTCCTGTGATACGGACGACCAAAAACTGAATATAACCCCGGCCAATCTGATCAGTCATCTGCACCGCAGTATTGAAGTGGGTGCGACCGAAGCCTTGTTACGTTACGTGTTTTCCGACACCCGCTATTTTAGGGTAAACCCGCCACTACCGCCGGTATTGCCATTGTCAGATGAAGGCGCAGCCAATCATATGCGAATCGGGGGCTGCGGGAATGCAATCCATGTATTGGTATACGGTTACGATCACTCAGTGGCTGCACCGGCAAATCAGCGTTATGCCGCACGACAGAGTCTGGCCGCGAGCCAGGCGGTAGCGCGATTAAACCGGATACCAGCGTCCCAGGTGGTGCTGGTTCAACAAACACCGCATGCGATCGACAGCGGCGTTTTTCACAACGACGTCATTGCACTTTCTCATGACCGATTGCTGGTTTGTCACGACCAGGCCTTCGTCAATCAGCGCGATTTCTTGCAGCGTTTGCAAATCCTGAGTGGCGGCCAAATCCAGATTATCAACATTGAAGAGCGGCAGATAACACTGGCGCAAGCGGTGTCGGCCTATTTATTCAATAGCCAGATTGTAACCCGTAGCGATGGTGCGCTCGCGATGCTACTTCCGACGCAATGTCAGCGCGATTCTGCGGTGTTTGATTACGTCGAAAAAAGTTTGCGTGCACAGGCAGGCCTGTCCGAGATTGAGTATTTGGATCTGGATCAGAGCATGAAAAACGGGGGTGGGCCCGCGTGCCTGAGATTGCGCATTAATCTGGCGGAAACTGAAATGAAGGCGATGAAAGGGAATCTGATTGTAGACTTGAAAACCATTGCTGAGCTGGAGACAGTAGTACAAAGATATTACCCGGAGCAACTGAGCATCGCTATGCTATCGGATTGGAATGTGGTGCGCTCAATGTTGTCCGCTATCGAGAAGATATATGAGATTCTGGAGCTGCCAGAAAGTTTATTACAGCCGTTTCTGCCTTAACTTGGCGTTAGATTTTTGTCAGAAGTAATCCCGCTCTCTGTCCGCATGGGACAGCACTATTGAGAAATAAAGTTGCACTTTCGGTGTCGCAATAATAAGGGCCTTTCGTGTCAGCGTAAATTGCAGTGCCAGCAGGATGAATCGAAAAGTTGGGCTCGTTTTCCTCGATCAAAAACCGGAATTGATCCGTTTCGCGGATGATTGCATGGCTGACCTTAAAATGCGCCATGGCAGCTGGCTGAGTGGGCGTATCTTTATTTTGGGAATCAAAAACAAACGGGATTAAACATTGGGTCAGGCGCTCTATATCCCCGGCATCCGGATTGGAGTGACTACCGCATTCAACCGTAAAGCTCTCACATTGCAGGGTGGTGGCGGTGAAGCGGGAAAAAGTATTGGAATGCTGGCTTTGTTCAACCAAAGCACTTACGCCGAGCAGGTTGAAAAACGATGCCGGTTTTTGCTGCGATCTTTGGTCGGACAAAGCATGGGTATTGATCGCGTCTGTCGTGATGTTTGCAGGCCGTAATGCAAAGCGGGGGTGTAGGGACGCTTTTATTGTACTGTGCAGGTCCAGGTGGTACAGCACCTTACTGCAACTGTTACTGAAATCGATGCAGGCTTGCTCCAGGATGCCAGCGCGGGTGCCTTCATCGCAGTCGGGTTTGTGTTTCAGGCCGAATAACCGATTCAGATTAGTTGTGACAAATCGTTGTCGCCGCTCAATCGCGGTTGGATTTCCAAAGATCAACAATAAGGAAAAGGGCAGCTCTCTGGCGCAAGTGGACAAATAGGATCGCATTTGCTGTAGAGCAAATACCGGAATGATCTCATCGCCGTGAATACCGCAGCTAATGATGATTCCTGCAGCATCTTCTTGATTACCTTGATAATAAAAAATCTGCTCCTGAGCCTGCATCGCGCGACCTCGTTGTCCGGCCTATAACCTTTTGGTCTATGTCTCACAAACCTAATAACCAAGTCTGTATTCAATCGGTTTCAATTACAATTGTCTATCATCATTACATCGTTGCATGAATTCGTATGAGTTGTGTTGCAATGGCTATGCTGCTTTTTAAGACATGGTCTACAGTTCAATAGACTAGGTATTGATTAGTTTGTTTCCTTTTTGTTTCGTTATGGATATGTAGTAAGGATAAAACATGAAGTATAGGTCACTACTGTTGGCTGGCGCTGCGCTCCAGGCGGGTGTTGTGCATGCGATGGGTTTGGGAAATATTGCAGTCGAGTCGCCTCTAGGGGCTCACTTGAATGCGCAAATAACATTGCTCTCTCAGCAAGAGCTTACCCGTTCGGATGTTAAAATCAGTCTGGCCAGTGCCGATGTTTATGCCCGTTTCGGTGCGCGTGATCTGGTCGACCATGGCACAATGCGATTCGATGTGATTGAAAGCGATCAAGGCGTATTATCGGCGCGGGTAATGTCAACCAAGCGTATCCAGGAACCTTATATCGACATGGTGGTGGAGTTGCGGTGGCCGGAAGGGGCTACTTACCGGCGCTATGAGATTCTCTTGGATCCCCCACAGAATTATCTGAATCAGAGTGCTGCCCTGCATCCGGTTTCATCACGACCCCCATTGGCGGTACAGCCAAAGACTTCGATTCCCGCAAAGCCGGTGGCTAACCCCAGGCGGGAAACCCGAGCGCTCCAACCGGCGGACACGATGAATTCTCTGAAAGCCCAATTACTGCGTTTGCAACGCGAGCGAGCAGCTTTGCTGGCACGCCGGAATGCGATCCGAACGGAGCTGGATAGCTTGAAGCTGGTGCAGACCAGGGTCGCCAATGGTGATTTATTGTCGGCCGCTCCGGCTTCAGAAGTGGCTACGCTAGCGATAGACGATCTTCAGAAGCCGGTACCGCAGGCTGCACAGCAGCAGCCGGTCGAGGCCGCGCATGTTCAGCCCGTGGCGAGCCCGTTGCTTGCTATAGGAGCGGGTGCTTCCCCTGCTGCACAACAAAGCGCAATCCCGCTATCCGGTAACATCGGGCTACCTATTCCCAGCGGAGCGTTGTTACAGCATTTAACAGCGCAGGATCTGCTGAGTAGCAAGAATGCAGTTCAGGCTGCCGTTGAACAAAAAGAGCAAGCCGGATTTTGGTATCTGCTGGCTTTGTTGCCCCTTACATTTATGTTGGCATTTTTCTATATGCGTGCACAACTTGTGACGCGCCAAAAGCGCGCTGATGATTATAAAGATGAGGATCTGTACCAGCTGGTATTCGGAGCGCAGCGGGATCGCAACCGTTCAGAAGACAAAGCTCAGGTAGGCCGGGCATTGGAAAACATTAAAGCAAAAGCAATGCGGAACGATACCGGAAATCACAGCGTAACGCCGATACTCATCGAAGTTCAGCAAGACGATAGCTTGATGAATGGCCTGGCGCTATCTGAAATCGAGGGGCAAGACCAAAGCGATTGGATGCTGGACGCTCCGATACGCAACATGGGAAGATAGAAAAAAGCCCGGCTTCTTAGCCGGGCTTTTTGCATCGCCTTAATTCAACAATAATTAACGCCGCACCCGATATTCTTCCAGGAACCATTCATTCTCTTCATCCCAGGGAAAGAACGGATTTTCTACTTTCTCCAACTGGCCGGCCAGTTCCGGCATATGACGAATTAAAACCGTTTGAAAGTTGTTGTCATCCACCCAATCAAGACCTTCGGCAGAATAGATTTCGGCACGAAAATCGTCAGTAAAAAAGCGGTCTGCCATTAATCTTCGGGACGCCATTGCAATAAAGATCTGGAAGGACGTTTCACCAAATCCATAACCCGGCGGGCGGTAGCCTTCGGCATAGGATCCGATCATCACATCAATCATCTCCACGTCGTCGTTATAAATATCACGCAGTTTTTCCGCTAAAGCGCTATTGGGGTTGATATCAGTGAAGTCAGTGATCGGGTTGAGGCCGAAGGAATAGAACAAGTTAGTCAGACCATAGGTATCGGTCAGTGCAGTAGCGCCTTGGAAGGCATGATCCTGCGTGTTGCTGGTGGTCAGCAAGTTATTGTTTTGATAATTACGTACCTGCAAACTATCGCGCAGTAAAGGATGCATTCGATAAAGCGCCGTGAATTCTTCAGTCAGGCTAAACGGCACGTTCGCCAGATCCCGTTCACCTCCCATGATGCCGTCGGTTGCAGGGTTACCGAATTCGGGAAAGCCGTAAGGTAAAAATCCGCGCCAGTTGGCAAACATGGCTTCCCGCAGCGTGTAATTTTTAAGAATGGCTGGGGTCCAGTCAACGGTGTGTATCTTCGCCATCAAGGCCGCATTGATGAGTCGGGCAGTTTGAAACAGTCGCTCATCACTCCAATTGGGATGGTTCTGCTTTAGATGATCGGCGATCGCGTTATGTTCTGACACAAACAAAGTATGCATCAATTCCAGCCCAACCCACCAGTTGCGGTTAAAGCCGGTTTCCGGGATACCATCGCTTCCGATAGGCAAGCGGCCGTTGACCATTCGCATCTTTCCGTCCTGCATGATGCGTAAGCTGTGGTTGGTGGTTTTGTCGCTGCCATATATTTGCGAGCCGTCCCACCAGGCTGTATTTTCATTTAGAAAGTAAGAATGAAGAAAAGTAAGTTACCCGATAACAATAATAAAACCGAGCGGGCAATTTCCTACGATCATCTGGCGCACTGTTTAACCACCCAGGGGCGTTGCGAAGAATCCTTGTTGTTGCTAGTGCAACTTCGTTTTCGATTAGCCCGGCAACCGCTAATCTCGGATCTGCTACCCGAACTTTGTTTCGAGTTGATGAGAGCGTATCGGCGCATGGGTTTGGATTTAGGTTCACTGCAGGAACAATACGGCGATTGCTTTGCTCATATCAGCCTGGAATCTTTATTTCACGGGCAACAAGATCGGGAAGCGGTTTTCGCATTGAAATGTCAGTTGTTGATGTTGGTGGATGACGGCGACGAACTCTCTGCACTTAATTATGCTATGCAGGGGTTGATTAAAAGTATGCAGGTGGGTGATCTGCGACACCGGATTCTGTTTTCTGGTGTCAAAGCCTTGTGCGAGTTTAAACAGGGGCGTTACAGTGAGGCGCGCGAAAGCATGAACGGCGCGATGGTGCTGGCGCAAAGGTTTCAGTTTCAGTACGTTATAGCAGAAGACGATTTTGGCTGGTCTGATTTATGGCGGATCATGGATAAAAATAACGATTTTGAAGCACAGCTCAGCAACGAATTTATCTCCGGTTTACGTGCCCTGATTGCAAAAAAGGATCACATGTCGAGTTCACCTGCTTCAGCTTCGCCGATCGCCGAGACTGTGTTTGCGCACCGCAAGGTGCGTTCATCGCTGCGGCCGGATTGTTTTGGTCTAACCGAGAAAGAACTGAAAATTCTGAGTCTGCTAACAGAAGGGCTGTGCAATAAGCGCATCGCACGTCGATCCGAAATCGCACTTACTACGGTTAAATGGCACTTGCAGAATATTTTCGGCAAGCTGGAGGTGCGCAACCGGACGGAAGCGGTGGTAAAAGCCCAGGAACTCGCGTTGGTGAACGACAAAGCCTAAACCACCTGTTCGCTGCACGCAGATTCAGGTGGTTTCCATTGGCAGGAAGTGATTAAGGCTTTTCGAATTCAAAGTTCCCGCTAACGGTCTGGCCATTGGGCATGTCGGCACTGAAATTTCCCTTGAACCAAACGTCGCTGTCTTCTGTGATGGTGAGGGTGCCATTGCGCAGGTTCACCTCATAGGTTCCTTTGCTCAATCTGCCCATACGGCTGATATCAAACGTTAAAGGTTTACCCTGAAGCGGGATGGTGGCAGAGAAGCGGTCTTGGGTAGCCTGTCCCAGCACGCTGGCATAATCCGATTGCACGCACAGATTGCTGCTGGCTATGGATCCCAGATCGCCGCCGTTGATGCTTAACTTGCCCATATCAAATAGGGCGCTGGTGGACATTTTGGTTGCAACACTTTTGCCCAGCTCACTGTTTGCGGTGAGTTTGTCATTGTTCACTACGCTGGTGACCCCCACCGGCATCCCCGATAATTTGTTACCTTCGCGCCCCAGTTGCTCTGTTTCACGTCCGGAGCACGCCACCATTTTCACGCTATCCGATGCGCTATCCAGCAAGGTAAACGTGATATTGGCGTTGGCAGACAGGCCGGATTTTGCGGTCTCCAGATTCAATCGCCACAAGCCGGTCAGATCAGGACTGTTGGTCGTGGAGCGGCGGCTATCAAAGGGCTCCGCGCCGCAGCCAAGCAGAACATACGTGGGCAGCAGGATGGCGGCAATCGTCTTTGAGCGCATCATAGTGTTTTATACCTTTATTATTATCGCCGAAACGGTGGCTTCGGGGGTTTGGATGGCATCTTAAAAAGGTCTATGCGACACTGGGAGGTTGCTATGTCCCGTGTTTTTTTGGCAAAGGTGTTGTTTGAATAAATTCGTACTTCTAGGCGCGCTGATAATCGGGGTGCTCACAGGATTGGTTCTACATAAGCAGATTATTCAGCCCATTCCGGTATTGGCGGATGGCGGTGTCTATCGGGGCACCGTCAAAGACGGTGTATTGCAGGGCGAAGGTGAAATCCACTGGGCGCACGGCGGTTACTATCGGGGTGAATTCAAAGAGGGTGTGTTCTCTGGTCGGGGGCACCTGAAAATGGCTGATGGCAGTGAGTATTTTGGTCAGTTCGGGCGTGGTGAGTTTAGTGGCCAGGGCGAATTACGCTATGCCAACGGTGACACCTACATCGGCTCATTCAAGCGGGGTTCGTTTAATGGACAGGGCCGCTATGTCCAGAAAGATTCGGTTTATAGCGGCGAGTTTGTCGACGACGAACTCCGCGGCGAAGGCGAACACACGGTCAGTGGCGAGTTAGTCTATAAAGGCGGCTTCAGAAATTGGCTGTACCACGGTGCCGGGCAATTTTTTTCCGCCGGGCAAAGCTGGAAAGGGGCGTTTGTCGATGGTCAGCTCAGTGGCGACGGTGAACATAATGACGGCGATGGCGAGCGTTACGTGGGCGCTTTTTTAAACTGGCGCTATCAGGGCAACGGCATTTTATACTATGCCGGTGGAGACCGTTACGAGGGTGAATTCCGCCAGGGGCAACCGAATGGTGAGGGCGTTATGTATCTGGCCGAAGAGGCCCATGGGGTCAAACAGTACAGTGGTCGCTGGCAAAACGGGCGCGTGGTGCACGCACAGCCGGACGCGTTTATTGATCGTTACTCCGAGAAGCTGGAAGCGGCGTTATACAGCGAAGAGCTGCGCCTGCAGCAGCAGTTGTCAACGATTGCAGATCACACACCCGGCGTCACCGATGTTTATTTTCTCGGGGTCGCAGGGGACGGTACGCAAAGAGTGTTTGGCCGGGAAATGAAATACATCAGCGATAAAATTGATTCCCGCTTTCATAATAAGGATAAATCCGTTGTCCTGATTAACGACCGCACGCAGATCGGCGAAGTGGTAATGGCGACCCGCACCAGCCTTGAAAAATCGGTGCAGGCCATTGCTAACAAAATGGATAAAGACGAGGACGTGTTGTTGATCTATATGACCAGTCATGGCAGCAGTGATCACCGCTTTGTCATCAAGCAAAAAGGCATCACCCTGCCACAGATAGAGGCTGATGATCTGGCACAAATTCTGCAAAATTCTGGTATCAAATGGCAGATGATCATGATATCCGCCTGCTATTCTGGCGGCTTTATTCCCGCTTTGCAGGCCGACACCCGGATGATCATCACATCCGCCGCCGCTGACCGGACTTCGTTTGGCTGCTCTGACGAATCTGACTTTACTTATTTTGGTAAAGCCTTTTTCGCCGAATCATTTACGCAACAAGACAGTTGGCAAACTATATTTAAAAACGCGACCACCTGGATCGAAGCGCGGGAATCGGAGGAAGATTTAACACCATCCAAGCCGCAAATGGTCGTCGGCCCGAAAATGTCCCATAAACTGAAAGAGTTAGCTGTATCAGAATTCCATGGTAAACAGTGACAGAACAATCAATGCCGAGTTTGATGAAGACACCGCGCTGGCAGCTGCTCTGGCATTGCAGGCCGTGCTGGAACAGCGAACTCACCGGCGTAAGTATCTGGGACAGATCTATACCGTGCCGGGGAAATTGGGAGAAGCTTTGGATTTGCCCAATATTATTTCACGATTAAAAAGTAAGGTGGCGCGACGGCGTGAGCAGGGCTTGACGGGTTATGAGGAGCTGTGGGTGACCTTGTCGAGGGCAACCCGGGAGAAAGTCTTGCAGGACATAAACTGGTATGACCCCAAAGAACTGAATTGGGATGACAAACGCTCCAATCGTCGTCCTGCACCCGCCGCTTCCCCGCAGGATAAATCCAGCTAGCGACAAGTTAGTCCCGGGTTTGCTGCACGACTTTCATTACGGTTTCAATTTCCGCGCTGCTTGCTTTTGGTACTGGCCGGCTACGAACAAAATCTCGGGTGATGCGTACATGGCGCACAAAACGACGACAATAAAAACAGATGAACAAGTGCAGCCGAAAGCGGAACAGCTCCCAACCACGCATATTATTATCGATGTAGTCGCTGGCTTGATGCGCGACATCGCGACATTTTAACATTCACCTGTTTCCTGATAACGATCAATTACTTGCATTAGTTTCACCCGGGCTCGATGTAACAGCACTCTCACATAGGACTCAGACACATCCAGAATGTTACAGATCTCCGTTAACGCTTCCTGCTCCAGATCACGCAGTATAAACACGGCTTTTTGTTGATCCGGAAGCAGGGATACGGTGTGCTCAATGCATTTTTGCAGATGCTGTTCTTCCAGCAACTGATCGGGTGAATCCAGGTGCCAGCCGGGTGCCGGATTTTTCCAGTGACCACCCGGCGAGAAACGATCCTGACCTAGATAATCGATATTACCGTCATCACTGATGTCCTCCAGAGAAACGCTGCGTTTTTCCCGTCGCAGGCGTGTCTTTGCGCCGTTACTGACTACGGTATAAAGCCAGGTTCTGACACTGGATCGGCCTTCGAATTTAGGCAGTGCCTTGTACACGGAAACCCAGGCTTCCTGCACTACCTCTTCCGCCAGGCTATCGCCGATAATGGCGCGGGCGACGGCAACCAGTTGTCGGTGATGGGCGGCCACCAAGGCTTCAAAGGCCAAGTGATCTTGTTGTCGCAAGCGGTCCAGGTTGAGCGCGTCTTGGCTGTTCGACATGGTATGAATAAGAAAACCATAGGCATACGGTAAGTGGGAAGGAATCATACACATTGGAAGAGGGAGGGGCAAAAGCAATTGAGTCAGGGTAAAACACACGCTGAAGATCCATTTCTAAAACGTGTGTGTTCCCAAAGTGACAACAAGGGTCGGCTAAAACGGGTCGAGTCCGAAAAATTTGACTCTATGTCATGTTCCAAGCAAGCACGATGCCAATTCTGATTTTATGGAGAGGGTGAAGACCATTAGAGTGAAAAAAATCACAGAATTCGGAATGATTGATTGTTATCTAATCATGCGTACGCTTCGATGTGGCGCAGAAAAATAATACGTGTCTATTTTTGGTGCGCAATATCGAAAAAAACACAGAAACCATTGTCGGTTTTACATAACAACGGCTTTTTTTTGCAGGCGGGTATCCTGGTATGTCCGGATCCAGGTTTGCTGAATGATATAGGCGTCGATACTGGCGCGGTGGCGCTTCAATTGGTTTTCCTGGATCACCTGGCGGCGGGTGGCATCCCAGATCTCTATCTGCCGTTCATTCAGAATCAATTCAATGGAAGACAGCCTGAATGTGGGAACCAGCCTTACCGCAAAGAATAACTTTAACAGCCAGGGGTGATCGACCACCCAGCCGTCGCTATACACGGTCTTGCCTTCCAGTTGCCGGTTCAGTTCCTGCGCCAAATCCATTGCGGTCATGCCGTGCCGCTGCAGTTTTTTGCGGCTAATACCATGGGTTTGCTGGGCCTGATCATCCCAGTGATTCCAGTCCGGTAGCGGTTGTATTAACCCGCAAAAGCGTTTGCTTGAAGAGTCGATGTAACCGATTTCAATGGGATAGCCAGTGGGCCCGAATCCGGAGGCTTCAATATCCATGATAATCGGCGGAAAGCGATCGTTGTGTATGCCCATAAAAGTTCAGTCCGGAGAGTTACTTATTTAATATTGCACAAACCAACCAGGTATTCAAAATCAGTGCCGTTTGGGGCTGGAACGTTCATTCGCATAAAGCTGTGGAACAAGCGGCAGCCAAATTCAGGATTTTGTCTGCGGCGGTCGACACACGGAATGGGTTAACAGGACTAAAGAGGGGGTTTTTGGTCGTTTCCTGATGGCTAGGGCGCTTCTGGTTTGTGGTGATTACGGAAATGATCCATGCTTGAAGAGCTAATCCTCTCTCCAATCAAAATAATAAGAGGTCCGATTTGAAAACGTCCGTTCCATACCCCTCAACTGCACGAGGCTGGTTAACCGTCAGTATTTTGATGGTGGCCTATATCCTGTCTTTTATCGATCGCCAGATCCTGAATTTACTGGTCGGGCCGATACGGCGTGATCTTGAAATCTCGGATACCCAGATGAGTTTGCTGATGGGTTTTTCTTTTGCCTTGTTCTACACCATCTGCGGTATTCCCCTTGGACGCATGGCAGACAAGACCAGTCGGCGTGGTTTGATTGCAGCGGGGGTACTGGTATGGAGTGCGATGACCGCCGCCTGCGGTATGGCAAAACACTACTGGCAATTTCTGTTCGCCCGGGTGGGTGTCGGCGCTGGTGAGGCGGCCCTTTCACCGGCCGCTTACTCATTAATCGCAGACAGCTTCCCTCCTGAAAAACGGGCTACCGCGATCAGTGTGTATTCAATGGGTATTTATGTGGGATCCGGGCTGGCGTTTCTGCTGGGCGGCGTGGTGATCCACTTTGCCTCGGCGCAAGGGGATATTATGTTGCCGGTGATCGGTGAGACCCGGCCCTGGCAGCTGATCTTTTTGATGCTCGGTGCCGCCGGGGTGATCTTTTGTGTCTTGCTGGCCTTTCTGAAAGAACCGGTAAGGCAGGGTGCCGGGGCCGGCACGGAGGTCTCCTTTGTGGAAGTGGCTGCGTATATTAACAAAAACCGTAAAACCGTATTGCTGCATAATCTGAGCTTTGCCTGTCTGGCGTTCAGTGCCTATGGTGCCGCTTCCTGGGTTCCGGCCTTTTTTATGCGCAGCCATCAAATGGCGCCTTCCGAAGTGGGGTTTACCTACGGGATTCTGGTCGGCGTGTTCGGCTCTTTAGGCATTCTTGTGGGTGGCCGGTTATCGGATTACTTAACTCTGAAAGGGTATACGGCTGCGCCCATGCGGGTGGGCCTGATTGCTGCCTGCCTCGCGTTACCCTCGTATCTGGGCTATGCCTCGGATAACGTGAATGTGGCGATTGCGGCCATCGGTATGGGCGCATTCACACTGGCAATGCCATTTGGTGTGGCACCCGCTGCGATTCAGGAAATCATGCCCAACCCAATGCGCGGTCAGGCGTCGGCGGTGTACCTGTTCGTCGTGACGTTCTTTGGCTTGGGGGTCGGTCCGACTGCCGTGGCATTGGTTACGGATTACGTGTTTGCAGACGATAACGCATTGCGTTATTCCCTGTTGATTATCAGTAGTATCGCGACGGGCTTGGCGATAGTGCTTTTGTTCGCCTCACTGAAGCCTTATCAGCGAAGCGTGGAACAGTTGCGAGCGGATTTTTCATAAGCCATATCGATCCGCTCAAAGCGACCGCCGGGTTTTACCAAAAGCTGATAACCAAGGCCAGGGTCAACAGTACCAGAACGAGAGCACCGGTCTTAATGGCAGGTGCAACCGGATCGGCATTTTTCTGTGCCGTGGTTGCCGTTTGTTGTTCACTCGGTGACGATGCCGAAGGTGAACATTGAAACAGCGTTATTAACACCAGGGTGACGAAGAACAGTAATCCTGCGATCAAAGTAAAATGAATGTCATGCCAGCCCAATTTCGACCCTGCAAACAAAACGGCAGAGATAATATGACCTGCGATCACACCCCGGAACGCCGCCCCGGCGCCGATTTTTTTACTGCAAAACCCCATCGCGAAGGCCGCCACCAGCGGCGGGGTAACGTAAGCAAAGGCTTGCTGCAGATAAGCAAATAACCCCGGAAAATGATCAATCGCCGGTGCCCAGAGTGCGGCCAATACCATTAATATCAGCGTGCAATAGCGCCCCCAGGTGGCCATTTGCTGGTGGGTCATGGCGGGCTTTTTCGGTTTTACAAAATCCATAATAAACAGGGTGGACGCAGAATTCAGGGTGGAATCGACACTGGACATAATGGCCGCCATTAATCCGGCTAACATCAGTCCGGCCAGCCCCGGTGGCGCAAATTCAGCAATCAAGCGAGGGAAAACGGTATCGGAGCGTTCCAGATCGGTGAACAGCGCTGCCGCCATGGCCCCCGGCAGCACCATGAAAAATAACGGCAGCAGTTTGAGTGCAGCGGCAATCAACGCGCCTTTGCCCGCGGCGTCGGCATCCCGTGCGCCCAGCAAGCGTTGAGCCACGTATTGATTCATGGTCCAGTAATAGAAGCCCAGAATCGGCAACCCGATCAGCGTGCCGAGCCAGGGCAGGGCCGGATCATCCAGCGGCCGGATCAAGGACAAGTGCTGGGCGTCGAGTCGGGAAGTGACTTGCGACCAGCTGTAATCGAACTGGCCAAACACAATGATGGATAGAAGTAACGAGCCAGCCAATAACACCAGGGTTTGCAGCACATCGGTGTAGGCCACCGCCCGCAAACCGCCGGCGGTGGTATAGATACCGGCGAACAAGGCCATCGCGGCGCAGGTGGGCGCCAGGGCCAAGCCCGGAAAGAACATCATCAGAACCAGTGCGCCAGCGTACAGGCTGCCTGCGGTGTCCAGCACGATACTGAGGAACAGTGACGTACCGGACAGGTATTTCCGCATGCGTGGGTCAAAGCGCCGTTCCAGCACTTCCGGCACTGTACTGATCCGTTGTTTAATAAACACCGGCGCAACAAAAAGCGCAGTGAGCATTAATACCAGCCCCGCCATCCACTCGTAATTCGCTACCGAAATGCCGGTTTCCCAGGCTGCACCGGGCAGACCGATTAAGGTGGTTGAGGAAATATTGGAAGCAAATAGCGACAGGCCAATGACCCAGGGCCCCAGGCTACGACTGGCCAAAAACAATTCATCGGCATCGGGGGATCGTTTGGTTACGCGGATGCAAACGCCAATGACCACCAGCAGGTAGATGGCGATAATAACGTAATCTAAGGTGGCGAGTGAGGGCATAAGAACACAGCGTATTTCTATTTATTAGCGCACTACCTTAAGAAAATTCAGCTTATACCTCAAATTTAATGAAAATCGGATTGGCAGTGAACAAACGCCATTGGCGAAAGTCTGAACAATAGTAGGTGCTAACCGGTTTTAATCGACGTCATCTGCTGCTATGCCTCAGGCTTTTTGTTAGCATCCGATGAGGCTTTTTTTGGTATTAATAGCGCATTTAATTTTCTATAACTTAATTCACCTACTTCAACCACAGCCCCGGACTCTTTATATGACATTGATAAAAAAAATGAATATAGCAACGGCTTTGGCTCTGCTGAGCTTTTCAGTGACGCCGCTGTATGCTGAAGAAGCGCCTGCTCCGGTGGCTGCGGATGTAGAGGCGGAATTCAAGCGTTGCGTCCCCCGTTTGCAGCAACGGGCCCGAGCAGAAAAGATTGCCGACGATGTGGTCGAAAAGCAATTGGGCGCGGTGCAGTATGTAGCACGGGTGATTGAACTGGACCGCAGGCAGCCGGAATTCAGTGAAACGTTTTATAACTATCTTACGTTACGGGTTAATGATCAGCGCATCTCCCAGGGGCGGGAGCTACTGAAAAAGCATTATGACCTACTGCTGAAACTGACTCATCAGTATGGCGTTCCGCCGCAATATATTGTGTCATTCTGGGGGCTTGAAACGAATTTCGGTACCTATTTGGGCAAGATGAATGTATTGGATTCGCTGGCCACCCTGGCCTGCGATCCGCGTCGAAGTGAATTTTTTACCAAAGAATTAATGGAAGCATTACGCTTGGTGGAAACCGGTGTTGCGGATCACGACACCATGTTGGGTTCCTGGGCCGGAGCGATGGGCAATATGCAATTTATGCCCAGCGCCTACCGCCGCTTTGCCGTCGATGGTGATGGCGATGGCAAGGCGGATTTGTGGAACAGTTTGCCGGACGCGTTTACCTCTGCAGCCAATTTCCTGCAACATCTTGGTTGGGAAAAAGAAGTACGCTGGGGGCGTGAAATACGCTTGCCGGAAAAATTCGATTACGCTCTGGCAGGCCGGGATGTGACCAAACCGTTAAAAGAATGGTCGCGAATGGGCATCACCGATGTGACAGGAAATGCGTTGCCGGAACTGGATTTGAAATCTTCCGTTATTATTCCAGCGGGGCACAACGGCCCCAGCTTTATGGTTTACGATAACTTTCATGTGATTATGGATTGGAACCGCTCTGAATTTTATGCCATTGCTGTGGGTCGATTGGCAGACCGGATCAATGGCGCAGGCGCGTTAAAAGTGCCACCACCGCAAACCGAACGGATGAATCGGGATGATGTGCGCTGGATTCAGGAAGCACTCAACAGTCTGGGGTATGACACGGGTGAGCCCGATGGTATTTTCGGGAGCCGTACCAAGCGCGCGTTGCGGGATTTCCAGAAGAGTAAAAATATGGTGGCGGACGGTTTCCCCAGTGAAGATGTGATTGCCCGGTTGAAAGCAGGAATAACCTCATGATGCAGCGTCTTGTCATTGGCTTTTTCGCATTGCTGTGGATGCCGCTCAACGTCAGCGCAGAGACCCGTACCTTTGGCGATATCGTGATTAAAGGGCAGTTCGAGCCAGGAGGTATGTTGATCGGGAGTGCGCCACCGGGCAGTACCGTGAAGTTTGGCGAGCGCTCGTTAGCCCTCTCTGCCGAAGGCGAGTTCGTGTTGGGGTTCGGACGAGACGATAAGCTGGAACAATCCCTGAAAATCGTCACTTCCGATGGCAAAGTCACGCCGATCAACCTGCAATTGAAAGCCCGGGAATACGATATTCAACGTATAGAAGGCGTGCCGGCGCGCACAGTCAACCCGGACACCAGTTCATTGCCGCGCATCCGCGAAGAGGGCAGTCAAGTAAGCCGGGCCCGCTACACCGATAGCGATCTTCGCGGGTATCTTCAAGGATTTATCTGGCCGGTAAAAGGTCCGGTTACCGGTGTTTATGGCAGTCAGCGGGTTTTTAACGGCGAACCCCGTCGCCCCCATTTCGGTGTCGATATCGCCGCTGCGGAAGGCACTGAAATCCAGGCCCCGGCTGACGGCGTGGTGACATTGGCGCACCCGGATATGTTTTTTTCCGGGGCGACCATGGTGATTGATCACGGCCGCGGCATCAGCACCAGCTACCTGCATATGAGCAAAATGCTGGTGAAGGGCGGTGACTCCGTAAAACAGGGCCAGACGATCGGATTGGTGGGGGCGACGGGGCGGGCCACCGGCCCGCACCTATGTTGGCGCCTGAACTGGTATCAGACAAAACTGGACCCTCAGCTGGTGGTGCCACAGCAATAGACGCCGGTTACAACCACCGCGCCAGTTTGCTTTCGTCTTCGATGGCCAGGTACACGGTATCGGCGAGCGGGGCTTTCAGGGTGACTTCAAACGTCATCAGTTCATCCCGGCGGAAGCCGTGCAGGGTGAGCTGATCTCCAGGCTGAAAGCGGCTCAATAATTTCTCCAGGTTGCCGTTTTCTACACGCAGTCCGTCCACCGCGATTAACACGTCTCCGGCAGAAATGCCGGCGCACTGGGCGCTGCTGTTGTCCAGCGCACGGGTCACCTTACTGCCAGCGGCATCCGCTGTCACCAGAACGCCGAGGTCAACCCGATTATCGTCGACACTTTTGTCGTTGCCGCCAGCATCACTCATGGAGCCGGCTTGGCGAAGTTTAAAGGCGATTCCGAACGGCGCAAAGAGGGCGCTAAAATCCATGTCAGTGGTGCCGTAAACTGCGTCCTCAAAGAACTGCTGTAAGCGTTGTTGCGCCGGTTGCGGGACGTCGTTATTCCTGCACAACTCAAGACACAGATTCTGAATATCGAATTCTGCAACCGCCACGCCGGTTTGCCCGTGGCGCTGCCACAACAGTGACATCACCTGATCCAGGTTAAGTTTATTGTTGCTTTCGTGGCGCAGGTTCAGATCCAGAGCCAAGGCAATGACCGCCCCTTTGGTGTAGTAACTGACGATGGCGTTAGCGGCGTTTTCATCCTGTTTGTAAAATTTGGTCCAGGCATCAAAACTGGATTGTGCGGTGGTTTGTTTGAAGCGGCCCGGATTGCGTAGCAGGCGGGTGATCGTTTTAGCCACCAGTTCCAGGTATTCCTGGCGGGAAATCAAGCCGGTGCGCATTAATATCAAATCATCGTAGTAAGACGTAATCCCTTCAAAAGCCCATAGCAACGGGGTGTGGTTTTCTTTGCTCAGATCATAAGGAATATCCGGTCGGATGCGCTTCACGTTCCAGCTATGAAAGTATTCATGGCTACACAATCCCAGAAAGGTCTTATAGCCTTCGCTGACTTTGCCGGATTCGTTGCGGCCGGCAAGGTCATCCCGGTTACAGATCAAACTGGTGGAAGCCCGATGTTCCAATCCCCCGTAGCCATTGCCTACGGCCCAGGTCATAAACACATAACGTTCGAACGGAGCCGGTTCACCGAATTGTCGAATCTGGTGTTCACAGATTGTTGTCAGGTCTTGGGCAATGCGTGGCAGGTCTGCGCTGTGTTTTCCGGTGACGACAAAGTCATGGGGCACACCGCGGGCTTCAAATGTCACACAATCAAAATCCCCGATCTCGACCGGGTGATCAATCAGCTCGTCATAATTTTCAGCCTGGTAGGTGCCGAATTGATAGGCATCTGCGCCTGCGCTGGTTAACGAGGTGGCCACACGCCAGTGCCGCGCCTCTTCAATATTGGCATTATTAATGTCCAGTCGGCAGGGTGTGTCCGATTGACCGACGACTTGTAGAAACACGCTGGTGCCGTTGAAATAGGCATGAGTCTGATCCAGGTGGGCGGCTCTTACCGACATGTCCCAGGCGTAAACCTGATACTCAATGTCGACCGCGCCGGTGCAGGCGCCTAGCGCCCACGTATCCTTATCGATTTTGCCGAGTGCGACGTTCTGATCGCCACTGCGGGCCTGAACAGCAATGATATTCCTGGCGAAATCCCGGATCATATAGCTGCCCGGTATCCAGGCTGGCAGCCGCAGCAACTGGCCACTGGCCAGTGGCGCGGGTATATGAATACGCAAATCAAATACATGGGCGTAGGGGTCGGACGGGGTGATGCTGTAGTGTATCGGGCTTATCTCATTGTTTTGCATGAAGTTTAAGAGCTCGGTCGGGTAAATTCAGTGATTATCTGTCATGACGTTAACAAAAACGCCGCGTGCAAGGCAAAACCTTTTACGAGTCCGGTGGCCAGGCAGTTCGGGCAATGGCGGCATTGGCTTGGCGCTGCAACAAAGGCGTGATGCCGGCGTGCTGCTAAACCACGTAGGCAGCCGTTTTTGTCCTCTTGTTGCCCGTATGTTGTTAGCTGTAATTTATTGTTAAGGGGGATAGCTTGGCGGCTCCAAACATCGCAACTGCATCTATACTTGGCTCAATATTGATCAATCGGTGTCCCCCATTCCAGTGACGTTGTTGTTAAAGCCCCTTACATTGCTGCTATGCCTGATACACGTCTTGTGGCCGCTAACTGCAGCGGCCGCCGATGCCAGCGCGGAGCAATCCCTGCCTGCTACTATCCACGTCGGCAGCCCGGGCTTGCTGGAGCTGCAGCCCGTACACGCCCGGTATCACCTTGAATTAGCACCGTTGTCGGCACAGCAGGTGTTCGATCTTGCGGCTGGGGAATGGGCCGCTCCCGAAAAAGCGACCATTAACATCGGCCCGCAAAAACATGCTGCCTGGTTTCGTTTTCATATAAAAAACGAACTCAACACAGACGTGGACCGTCTCCTGGAGCTGCGCTGGCCGCACCTTCGCGATATTGATTTTTATCAACGCCGGGCAAGTGGCGAAGTTATTCATCTCAAAGTGGGGCTTTCGGTCAATGGTTTTGAACATTATATGAATAACACCAGTTACCTTTTTCCGCTGCCACTGGCGGCAGGGGAATCGTCTGATGTTCTGATTCGCGTTCATGGTAATTCGTATTTGTTCTTGCCGTTGTTTATCTGGGATCGCGATCTGTTTATTGCGGATCACGGTAATCAATTGATGTGGTATTGCCTGGCATTTGGTGCGTTGCTGGCAATGATGTTGTATAACGCCTCGCTTTATGTGTTCACCCGTGACCGCAGTTATTACTTCTATTCGTTATATGCGTTGTCGATTCTAATTTACGAAATCTCCGCGACCGGCATCGGTAACCGTTATCTATGGGGCTGGTCGGAATGGGCTCGGCTCAACGTGTTCGTTCTCAGCATAAATATGAGCTTTTTGTGTGGCAGCCTGTTTGCCCGCTACTTTTTGGGCCTGGAGCAGTATGGAGGCTGGTGCAAATGGTTGAATAGCATAACCGTCGCGTTTTGGGCCGGCTCCGGTTTGCTAGTCCTTTTGGGGGTGACCGAAGTCTATGGGCTGGCTGAATCCATGTCGTTGTTCACCTGCTTTGCCGCGCTCATTACCAGTATGTATCTGTGGAAAAAAGGCAATGTTTCGGCGCGCTACTTTACCATCGCCTGGACTGCCTTGATTGTCTTTACCATGGGGACGGTAATGATGCTGAACGGCAGTATGCCCTATAACGCGTTCACTCAATACGGGCAGATTATCGGTTTTGTTTTGGAAATGTTGTTGTTGTCATTCGCGTTGGCTGAACGTATTAACCGAGAGCGTAAACAGCGTGAAGAAGCTCAGCAGGTCGCGCTGCAGTTGCAAACTGAAATCAGTGATGAACGTGAAGATCGGGTACAGGCTCAGCAACAACTTTTGGAGCTGCAAAAGCAAACCAATAAAGAACTGGAATGCCGCGTATCAGAACGCACCGATGAGCTGGAAAAAGCGATGTCCGAACTGGAAGCCGCCAATAGCGAACTTGAAAAGCTCAGTGTGACGGATCCGTTAACCACATTAAGCAACCGGCGCTATTTTGACGAGGTGCTCGAGCGTGAGCTGCAGCGCTCTCAACGCACACAGAAGCCATTGGCTTTGGTGATGGTCGATCTCGATCACTTTAAACAAATTAACGATAATTACGGGCACCTGGCCGGCGATGATTGCCTGCGTTTGGTGGCAGCGACATTGAAAAAACTGGTGACCCGGGGCACGGATCTGATTGCCCGATACGGCGGTGAAGAATTTGTTGTCATCCTGGCCGACACCACGGAAGACGATGCCTATCGGGTGGCAGAACGCATCCGTAGTGAAATCATTAAGATACATTTAATCTACGGTGGAAGCCGTATTCCCATGAGCGCCAGTCTGGGTGTGGCGGGGGTCGCAATGGGACGCGTAATGACACCGGGGCAATTGATCGGGGCGGCGGATGACGCGCTCTATCAAGCCAAAAACAGTGGCCGGAATCGTTCTGTTGTAGCGAAAACCAATGTGTCGTGAACAACGCCAGGCAACCGGGTCGGTTCAAACTATTTTTTAAACGGAGGCTTGTGCTCCAAAGGCGGTCTGGGCAACACGATATTTTGCGAAACGTACCGGTTCAGGCGGCTATTGACCAGGCTCATTCCCGGAATCCTATAATGCAAAAAAGTGGCACTGCGATTGGCCGTCCTATAAAAATGAGTGGTTCGGCGCCATCCTCTATTCTGGGGCAGACCCAGTTCATCGGCCCGTGCCGGGCTCAGGCAAAGGCGGCTGCACGCCAGGATCAGGTCGGCCGGCAGTTTCACAAGTCCGTGACTGGCAATGCATTGCAGGGTATTTTTCGCCAAAAGCTGGTGTGCCTTGTCGACGGTCTCTTGTCGTTGGCTTAGGGTCTGATGCAGTTGCGATTCTTGTTCCAGGGTGTTGGTAAGCAGGTCCTCATCCAGTCCATATAAATGACCGCAGTAGCGCCAGAAATGATGTATCGCCTGTTGATCATGGGCGTCGAATTCAATCCCCAGTCGTTGCATGCCAATCTTGGCTATATGACTGAATTCCAGTATGTCATAGGCCATATCGAGCTGGCTTAAAGGTGGACTTTTATGGCGTCCATACCAATCCCGTGTCACCAGGCTTTTGCGCATTAGCGCGTTAGACAAACGTATTTCCGCTAACGCCCGGTGCCCGCTGGCTCCCGGTTGTAAGCAACCAGCCTGGGTTGTGCTGTGAATAAGCTGATTGGTTTCGTATACCCGACGCACCACCTCCTGATTCAGGTGGCCACTGGTCACCAGGGCGACGGAAGCGCGGTTCTGGCAATAGCCTTCGATCAAACTGCCGGTCAATATGGCCAGGGTTCGGGCATGATTGAACACGTTTTGCAGCTTCTGGGCGCGATCGATTAATTGCCAGTCCACCCAATCCGGAATGCTCCACAGATGGTCAATCAGCTCCTGATAAACGCCGATTTCGGTTTTTGCAAGGTAGTGAACTTCATCCATCATGCGAGAAGGTCGTCGGCGATCGATTCGCATCGCAACCGCATCGGCCAGGGCATCGCCGGTAGCGGATAATCTTCTCATGGCAGTATCGGTCATTGATCAGGTATTTTCATCGTTGCGGGTCATGCCTTTTTTGGTTCTGGCGGTGGGGGCGGCGGTCAAGGGATCTTCCGGCCAAAAGTGCTTTGGGTAACGGCCTCGCATTTCCTTGGCAACCGCCTGATAACTGCCTTGCCAGAATCCCACGATGTCCTGGGTGATTTGCAGGGGGCGCTGTGCAGGCGACAACAGCTCCAGGGTAATCGCAGTACCGTCGGCCAGGGTGGGGTGCTGACTGAGCCCGTAAAACTCGGTCATTCTGGCTCGTATTACCGGTGCTTTGCCAGCCGGGTAATCCACTTTTTTCGAATTGCCTGTGGGTAGGGTCCAGAATTCCGGGGCCTGTAGATCGAGCAATTTCTTTTGCTCGTGATTCAAAAGGCAGTTGAGGGCGGACAGCAACGGGAATGATTTCAGCTCGGCTATGCGGTAGACGCTGGTTAAAAAAGGCCGCAACCAGCTTTCCGCGCTGTCTTTTAAACCTTGCGCGGAAAAATCGTGCCATCCCCCGGTTGCAGCCGGGTTGTGTTGTTGAAGCCAGCGCAGACGCGACAACAGACGGAGCGCGTCATCGCTCCAGGGCAGATCATTCAAATCGTTTTCCAGAATAACGTTAAGCATTATCTGCTGCGCTGCCTCCGGCCACGGCTGACTCAGCGGCGTTTGTTTTAAAGCTAATGCCCCCAAGCGGGTTTGAGTTTCAGCCACTACCGCTTTTTTTTCATAATCCCAGTAGACGACGGGTTCCGTTTCGATCTGATCGTTAAGCGCCTGGGTCAACGTGTTCAGGCTAATGGCGCAGGCTAGACGAATGGTGGGTTCCCGGCTGGGGCCGTCGCAGTCCATCACCACCAGATAGGGGTGCTGGCGTAGCGGGTCCTGGGGCGTCAGCTGCACGCCTTTACCATTGCTCATTAAATAGCGGGAAGAGTTCGGTTGACGTTGTTGTGCGATCCGGTCCGGAAAAGAGTGCGCCAGAGCGGCGGCGAGCTCCGAGGATTTAATGGTGGCGCTGTCCTTGTCCCCTGGTGAGTGACGTAGCCGGTTTAAGAGCTGGCGTTGTAAGGCATGCAGCCGTCGGAATGTACCCTTATTCGATCCCTGGCGGGTTGCATGAGCCGCGCGGGAATCTGCTGCTAATGCATCCAGTCGTAGCAGAATATCCGCTTGCTGTTGATCCCGCTCCAGGCGTAACGGGTCGCCCTCAGATAAAATAGCGGCGCAGTTCACGGTGGCATTTTTTAACTCGCTGTGGCGGTGCTGCCAGACCAGGCAACCAATACGGGGTGGTAATCCCAGCCGGGCTACCTGCGTACCCAGGTTGGTCAGGGTTTTATTCGCACCGGTGCTGTTATTGTTCAGTATCCCCAGTTGCGCTAAAAATTCCTGGGCCCGTTGTAGCTGTTGCGCATCCGGCGGGTCTAACAGCTTGAGATCCTTGGCGTCACTGTTACCCCAGGCCGCCAGTTGCAACGCGACCGGCGCCAGATCGCTCACCGCGATTTCGGCATCGGTATAGGGCTTTTTACTTTGGTGTTCGGTTTCGCTCCACACCCGGTAGCAAACACCGGGTTGGGTTCTTCCTGCCCGTCCACGACGTTGTTCAGCGGAAGCGGCGGAGATGGGCACCGTCATTAAATTGTCCATACCCCGGCGTTCATCGTAATGGGCGGCCCGCACCAGTCCACTGTCAATCACCACGCGGATACCGTCGATGGTGACGCTGGTTTCGGCAACGTTGGTGGCGAGCACGATTTTGCGACGACCTGGGGCATCCGGCTGGATCGCCCGCTGCTGCTGCTGTGCGGACAAGCTGGCATGGAGCGGGCAAATATCGATGTTGTCTGCAGTCAGCCGCGCTTCCAGTTGTTGTTGCACGATCCGTATCTGTTTCATCCCCGGCAAAAACACCAGCAGACTGCCTTCGTCGTGTTGCAACGAGGTCATGATCAGATTGGTAATGTGTTGCTCGATAAACAAATTGCCAGGCAAGGGACGGTAATGGGTTGTTACTTCGTAACTTCGGCCCCGGGATTGAATCAACGGCGCTTCTAACCATTGTGATAAATGGTCGCCATTTAGGGTGGCAGACATCACCAGTAAACGCAGGGGGTGGTTGCGATCTCGAAACGCCGCTTGGGTTTCCAACGCAAACGCCAGACCCAGATCCATATTGACCGAGCGCTCGTGAAATTCATCGAAGATGACCATCGATACCCCGGCGAGTTCGGCATCGTTTTGAATCTGATTCAAAAAAATACCGTCGGTCATGACTTCAATTTTGCAGTTGGCTCCAACCTGGTTATCAAACCGAGTGCGCAAACCCACGCGTTCGCCTATGGGCTCAGACAGATTGAACGCCAATCGGCTGGCCGCACCCAACACTGCCAGTCGGCGGGGTTGGATCAGAATAATCTTGCCATCGATCCAGGGCTGATCCTGAAGCACCAAGGGTATCCGGGTGGTTTTCCCGGCGCCGGGTGGAGCCTGAACCACCAGGGTTTGGTTCATAAGTGCCGATTGCAGCAGCGGGTCAATGACCTGGTCAATGGGTAGTGGGCTGGGTGTTTGCATAACTCAATATTTTGCCATAGTTGTGCCGGGATATCCCTGATACCCGCCCATTTTGTATGATCAGATTCAAACGCTGACTGATCGACGGTAATTCAATGGCCTGCACCGCAGCCGCATTCTGAAATAGTTTGTGGTTTGTGGCATGATGCGGGGTTCATGCTCAGAAGAAATCAGTCAGGTTTGTTGTCGTTGTGTTAGAAATCTCCTCCAATCTTAGTCTCGAAGATGACGAAATTGAATTGCTGGCCATCCGCTCACAAGGTGCAGGGGGGCAGAATGTAAATAAGGTATCCTCAGCCATTCATCTGCGCTTCGATATTAATGCCTCTTCGTTGCCGGAAGTGTACCGGCAGCGATTGTTGGATCTGAATGATCGCCGCATCAGTAAGGAGGGTGTTGTGGTGATTAAAGCACAGCAATTCCGCACCCAGGAAAAAAACAGAAACGATGCACTGGAGCGCCTGCGGGATTTGATCAAAAGTATAATGGTGGTGCAGAAAGCCAGGCGGCCGACCAAAGCCACCAAAAGTTCCCAGCGCAAACGGGTTGATAGCAAGGTCAAACATGGCCGCCTGAAACAATTACGCGGCCGAGTGGATGAATAGAACATGAAGGGGATGGTTAAACAAATGAAACGAATTGCTATAGGCATAATCGTTTGTCTGGCGACGCTCCAGGTGCATGCAATGGAATGGACATCGAACCTGGACATTACCGCTTTATTCCAGAAACACAGTGTGAACGGTACCTTTGTGGTTTACGACGTTACTGCCGGCAAACTCACCGGCCATAATGAGCGCCGCGCTGCGCAACGCTTTATTCCGGCTTCCACTTTTAAAATTCCCAATACACTCATCGGACTGACCGTGGGTTCGGTCAATAGCGTCGATGAAGTACTGCCCTATGGCGGCAAACCGCAGCCCTATAAAACATGGGAAAAAGATATGTCGCTACGGGATGCGATTGTCATTTCCAATGTGCCGGTTTATCAGGAGCTTGCACGCAGGACCGGATTGGAACGTATGCAGCAGAACGTGATTAAACTGGGCTACGGTAACCAGGATATCGGTGCTGCCGTAGAAACCTTTTGGTTGAAAGGCCCGCTGAAAATAAGTGCGATAGAACAGGTGCAATTTTTGGCTGCGTTGGCCAAAAACCAATTGCCGGTTGCCGCAGAATTTCAGCAGGCCACCAGTGAAATCCTGCTGATTGAACAGGATGATCATCACAAATTGTACGGTAAGACCGGTTGGCAAAATGCCCCGAATGAAGGCGTTGGCTGGTGGGTGGGTTGGGTGCAAAAAGACGATCGGCATTACGCATTTGCACTGAATATGCAGATGCAACAGGAATCCGATGCGCCCATCAGGATCGAAATCGGTAAAGCCGCCTTAAAAGCTCTCGGGATACTGTAATGGAATCCCTAGCCATTCTGGTGGACGTTCAAAATATCTATTACACTACGCGTCAGGCTTACGGCTGCAATTTTAATTACAACGCATTCTGGGCCCGGGTTACCGCCAATCGCAAAGTGACTCGCGCCATTGCCTATGCGGTTGATCGTGGCGATGAAAAGCAGCGGCAGTTCCAGAATATCCTGCGAGCCATCGGTTTTGAGGTGAAATTAAAACCGTTTATTCAGCGTGCCGACGGTTCAGCAAAAGGCGATTGGGATGTCGGCATTACGATCGATGCATTGGATTGCGCCAAAGAGGCGGATGTGGTGGTGCTGGTATCCGGTGACGGCGATTTTGAAATACTGATCAACAAAATCCAGACTGATCTGGATGCGCAGGTTGAAGTTTATGGCGTCCCCAAGTTAACCGCCCTATCTTTGGTTCATGCTGCGACGACCTTTATTCCAGTGGAGGGCGATTTGTTGTTGGGTCATTCCAGAGCCTGAACCGGGTAACATAATTCCACCACATTGCACTACGTGATCCGCGCCCCTCATGCTATATTTTCGTGAAATGCAATAAGAAGAGAAGTTTACCCGCATGAGTTCCCCCTTGGTTATTTTTCACGCCAGTTGCCTGGATGGTTTTGGTAGTGCCTATGCCGCCTATGTGCATTTCAAATTAAAACATAATGTGGATGCAGAATATTTGCCTGCCAGTCATGGCGACGCACCGCCGGATGTAAGCGGTCGTACGGTTTACATTCTGGACTATGCATATAAGCGACCGGCCATGGAGCAGGTTTGCAGTCAGGCTGAAAAAGTGGTCGTGCTGGATCATCACATCACGGCGAAAGACGCATTGGTGGGTTTGGATGAGCAGTTTCAGAATTTGGAATTGGTTTTGGATATGGAGCGTTCGGGGGCGATGATCAGTTGGCAATATTTCCATCAGGAACCGGCGCCCAACTTAATCGCCTGTATCCAGGATCGGGATCTGTGGCGCTGGAATGTACC
Organism: Ketobacter sp. MCCC 1A13808; assembly: GCF_009746715.1. Taxonomy (NCBI): domain Bacteria; kingdom Pseudomonadati; phylum Pseudomonadota; class Gammaproteobacteria; order Pseudomonadales; family Ketobacteraceae; genus Ketobacter; species Ketobacter nezhaii. Next base: position 426,836 of record NZ_VRKW01000003.1, read on the forward strand.
CGATAGCATGGATGTGAATACCGGCTTAATGTCGCACCCGTTTTCATTTGAAGGATGGCACCAGGTAGCCAACGATCAGCAGGCATGGCAAAAGCTGGTGCATGAGGGCGCGGCAATAAATCGTTTTCGTGCGCAGATGGTGGAGCAGCATAAGCGTGCAGCGATGATGGGTGAAGTAGCGGGAATCAGCGTGCCGATTGTGAATTGCCCGCGAGCGATTGTCAGCGAACTGGTGGGAGAACTAGCAGAAGGGCAGCCATTTGCAGCGGGTTACAGCGATAAAGGCACCCGCAGAAGCTGGTCGCTGCGTTCGGCCAAAGACGGTGCCGACGTTGCCAAAATTGCCGAGTTGTTTGGCGGCGGCGGGCACAAAAATGCCGCCGGGTTTGTCACGCAGCTGAGTGAGAATAATCTGCTGGTGAACCCCGATTAGGGCCGACAGACCCTAACGTTTCGGTTTTCCACCCCGCTTAATCGCTTTACGAGCAGCTTTTCCCGGTCGGTTACCCGCCCTGGGTGGCAAACCGGTATGTTGCGTCAGAATTTTTCCGCGCCCCGCTTTCGCTCTGCCGGCTGATTGTTTCGCAGCGGTTTTTGAAGAAGCATGGTTGGCCGGTTGAGTGGGCGGAATCAGATGCTTTTTACCGTAGCCGATCAAATGCGCTTTACCCATATTTTTTAGCGCTTCGCGCAATATCGGCCAATTATCCGGATCGTGGTAACGCAAAAACGCTTTATGCAGACGACGTTTCAGCTCCCCTTTCGGAATCACCATCTTGTCGGATTTATAATTCACCCGATGAATCGGATCTTTCTCGGTATGGTACATGGTGGTGGCCATGGCCATCGGGGAAGGATAAAAGGTTTGCACCTGGTCAGCGCGAAAGCCATTGGACTTTAACCAGAACGCCAGCCCCAACATGTCCTCATCCGTCGTGCCGGGGTGGGCAGCGATAAAGTACGGGATCAGGTATTGTTCTTTGCCTGCTTCTTTTGAAAACCGATCAAACATTTCTTTGAACTGATCATAAGCCCCCATGCCGGGCTTCATCATTTTGGAAAGGGGACCGCTTTCGGTGTGTTCCGGCGCAATTTTCAGATAGCCGCCCACATGGTGGGTCACCAGCTCCTTAACGTATTCCGGATCCAGAACCGCCAGATCGTAGCGTAAGCCGGAAGCGATCATTACCCGTTTTATGCCTTTCAACTCCCTGGCACGCCGATACAACCGCGTGGTCGGGGATTGGTCGGTGACCAGATTTTTGCAGATGGTGGGGAACACACAAGATAAACGCCGGCAGTTGGCGTGGATCTCTTCGCTGACGCAATTCAGGTGATACATGTTGGCCGTTGGGCCACCCAGATCCGAAATGGTGCCGGTGAAACCCGGTGTCATGTCACGGATTTTTTCAATTTCCCGAACCACAGAATCTTCTGACCGACTCTGTATTACCCGGCCCTCGTGTTCAGTAATGGAACAGAACGAGCAGCCGCCAAAACAACCTCGCATAATGTTCACGGAAAAGCGGATCATGTCATAGGCGGGAATTTTGGCGTCGCCGTATGCGGGGTGGGGTACCCGTTGGTAGGGCAACTCAAAAACGTCGTCCAGTTCCTCGGTGCTCAGGGGCACAGGTGGCGGGTTCAGCCAGACATAGCGGTCGCCGTGTTTTTGTACCAGTGTGCGGGCGTTGGAAGGGTTAGTTTCCAGGTGCAGAACCCGTGACGTGTGCGCATAGAGCACGGGATCCTTACTGACCTTTTCGTAGGACGGTAACAGCACGTATTGTTGCTTACTGCCAGCCGCAGGACGGATATAAACCACCTGGGCGCCCGTTGTCACCGGTGCGTCTTCTTTCGCGCCACCCTGTGTGGCGCAGGGTGCCTCCATGGCAACGTTGTTTTCTTCCCAGTGATAAGGGTTTTTATGAGCATCAACGCGCCCGGGGGTGTCAATCCGGGTGGAATCCTTCACTTCCCAGTCCACCGGCAGTTCCGACAGCATGCAGGCCGTGCCGCGTACATCACGGATTTCTTTCATTTCCTGGCCGGCTGCCACCCGGTGAGCCACTTCCACCACCGCCCGTTCTGCGTTGCCGTACACCAGCAAGTCGGCCTTGGAATCCATCAGCACACTGCGGCGGACTTTATTGGACCAGTAATCGTAGTGCGCGATGCGGCGCAGGCTGGCTTCAATGCCCCCTGCCAGCACCGGAGTGTCTTTATAGGCCTCGCGGCAGCGCTGGGTATAAATCAACACAGCCCGGTCAGGGCGTTTGCCCCCTTCATTGTTGGGGGTATAGGCATCGTCGTGACGGATTTTCAGATCGGCGGTATAGCGGTTGATCATGGAATCCATATTACCGGCGGACACCGCAAAAAACAGATTAGGCTGACCCAGCGTACGGAATGCGTCTGCTGATTGCCAGTCCGGTTGCGCAATGATGCCAACCCGAAACCCCTGTGATTCCAACAACCTACCGACTACCGCCATGCCGAAGCTGGGGTGGTCTACATAGGCATCCCCGCTGATGATGATAATGTCGCAGCTATCCCAGCCGAGCGCATCCATCTCCTGGCGGGACATGGGTAAAAAGGGCGCGGTGCCGTAACATTCCGCCCAGTAACGGGGGTAAGTAAACAGGGATTTAGCAGCTTGCATAGGAAGTAGGTACATCAGAAGGTAAAAAGAGCGGACATTTTAACGGAATTAGACGCTTCTTGCATCCAGGCAAGCGTAATGGGGGGCACTCTTTTAAGTGCTAACGTGGGGAGCTTGGTTCATTGGCAAAATAGACGGCATTCCCCGCCACACCCACTCCGGCAGGAGCGGGCGATGTATCGGGAAGTCTTCGGTTAAACCCGTTGCAGTTGTTTCTCCAGATCCAGTACTTTGCGTCGTGCCAATGCCAGGTTGGTTTTACCTTTGTCCAGCACCATATAAATGAACAAGCCTTCGTTTGAAATGCTGGGGCGGATAATGTGAATTTGTTTATCCAGCGTAATTAAAATGTCTTCAATGCCACCGGAGATGCCCAGGGATTTCATGGTTTTTAACTTCGCGTTAACTACGTCACTATTGCCGGCAGCCGCTAACTCAAGATCAACACCGCCACCTTGGCTGCCCAGCAGCATACCAGAGGTGTAATCAACAATAGCACAGCCGAGTGCTCCGTCGATTTCCATTAGCCCGTTTATGGTATCGGATATATTTGACATGTTTCTTCTCCTTGATTAAAACGTATTAAGAGTTGTGGTTATGTGCTTAAAAAATATTAAGCTTGTTCAGCTTGGATTTGTTGTCTTATATCCTCAGCAAGTCGATTGATTAAGACCCTAACTTTTCCGATATTCATGGATTCGGTTGCGGACATGGCCAACACGAAATCCCTGGCATCGAAACTTAAAGAAACAAACGCGATGTTGCCCTGCTCAGCTTCAATAAACGTGATTTTGAAATGCTTTGATAAAATTTGTTTTGAAACCGCATTGCTCACTGAGTAAAGCGTGCTTGATGCGGCGGCCATAGTGTCAATATCAAAACTAATGGATTCGCGAGATTGGTTCTGCACAGGAAATCCATCTGTAGTAGCAAGACTGACTACTTCAACTTCGTCATACAGTTCCATATATTTCTGGAATACAATTCCGGCGGCGTGCGCCACGTTGCTATTATCCGACATCTTCTTCAAATCGCTCGTAATCTTCAGGTGTGTTATTTTCATTGATGGCATCGAATAGCTGCAAAATCATAAATGATGATTCCACATCTCGAGGATCAACAGGATAGATGGGTGGCGTTAACCCGTAGTCATCCAACACCATCTGTATGAATTCATATAATGTATCCAGCTCGCCTTCATCGGCTTCCTCACAGTGAGTCACGCCGATCATTACGGGGATGTTTTTTTCGTAAGGCGAGAAGTGGTTGATGATATTATCCAGTTGCTCGGAATCGAATCCGTCCCCGTATTTCACTAATATTAGCAGGCCCCAAAGCCCCTGCGAGACCATGTCCCATAAAAGTGAAAAGCGTTTCTGACCCGGTAGTCCGTAAAGACCTAAAGCAACATCCTCGGCCAACGACAGCCTTCCGTAGTCGATGCCGACAGTGGTAAATTCTTTGCCGATATCGACGCTTGATTTTGCCTCTGTAGCAAAAGGGGATATCTCGCTGATCGTATTGATTAGCTGAGTCTTGCCAGCTCCGACTTCTCCGACCACCGCAAGTTTTTTATAGATCTTGCTCATACTGTCTCAATTCGCTTGCTTTTTAGGTGTGGTAATAAATTTCTTCAGCAGATGGCTGAACCGATCTGCTTTTTCTGGAACCGGGTTCTGGGCTTTCACAGGCATAGGCGTGTCGGCGTCGGAGCCCGTTTTTACCAGCAGGGTCCCGGCATCTTGCAACTGGATTAAAAACTCAACAAGCTCAGATTCCGATGGCCATATTTCTTTGCTCAGTATGTGTTGATAGGACACATAGCGATGGCTTAACAGTGAACAGGTTTTCATCCCTTTCGGGTTCAAGCGCATTTGCGTTGGCTTGGGCCAGGATGAAAGCGACAAAGCACATCCGACAAATTGAGTCGGGTTCGCCGGCTTTGATGCGGGAGCACTTTCAACCGCTTGCGTGATGGGGGCCGGCTTTATCGGGTGCGGCTTTATTGGGGCAGGACCCGCACCTTCATTTTTCTGCAGGGAATCGTCTGCCTCTGGAGTCAGATTTCGTTCGGCGATAAAGATGTCTTCGTACAGCTTTCTGTCTTTAGGTGATTCAAATACAAAGTCTTTTTCCAATACCTTTTTGAGTTTGGCAAGAAAGGTCTGCGGGGTTTTCACGCCAGGTTTGACTAGCCGGATAAACCAGGTATTAAAGTAGGGCTTTTCAATATCGCAATTAACAATAATACTGCAGCGTTCGAATCGGCTGTCCCGCCTTATTCTGTACGCCGCGCTGGCAACAGCCGTCGCTTCCCCTTCCAGCACTTGCAATACGATATTTTTATAGACAACGAACACGCCGTTCACATCGTGCTGGCTATTGAATTTTCGCGATTCATCATAGCTGCTCATCAGGGGAGCAGACAGACGACTTTGTGGCGCAAGGGGCAGCATTCCTATACAAACAATTCGCTTCATTTGGTTTGATTACTTCCCTTCGACTTAAAACGTGCTCTGTTTCAATAGCTTGTAAAATCACATATGGCTGATTTGGGTTGTCTGTACGATCGTCTCGGTTAGCGATAGGCGCAATCGCGTGTATCCAACAATGTTCAGGATCACTCATATGAGGTAATGCCTATATAAAATTAGGATAGTCAAGTTGTTTGGATATACAAATATTAAGGCAGCTTGGGTGCTGGCTAATATGCACTAATGTGATGCGTGTTTTAAATTGATCAAGTTGGCACATGTGCACGAGATTTGAGTCGATCTGACTGCCAGGTCCGTGTAAAAAAATGTCGATTCGTGCCCATTAATGATCAAGAAAACGTCAACCACAAAGCCTGCTAATCGCCTGGAAGGGGTTAGGGAATCGACGCGCCTATTATTCCAAAACTATCTAAGCGCCCGGTGCTGCGTTGCTATGATTAATAAGATGTCTGAATGAATTAGCTCACTGGAACACGAAGTACTCGATGGAACGACATATATTAATTGTTGATGATGAAGCCAATATTCTTAGCGCATTGGACAGGCTGCTTGATGAGGGTGGGTTCGTAGTTCATCGTGCGAGCAGTGGCGAAGAAGGGTTGCAGGTCATTGATAGCAATCCGCAGATCGGCGTGATTCTGTCGGATCAGCGAATGCCGGGTATGACGGGGACTGAATTTCTTAAAGCGGTCAAAGAAACCCGTGAATCCGTCGTTCGCATGATCTTGAGTGGCTATTCAGAGCTTAATGCAATCACGCAAGCAATCAATGAAGGCTCAATTTTCAAGTTCGTTAGCAAGCCCTGGGATGACTTTCTTCTGCTGAATACGGTGAAGGAAGCGTTCGAGTATTTTGAGCTGGCAGAACACAACCGCCATTTGACAGAAGAGCTGCAAAGCTCCAATCATCAGCTAGCTGAACTTAATCGGAACCTGGAACGTCTGGTTGACGAAAAGGCAAACAAGCTCAAACTGCATGTTGCATCTTTAAAAACGTATCAGGAAGCCATGGAATATTTCCCTTTTGGGGTTCTTGGTATTGATCCGTCCGGAAACATTGTTCTGGAAAACAAAGCCGCCAGGGACATGATATCGAAAACGAAAACAAGCTTGATCGGCTTTCAATTGGACCAGGCAGTCGAAGGCGATTGGGCAATTCTGATCTCTCAGGCGGAGCGGTTTAATCTCGATTCAGAGCAAAACCCTATTCATTTTTCTCTGAACAATCATAACGTCAGTATATTCAGGCTAGACAGGGAAGCGAAATCGTTTGGTCAGCTTATTGTTTTGGCGGCCGGCTAACAAGGAAGCCTGCGATGGATGAAAAGCACCAGTATCTGATTGATCAGGTTAATCGTATCAGTCCGTTGAATCCGGTGATGTTGGATTTGCTTGCAGCGTTACAGAATAAGGAAAGCCAAGCATCCGATTTAAAACATATTATTGAATCTGATGCGAATACTTCTGCTTCTATCCTTAAAATCGCAAATTCACCGTTCTATGGGTTGTCCGGCCGGATACGATCCATTCAGGACGCCTGCGTATTGCTAGGCTACGATCAGTTGAAAAATATAATTTATGCGTCGGCACTGAACGAGGCGACCCATAAAGGCCCCCATGTCGAGTGGCGCATGAAAATGAGGGAGCATACGTTGTCTACCGCGATCATTTGTAGCCAGCTAGAGAAACATACATCAGCGGTAACGGCGGGCGCAGGGTATGCTTCCGGTTTGCTACATGAGCTTGGAAAGCAAGTAATGATGGCTGAGTTTCCTGATAGCTTCAGTGAGTATATGGCCGCCGAGGAGGAGGGTGAAAAGCAAGCGTTTATCGAGATTTTCATCGAGATCGGCGATGTTCTAGCTCGGCGATGGCACTTGCCAGACGAGCTGCGTGCCTGTATCCAATATCATCGTAGCCCAGACTCCGCACCGAAAGAGTTCAGTAAACTCGTTGAGCTGGTTTATTACGCCCACGCTATTGCGGTAGAGCAAGGTTACCCGTCACCAGGGGAGCTGCGAACCAACGATAGCCAAGAAAATTCATATCCAGAACACATAATCCCCTTAATCCCACCTCTAGCTCAATTCCTGGAAGACGCTCTGCAACAGGATGTGCAATCTAAACGGTGATTTTTTATGAATACGAGTAAAGTGCTCCTTGTAGACGACGAAAAAAACAATCGAAATTCAATTATTCGCCTTTTTGAGGATTCCGACTTTACATTCGTGCAAGCTGAGCATGGGCAGGACGCTTTGGATATTCTGGAAACGAATTCGTTTGATCTGATTCTGCTGGATATTAAAATGCCGGTTATGGATGGGTTTGAGTTTCTGAAACGATTTGCAAATGTGCAACCACGGCCACCTATTTGTATCATGACGGCCTTCAATGATGCTGAGACAAGAAGAAAAGCCATTCACTTGGGTGCCGATGACTTTATTAATAAACCGTTGGATCCGATCGAGCTCGAAACAAGAATCATCTCGTTACTAAGAATCAGCCGCTATCAGCAGGAACTCAATCATTTTAACAAAATGCTGGAAAGCCTAGTGGCTGATAGAACCAAGGAGCTGAGAGAGACATACGAAAAGCTGAAGGTAACCGAAAAGCAGAATTCCCGAGCTTATCGAGACATGATCACACGGATTGCCAAGTTGGCTGGTTATCGGCATGGCTCAGCGGATATTGATCCACGTAAGCTCAGTTTATGCGTAGCGGCATTGGGGTGGATTTGTGACTTGCCCGTTGACGAAAGCGAAAATCTTTCGCTCTCCGCGTTGGTTTTTAACATTGGACTCCTTTCATTGCCGGATAAGTTGTGTGAGACGCCTATCGAAAACCTTAATAAGGATCAGATGACAGTGCTTCTTAGTTACACGATCAAGGGAGCGGAGATATTTGAGGGTGCTACCAGCAATTTACTGAAACAGGCCTATCACATTTGTCTATCCCACCGTGAGAACTTTGATGGAAGCGGGTATCCGTATCGAAAGAAAGGAACCGATATACCGATCGAGGCCCGGTTACATGCCGCAGCCTACCTTATTGTAGAAACGATGGGGCGATTTCCTGAACAACCTCTCAGTCATGTTGAGAACGCACTTCGAGATCATTCTGGGGTACAGCTTGACCCTTTCATCGTGGAAACTTTGCTTTCCAATCCCGATACGTTAAGTGATCTACTCGAGCAGCTGTCATGAACCAAAAAGATGACTCAACCGATCAGCTAGTTGTGTTGGCGCAAATGATGGCTGATTCAGACTCGCCTGGTGCACGAGCCGTACTTAACCGCAACCTGACATTGATTATAATTGTTTTCGTGGGGTTGATTGCGACGCTACTATCCGTTGTGGCTGCAATGCAGTGGGAGCGGCATGTGGACTACACGGTTTCTAAAATAGCGGAGACCATCTATTTTAATCAGATTGATTCTTCTTTGGGGCTAATGCCACGCAATACCAAGGTATTGGCGGGCTTCATAATGTCATCTGAGTATGTATCACCAGACGAGTTTGCAACTTTTTCCGGTCCCTTGGTTTCCCTCGAATCAACAGCGGATTTTGTCTATATGACGGGCTATTCAAACCATTTTGGCCTCGATTATTTGGGAGTGGAAAATAAACATATTAAGGAGGAGATAGCAGAAATTTTAAGCAAAGAAAAAACCCAAGACTATTTGCAGTCGTTAACTGCCAGCGGTAAAGACCAGTATTTTGTGCTGAGTGGTTCTGCGCGGAATGGAGGCTATGTGGTTCATTTTAGGACGCTGTCTCACCCGGACTATCCTGGCGGAATATTTCTTCTTTCGGGCGTAAACGTGCAAAATTTGGTTTTGAATCCAGAATACATACCACAGAATATAGAAATCAAAGTGTCAGATGCTTCCGGTGTTAGTGTGGAGTATAAGGATTTTCTGGATGACGAATACGACAATCTCTATCAGATCCAGCATCCCTTTGAGAATTTAAAAGTTGAACTTGCTGTCGACTTGAGTCTTTTACCTGTCCGGCATATAGAAAACTTTAAATGGGTTCTCATTGCATTCAGTTTTATCTTTACAATACTCATTGGTGTCCAATATGTATACGCCAAACGTTCTATTCGAAAGCTTGCAAAATTTGCAGTCCAAAGGACCAGTGAACTCACGGCAATTAACAGTGAGCTTACGGATGAGATAATTAGCAGGATAGATTTTCAAGCTAAGCTGATGCAAAAGAATATCGAAATTCAGGACGCAAACAAGAAACTTGACGAAGTTCAGGATCAACTGATTCAACAAGAAAAACTCGCATCATTGGGCCAGCTTGCAGCAGGAGTTGCCCACGAGATTAATAATCCGGTGGGCTTTATCAATTCCAACCTAACAATGATGAAAAAGTATTCTGAGCGTTCCTTGCAGCTTATATCAATATTAAATGAAATAGCGGAATCCACGCCAGACGAAGATCAAAGATCCTGGATTGAGAAGAAAAAGAAAGAGTTCAAATACGAGAGCTTACTCAAAAATATGATTGATGTTGTTGTGGAGTCGCAGGAAGGGGTTGAGCGTGTTAAGCAGATCGTGCAGGATCTAAAAGATTTCTCTCGTATTGATGAAGCAGAGTGGCAGCGGGTTGACCTGCATGCAGGTATTGATAGTACGCTGAATATTGCGTGGAATGAGATAAAATACAAAGCCGAAGTACATAAGGAATACAGTGAGCTACCGTTGGTGGAATGTGTGCCTTCCCAGATAAATCAGATTATTCTAAATCTGCTGGTCAATTCTGCCCATGCTATGGAAACCACTGGAAACATTTACCTGCGTACCCGGCAGTACGCGGATTCAGTCGTTATCGAAGTGGAGGATGATGGGTGCGGCATTCCCGACAGCATTGTTAATAAGATATTTGATCCGTTTTTCACTACAAAAGAAGTGGGTAAAGGGACCGGTTTGGGACTGTCACTTTCTTACGGGATTGTGCAAAAGCACAATGGTACTCTTAGCGTAAAATCCGAACCTGGCGTAGGCACAACTTTTACAATTACATTACCCATAAAGCGGGCTATCCAAGAGGGCGAGGCGAGCGGCGATGCCTGAATCCAATTATTTAGTTGAGAAAATCCAAACATTATTGTTGGTTGATGACGAAGAAAAGATATTAGCAAGTCTCACCCGGCTCCTTGAAGAAGAACCTAACGTTGAGGTGTTGTGTTGTGGTTCGGCTACTGAAGCGTTGGATTTGCTCGAACGGCAGAATGTTGATCTTATCATCTCGGACATGCGGATGCCTGTTATGAACGGAGCAACCTTCTTAAGTCAGGCTGCTCAGAGATGGCCTGATACCGGGCGCATATTGCTGACCGGGTTTTCCGATGTCCAGTCGGCAATTCAAGCCATCAATGAAGGTAAGATATCACACTATATCTCCAAACCATGGGACGATGAGGATCTATTGAGGCGAGTGCGTGAAGTGCTGGAAGTCAAGAGCTTAAAGGAATCCAATCGCCAGCTTCTCATCGTGAAGGAAGAGCAGCGTCTTCAGCTACAGGAATTGACCGAACGCCAGGAAGCCATTATCAAGAGTCGTACTGCCGAGCTGGAACAGACTGCGTCGCAGATTGAGATCGCTTATCAGGAGCTACAGGAAAGCTATTTTCAGTCGGTGCCCTTGTTGGCCAATCTTATTGAACTGAACGAGCGTCATAAAAAGAATCACGCCAAACGGGTAGCCGATATGACTCAGGTACTGGCAAAAGAGATGCAGGTGTCAGACCATGAATTAAGGCAATACTACATAGGGGCGTTACTGCATGACATTGGTAAAATAGGAATCGAACAATCGATTCTAGGTAAGAGCCCCCAGGAAATGTCACCAGTGGAATTGAAGCAGTATCAACAGCATCCATTGTTGGGTGAGAGTGCATTGCTCGCGCTCGATCCATTAAGAGAAGCGGTACAGATTGTGCGCTGCCATCACGAGCGTTTTGATGGTAAGGGATTTCCGGGAAAATTAGCGGGTGAGACGATTCCCTTAGGCGCTCGCTTGGTGGCGGTTACTAATGATTACGATAATTTGCAGATGCCTAACAATTTTCTAGGGAAAGCGCTTACTGATGTGCATGCGCGCGACTTTATTTTGCAAGAATCCGGCAGGCGATATGATCCTCAGATAGTGGCAATATTTGAAAATGCGTTCGAACGCATTCAAAAGCTAATATCGATAACGAAGGAAGTTGTGCTGTCGTTGGACAAGGCGCACGCGGGTATGAAATTAAGCCAGGATTTGCTAAATCACCATGGGTTGGTGATGCTGTCCGCGGGCAGTGTGCTGACAGAAAACCACATTAGAAAGTTAACGCAGTTCGAAAAAGCGTTCGATACGAGACTGACTCTGCAGGTCCACTACAAATCTAACCAGACCTGATTCAGCCGGGGCTATCAGATGATTCCGGCGTCCAGACTCATGGCGATGGTGGTCCCCAATGCAGTGACCTGGTCGATGAATTCCTCATTCCATTCACCCCGGCAAACTAAAGGCGGTTGCACCATCTTCCAGCGTAACCCAGTAGTAATCGTTTCTACCGCCCGGCAGGTGCCCGTTCCGTCATGCCCCGCCCGCACAAAGAGTGCAAACGGCAAGCCCTGCTTTTTTTCCAGGCATGGATAATAGATGCGGTCAAAAAAGTCTTTCAGAGCGCCACTCATATAGCCGAGGTTTTCAGTGGTGCCCAGAATAATGGCGTCGCACTCAAGAACATCCTCTGCCGTGGCGTGCAGGGGCGCGATCGCATTGACGGTTACCTCAGTGACATTCGGGTCACGGGTGCCTTCCAATACAGCATCCCGCAGCCGCGCGGTATTGGGTGAGGGGGCGTGGATGACGACCAGCAGCGTTTTCATAAATACGCGTCCGTTACAGTTGAATTCAATAACATAATAACCAGAATCCACATCAATCGTTAACCCGTCGTTAACCCTCACCCAGGTTATAACAGAGACCATCAATGACTAATATCGGTACGTGAGCTCTCTGAATGCGTTTTTCCTCTTCTACTTTTCATCCTTTAGCGCCTGTTTTCACAGGGATTATTCTGTTGGGGCTGAGTGCCTGCGCGATGCATGATCCGCAGCCGGACTACCAGACCCGGGTCGATCAGCAGGTCAATCAGATACCGCATTGGTCAACCCAGTCCGGTGTTGCCCAAATCCAGGCGTTGATTAATAGCGTCGAGCTGGAAGCATTGGTGAACGAAGCGCTGGCTCACAACCCCGGCTTGCAACAAACGCTGCTGACGTTGCAGTCCGCGATGGTGGATTTGAAATTGAGTGACGCGGAACGCTTACCGACAGTGGACGCCGGCTTCGAGGCAGAGCGAGTGGAAGCCGTATCCGCAACCACTTATACGGGTTCGGTAACGGTGGGTTGGCAGCTCGATCTGTGGGCGCAGCAGGCAAATGCCAGCGCCGCGGTGCAGCAGGATGTCACCCAGCAGCGGCTTTTATATCAGTCTGCGCGGGACACCCTGGCCACGGACGTTATGACCGCCTGGCTGAATCTGATTTACCTGCAGCGGGCACTGGATATAGAACAACAGCGTTTGGCCAGCTACGAGTTGAATGAGTCCGTGGTATTAGGCCGCTATCGCAAAGGGCTGGGTACGTTAGAGGATCTGGACGCCATCCGAACATCGTTAGCTTCGGGACGTGCCACGGTGGTGAGCTATCAGGAAAACCTGTCACAACAGCAACGGGCGCTGCAAACGCTACTGGGACGAACCCGCGCCGACCCGTTAGCCATTCCCCGGAGCTATCCGGATGTATTGCAGCCGCTGGTGGAATTACCGGAAGTCAGTCTGCAACGACGCCCTGATTTACAGGCTGCGTATGCTTCCATCCTGGCGGAAGAGCTGCGTACACGGGTGGCGTACAAAGATTTGTTACCCAGTATCAATGTGCAGGCGGCTTTGAATGATATGGCCGCCAAACCCGGAGAGGCCTTATTGACGGACCCTATATGGAATTTGTTGGGACAACTGACGTTGCCGTTGTTTCATGGCGGCGCATTGCGGGCGCAAGTGAATAAGCAGGAGCTTGCCACGTCGACCGCGTATGAAGCGTATCGGGGAAGTTTGCTTAATGCCGTAGAGGAGGTGGATAACGCGTTATCCCAGGAGCAGTCTCTGCAACTGCAGCAAGCACATATTGAACAGGCGCTGCTCAGCGCGCAAAACAATTTGCAACAATACCAACGTAAATACCGCACTGGGGCCGTCTCTATTCTTGATTTGTTGTCTGTGCAACAGACGCACTTTGATCTGCAAAGTCAGCTCGACGTATTGATTTTAAACCGACTTAGTAACCGCATTACCTTGGCTCTGGCCTTGGGCTTGGGAGTAGATGTATGAACCTGGCGTCCAGACGACCGTTAATTACCTTTGTTGCAGCGCTTTTTGTCTTTGGCCTGGTTTTGTTTGCCAGTCTGCAAGCGATCGGCAACCCAAAGCCTCCAGGCGCAGTAAATCCAGTATCAAAACAGGCATCAACCCAAAGCACAACCCCCACGGTGAAGGTGACCGCCGTTTCAGCGCAGCCCTATCAAGCGGCGATAAAAGGCTACGGCAGCGTTGCGGCACACTATCAGTTAACGCTGAACAGTCGGGTCTCCGGTCAGGTAACGCAAGTTAACCAAGACTTTGAAACCGGTCGCAAAGTACAGAAAGGCGAAGTGTTGATGATGTTGGAAAACAGCAGCTATCAGGCCGCCCTGGCCAGCGCTAACCTTGCTTATCAGGAAGCGCTACGGGAGGCCGAACAGGCGCGGACAGAGTGGACCAGTTCCGGGCTGGAGGGCGACCCGGAATCACCACTGGTTTTTTATGAGCCGCAACTGCAGGAGGCGCGCGCTAACTATGAGGTGGCGGAAAAAAACCTGCAGGACACCCGCGTAAGTGCCACTTTCGATGGCATCGTTACCGCACGGTCGGTTGCACCGGGCAGTTACATTAGCGCAGGCAGTGAACTGGGCGAAATTATAAGTAGTGATCGGGTTGAAATCGCAGTGCCTTTGTCATCCCAAGAGTGGGCAATGCTGCCAACGCTCTCCGAGCTAAGCGCACAGGAGGTGGGATTAGTCGATGTCGAAACCGGCCGTCAATGGGTGGGGCGAGTGCTGCGCGAAGAAAAGCAGCTCGATTCGGCGACTCGCCAACGGTCCATTGTTATTGCAGTGGAGCAGCCATTTGAGCAAGACCCGGCGCTGATGCCCGGCACCTTTGTGGAGGCTACTTTACCTGGCCTAGACGTGGCCGGTTTGTGGCGATTACCCAGCACCAGCCTGAGCCAGCGTGGCAAAGTCTGGTATATCGACGAGCAGGGAACCCTGCAAAACTTCGACGCCGAACCGATTTTTGTCGATGGCGGGGATATCTTTGTCCATCCCCCGCAAGCATTAAGCGCTACGCCTCAGCAGGTACTAGTGAGCCCGATGAACAGTTATGTAACGGGTACTCCGGTGATGGCACGGGAGGCCGACAACAATGAGTGATCAATCACCCCTGCGAGGGATAATAGCCTGGTTTGCTTCCAACCCGGTTGCAGCCAATTTGCTGATGCTGCTGATCATCGCGGCCGGGATTTCAACCATGGGGAGTCTACGCAAAGAGGCCTTTCCTGCTACGGAACCGAACAAAATTACGGTTTCTGTGGAATATAAAAGCGGCTCAGCAAGCCAATCGGAAGAAGGCATTGCCATTAAAATAGAAGATGCGCTGGAAGATGTTATCGGCATCAAAACAATTACCAGCAGTGCAACCACGTCGGGTGCCACGGTGACCATAGAAAAGCAGTCCGACTACGATCTGGATACCTTGCTGACTGACGTTAAAAATAAAGTGGACAGTATCTCGAACTTCCCCGCTCTGGCTGAAAATCCGATTGTTGAAAAAGCGGTGCGCGAAGCCCACGCCATAACCATTCAGCTTTATGGGGAAGCGGATCGCAGCCTGTTGCAGCAGGTGGCTGAAAACCTGCGTGATGATTTGCTTATCAGCCCGAATATCAATTCGGTCAGTTACAGTGGATGGCTGGATCCGATGATGGCCATAGAAATAGACGAAGCGCGGTTACAGGCCTATGACCTGACTTTGTCTGATGTGGAAGCTGCGATCAATAACAACTCGTCCAATACCAATACCGCAGTGCTCAGAAATGAGAATCTGTACCTGCAACTGAAAGCATCAGAGCAGGCCTATTTTAAGTATGAGTTCGCAGAGATCCCGCTGTTGACAACGGCCACAGGCAGTGTGATTCGTTTGGGAAGTGTGGCGACGATCCGCGATACCTTCGACGACACGACGTCGTCTTTGTCGCGTTTCAATGGGGTCAACAGCCTGGGTCTGGAAGTGATCGCAACCGGTGCTGATGATATTACCGATACCGTGACTGCTACCAATGAGCTGGTGCAGCAATGGCGTTCTGAAGGCCGTTTACCGGAAGGGCTTGAACTTGAAACCTGGTATGACAGCAGCCAGAGCATCGAAGAACGGTTGTCATTGTTGGTACGTAATGCCGGCACTGGTATTTTGTTGGTGTTTATTCTATTAGCCCTCTTCCTCAATCTGAGTGTCGCGTTTTGGGTTGCGGCAGGCTTGCCGTTTATCTGCTTTGGCACACTGTACTTTATGGGCGATAATTTTGCCGGGTTGACGCTTAACGAATTCACGACGTTCGGTTTTATTATGGCCTTGGGTATTGTGGTGGACGATGCAGTGGTCATTGGTGAGAGCATCTATTCAACCCGATCGCGCTTCGGTGATACAGTAGAAAACACCATCAAGGGCACCATGCGAGTCGCCGTTCCCACCTTGTTCGGGGTGTTCACGACCGTGGTTGCTTTTATGGCTCTATCCGAAGTGTCCGGCATGCTGGGTAAACTCTATGCGCAATTTGCTGCGGTAGTGACCATTTGTTTGCTACTGTCGATAGTCGAATCCAAATTAATTTTGCCTTCTCATTTATCCCACTTGCGCACTCACCGGAATGGCAAAAAGACCAATCCAGTAGCGCGGCTTTGGCAGGCGATGCAAAATGGCGCTGATTTTGGATTAAACCGGTTTAACGATCGACTCTATCGTCCCGCAATCATGTTGTTTGTCCGCTATCGCTATGCGGTTGTGGTGCTTGCCCTGACCTTGTTCGTGTTGGTGATGAGTATGCCGTTCAACGGTACCGTTCGAATGAGCTTTTTTCCTGATATTGTGGGTGAAACGGTGCGTGCCGAGGTCACGATGCTGAATGACGCCAGCTATGGACAAACCCATTCGGCGTTGTTGGATCTGGAGCAGTCAGCGTTGCAAGCCGATCAAATGCTTCGCACCGACAAAGGTGAGAGCGCATCCGATATGGCCATAGCCCACCTGCAAGTGCTATCCGAGGCCGATCAAAGCGGGGGCGTGGTGGTGGAGCTGGCCGATGATGCACCCTATAACATTAATGAATTTACCCGTCGCTGGAAGCAATTGGCAGGGCAGCCGGAGGGGGTGCTCACGTTGAATATCCTCAATGCCCGCCGGCAGGTGGACGCGTTGCGAATAGAACTTCGCGCCAACAGCGACGAGGTGTTGGAAAGTGCCGGTGCCGATTTTCGCGACTTGCTAAAAACCACGCCGGGAGTGAGTGGCATCAGTTCTAACCTGGATCCGGGCCAACCCCGAATACAATTAACGCTGAACCCTTTGGGTCGGTCTTTGGGTTTGAACACCGATGAACTGGCCGCTCAAATCTATCAGGCGTTCAGCGGCGAAGTGGTGCAACGTTACCAACGCAACTCAGACGAGATCGAAGTCAAAGTACGCTATCCTGAGCGGGATCGTCAGTCCATCAATAGCGTGTTGTCGTCACGGGTGCGTACCCCGGACGGCGAGGTTGTGCCCCTGGCGACGGTGGCGAACATTGCCTATGGTTATACCCGGGATTCCATAACCCGGATCGACAACAAACGCGCAGTGTATGTATCAGCAGACGTTGATAAAACGCTGATCTCGGCGACCGAGTTGGTCAACGTACTGAAAGCCGGTATCGCCGAGCGCCTGGAACGCCAATACCCCACACTGGATATTCACTTTGCCGGCGAGGCGGAGGAACAGGCCGAAACCGCTTCCTCCATGAGCCACATGTTCCTGATGGCGATGATGATCATCTATCTGTTGTTGGCCGTACCTCTAAAGTCGTATATCCAGCCGTTGCTGATAATGACGGCCATTCCTTTTGGCGTGGTCGGGGCCATACTCGGGCATTGGCTCAACGATCTATCCTTGGGGATCTTATCATTGAACGGTATCATCGCTTTAAGCGGTGTGGTGGTGAACGATAGCCTGCTGCTGGTGAGCAGTTATAATGAGTTGGAAGAAGAGGGGCAGGGTAGCCGGATGGAATCGATTGTTGAAGCGTGTACCGGGCGCTTACGAGCGGTTTTACTTACCTCTGTTACCACCTTTGCCGGATTGGTGCCGTTATTGGGCGAAACCTCAATGCAGGCGCAGTTTCTGATTCCGGCCGCGGTATCCCTGGGCTACGGCATTCTATTTGCCACCCTCATCACTCTGATTTTTATTCCGGCGTTGGTTATGATTCAGGAAGATGCGAAAGACGTCATCAAATCTTTAAGTGCCAGGATTGTTGGTAAGGAACTCACCTCATGATTTCGGTTTTATTGGTGGAAGATGATCTCGACCTGGCGGCAACGGTGGTTCAGTATCTGCAATTGGAAGAAATTCAGTGTGATCACGCCAACAATGGCATCAGTGGACTTCATTTATTGCAGAAGAATCGCTATGACGCATTATTGCTGGACTTGAATCTGCCACGTATGGACGGCATCAGCGTATGTGAAAATATTCGTGCCAGTGGTAATGATACGCCGGTCTTAATGCTCACTGCGCGCGACCAGCTTTCCGATAAAATTGAAGGCTTTCACGCCGGAACCGATGATTTTCTGGTGAAGCCCTTTGACATGGAAGAGTTGGTGTTGCGGGTGCAGGCATTAACCCGTCGCCGCAGCGGACAGGTACAGCGACTGGCCTGTGGTGATCTGACTATGGATTTAACCCGTAGGCAGGCGCAGCGGGGTGGACAACCCTTGCATCTATCTCCGGTCGGCTGGAAATTGCTGGAGGCACTGCTGCGTGAATCGCCCGCCGCCGTATCGCGTGAGAAATTACAAGCCTCTGTGTGGGGCGACGATCCTCCGGACAGCAACAGCCTGAAGGTCCATATGTATAACCTGCGTAAAGTATTGGAAAGTGATTCTGAACAAACCCTACTGCATACCGTAAAAGGATACGGTTTTGCGTTGTATTCAGCGGACGGTGACGACACCGAATGAAATCTTACCTCAATCTAAAACGCTCTGTGTTACTTGCGATTGTCTGTGTGGTACTGACTTTGGTCATCGGCTACTCGATATTGGCAGCAAGCTATTTTATCGCTGGGATGGATAACATCGTAGCTGCAAATATGGCGCGTGCCATGCGCAACGAAGTGCAGCCAGAATTGAGTGATAATCCGTTCAAGCAGATCAATTTGACGAAAACCTGGGCTGAGCAGCCGGCATCGGTCAGGGTTTACCTGCCCCAGGGTCCGGTTCAACCAGACAAACTGTATAAGACCCATTTGAATGGCAAAAAAAGAATCCTGTTTGCACTAAAACAAAAAATCGACAATGAAATCTGGTATTCCAGTTTTCATATGTCCCCCCGTAGTATGGCGCATCTGGTCGGCGTCAACGTGCGCCAGAACATGAATCGCTTGCTGTTTATTGCGCTGGGCATCACGCTGGCGATCAGCTTGATTATCTGGTGGTTCTTACGGCGAATACAGAACCCCATTTCCCGATTGAATCGGTGGGCGCAAGCGCTGAACGAGCACAACCTGAATGAACCGATACCGGATTTCATCTATCCTGAATTGAACGGTTTCGCGCACCTGGTCCATGGCAGTTTGTATTCGGCCAAAGCCGGTATCGAACGTGAGCAGCAACTGTTAAGGCAAACCAGTCATGAATTACGAACACCCATTAGTGTGATTCGGTCGAATGTCGAACTGGCTAAAAAAATTCAACTCAAATCCAATAGCAAAGACGTGGATGAACAAATTCTTCAGCGGATCGACCGTGCCAGTTTAGCAATGAAACAGATGACGGAAACGTTATTGTGGTTGAACAAAGACGAACTGAATTCGCTGGATAAAACCCGGTTGCGGATGGACGCCTTGATTGAAGATATTATGGAGCCGCTGCGCTATTTGCTCCAGGGTAAACCGGTTACCGTAGCCGTATCATTGAACCCGGTGCAGCTGGATGTGCCCGAGGCCGCCACTCGCATCGTACTGGGGAATCTTATCCGGAATGCCTTTCAGCATACAGTGGAAGGGCAAGTGGAGATTACGTTGATCGACAATATCGTGGTAATCACCAACCGTGAATCCACTCCAGAAGAAGCCAAGACCGATCTCGGCTTTGGGCTGGGCTTAAAGCTGACCGGGCAACTCACCCAGAAGTTAGGCTGGGGCTGTATCACGACCTCACAAGACGCAAAATACACCGTGGAACTGACGATCAATTAACGTGGTGCCAAAAGCGTTGTTGGGTTTACAAAGAACGTCTACAAAGACCCTTTGGGCTGCTCGCCGTGATTGGATTTCGCGCGGAGTGGCACCATATCCACTTGCGCCTTAAAACTTTCTGCGCTTGCCGCGTGCCACCATTGGCTATAGTGGGTGTCGTCCGGCGCCTCAATCAAACTGTTTTCTGGCAGAAAGCGATAAATGCGATCAATCATTTTGGAGTCGGTAGCACCGATACGATGCACGAGATGGTGTGGTTGCAAATCGCAGGGATGAGTCAAACCGGCAGCGGCTACAATATCGCTTAATGCCAGTAACGTTTTTTGGTGAAAGCGGGCCGCACGCTCGGCCTGCACATCCACCACCAAGCCCCTCTGACGGCCAGGGTCTTGGGTGGTAATACCAGTGGGGCAGGTACCGGTATGACAACGCTGCGCCTGAATACAGCCGATAGAAAACATAAACGCGCGGGCCGCGTTACACCAGTCAGCGCCGATAGCAAGATTGCGCGCCAGCCCGGCACCGGAATAGACCTTGCCACTGGCGGCTAGTTTTACCTTGTCGCGCAATCCGGTGCCCACCAACGCATTACGCACGGTGATCAATCCTTCAGTGAGCGGCATGCCGACAAAATCCGAAAGCTCCAGCGGGGCAGCTCCGGTACCGCCTTCGGCGCCGTCTACCACGATATAGTCCAGATAAATTCCGGTTTTCAACATGGCCTTCATGATCGCTAATACTTCATGAATATGACCCACACACAACTTGATGCCAACGGGCTTGCCACAGGAAAGCTCACGCATGCGGGCGGCAAATTCCAATAGCTCAATGGGTGTAGAAAACGCGGAATGAGCCCGCGGGGATAAACAATCCTGGTGCACTGGGATTTTACGCACAGCGGCGATTTCTTCGGTAACCTTAGCGCCGGGCAAAAGACCGCCGTGTCCGGGTTTGGCTCCCTGACTGAGCTTTATTTCCGTCATTTTAACCGCATCACTGCTTGCCTGTTCTTGGAATAATCCGGCATCAAAATGTCCGTTACCATCTCGACAGCCAAAATACCCGGAGCCGATCTCCCAAACCAGATCGCCACCGTGTTCCAGATGATAGGAGCTGATGCCCCCTTCGCCTGTGTCGTGATAAAAGTTACCCAGCTGCGCACCTTTGTTCAGCGCCGCAATGGCGTTCGCTGACAGAGCGCCAAAACTCATCGCAGAAATATTAAGGACAGATGCATTGTATGGCTGGCTGCACTGCTCACCACCGACCGTAATCCGCGGATCCTCTTCGGGGTGAGCGGCGGGTACGATGGAATGGCTCATCCATTCATACTCCCCGGAATCCGTGTCCCGTTCGGTGCCGAAAGGATGCGTGTCGCGTTTGCCCTGTGCCCGAGCGTGCACCAGATTACGTGCATCCAGACTAAACGGTTTGCCCTCCAGATCGCCTTCCACAATATAAGAGCGTAGATAGGGCCTTAAGTCGTAAAACAACCAGCGAATGCGGGCAGCAATAGGGAAGTTGCGGGTAAGCGTCAACTGTTGCTGGTTGTAATCATAGAAGCCCATTATCAGGAACGGAACGCTGATGATACAGCCCAGTAGCCAGACCGCGTTGCTGAACGCGAGCACGATACACAATAAGGTCAGTGCGGCCGCCGCAATGAAAAGAATATTACGCTTAACTACATCAGATCCGTTGCAGCCGGCATGTTCATTGTCCGATGCCATCTTCCCCTCCCGAAGCACTGTTATGGGACATTAAATTGATGGTCTTTTGAGTAGCGAAGTGCAATAAAATTCCATTTATTCTGATTGTTCGGAATCGCCAACAACGCGGCTCTGCGCATCGCAGCTTCAGCGTTACTGACTGGGAGGCGATGCGGCACTACCCGCCAGAATGCCGCCATCTACATTTACCTCAATACCGGTTATGTATTTAGACTCGTCGCAAGCAAGGAACAACGCCGCATAGGCAACGTCCTTTGGTTCACCCATAACGCCCAGTGGGATCTCGGACGAGATTACTTTAATGGCACTTTCCCGTTGCTCTCCTTCACCCAGCATTGCATCCCATATAGGGGTATAGATAGCACCGGGGTGGATAGAGTTACATCGTATGGGGTACTTCTTTTCCGCACAATAAAGCGCAACGGATTTGGTGTGGTTGCGAACGGCGGCTTTGCTGGAAGCATAGGCGGCGGCAAACGGAATGCCGATAATGCCCGACCGTGACGAAATATTAACGATACTGCCCGACGAAGCATTTTTAATTAACTGAATACCGTACTTGCAACCAAGAGCAACACCATCCAGATTGGTGGCATGCACTTTGTGCCAACTTTCAATGTCCAGATTTTCTGGATCATGGGGCCCTGAAGTCTCGAATATACCAGCGATGCCCGCGTTATTCACAACAACATCCAGGCCGCCGTATTGGCTTTTGACAAAGTCACTGGCTGCTTTCCAATCTTCCTCTTTGCTCACGTTCAAGTGAAAATAACAGGAAGGTTCACCCAGGCCAGTAGCGACTTCGTTGCCCAAATCATCATTAATATCAGTGACTAAAACCACTGCACCTTCTTCTGAAAACAGCTCGGCAATGGCTCTTCCAATGCCTCTGGCAGCGCCGGTTACCAATACGGTTTTGTTTTTAAGTCTTAACATCGATCCTCCATAGTAAAAGCAACTGCCCCCTATGAAACCTCCAATTTTTCACTGAAGTGATAGCTGGCAATAGTCAAACCTTGCCTGAAATAAAATTTATGTGCCTGATGTCGATGGGTTCCTGAATCAAGATGAAGATAGTGGCAACCGGCATCGACCGCCTGAGCGCGTAACCAGGACAGCATTGTCTCGCCATACCCTTTAGATCGCTTCGCATCCGACGTAACCAGGTCGTCCACGTAAAGGTGTTTTCCCATAAACAGGTTGGAACAGATACGGTATCCGGCCACCGCCACCACCTTATCGTCATCCTTCAAATAAGCCAACTTATAACCCTCAATTTCCATGTCGCGGACTTGTGTCAAAAATGACTCGCGCTGCAGGTGAGGGCGGAGCTCTGACATTACATCAAAGCAGCTTTCTATTTCTTCATCGGTTATTGCTTGCTGAGGCATGCCTTGTCCTTTTTTGTCAGAGTTAAGGTCACCAGTCTGTACGATTCACTAAGATACTTCGTAGGTCATAAGGTGTTTTTCTATTCCACTTTAAACACGCTGGTCTTTACTGACATAGAATTTAAAGTCGCAGCTCTTGGCTCCACTCGCAAGGGTCTGAGTCCTGGTGAAATCAGCGTGCCATCTATCTGCCAATTTATAATCTTGAACGCATGCTGCGTGATAACATAGGTCCGGATGCCCCTGGGACTTGTAATACGCTTGAATAGGGCAGGTCACAACATCAAAAGAAAGGTCCGCATCCGATGAGGTAAAAACTCGCTCAAAAGGTCTGGTAAAAAGAAGCCCCCATAACACTTTATCAATCCAGTAAATTCGGGATATTGAATTCAGTCCCCTTGTGATAGATAAGTGCCACATGGGCGATCCCAATAATTGAGTAATTTCCCAGTTAATATTCTCGATATGCAGTTTTGCATCTTGTTCAGAAATGCCGGATTGTAGCGTCGACTGGTAGAAGGCGATATTGCGCTGGCACGTTGCAATGATAAATGACATGCCTAGCGTTTCTTTACGGTCCGATTTAGGCAGCTTCTTATATTCGCCTTCTGTTAAATCCAGAATTTTTCTTATTCTATGGCTCGGTAGAGCAGGGCGCAAAACCCGCTTTACGGCCCTATTGAAAATCCAGGCATGAATCAATGTTCTGTCCCTCTGCGTTCGGATCTATCGCTATAGCCAGCCACTACTATACACCTGCCACTAATAATATCGGTGATACAAGGAAAAGCCACATACAGGCTAGAACCAAATTACTCAATGCAAATGCGATTAAACGATGTATGACATTATTATATGAAAGATGTATCAGGCTATGCAGGAGGCGTAGGATTACATAAACCCATGCCAATACGAGCACTTTTATGTCAACTGCCTCAAGCAAATAATAGAGAGTACACGCAAAGTAGAATACTATTGGCAGCTCCAATAGATTCATGTAGTTCCTATTGGCGAGGGACACGTATTCCGGAACGCGATTGGATTCACCCAGCTCGAAATCCTTCGCCGTTATCTTACCTTCGAACGCAGCCTTGAATCTTCTATATGGAATTTGCAACAAAACTATAAGCGTCAGGCCAACCAATGCCAGCGCCGGTAATAATATTTGGCCTTGAATAATTTCATGCATCACTTATTCCTATGGGTGACGCCGTAATTACAGGGCAAAAAAGGTTGTTCATGCCACGTGCCTGCTAACGCCAGGATGACTGCATATCCCGACTATTCGTGCGGATGTTCATCGAATTGTTTCGCGTTATCGCCAATTTTGAACCAGCCCGGTTTCTCGGAAACAAACTCATGGAATAAATTTTCAATCTCAATATCACCATCAATGCAATTGGCATGTATTGGGAAGGATTCCATCTTGGAAAAAACCTCGCCAAGAGCAGAACCACAAACCGAACAAAAACACCGATCATATTTATAAGGTGATACGGCCTTGTAGACTGATATCTTATCGCGGCCAGCAGTAATATGAAATTTATCGGATTTTACGAATGCCAAAGCGCTAGCCCCGACTTTACGGCAACGGCTGCAATGACACATGCCCATCATGCTAGGCATCTCGGTTAATTCAAACTGTACCGCTCCACAACAACAGCTTCCTTTCATCATATCGCACCTTCAAGTATGAGGTATTCTGTCTGCGAAAGCGTAGCATGAAAGCTGTATGGATGAACAGTTTTATGAAGGTGATGATTTTAGGTGTGTCACAACTGCATCGCATCTGAAATTGTTGTACCACACCCTAGAGTACGCCCAAGCGCCCCTCACCTCAGCTAAAGCCCAGAAAATCGAATGAGCCGCTTGTCAAAAAGGTTTTCAGCGGCTTCATGTGGAATTCGAGTTCAGGCCCCAACTTTATTTCTATCCATGACGATCTCAACTCTCTGGTTATTTTAATCAGCCTGCAAAGTACAGTGCCCGGTTCGGACTATTGCCCGATAAAGTAGCTTTGTTCGTCGCGAGTGATTTTATCCGAATGATAAAAGGTCTGTGCCCTGATATCGCGCCGTATTTCACCGGCTGGAACGGTGACCTGCTCAGTGCAGGTGAGTGTCTGCCCCGGCTGCATGCTCGCAAAGATACAAGTACGTTTCCATTTGGAATTCGGTGGAGAGTATTCAGCGTCGGCGTAAAAGCGGCTATACACACGCACATAGGTCAACTCAAATGGCCCCGTGTTCGTCACTGAGTAGGTGTAGCTGACGGGCTCTCCCGTGTTAAATGCTTGCCCTGGCGCATCGTTATCGTTGTCTTGCCCATTCAGTAATACGGTAAGATCGAGTGATGGCACAGTGCTGTTGCTGCCGCCCACATACCAAGCGGGGGTGTCCCCTATGGTTTTATCGCCATTTTTGTCGTAACCCTGAGCGGAGATAAGCATCTTAAACGCCCCGTCAACGATTAAGGTCGTATCACTGCAACTGGCATCGCCTGCACCGGTGATGTCGCCCAGTTCGCACAGGAGGCTCCAGGTATTATCCAATTGTGGTTCAAACCGCTTTATAAACAGCTTAACGCCAGTGGCCTCCTCATCACCGGTATTGCTGACAACGAAATCCCATGTGGCCGTGCTGCCGCTGTTAGGCAATGCCGGCCCGGGCTTGGTTAGAGTGCTTTGGCCGTCTATGCTGGCAGCTACCTTGAGTTTGGCGGGCACAACCGATGAGGCAGGATCCAATTCGATTAAATAGATATTTTTCAATAACCCCGGTTGCGGGTTGCCGTCGATTAAATTACTGGCCTGGGATTGAAATACTACCCGCGTACCGTCCGAGCTGATGGAGGGAAAAAGCGAGGCCCGGTCGCTCTGAACGCCGCTGTCAGAAACCGATATCCGCGTGGTGGTATTTTGCAGCAGGTCACGAAGAAAGATATCCGGGTTGTGGTTGTTGTCATTCGGCGCAATATTCGTCGCTGTGGAAGAAAACACCACAAATCGCCCGTCATCGCTAATATCGCCGGAAAATTCGAAGCCATTGTTTGGATTGCCGTCGTTCTTTACCGAGGCCATCAGCGTTTGCTCTGTCATCGTGTCGTGAACAAAAATATCGGTTTCATCATTATCGTCGCCCGGCACCAGGTTGTCGGAAGAAGAATTGAAAAGCACATAACGACCGTCGCCGCTTACACTGGACTCTTCGGATTGGTTGTTGCCATACTCCCCCGCTGAGCTTAACGAAACTATCCGCGTTTCTCCGGTTTGTCGGTCGTAACGGAAAATGTCGGAGGTGTGACGATCATCGTTTGGTACCACATCATCTGCCCAAGTTTGATAGGTAACATAGCGACCATTGTCGCTGATGGTCGGCTTCGTTGCCTCGCGACCGCCATCCAGAATTTGAGAACCGTCTGCGGTGAGCGATACTCGAGATATGCTGTCGGTAGCACCATCATAGGCAAAAATATCCCGCAACCCGTTGGTGTCGCCCGGCACCAGGTTCGTTGCGACGGATTCAAAAGCGATGACCTGGCCGTCACCACTGATCTTGGGTAAACCCGAACCGCCATTGGTTGCACCGCCGCTTGTACTTCGAGTGATGAGCAGTGTTTCTCCTGTTACTCGATCGTGGCGGAAGATGTCACGCCGGGTGTTGAGATCATCCGGCGATAAGTTACTGGCGGTAGATCCGAAGGCAATATAGCGGCCATCGGCACTGATGGAAGGGAAAAAAGAATCCCCATTGGCCTGCACTCCACTACCGGACACCGATATACGCTCCATGGTGCCGGTGGCATAGTGGTAAACAAAAACATCGTCTTTGCCGTTGGTATCGTTCATCACCAAGTTATCGGAGCTGGAAACAAAAGTGACATATTGTCCATCGGCACTGATTTGTGGAAATCTGGAGTCGGCTGTCGTTCGTGTGCCGTCGTAAGCCTGGGAAATAATGGATGTTGTTGCAGAATAGCATGGTGCGCTGGCGAGCAGCCCTGTCAGGGCGACCAGCTTGATTGATTGCTTGTTCATAATCATTTTTCCGTCCATGTGCTGATCGTCTATCGAGTTAAACTGCCCTTGTTGGGAGAAATCCTATCACAAGAGACCACAACTTAATGAACCTTTGATTTAGTCCGCCGGAAAGACATAATATGTCCAGTCGCAGGCGCTGACCATCCACTTCCCGGATCGATTGGATAAATTTATCAGATTGTGACGGGGCTAGGGTGACTGCTTTGTCAGGTCCGCGTGCATCGAACAGTAAGGCAGTTTTTATTTTGAAGTCCCTGAGATAAAAATCTGAAAATATACCGGTTTTTAATAAGTACGGGCTCCCACCGTTCATTAACGAATATTATTGTCAGAAGACAGATTGCCTGTTCTAAATATTGTAAATATATTAATCGCAACAGTAAAAAGTATCACTGTTATCGTAAAGGGGTTAGAAGGTTCTGGATAATACTTAAAATAGGCATAGATGACCGGAAAAGACAAAATAACAACTAAAAAAATAGGGATTAAATCTTCAAATACTCCACTCGGCAATTTCATCTTAGATATAATGATCAACAATACCTTATGTGAGATTACTAAATAAGCGCAAATTGATGCCAAGCCGATAATTTCATAATTTAAATTTGTCATTTTTTAGTTGCTTCGTATGTATATCCCGCGCTAAAAGCATTAGTTGTTAGGTCTAACAATAACAGGGCTGCTCCACCAGTATGCGTTTGTTATGATAAAGCCAGCTCCATGACTATATTTGCCCTTGAATAAACTGGATGCTTTCCTTGAAAAACTGTTATAAACCCTTTTGATTTGTAAAGAGCTATAGCTGATTCCAGTTTTGTATTTGATACCAGATATACCTTTTTCGCACCAATCTCAGCTAACTTATTCAAACACGCCTCCATCAGATTGCGTCCGAAGCCTTTTCCTCGGTGCTGAGGAGAGACTGCCATGCGGGCTAATTCGTATACGCCTTCACCCTCAAAGAAAAGTGCGCAAGTCCCAACCACTATTTCACCTTCCAAAATCGAAAATATATAACCACCGTCATCAATAATCCTTCCTGGATTTCTAGCAAGATTATGATCAACTTCTTCGAGATCGAAATAATGTGAAATCCATTCCTCATTCAGTCGTATAAACTCTGCAAGAAATTCTTTCTCGTTAACTACTATCTTCATGGATTTCTCAATATACAAGCCAGTGCTTAGAAACTAGAAGCAGGCATAACGCCGGGCAACAAGGCTGTCCAAGGGAGCGTAGCGACCGACTGCTTGCTGTTGTTATGTGACATACATGGCATAGGTTTACTCGATCTCAAGATCATGATCAATCGTGCAGTATGCTACAGTTTTGCAATCCGAGACTGTCAATAAATATGACTCAATCCACTTAGTTTTAATGGCGCCTGAGCTATCTACCATGCTCCATTCCAGCGTTGCCATTGCATTGTCGTTACCAAGCCACTTGATATCGAGATCGCTGTAAAAGCAGCTAGCATATCCAAGTTTTTTATACTTATCGAGATACGCTTGAAAGTAGTCGCTAATTTCCTGTTTAGTACGTAATATTATGGGGTCAAAGCTGGTTCCCTTTACCAATAAGGGTGCAGTAAATTTAGGTGCAATGCGGTCACCATTAAAAGTAAGAAATACCTCGATGAAGTCATCGAAGTATGCCGTAACAAGACGACTTTTCTTCATTTATCCGCACGGGTCAATGACATGGTTGTTATACGCTGCCTCAAAGCCTATCTAATATTTTCTTCAACTCATGATGGGGTAAGTCTTTATACTCCGGCATTTGCATTAGCCTAATCAAAGCCCATTTACTATATTTCTCATTCAACTTGAGTCGTTTGATGTCTTCAATTGTTGTATCGTCTGGCTTAGGTAGAACACCACGCCTGACCAAGCTCTTTTCACTTGGTTTGACATATAAATAGAAGTAAAGGAACAAAATAAAAAGTATCGATGTAGTAACTAGAGCGAGCAATTTCATTTATGCTGCACTCCGAAGAAATTCAGGATGCTTTAAAAGCTCTGCCTCCAACCAAGAGGCATAAATCTGATTTTCCCTTGCCATCGCTAAAGCATCAGCTATGCTAGTGCCACATGATAAAGTTCTCCCTAATGCAACAGCGCTACTGCCAATTACAGCACCGACATGGTAGGATGCTCCTACTGCCACACCCAATGTGGCCACTTTGCCAACAATCGGAGAGATCGCCATACCCATAGTTGCCCTAAACATAACCGCTGTAACTGCTGCTTGATAGCTCAACACCAATTTTCATATATCCTCAATTTTCACTATCTCAGCATTCCGGTGCAGCCATTTGTTAGCACTTTGACTCCTACACCAATTCATGACCGCAAAATCTTTTCCATTGATTTGCCCTTGGCAAGCTCATCAATTAACTTGTCGAGGTATCGAATCTTGCGCATCAGTGGATCTTCGACCTCTTCAACACGAACTCCACATACAACCCCCTTGATGAGAGATACGTTGGGGTTAAGTGTCGGTGCCTCGGCAAAGAATGTAGCTAAGTCAGTCTCGCCGTCAACATAATTAGCCAAGCAATCAGAGCTATAACCTGTGAGCCGACAAATGATTTGAATGACTTCCTCTTCCGTTCTGTTTTTCTTCTCTGCCTTTTGGACATAGAGAGAATAGATTTTTGAGAATGCCATAGAGCAAATTTTGTGATTAGGCATCACTTAATCTCCTTAGAGTGCTATCGCCACACATAAGTGCGTCACAATGCATGTGATTGTTAGAAGGCCTAGCATTCGCATTCTAAATATAATTTAATTTTAGCTGCCACCAAACTTGACATCTTTCTCTCTAAGTACCGGCAATAAACCTGAACCCTCATCAAGGGAAGCTATCGCTATTTCAAGCACACCACCTCTTTTTGACGCTTCTGATTCGAATATCAAGCTAGAACCACATACGTCACACAATTTTCGAACGGTTCCATTATGTGCCGTATAACTCTTTAACTTACCGTGGCCAGACGCCCATTCAAAATTCTCGGCTCTGACTTCACCAAATGTAGCGAAAGCAGAACCATGAAATTTTCTGCACATTGAACAGTGACAATGTGCCATGTCCTTTTCAAAACTCGTAACCTTGTATTTAATCTGTCCACAAAGGCAACTACCGAAATAAGCCACAAGCACATCCCCCCATTTCAGGCGTCAATACGAAAACATAAGGTCCACGATGCACCGGTTTGTTATCTGGTTGTCACCTCAACATCGAATTTCAATCGTACACCTGGAAGAAAGAAGGCGAGCCCTACAAGAAAGCCAATAAAGATTTCAGCCAATTCCCAATTATTCATTGTTACCGCCATCTGTCCATAATACTCAGTGGACTGACCACGAAATACGAGGTTTATTGATATAGCCCAAAAGGCGTACCAAATAGATAGCTTGTTAGTGTTTCGGGGCAATGACAACTCGCTTTAGCACTTCTTGACTTGTTGTTACCACCGCAAAGAAAGAACGCGAATAGGCCTTTCTGTACCTGGAAAAACCTCTGTGCGGTGCCGCCACGACTGGCAGAGATCTTCAGTTTCCCACCTGGGCGAAGCCGACAATTATCGGCAAGCGGCACAACACAAATAGAGATGCCGGCAAATATTCAAAAGCCGGCTTGCCGATGCCATATAGTGGGGCCTCGATTTCACGCTGCTAATTTTTACCACACCGCGTGCCGGAACCACCGTTTAATGCGCCGAACTTTCCGAAAACCAAAACCCAAAATGCCACTGCTGTAAAAAACACTAACGCCTCAAGAACCGGCGCAGTTTATTGCGTTCGGTTTCTTGACTTGTTAAAAGTTGATTGCTCCAAACGTTCAGCAAGCCATACCTTGATAATGGACTGGCGCGTGACACCTAGACGTGAAGCTTCCTTGTCGAGGGACTCAATCATCCAGGTTGGAAAATCAACGTTGACTCGCTTCTGAGTTAGATTGGGGCGTTTAATTGTTGATAGATCAAGTTCATCGACGATATCCGATTGGTTGTCGTCGAATTTCTTATCCAGTGATTTAGCTTTCATACAGTGCCACCTCAGCTTCCCGGGACCGCCTGACAGATATAATCCGAACCTTATCCTCACGGTGGGTAATAATGGCAGACCAATGCTTCCCGCCGATCATGCCGACCACCAAGGCCCTGGGCTCGTCCAGTGACTTAGCCATAATTTCAATAAAATCAGGGTCTTGCCAGACAGCCTGGGCTTGAATAAAGTCAATCCCATGCTTTTTCTGGTTAGATTCACTCTTCTTTGGGTCAAATTCAAAAGAATACATAGGTATAAAAAATATACCTTTATGGAGGGGCAGGCAATATATAATTTTAGACTTTTAACGCTCAGGTCACTGACCCAAACTGCGGGGTGTGATTTTGTGGTAACGTGAGCGTAGCGAACCACAAATCTGCGCCCCGCAGTTTGCGTCCACGTGCAACGCATTGTTAGTTGCTATTTACAGTAAAGAACTGATTAAGCAGCTTTGAAATTACGATCCCCAGTATATTTAGTGCAGTCAAAATTGCGCCAGCTACCAATAGCAGAACGACTGATTCACCCGATTTTGGGCCACCTAGCCACCATATCTCCATTATAGAATCAATAGACAATAAAAAAGTGTATGCAACCCCAAAACACAATGCATTCAGTACTCTTGCTTTAACAAAAAACGGATATGCAAAAACAAGAACCATTAGCGCCATACTAGCGTAACTGTGATCATTAGGGATCGCTAATCTGAGTACGGTTACCGTGAGCACGCACAAGAATAGCAATCCAGCGGAATAGATAGTTAATCCCTTAATCATGGTCTTACCTCTAAAAATATATTTCCCGGCGAAGCCTTGATCGCAATTTTCAACAGGTCAGTTCTGGAGTTTCCTGAAAGTCCCCCTCCGACATCTATGCAACCAGCAGATCCCGAATAACTCCCTCCGTGGAGAAAAAAGCCATCACGTCCATGAGTGTTAGTTGTGGATAGCGGTTGCAGCCTAACTCGAAAGTCACCCCAATCCCCGGGAGAATCTGGTCTATAATTCCGAGCAACATCACCAATTAAATTAGGATCACTCAAATCTTTCGGATCTATAAAATACATCCCAATAGGAATCGGCCCTTCAAATGGTGCTAATAAGCAGCTTTTTGAGCCGCTATTCTCGCACGCTCCACGTCCACTTGTAGCTGGCAAAGTAAAAGCTATAGATGATGTTGCCACCATTATTTTTTCTGAAGATAAGTCAAAAATAATTTCCATATTGATAAAACTTTCATGCTATGTTCTACGCGGGCAATTAACGCTCACATCCTGGGCAAAGTGTACCAGAGCTGAAAACCGGGTAAAATGAGCGCAGCGATACCGGGTTTTCGGCGGCGGGAAACTTTGTCCCACGCATGTGCTTGTTAGCGAACCCGCCATGGCACTTCAAATATGCTTTCCCAATTTGTCGGGTCTGAAACATTTGAATCATCATCTGGAATTGCATTTCCAACGAGGTCTGAGTACAACGCAGCGATTGATATTAATCGCTTGATCGCTGCATATACATCATCAAAGTGGATAGTATATTTCTTGTTCTTTGCCCTATTCTGATGTGCAACGAATCTATTTGTTATCCCATTCATCCGCTCTGATATGAGCTTTATTTCATCCAGATGGGCAGATGGAATCTTCTTAGGTAAGTAGTCTAGCTTTTCTGAGATATTCTTAGTCCAGTTTTCCTCGGCCAAGCATCTAAAATGGCTCGGATATCTACGTATATATGTTTCTCTTCTAATACATCTATTGTTTGCCTGTATATCACCGACCAGTCTTCGAACGCTATATACCCTTGGATCATTGTCGGTCAACTTTCTTAGGGCTAGCAGTATTGAGATGGCATAATTATCTGAGCACCAATTGTGGAATGTAGCTGGCCTGCCAGCGTCTAAATGGGGCTTAATTATATCAAAATATGATTCTGCCACGAGCTTGTTGAACTTATAGGGAATCAATATTTCCTCTTCGATTTTACAGCACCACCTCCTCCACGTTACAAGTTTACTCATTTATACTTTTCTCATATTGCTTACGTCCCAGCGACCGAAGGGAACGATTGATTCGGTTTGTTATGAGTTTTCACTCGCATTTGTACTTTGATTTAAGCTCATTGTATATTGTATCGATTGCTTGTTCAGCGGTAATTACTAAACCAGAATGTGCATTGTTTAGGTAGTTCAATAGTTCTCTGGAGCCAAATGTTTTTGGTGCCCCGCAGAAATTTCCTGTTCCGGTTTCCTGAAATTTAGATAATATATATGCAACTCCTGAAACCCATTGAAGCGTTTGATAGAAGTCACTGGTTTCCAGTTTGAAGTTTACCTCGGGGACCCAAGCTTCATCGGTTGCATACGAACTTAGGGAAACCACTAAAAATAAAATGGGTAGGATTCTCATAGCTACTTAGGGCTCATACGCCGTGGTCAGTGGGCCAGTGTAGTGGAGCTATTTTTATGGTAAAAAGAGCGAAGCGATACCGTAAAAATGTCGGAGCGTAATTGGGTCCACTGCACCACCTGTTAAGATTTGGTTTACTCAACGCCTACACCCCATAACTGTAACTTAATATTGCACCTATCCTGAAGCGCTCTTAGCCTAACTGAATCTACCCATATATCATCGGCATCGTCATCTGGCGTGGTTAGCAATAAAAGTCGAGTTTTTTGCTCAGTTAAATTACATGTATCAATAAAGAAGTAACTAATAAACTCAACTACTGCTTTGAATACCGTGATAGAGTCATTTGGAACCCACCCTGAGCAAGTTTGAGATATTTTAAGCCTATCGGTCTTTAGGTGGTAGCCTGTGCTACTTTCATGCTCATCTGATTCGACTAGCCAATTCATTCGGTATAATTTAGGATGAACGATTGAGTTTCTAAGAGATATTAGCTCGGCTACATTCTGGCAATGATAATCCCCACGATTCAGAGATTTACTGCCAGCGGTCTTTACTAGAAGGTATGTATCAAATTTCGCAAAAATTGAAAGTTTATCTAGCTCATCTCCTAGCTTCTTGTTCAAGTTAAGATCGAAAATACAACAATTCGCAGCAGCTTCGATTAACAATATCGATTGCAAAATAGCTGATATCTCTGACCTTTTTTCCTCAAATATGCACTCATAGACCAACTCCGCAGTTGGTTCAAAGAGTTCAAAAAATCCCGTATGGTGTCTCGTAATTTCTTTCATCTTGACGCCAAGTTCAGTGGTGACCGGAACGGAGTGCTGGCTTGCGCAAGAAAGCGCGGAGTGTAGAGCATCCACTGCAACGTCTGGTTATGTTTCTTTGCTTCTGTGTGCAACTTTGTGCGCATGTTGCTCCCAATTCTTGCCGTCGAACTCGGTAATGGTTACGGATTCTGGCTCAGTGTCAAGACAATGCACATTGATATCAATACCGTCTGGATTAGACCGCGGCGTGTAGAAAGGCTTGATGCCACAGACTTTGCAGAAGGTATGTTTGGCGACCCCCGTATTGAAAGTATATGTCGAAAGCGATTCAGAGCCAGTCAGCAGCCGGAATTTACTCAGGGGCAATATCAGATGCAAAAAGCCCGACTTCTTGCATACCGAACAGTTGCAGTAATCTGCCTCAATTTGAGCAGGTGCATCGATCCCAAATTTGACAGCGCCACAATGGCAACTACCTTCGTAAATCACCGGACTCTCCTAAAGAATACATAACCAGGCTGTAGAAAATTACACTTTAGTCACTGATATCATCCCCCAAATAAAAATCTGAGAAATTGTCTTCAGGGATCGAATGAATTATAAATTCAGCCTATAAAAATACTGATATTATCTAAAAATCAGCACCAGGGCCGAATATACCGGTCTAAGTGCTGCTTTCACCCATAGCGCCACATCTTCTCTATATTACGCACCATGCAGTACATTAACCATTGTGCCGTTGCCTTGGCTTCACCACGCAATGTGATTTTATTTAAACCCTTGTTGCTGGTGATATTCGCAAACACAGGCTCAATCGTCCACATGCGTCTTGCGTAGGCTTTCTTACCTTCCTCGCAGTCTATCTTTTGTTTCATCAGATCCAGATAACTACTTTTCGACTTTCCATTTATCAGAAAGGAGACTTGTCTGCCTTGCTCTTTGATTGGCTTTTTCATGCACTGTGTTTGCAATGCGCAATGCCGGCAATCATTAATTCGACCTCGAAAGCGAATGTAGTTACCTCGCGGACTTTCAAATTCATCACCTAAATAGAGGAGCTCCTTGCCCGCCGGACAAACACAGGTCTTGCTGTCCATATTCACTTTGAATTCACTAGCCGGAATCGTGGCTGCCCGTGTTCGTTTGTCTTTTCGTGTTTCTTGTCGGTTCTTCTTTTGTTCCAGATACGTTTCCGACTCCGCAAAACGAGGATCTCTTTGCCTAAAATTCGTATCTGGAACAATCGCATTGATCCCGTCTTCGAATAGATATTCCATATTCGTTTCACTGGAATATCCCGTGTCCGCTGTTAACAATGCGCCGCTAGTGAACACGTCTTCTGACAAGTTTCGCTTAATTCCCTCAACCATTTCTTTCAATAAAGAGTGATCCGGGCCAACGCCGACTGCTTTTGCTTCTACCACAATTTGATAAAGCTCATCCGCAGCGGCCTGGCAATTAAACCCTTGTATCGTACCTTTAGAACAGGTCATCTTCGTGCTTTCATTATCAGTCACATTGCTTTTGACCTCTTTCGGGCGACGACCTGTTCCCATCTTCATTTCACTGACGCCCAAGAACTCATCAATCTTATTAGCGCTTTTAATGAGGGTATCAATGGTCTTAAGCTCGCGCTCTTTATCACCTTTACTTTTGTCACTGTCGTTGGCTTTATGGCGCTCGATGGTTCGCTCTGCGGATTGCCTGAGTTTGGCTGATTTCTTACGAAGATCACTGTGCGATCCGCTCCAAGCCTTTGATGCATCCGATGGAAGCTTGCAGCCATCAATGGCAAAATGCTCTCTTCCAACCAAGCCACACTGACAACAGATCATCAAAATTTTATGGAATAACGTCTTCATCTCTGCACAGTGACCACTGACAAAATCGGCAATGGTGGTGAAATGAGGTTGCCTACCCGCTGCAAGCGCCATGAACTTCAGGTCTGTTTTGCAGAGCCTTTCTATCGAGCGACTGGATGTCACTCCGCGATAGTAGGCGTAGAAGATCACTCGCAACAATAATTCAGGTGGGTAAGCCTTGCGACCTACGTTACTATTTTTGTAACGCTGATGAAATTCGGCTAGATCCAGTGTTTCTGTGAGTAACTTATAGAGGCTATATTCGAAAGTATTGTGACCCAGCACATCAAGATAGTTTATATCGAGAAATACGCTTTGATTTAGATTGTCGGTCAGATAATTGGGCATTCGAGAATCCGATAAACTGTTTATACGGCTATTTTAATGAAACTGGCCTGTGAAATCCCGCAGTAATCTAATTTTCTACAGCTTGAACGCCGCATTCACCGGCTTGTCCGGTGCAATGTTTTGTTAGCGCCTTACTCGTTATGAGCCCGGAAAATAGAATCAGCAAGCCTTGTGCCTGTTGATACCAGTTTTGACAATACCCTCAACTGCTCCTTACACGTATTTTTTTCTGTGGGATGTGGATAATTTATAGTGTGATCAATTTCTCCCCAAATCTCTTCAAACAAAGTCCTTACCTGAATCTCACAACATATATTAGAGCCCTCTTTAGGCATCACTACGTAATGAATGCTTGTGTAATAAGAGTCTTTAATTTTTGGCTCCAACCCCAGCTCTTTGAAATAGCTACTTGATTCAGGGTCCCATGAGTAAGCGACGGGAGTTTCACGAAAAAACCAATCTCCACTATTCACTTGCTGCTTTATCAGTTCATGTATTTTCGAAAACTGATCTTGATAAAGATGCAAAACCCTTACTCCGGCCAAGTCTGTTACTCGCTCAAAGAGGTTTTCGGGAGTTAGCGGGTCATTTTCATCCCACTTTCTTTCAACTTTATCCTTTAAATGATCAATATCTTTTAAGCGATTTTTAATAGTGTAAATGATTGGATTTCCGTATTTGTTTAGTTCCGGCTCCAGCCTAAACGTATCTACCACAGCATTCATAAAACGCTCAAATAGGTGCTTTTCATCAACGTAGGGCTGCACAATATCGTCTACTATATGGTTGTCCATTTCTCACCCCAATAACTCAATACGAGAGAGAAGATCCTCACAAAACTCAATATAGCTTCGTCTCGTTTCTCTATATTTGTTGCCTGCGCCACGCAACGTGTTTATGTGCTCCTTCTCCAAGTTTGGCAAGTCCGGAACTTTCCACATTGGATTGTTATAATGCTGTGCCATAGATGGGAATGTATTATGCGTGTGCATAACTGAAGTCCCACCTATTGGTGCAGCCAATAATTCAGGGGTCAAATGGGATCTAATGTCTTCTTGAATATTTTCTTCAATGATGGCAGGTATTTGGTTTGCGTAATTTAAGTGGGCATGAGCGAGATCCCATTTATTATTTAGTCCACCATATCTTTTGGCGTTATAAATGGTATACCCAAGGAAGGTAACAAAACTTTCAGGGAAAGCATGTCTTTTTTCATCGGAAATAAGCTTATAGACAATATTAAACTCATCTTTCCAGGAAGACAGCGCTTTACCGATGTTCTTTATTCCATATAGGCTGAACAAGTCTGGTGAAGCTGGAACAAAAAAGCCATCTACGGTTGAAATAATAACTTTGTTAAGCGAACCTAAACTTGGAGACGTGTCTATTACCACATAATCATAACTGTATAGTTCTGAATATTTTTCAGATAGCTCCCTAATCTTAGTTATGGTTCTAATTGCGAGAGGCTCACCTCTGTAGATATCTGTCCAACGGCTTGCAACTTTCTCCTCGTACAGATGTAATGTCAGCCTTCCAGGAATAATATCCAAATTTTTAGCTAGGTTGGCAGGGGGAGGAAGGCGGTCATGGTCGCCAGTACCCTCTTCGGTTGGCTTTAACAAGAAGTGCAAGCTTCTTGGTTTTGATATTATTTTTTCATATTCATCATCGTTACATTTCTTCTTGGATGATTCATAGCCTTCATCTATGAATCCGTCCTCTTCGGCCCAAAGGTCGTGAATATATTCTTGGTTCAAAGAATATATAGTGAGATTACATTGAGGGTCGGCATCAATAATTAGTACTTTTTTCCCCATTTCAGCCAACGCTTGTGAAACGTGGTAGGTTAGAGTAGTTTTCCCCACACCTCCCTTATTATTGAACACCGAAATTATTTTCACTGCTAATTTCCTCTAAATTTATTATCCATTGTTGCCAATAACTGGCGTTTGAGGTTGATACTCGCCTAGTGTGCTAACGCCTCAAACACCGGCGCAGCTTTGCTGCGTCCGAGTGCTTTGATTTGTTAGGCTAATCGCGATCTCTGTTTTCACGTAAATTCAGTGCTCTAACTAGCCCTTCATGGACTCGATACTCATCTGAATCCAAAAATCCCTGTGCAGGGTAAAAGCACTTAAAGCGCCATTCTTTCGATTCACCGAGTTTAAAGCCTACTATCGAATTATCGAAGAGAAACCTAATGTGGGATAAGACTTCGCTTTTATTTGCATCGATATTTAGATTTTCTAACTCTCGGGCGAGATCATCACTAGTAAAATTTGTAGAAGCATTATTCTGAATTGCATTGAAAAGCTGAACAATAACAGGTTTTTGAACTCCCCATTCATCCAATATTTCTTGCTTAAGCCAATCTGAATATCCTGGCTCTGCTGAATATATTGATTCAGCCTCGAGTTTTTCAAAAGTTAATTTTCCATCTGCAAACGGATCGTCAGCCTTTTCCCTCATTGTTTGAATTATTTTCCCCATAATAGAGATTAAATCCCTTGGTCTCATCATGGTTCGCTTCAACAGATAATTAAAAGGTCTTGTTCTTTGTCTCATTTCCTTCTTATCGAACATCGAATCAAGATCTTCAACCATATCCACACCACTACTTGTGGCATAGTAGTTAATACGCCGCAGCATAAGGTTTGCTAATGATGGCTTTGCCCAATGGAGCAATGCTCCACAGTCCTCTCTAAGTTTATTCGCATCATTAATGCTTAATACATCAAATATATCTTCTCGTAAGAAAACTATAGGTCTTATAAGTCCATTGTATTGTGCAGTGATAGAGTCGCTTGCCGATACTAGACCAGCTATAACTCGCTTAGAAGAATCATAAGACACATCATCCCAGGCCTCGTCTACACGATCAAAGCAAATATAAATATTTGGGCAATCAGATACTATGTTCGTTAATACTGCATCCAAATACCTGATTAGATTTTCTATATTTTCTGATAGGTGCTGCTGGAGAGATCTATCTTTCTTAACATCATCAAAAGATACATTGCCACCACTAACATTAATCGAATCCAGGCCACCATCCTCTAGATCTAGCCCACCTTTTGGTAGAGAAATACCAGAAAGTGACAGTAGCTTTCTGCCAACAAGCTGTGATATTGATGGAACAGGTGAATCAAATAGTTTTTCCAGTAGCTTATTTGCATTTTCAAGCTGCTCAGGAACTTTCTTGCCGTGTTGGATAAACCACTCTCTGAATGCCTTGATACATTCAATTAATATTACAAATCTCCAGGACTGCTTATATGCTAAAGATTGAGCTTTATTTTCATCAACTAATAAGGCATGAACATTCCAATTGTAATCCTCAAAGGACAGGGGAATTAGCATGTCATCTTCACCTATGAATTTATTTTTATTGTCTGATAGGTGTTTAAAAACCGCCGTCTTTCCTGCGCCTTTTCTTCCTAACACTAAGAATGAAGAGGGACTTTCTATTACGCTTTTTAAAACACCATTATCAAAAAAGTATTCTGACAGCAAGTCATCTCGTTCTGCTGATACCTTACCTACATCAACCCAATCTAGTATATTCATCAATTTTCCTTCTAGATCTTTACTGAAAGATTCAGATTAAAACGTGAGCCTAACGTTTCAAGCACTGGCGGCGAAACCGCGCAGCGGTTTTGGCGTCCATGTGGCTTGACTTGTTAAGCATTTCGCGGTTCCTGCACTAAGTCGTAATGTAACGCCTGCGCACTGAGCCATGAATCTGGAAACTCTGCTTTGTGGTAAACAACTTCCTTGATCGCAAACTGCACCTGTTTGGCACAAACCACGGGATGAACTTCTCCTACTCCAGTTCCCAAGCCAGGAACTGCTACAGTCTCGATCATCTCAGAAACGGGAACACCACCATACTCGCCGTGGGCAATAAGAATCAAAATGGCTCGCATTGCCAAGTATGGATTTGCGGAATTGTGCAGTGTTTGTGGTACTCGCATAGTCGGTGCTGAAATTAGATAGGGAATCAAATTGTTTTCAGTTTCCACTAATTGAGCTTGCCCCACCAAAAGCTGGCCTCGATGGTCCGTCTTAATGACAGTTTGTAGACGCTCCTGGACACCCCAACCAAAATGTTTGCTGTAAACCATATCAATTCCGCCATCCATATAGCCGTAACTATTGGCCGGACTTACAACAGCGTCGCACGCAACATCCAGAATTGAGCCCCGATATACCTCGACACAATCCAGATTTCCACAAAATTTATTCCATGCATCTTCAAGAGCATCATCAAAAGCTGTAAGAATAATTTTCAAAGTGATCTCTCCAGATGTTTAACATTATATTCAACCCCCAAAATCCCCATATCCACCCAATAACCCCAATACAAAACACCCAGACCACAATTAAACGCAGCATTAAACCACATCAATTAGCGACCCGAATCGATCTATCCATTTTCAATGTAATAACTAAAGATTCAACAAACCACCGTGATCCCCTAGAAGTAGAAAACGGCTGGACAACACTTACTCAGCGCATTAAATAATAGCCACAATGGCGCCAGTTGAAAACCATAAATGTTCGTTAAATCAGTCTGGTTAACTCGATGTCGGGTCGATGGCTCGAATCACCGCTGCCGCAACAAGCGCGATGGTTGCCACCATATCAGCGAAGATAACTTTTTGAATGAATTCATTATATCCGCCGACCGACCACGCGATGGCAATGAAGGACACCACGCTGATCAGACCGGCCACCATGGCCAGGGTTTGTAGTGATGGCTGGAATGCGGCGTAGAGCAGGAACAGGCCAAGAATGCCGAACAAGATGGCGCGGTGGCGCATCAATATGTCGATATTGGGCTCTGCCAGGGAAATTCCATATAACGCAGACAGCCGTTCCGCACCCAGCACACCGGGAACGGGTAATAGGTGAATGATCCCTGCTAGCACCAGCAGGGCCGTGATTAGCTTTTCCATTGTGGATTCTCCTCTGTATTTCAACCGAATATAGCGAACGCCGGGCGCGCAGCCAATTACCTCTTACGCGTCCTATTCGGGGGAGGCGGACCAATAGGTAATTTTCACAGTTTGCGTTGCGCTTTCCGGTGCAACTTTTTCGGTGTGGGTTTCGTATATCTATTTGAAACCATTTAATTCGCCGAGGATGCCTTCATGAAATCATTACTTGTTGTACTCGCTTTGCTGTGTGCCCAGTGGGCCAGCGCCGCCATTATTGAAATCGACAGTCTGGATTGGAAGCTGAAAAAGGAGAATGACGATATACGGGTGTTGACCGCCACGGTGCCGGAGTCGGAGCATCGGGCCTATCTGGCAGTTACCGTAGTCGATGCCCATGTTGATGATCTGGTGGCGATCATCAGAAACCCGCAAACCTGCGCCAAATGGGTTTATCGGTGCGGTCAGTCTTATCGCGTTTCCCGGGAAACCCCGAATGTGGATCTGGTTTATACCTCAAGTGATATGCCGTTCCCCGTGAAAGATCGGGACACCCTGGCGCGGATAACCTGGAATCAGGACCCGGAAACCAAAGTGATTCACGCTGTGGGTGTCGCCACTCGCGACATTCTTGCGCCCAAGGATAAGCACATCCGTATTGAGGAGGCCACGGTGATTTGGGAGTTAACCCCGCTGGACGACGGTAAAACCCGAGTGCGTACGTTTGGCCACGCTGATCCCGGTGGCGAATTGCCAACCTGGCTAACCAACCAGTTGTCCACAGAAGTGCCGGTGAAAACCTTGAACGGATTGAAAAAGCTGGTGGCGTCGAACCGGTTTTGAGTTAGGGGGCTAATCGTGAACTTTCAGTTCCCGATTAGCCGGTATTAAATGGAAGTCAGACAAATATGAGATAAAAGCCACTCCAGCCACAGCAGCACCGTGAATTCGGAAAATGGTATTGCCGCACAAATTTGGACATTGCGCCCCACGCTGAACCCCATAATCCCGATTGATCCGGCCCTGAAAGTAGGCCGTATGGTCAACTGCTGGAAAGTGTCCTCTCCACCCCGGTTAATAATGAGCTGAACTCGCTAATATGACTGCCGGGAATTAGCTCGGTAACTTTACTGATAATCTGCAAAGTCTTTCATAGATTTGGCATTCAAACGAGATTTCCTCACGTTGCTTTACACCCCAAAGCCACTTGCCGGCTGTAGTCACTATTTGATACGAGCGCGTCGCGCCTGGTGAGTACCCGGCCTATAAAAAGGACCCTTATAATGAAACACCCCAAGGATACAAGAACGTTGTTCTCTTTAAGTGCTATCTCCGGTGCGTTGCTCGCCCTGAGTGTCGGCGCCGTTCAGGCCGATTCCGTAACGACACAAAACACAATTTCAGGAATCGATGTGAATAGTCTGGTCGCATTCAACAGCGGAGGCAACGATTGTCGGCCCTGGCAGGATTGTGATGACGATGACGGCGGTGTCATCGTTACCCCGCCCGAAGGCGATGATTCTGCCTTGCCGGCAGTGAGCAGTGTGGAAGCCGCCGGGCCTTATACGCCCACCATAGATAAAAACGTTGGTTCCAGCCGGGAAGGGTGGGTGGCCTACCCGCAAAACATCGGACAAGATGGCGTTAAGCATCCGGTTCTTATTTGGGGGCCGGGTGGCGGTACGGGGCCGGCGGAATACGATTGGTTTCTGAATAGATTGGCGTCTCACGGGTTTATTGTTTATTCAGAAGTGTCCACCGGCAACGGTACAGAAATGAAATCCGCTATTACCTGGCTTCAGC
This sequence comes from Ketobacter sp. MCCC 1A13808, assembly GCF_009746715.1. Classification (NCBI taxonomy): domain Bacteria; kingdom Pseudomonadati; phylum Pseudomonadota; class Gammaproteobacteria; order Pseudomonadales; family Ketobacteraceae; genus Ketobacter; species Ketobacter nezhaii. The sequence goes on from NZ_VRKW01000003.1 coordinate 469,939, forward strand.
AGCAGAACGACAATCCCTCAAGCCCGTTGTATCAAAATATCAACGTGAGCCGTATTGCTGCCGGGGGCCATTCGATGGGGTCGATTACCACCTTTGCGATGGCGGATGATCCGCGCCTGACTACCACCATTCATGTTGCAGGCGGCTCGTTCGATGGCAATGGGTCCGACAGTCTGCGCAATCCAACGTTGTATATCGGGGGCACGGAAGATTTCGCGACTTCAAACACCACCCGCGACTATCAGAATACAGACAGCGTGCCGGTGTTTTTTACCATTCTGGACGATACCGATCACATAGCCGCAACCCGCAATGGTATGCCGCTGATTACGGCGTGGCTGCGTTGGCACCTGGCCGGAGAAGTCGAGCGTAAAACGGACTTTATTGCGCCGGACTGCACCTATTGTTCAGGCATTTACGATTCCGAATATAAAAATTGGTAATTCATTTCAATCGGTGAAAGCCGGAGACTAAAGGACTTTAAAATGAAACAGATCAATCTGAATATTGCAAAATTCTCGTTGAGTGCCGTTGCCGCAGCGCTGCTGGCGTTGAGTGTAGGTTCTGTGCAGGCGGGCTCGGCTGCATCACAACAAACAGTGGCCGGAGTAAATGTGAATGAATTGGTTGCGATCAACGTTGGTGGCGACAATTGTCGCCCTTGGCAGGATTGTGACGACGATGATGGCGGGGTGATCGTTACTCCTCCTGAAGGTGAAGATTCCGATCTTCCCGCTGTGAGCAGTGTGGAGCGCAACGGTCCCTATACGCCCACGATCGACAAAAATGCCGGTTCGGGTCGTCAGGGCTGGGTTGCCTATCCAAGAAACATTGGCCAGGACGGGGTGAAGCATCCGGTGTTGGTTTGGGGGCCAGGTGCCGGAACCGGCCCGGCAGAATACGAGTGGTTTCTTGAGCGCTTGGCGTCACACGGCTTCATTGTTTATTCTGAAGTGTCCACCAGTAGTGGATCAGAATTGAAATCCGCCATCACCTGGCTGCAGCAGCAAAATGAAAATGCGTCCAGCCCGCTTTACCAAAACATCAATGTGAGCCGCATCGCCGCAGGCGGTCATTCAAGAGGTTCCATCTCTACCTTTGCTATGGCAGATGACCCACGCTTAACCACCACAATCCATGTGGCCGGTGGATCCTTTGACGGCAACGGGTCAGACAACCTGCGTAATCCGGCGTTGTATGTAGGCGGTACTGAAGATTTCGCGACTTCCAATGCAACACGGGATTATCAAAACACCGACGTGCCGGTTTTCTTCACTATTCTGGACGACACCGACCACATAACGGCCACCCGCAACGGTATGCCGATTATCACGGCATGGTTGCGCTGGTATCTGGCGGGAGAAGACGAGCGGAAAGCCGACTTTATTGCTCCGAACTGTACTTACTGTTCCGGTATTTACGATTCGGAATATAAAAACTGGTAATACGCAATAGTTTGTAAAAATAAGCAAACCGCAATCCTGCGTGCGTGAGGGTTGCGGTTTTGTTAAAACTAATTATGGTAGGGGCTGCCCTCTTGATGCTATCAAAATTGGGGCTTTTATTCTCACCGGTATTTCGTTGTAAAACTGAGCCGGGTAACCGGATTTAAAGCCGTCACTGTTCCTTTCGTTTTCCTTCCACATACTCGCAATCTACTGAGTTAATCCCTTTCAAACACTTTCCTTTTCCGTGCGGAATGCCGAGCTTGAATGGTCCTTCATATGCAATATCGTTAAACATAAGAACACCATTCCCTTCGGGACTGCCTAAATGCATTTTACCGGCAGTAACGGTTCTGGGATGTAATGAAATTATAGCGCCGCTTCCCTCCAGTGAAGCGTCCACCCAGCGTCCATAAGCTACTTCTTTGTCATCTGTGATCATCACGCCATTGCCGCTAGGTTTGCCATCGACCAAATCACCGACAAATATGGCATCATCATTTATTACTACGGCTTTACCGGTATACCCATTTATTTGTTTGCCGTGGATCAATTTGAATGTTGATTCGGTTTCTGATGAAAAGACTAATGTCGAGCCAGTAGCAAAACAAAAAATAATGAAACATCTGAATAAACCTATCATCGAATACTCTTCCTCTTTGCTTTTTCTGCGGAGCTAACCACGCCTTCCCAAAACCCTTTTTGACCGTTGGAATCAGAAAATGTAAATCGCAATAACTGACTGGCTGCAACTCTTCTCACGGCCTCCAACTCAATTATCTCCATTCGACACAAGGTCCGGTAGAATCCGTCCCAATCGTTGGTTGCGACAGTGGCCAACCCGACGTCTCGATCAAGCCAACCAAAAATATGTGCCACCGCAAGCAAAAAAGCCATTCCGCCTGACTGGTCGATCAAACGGTTAATCCGTTCGACCGCTTCTCGACTTCTCTGGTCGAGCTGTATTGTACTGTCGTACGTCATGTCGATATGTTGAGACATCCATTTGCCCTCCAAGGCAGCCACAGTGATATATAGACATACTGCACGCAAAATACCGACCGGAAATTTAAAGTTGCTTATTTAAAGGAGAGGCTTTCCTGGATTTGGGTTAATGCTTGGTTGCGGGGGGAGGGCCGCATCGTCAGAGTAGGAATTAGAAAATAAAAATCAGCACTAACCCTGTGGGCAAATATTTTTATGTTATTTGCTTCGCATGGGGCGCGAGGCGCCGGTAGGGTCACTACCCGGCACCTTATTCATATAGTCCCTTGCTGTGTGCGTTTAAATATTGAGAGGTAGGCTATTGAACTGCACATTAACTTCATAGGGGTTTGGGTGGTGCCATACAGTAAAATGTGTGTTCCATTATGTCACTACGATCAAGGTGGGTCGTTGTTACGTAGGTTTGAATTAAGTGGGGTGCATCTTCAAATTCAAACTCCATTCGAGCTTCAATTGACCCGTCACTATCATTGTCAATATCAAGATATAGCGGTCTTCCAGTAGCTTCATCATAGATATAGCTGGCGGTGGTGAGGTACTCAGTGGCGAAACCTAAAAAAACCGACTTGGATACAAACCGCTCTTGCTTTATACAATTGCCTTCGTATTCAAAGTCAATGGTATCAGACGTAGCTAAATTTGGATCAACGTTCCCTGATTCGGTCTCAAACTTTGAAATTAAATCGCCATCCCACACTACTGTGTTACGGTCAATCACTTGCCCATCACTATTGGTCCGTTCAAAAAACTCGACGCGTCCCCAGCTGTCGCGATTCAAGCGGACCTCTGCAATCACGGCTGGGTTGGTAGTAATTGCCGGTTCATATTCATTCGTGATTCGGTTAGGTAGTCCGTTCACAAAATCGAGATAAGACACTTTAGTAATAGCCTGAACAGCGCGGTTTTCATCGAGATGATTTGCGGTAATGCTGATAAGCCCTTCAGGCCCATACAGTAATTCGGAAGTTGTTTTTTGTATAACGGGCGGTTGTGTCAGGCTGTAAGAGTTATTAATAGTAGTAGGTTTTCCTTCGGTGTCATAAACAGTACTCTCGTGTACTTCTTTAAAGTTGAAAGCGAAATAGGGTGTGGCTTTCATTGTATGAATGAGCTGATTATCTTCAGCACTATCTCCGGAATATACAGAGTCCAGATTGGTTAGCTTGCCCGTTGCATCATAGGTGAAATTGACGACCTCGTCAGGCGTTCCATTGAAGTCAAAGTCAATAGTGGCGGACTTAAGGCGGTAATTAAGTAAAGTTTGTTTAAAGCCAGGAATATCAGTTGGCGTTGGTGTTTCCACAGGAGGGACATTGTCGGTGGGTGCTTCAGGCTCGGGCTCAGGCTCGGGCTGATCGGTGTCGCGGGGTATTTCATTTGGTGCCGGTGGTGCGGGCTCATCGTTACCGCCCCCCCCTCCACAGGCAGAGATCATAATGGGAAGTAAAAAAAGTAATGAAATCTTTAATAAAGCACTCTTCGAACAAAAATTAACCATTGTACTACCCTTAGCTCGCGCGAATCAAAAATTGAAATGTGTAAAAGAAATAGACGGACATCACCTGTGAATCCCAAAACACCGGAGCTAAAAATTGAGCCGTTCTTGCACAAAGATCTTGGTCATTCATGAAAACCAGTTTTAAATCTGATCTTTCTCCGCTGCTTCACCAGTCTTCAAATGCGGGTGGACTTTGATACAACCACGCAGATAGTCTGAATGGCATTAGATAGGTGTTTTTTATAGATGTATAAAAAAGTAAGCCGCGATCTTGAGCTCGTGAGGTTTGCGGTTTGACATGTTTTTGTGAATTGATAGGGCGCTATTACCGATGGTAAACCCTTGGGCATTTGAAATTGGCCTTTACATAAGCCCAGTGCAGTTAAATATGCTAAGGAAAATGTAGATCCCATAATGTTAATGGCGGTACGATTGCAATTTTGTTTGTAAATTGTTGGGGCGCGATTTAAATGGAAGACCTATCACCATCCGATCTGAAAACAATCCTGCATTCCAAACGTGCAAACATTTATTATCTACAATACTGCAGGGTGTTGGTGAATGGCGGGCGTGTTGAGTATGTCACTGATGAAGGTAAGAAGTCACTGTATTGGAATATTCCTATAGCCAACACCACAACTGTATTATTAGGGACTGGTACATCTGTAACACAGGCTGCTATGCGTGAATTAGCGAAAGCTGGTGTGCTTGTGGGATTTTGTGGTGGAGGTGGTACGCCGTTATTCAGTGCGAATGAAGTGGAGTGTGATGTCCTTTGGTTCTCACCACAAAGTGAGTATAGGCCAACGGAATATCTTCAAAAGTGGGTAAGATTCTGGTTTCAGGATGAAAAGAGACTGCAAGCAGCAAAGGTGTTTCAACTGATCCGGCTTGATCAAATCGAACGACATTGGTTGAGTTCTAAAATGCAGCGAGAGGAGCAGTTCAACCCTAATGTGGATCAGCTTATGGGGTTGGTTTCTGATTGTCGGAGCAGAGTTGAGCATTGTCGGAATGTCAATGAAATAATGGCGCTCGAGGCTAAAACCACGAAGGGGCTATATAAATTAGCCGTGAATGCGGTGAGCTATGGGGAGTTTACCAGGGCAAAGAAAGGCACCGGAACCGACATCGCTAATAGATTTCTAGACCACGGAAATTATCTCACTTATGGGTTGGCCGCCACGGCAGCTTGGGTTTTAGGTTTGCCTCATGGGTTGGCTGTTCTGCATGGTAAAACGCGGCGGGGTGGTCTGGTCTTTGATATAGCTGATTTAGTAAAAGATTCATTGATTTTACCTCAGGCTTTTATTGCGGCCATGGCGGGCGACGAAGCTCAAGATTTCCGGCGAAGATGCATTGAAAATTTTAACCAGTCGGAGGCGCTGGATGTGATGATCGATAGCGTCAAAGCCGTAGCTGATGAGTTTGGTGGGCCCCATTCATGAATGTGCTGATTGTATCCCAGTGCAACAAAAACGCGCTTTCGGAATCCCGTCGAATATTAGATCAGTTTGCTGAGCGTAAAGGTGACAGAACGTGGCAAACAGCCATAACACTGCAAGGCTTGAATACTCTAAGGAAAATGCTCAAGAAATCAGCGCGGCGTAATACAGCAATAGCCTGCCATCGAATTGGTGGAAAGAATCATAGTGAGCTGCTGTGGATTGTCGGAAATATACGAAAATTTAACGAGCTGGGAACAGTCCCAACGAACTTTACGCAACGAAATGTATTGAAAAGTTCCGATGAGAACTCATGGCATCGTGCAGAGGATATTGCATTATTTTCTACAATAGCTGCATTGTTTCATGATTTTGGAAAAGCCAATACCCTGTTCCAGAAAAAGTTAAAGGCGAAAAGAGTACAGCACGAACCATACCGTCACGAATGGGTTAGTTTAAGAATGTTTCAAGCATTCGTGGGTGATTTGGATGATCAGGGGTGGCTAGAAAAACTGAAGCGAGTTACCAAGGAGGACGAGGGTAAGCTTATTGAAACTCTGAGTGCAATTAAGGACCATCCGGATAATCGGCAGCATTATACGAATCCATTTGCCGCATTGCCGTTAGTTGCTCGTGTCGTAGGTTGGCTGATCCTGACACATCATAAGTTGCCTTGCTCTGATCGTAACGATAGCGAAAGCCTGGTTAATTTTAAATTTATAGAAGGCTTTCTACATAAAATAATAGATCCTAGCTGGAATTCTCCTCAGATTACTCAGTACGTTAAAGATGGAAACAAAAAACAGCGCGACGAGCTTGATGCAGTCTGGGTATTTCCTTTAGGTACTCCATTGAGGAGTGAAACATGGTGTAAGAAAGCGCATCGTGTGGCCTCGCGTGCTTTAAATAGATCACAGCTATACAGTCAAAACTGGTTTGATGATATTTTTACATTACATGTCTCACGAATGGTTTTGATGTTGTCAGATCATTATTTCTCTTCGATTCAAGGCAGGGTTGAGTATAGGGATAGTGCCTACAAGCCGATAGCGAATACAGATCGTAAAACGGGTCAGCCCAAGCAGCGTTTGGACGAGCACTTGATTGGTGTCTATCGAAATGCACATAGTCTGTCGCGAATGCTTCCGGCGCTCAGAACACTGCTTCCGGCTATTACACGCCATCCAGGGTTCAAGAGGCGCAGTGCGGATAAGCGTTTTCAATGGCAGGATAAAGCTTTTGATCTGGCTGTAACGCTAAATGAGCGTAGCCATAATCAAGGTTTTTTTGGTGTGAATCTGGCGTCGACAGGGTGCGGAAAGACATTTGCTAATGCGCGAATAATGTATGCACTGGCGGACTCACGTTTGGGTTGTCGATTTTCTGTAGCGTTGGGATTAAGAACCTTAACGCTGCAAACTGGCGATGCATTCCGGGAGAAATTAAAGCTGGATGAAGATGACCTTGCCGTATTGGTTGGATCGGCAGCAGTTCGGGCGTTGCATGAGGAGAATTACAAAGCCTCTGATACAGGATCAGAATCGTCTGCGGAACTTTTGGAAGAGGACTGTTATGTAAGTTATGAGGGTGCGTTATCTGACGGAGCACTAAAGCATTGGCTTGAACAGTCACCAAAATTGAATCGTCTGGTGAGTGCTCCGGTTTTGGTGAGTACCATTGATCATCTTATGCCAGCCACCGAGGGGACCAGGGGCGGAAAGCAAATAGCCCCGATGCTTAGATTATTAAGTTCTGATTTGGTGTTAGATGAGCCGGATGACTTTGGGCTAGACGACATACCTGCATTATGCCGGTTGGTGCATTGGGCCGGATTGCTGGGCGCACGAGTGTTGATGTCATCTGCGACGCTGTCTCCAGGTATCGTAAGTGGACTGTTTACAGCCTATCAGTCCGGTCGTGAAAAGTATCAAGAAGCGTGCGGAGAATTGAATCCTCGAAAGGGTGTATGTTGTGCCTGGTTTGATGAATGGGGTTGTGAAGCAATAGATGCTTCGGATACTGAGGTGTATCTGCATCAGCATAACCAGTTTGTGCAAAAGCGAATTGATAAACTGGAATCAGAAGTTCCGTTGCGAAAGGCCAAGATTCTAACCGTAGATATTAAATCTAAAACCAAGCCCGACATTATAAATGCCGTTAGTGAAAAAATTCATCATGGAGTTGGCAGGCTCCATAAGCTTCATAGTGCTAGGCATCCTGAATTTCCGGGCTTAATAAGTATTGGTTTAGTTCGGATAGCCAATATTAATCCCCTGGTATGTATTGCCCGGAAGCTTCTGACGCTTGAGCCTCCCGAAAATACGATCATTCATTATTGCATTTATCACAGCCAGCACCCGTTGATTGTTAGGTCAGCTTTGGAAAATCAATTGGATCAGGTCTTGAATCGTAAGGATCCGGATAGCCTGTGGAGGCAGTCTATAATATCGAAAGCTTTTGTATCTGACCCAAAAAAAGATCACATATTTGTAGTGTTAGCTTCCCCCGTAGCAGAAGTAGGGAGAGATCATGATTATGACTGGGCTATTGTTGAACCTAGCTCCATGCGCTCACTAGTGCAATTGGCTGGTAGGATTCAGAGACATCGAAGAATTGTATCCAGTCATCCAAACATGTATGTGCTCGAGAAAAATATCAAAGGTTACGGTGACGCTAAAATTGCATTCAACAAGCCAGGATTTGAACATTATGACAGGCCACTTGCCAGTCATAGCTTGTTAGATGCGTTAGAACCAAAACAATACGGTAAAATCGACTCGCAACCTTGCATTAAAGTAAGGAACGAAACATTTCCTCGTGACAATCTAGCGGATCTAGAGCAGCAGGAAATAAAACTGGTATTTAATTCCGATAATCCACGAGAACCCGTTGCACACAAGTGGCTTAAAGACAATGCAACCTACACTTCCGAATTGCAGCAAAAAACCCGGTTCCGAAGCTCCCAGCCCAGTGAAGAATATTATTTTTTGGTTGAAGAAGATCAAAGTGATATAGAGTGCTTTAAATGGCATGAAAATGGAGAATCGAAACCATGTTCGGAATTAATGAATAGGCCGTTAGAGATTAATAATGGAAATAGAATTTGGGGCCATACCAACTATATTGAATTGATGGCGGATCGAGCTGAGCGTTTAAACGAAGATATATCAGAAACCAGCAAAACGTTCGGTGCTTTTTCTTTGTTGAAGTCAGATTCAAACAAACAATGGTGTTATACACCTGAATTGGGTTTCTACAAATTGATTGATTAGGCTGATTTGTTTTCAGGTATTTTTTCAGATTTCACTACCGCACAATTCAAAAGCTTATCCGTACTCCAGCTTTTTGATTCTGCTATTAGCTCCTGTCACTACTCAACAAATTTACTGGGCCCCTTATTTGGATCGATAGTGATTTGGTGTCAAATGAATAGATATCAGGCACGAATAGTTGTGAGTACCTGATACCTAGTAGGCTGCCTGTTCGGCAGATAATAATAATCTTGAATACTTACATTTCTAAGCTGCCTGCGCGACAGTCATGGGGTAAGTGTGTTCAGTTTTGGCTTCTATGTCTAATAAAATCTTAAATATTTACAGGTTGATATGATGCTTTTTCTATGAGTACAATCATAAATGCTAACAGCGTTAGGTTTACGGCTAGGTCTGCATAACCGATGTGGCAGGCATAGAAAATGGACTCTGATTAAAAAATAGGAACTAGAAAATGACCTCAGAGGTGGCGTCAGGTGGGTTGGCTCAGCTTATTATCGAGTACATAAAAAATAGAGAAGTCGATAGGCTAGAAAAATTTGATAAAGAAACAGAGAAAAAGCTAAACAGTGCCGAGCCGGCTCAATTTGCGGAACTTAAAGCCCAGACAATGAAAGCTCGGGAAGAGGAAGTCAATAAGTACAAGCCCAGTCGTTGGATGGCAGATGCGGCACAGCGAGCCAAGCAGCTTAAGTTCGTTACGCATTCACTTAAATTCATACATTCCGATGCGAAGGGCACCAACCTTTATTACATGGCGGGCTCAGGTGTTGACTCCAGCTATATTGGCAGTATGAGTATTCACAACCTGGAATATGATGTGGTGGGCAATGCGGCCGCATTGGATGTGGGGAAAATGCTGCTGCTAGATCTGGATGGGACTCCTGTTATCGATTTTATAAAGAGATCGGATCCATCAGTTTTCCATGCCATTGCAGAAAGTGAAAGTCAGGCTTTGGAGTGGGTCGACGGTTTTAGTCAAGTATTTCAGGCGTCAGAAATTGCCTCGCATAAATTTGCCAAACAAATTTTTTGGCCACTCGAAAATAATCAATATCATTTGTTGATGCCTCTTTATGCGACTTCTTTCGCGCATGAGATCTATCGTACGATCAGGGATGAGCGCTTTTCGGAAGAAAGTAAGGATGCGCGGGAAAAACGCCGCAAAAGCGCGTATTCGGAGAAGCCTGATATTCGATATATCAACACAGCAATCCAAAGCTATGGCGGGACTAAACCCCAGAATATAAGCCAGCTGAATAGCCAACGTTATGGTAAGTCCTATTTGCTCTCCACGGCTCCTCCCATCTGGCGGGATCAAAATAAACCGCCAATTAATATTGATTCAATCTTTAGCCGATATTTTGAGAGGCGAGTTTATCCATACTTAAAATCAATTCGGAATATTTTGCAGAAGTATATCGACCGGGATAGCAACATGTGGATGCAAATGGCAAGGGATAGGGGGTTGGATGACATTGTATCTTCAATACTTAACTTGTCAGCATCAATACAAATGCTTCCGGCAGGCTGGACTGATCATGCTGAATGCAAGCTTCCTCGGGAGGAGCAGCTGTGGCTCGACCCAAAGAGGCAGCAGTTTGATGAAGAGTTCAGGTTGGAGCGGGAAATGGGGGAGTGGCAGGGCGCGGTTGCCAGGAATTTTTCGCGCTGGCTGGCTGGAAAACTGGAAACAAAGGACATGGCATTTGGTGCAGTCGAACAGAGAGAATTTCGCGCATTGATCGAGCCGGAACTGAACCATAATCTCAAAAGTATAGAGGGGATTGTATTGTGATGGACGCAATGATTGTAATTCGCAATATACAGGTCAGCGCAGCGAACGCCATAGCGGGTTTTACATGGGGGTTTCCGGCGATTTCTAATTTTTTGGGTTACGTTCATGCCCTGCAACGTAAGTTGCCGGATCATCTTGATATTGAGTTCAGCGGTTGTGCTGTGATCTGCCATAACCATAAAACACAAGCATACCAACCAAAAGGTTTTGCAGATTATTCATTTGCATTAACACGGAATCCACTTACAAAGACCGGGGCATCGGCATCATTCGTAGAAGAAGGCCGGATGAATATGGAGGTGACTCTTCTAATATCTGTTGTTGATAATATGTTTTTAGAAACAAAACATGTTAATGAGTTAGTGGATAGTTTAGGTAAAAACGTGCAGATGCAACACTTAGCAGGTGGTCTCATTGGTAATCAACCTAAAATTAGTTTTCTCTCTTATCAAAAGCTTCAAGAAAATCATAGAGCATTGATGTTTAGTTTGTTACCTGGGTTTGCGCTGGTTAGCCGCCATGATCTTCTATTGCAGCAACAGAGAAATTTTATAGAGCAAGATATAGAAAACCCGGAGTTACAGGCGTGGTTGAGTTTCTCTTCTTTAACCTACCGACCGGTTTCGGGAGCAAGGCCAGAGTCACCTGAAAAGGTTGAATGGGAGCGGGTTAGTCCTTTTCGAGGTTGGCTTAAGCCTATATCCATTGGGTATCGCCCTATTTCAGAGGTGTATGAAGCCGGAGTTGTAGCAAAGGTGCGTGATGCAAATACGCCCGCCGGTTTTGTGGAGAATTTATATTCGATTGGTGAATGGCTTAGCCCTCACAGAATAAAAAATATTGAACAACTGATTTGGCAGAATAGTGTTTCAGAATCAGGTGATTATATTTGTATTAACCATTATCAATCTGCATAGAACTAAAATACTTCAAGGAGAATAAAAAATGGCAGCACTTAAAACCGCAGAGGTCTTGGCATTCGAGCGTAAGTTAGCGAATTCAGACGGAATTATGTATTCCGGTAGTTGGTCAGATATTGATAGCGCTGATACGTGGGTATCGATCCCCGTAAAAGAAAAATCGGTTAGAGGAACTATATCAAACAGACAAAAATCCGGAATCGCGAGCGATCCATTAAAGCTAGACAAGGAGATACAAAAAGCGAACCTACAAACAGTTGATGTAGCCGCGTTACCGTTCGATAAAGACACTCTGAAGGTTGAATTTACCTTGAGGATTCTGGGTAATTTAGATATTCCTTCAGCTTGTAATAAGCCAGAGTATCAATCGGCATTGGCTGGTTTGATCCAGGGTTATATTGAAGAGAATGGTTTTGACGAGCTTTCAAAACGATATGCTTTGAATTTAGCAAATGGGCGATTTTTGTGGAGAAATCGTGTAGGTGCCGGTGATGTTTGTGTGCGTGTTACCCAATATGAAAAGCAAAAAATATTGAAGCAATGGAAGTTTGACTCAAGTGAATTCTCGCTGAGAAATTTTGATATCAACCATCCGAATATAAGTGAATTGGCCGTTGTTATCGGTGGAGGGCTTAAAGGCGAAGAGTTTGTTTTTCTGAAAATTGAAGCATTTGCTTTGCTGGGTCAAGGGCAGGAAGTATTTCCTTCAGAGGAATTGATCCTTAACAAAAGCAACGATAAAGGCGATAAAAGCAAAACCTTATACCAAGTTCAAGATATTGCCGGTTTGCATTCGCAAAAAATAGGTAATGCACTACGTACCATAGATACATGGTATCCGGATGCAGATAAGTTCGGTCCTATTTCCGTTGAGCCATTTGGGTCAGTCACCAGCCGAGGTGTGGCGTACCGCCAGCCAAGTCAGAAAATGGATTTTTATTCTTTGCTCGATAACTGGGTATTAAAGGGTAAAAAGCCAGAATTGGAGCAACAGCATTACGTGATTGCGGCTTTGATTCGGGGTGGCGTTTTTGGTGAGAAATCAGAATAAGGATTAGGATATGGATCATCACATTGATATACAGGTGTTACCTGATCCGGAGTTTAAAGAAACTGTTTTGATGAATGCACTCTACTCAAAGCTGCATAGAATATTGGGGCAAAAAGCAGAAGGACGTATCGGTGTAAGTTTTCCAAATTACGATAAGACGCTAGGCGGTTTACTCCGGCTGCATGGTACATCACAGGACTTGAAGCGTTTGATGGAGGAGGCTTGGATGACGGGGTTAAGGGATTATTGCACTACCTCGGAAATTCAGGAAATTCCGGGACAGCACAAGCATTGTATCGTTAAACGTGTTCAGGCAAAAAGCGCCCATAACAAGCGATCTCGATCCATAAGGAAAGGTTGGCTCACGGAATCTGAAGCTTTCACTAAAATACCCGAAACGCAGCAGAAAGCATTGCAATTGCCATTTGCTCAGCTAAGAAGTTTGTCTAATGATAATTTAATGCGTGTATACATAGAGCATGGAAGCCTTAAAGATCAACCCATGACAGGAACCTATTCCTCGTACGGTTTGAGTTCGTCTGCCACCGTTCCATGGTTCTGACCCTTTTTTTAGCGGTCTCGGTAAGTATCTGAAATATATGGGTTCTCCGGTGATTCGCCATAAAAGGGTAAAAATGGTGAAGTTATCATTTGTTCTTTAAAAATCAATGATATAGTTGGGTTTGGCTACTGTTCGCTGCCGCACAAGCAGCTTAGAAAAAATGCCTCACCACAAAGAAATAGCCAGTCAAGTTCGCTGCCGCACAAGCAGCTTAGAAATGCAAGTGGCACGGTCAATGGGCCACGGAGAGGTTCGCTGCCGCACAAGCAGCTTAGAAATTCAATCGCTGATTATGTTCCTGGCCCCATACGTTCGCTGCCGCACAGGCAGCTTAGAAATCCTGGGTCTGCTGTTCCTCAGTTTATATCTGGTTCGCTGCCGCACAGGCAGCTTAGAAACAAAGCTGCAGACATAGCCGAAAACAGAATATGTTCGCTGCCGCACAGGCAGCTTAGAAATAGAAATTAAATGCGATGTGCCTTGGGCGGTTGTTCGCTGCCGCACAGGCAGCTTAGAAATAGAGAAGAGAAGAGATAGAGAAGAGATAGAAGTTCGCTGCCGCACAGGCAGCTTAGAAAATCGTCGACCCGATCAAATCCTGCATCGTCAGGTCCGCTGCCGCACAGGCAGCTTAGAAATGAAGAGCGAAGCGAATGGTTGCGCAAAGGAAGTTCGCTGCCGCACAGGCAGCTTAGAAATCTTTGAAAAAAGCCCCCGCTGCCGAGGGCGAGTTCGCTGCCGCACAGGCAGCTTAGAAAATTATTCCGAGCGCAAGAGGGCGAATAACCACGTTCGCTGCCGCACAGGCAGCTTAGAAAACCAATTCGCCCTGGACTGATAACGCAGACGGGTTCGCTGCCGCACAGGCAGCTTAGAAAATCAAGTCAGACCTGTTTAGCGATATCGACCGGTTCGCTGCCGCACAGGCAGCTTAGAAAGAAAAAGGCTTCTGATTGCGTTTCGGAAATGTGTTCGCTGCCGCACAGGCAGCTTAGAAATTTTCAGCCATCAAGCGCTCAATCATCTCGTTGTTCGCTGCCGCACAGGCAGCTTAGAAAAGATGAACTAATACAGATAGTTAAAAATCCAGGTTCGCTGCCGCACAGGCAGCTTAGAAAAACTAAAGCTAATCCCGAACGAAGTCAAACGAGTTCGCTGCCGCACAGGCAGCTTAGAAATATGGCGATCCCTTGCGTCGACCCAGAAGAGAGTTCGCTGCCGCACAGGCAGCTTAGAAAAATAAGCACCTTCAAACCCGAGTCGTTCCAGCGTTCGCTGCCGCACAGGCAGCTTAGAAAGTCACGCTTACGCTGGCCGGGACGTCGGGCACGTTCGCTGCCGCACAGGCAGCTTAGAAAATTGCTTCTCTCATCGCAGAAACCTCGCGCTTGTTCGCTGCCGCACAGGCAGCTTAGAAAGCAAGGGTAAGGCCGAGGAAAGGCATTGCGTTGTTCGCTGCCGCACAGGCAGCTTAGAAATTGTGTCGATCCAGAAGCGATCCCTGAGCCTGGTTCGCTGCCGCACAGGCAGCTTAGAAATATACCGTCAATGCTTATTTCAATGACAATACGTTCGCTGCCGCACAGGCAGCTTAGAAATTAAGTCATCTTGATCAGTTAAGACAATACTAGTTCGCTGCCGCACAGGCAGCTTAGATACACCATCGATCAGACAGTACCGCTTCAGGGTCTGCTTCTGTCCGATGGATCCACTAGCTATTTTTTGCCCTCTGGGCTATCCACTGGCGGTTGGCAACGCATTCGGTTGTTGCAACCAGTAACGGTGGAAGTGTTGCCGGTACCGAAGCGTACGGCCTGGCAATAGCCCTCAATTCTTTTCCAACTTCTTCTTGAAAAACCACCATGGTGCTGCTTGGCTGAAAGGTACGCTACACGCTTTGTTTTGAGTTGTTAATGCTACTGATTTAGTTAGGTATGGCTCAATAAAAGTTTATATTTAATAAGGATATACAGTACCTTGAGCCAATCTGTTCATTTCATCTCTGGCCTGCCAAGATCAGGCTCCACTCTGTTAGCCGGCATATTACGCCAGAATCCCCGTTTCCATGCTGCGATGTCGAGCCCGGTGGCCAATTTGATTAACGGCGCACTGGAGCAAATGGGCGCGGGCTCTGAATTTTATCCGTTTTTCACACCGGAAAAACGTCAGGCGATATGCCGTGCGTTGTTCGATACCTATTACGCCGACGCTGGCGATCGCGAGGTGGTCTTTGATACCAATCGCATCTGGACTGCGCGGCTGCACCAATTGGTGGAGTTGTTTGATGATTTCAAGGTGATTTGCTGCGTCCGCAACCCCGCCTGGATCATGGACAGTTTTGAATGCATCTACCGCAAAAATCCGTTTGATTATAGTCGCATGTACAGCCCCGCCAGTCGGCAGACGGTATACAGCCGTTGCGAGAGCATGATGAGCGGTGGTGGTGTGGTAGGCGGTGCTTGGACGGCGCTAAAAGAAGCCTTTTACGGTGACGCATCCGAACGTTTGCTTTTGGTGGACTACGACATACTTACGCGCCATCCGCAGCGCTCCCTGGAATTGCTGTACGACTTTTTAGATGAACCGGTGTTCGATCACGATTTTGATTGTGTGGAATACGAAGAAGGGGAATTCGACAGTTTGTTGGGGGTAAAAGGTCTGCACTCGGTGAAGAAAGAAGTGCGCTTCACGCCCCGTCGCAGCATCTTACCACCGGATTTGTTTGTGAAATATCAAGAGATGGATTTTTGGCAGGACACTGTGGGCACATCCGCCCACCTTATTGCTGCCAAACCGTCAACGTCTGCTTCAACAGGTAAAGAATCATCATGAGTAAACGCATATTGGGCGGCTTGGCTCCGCTGTTGTTTCCGTTCGCCACCTATGCCGCGCCGAGTCTGTTGACGGGTGCGTATCAAGCCCGTCCGGCCGGTGCCCGGGAGCTGTCATTGCGCCACGACGCGAAGATCGTCAGCGATGGGGTTCATGAACCGGTGTCTGTCAGTAGCGACGCAGGGCTAACCCTGGAACGCGGCCGCACGGTAGTTGAGTTGATGGTGATCGACGATTCGGTGGCCGATAAATCGACTTTATTGCAGCACCTCAAACCCGGGGTCGCGGTGATCGAACTGGACCGTAATCAGGATGGTTTGGCGCAGTTGGCGCAGGCACTGGCCAGCTATCAGCAATTATCCGCTATTCATGTCGTATCGCACGCGCGCGATGGGATATTGTTGCTGGGTAACCAGTTATTGGACACTGCAACGGTGGAGTCCGATCCACGTTTTTTCAATGCAATCCAGTCGGCACTGAAAGCCGATGGCGATGTGCTGTTTTACGGTTGTGATTTGGCAAAGAGCGAAGTGGGTGAAGCGTGGTTGGATGTGGTGTCCCGGGGTACACAGGCCGATGTTGCGGCCTCCAATGATCTAACCGGGAATCATACCCTTGGTGGTGACTGGACATTGGAAATTGCTCGCGGTGATATTGAGGCGACGCTTCCGTTCAGTGATAAAGCGCTCAAGGATTTTCAGGGAGTCTTGGCGCCCACGGCGTACCACATGCTGGGATTCTACAACGCGAATCCAGGTTCGTATTTCCAAGTAAGTTCGATTGATTCGGCGGATGGAAAGCTTTTGCTGTCTTCTCCCAGTGGGAAAATCAGTGTTTTCGATGATGGGCAGACAGCTTACGGTATGTCGTTAGCTGTGGATGGAAGCGGCAACTACTACGGTCGGCCGTTCCAAGTGGCAGCGGATGGCTCGCTGGCGTCCACGTTCGAACTGAATTCCCTGTTGTTGTGTAATGACTCCGGAGCATTTGGCCCGTCGGCGGAATTTACAACCAACTTAACAATCAGCGGCTTTTACGCCAACAACGCCAGCGCGGGCAGTGTGAATGTCTCGGTCACGACCAAAGCCTGTGTTTACGGGGCGAACTCCAACGATGTCGATATTGTGGATGTATCGGGTACCTTTGGCGCCGGAAAAGATCTTGTACGCTTTGTAATTAATTACAACGGAACCCCACCAAACGACAGGTATTTGGTGCTGCGCTCTCTGACGGTCGATAACTTCAAAGCACCGGATACGACAGCGCCGATCTTCGATACCACACCCACCGTTGGCAGTCTGACGGTGGCGGGTGGCACAGTATCTGCCAACCTTGATGAAGACGGTACCGTCTATTACGTGGTGGTGACCGATGGTGCGGGTGCACCCAGTGTCGCCCAAGTTAAAGCGGGCCAAGACAGCGGAGGCGGTACGGCGTTGGTCAGCGGAGATTTCACCACCAGCAGTACCACCGGTAGCGAAGCGTTCAGCGGCCTGACTCAAGGCACCGCCTACGATTTGTATGTGGTGGCGCAAGACGACGAAGGCACGCCCAATGTGCAGGGTTCCGCAACGTTGGTGAATTTTACCACCACGGCTTCCAATACCAATGGCGACCTCACCGCCTCAGGCACGGTGTCAGAACCGGTGGGCTTGAGCAGTACGATCGATACCAGCGGTGAAGCGGTAGCGGTGTTTGACTTTAATATTGTTGATGGCAGCGGCGATGGCTTGTCTTTGTTTGTGTCCGGTCTGGATCTTTCTGTCAGTGGCTCGATGAGCGCGAGCGATCGCGTGAAAATTACTTGGTTGCTAAACGGTCCAGGTGTGACCGATGCTGTGGGTTCATTTAATGGGCCGACCACTACATTGTCCTTCAGCAGCCTGGGCATTACGGTGGCCGAAGGGGGCACCAACACTTACACGTTAAGCGCATATTACAACGACAACACCGGCTTAACCGATGGTTCGGCGGTGGTGTTTTCCATCGACGGGGACACGGGGCTTGTTGTGGGCGGCGCTGGCACGCAAATGGGGACGACAACACCGGTCACCAACGGCTTGGGCACGACCTCTGATATTGAAGCAACGGCGTTGGTGTTTAGCACTCAGCCGGCAGGTTCGACATCGGGTTCGGCGTTAACTACACAACCCTCTGTGGCGGCCCGGGATGCATTTGGTAATACGGATACCAATTTCACCGAGGTGATTACATTAACGGAAGCAAGCAGCGGAACCTTGAGCAATGCCTCTCAAGCGGCAACGAGCGGTGTTGCGATCTTCACGGGGCTGACCTACACAGCATCAGCCGATCAGCAAAGTTTTACCCTGACAGCCAACGACCAGGACGGCGTGGGTTCTAACTTGCCTACGGTAAATGCTAATGCCGTGACCAGCGATGTCGTGGCGACGAAATTGATTTTCAGTACACAGCCTGCACCATTGTCGGTGAACAGCGGTGTAACTACTGCACTAAGCACTGTGCCGGTGGTATCGGCAATGGATGCCGACAACATAGTGGACACCGGGTACAGCACCGGTATTACCTTGGCAGAAGTCAATGGCGCCGGTTCAGCAACGCTATCTGCAGCAGGAGATACCGATGGCAGCATAGCCTCGGTGACCCTCACGCCAACGTCAGGTGTGGCCACCTTTTCGACGGTTCAAATCACCTATACCGCATCGGGGAGCACGTCAGAAAACTTTAATCTGCAAGCGTCTTCCGGGGGGCTGTCTACCGCTAACAGCAGTCAGATGACTGGTGTTGTCGATAGCACACCGCCCACGGTGAGCAGCGTCAGTGTGCCAGCCAATGCCACCTATTTAACAGGCCAGAACCTGGACTTTACGGTGAACACCAGCGAGAGCGTCACGGTGAATACCGCGGGGGGCACGCCTCAATTGAGCTTAACGGTAGGCGCCACCACCCGACAGGCAACCTATCTTAGTGGCAGCGGCACCAACGCCTTGTTGTTCCGTTACACGGTGCAGTCCGGCGACAATGATTCCGATGGTATTGCGATCGGTACCTTGTCCGCCAATGGCGGCACCCTGCAGGATGCCGCCAGTAATAACATGACGCTCACCCTGAACAGTGTCGGCAGCACCGCCAGTGTGTTGGTGGATGCAACAGCACCCACGGTGAGCAGCGTCAGTGTGCCCGCCAATGCCACCTATGTAACAGGCCAGAACCTGGACTTTACGGTGAATACCAGCGAGAGCGTCACGGTGAATACCGGGGGTGGCACGCCTCAATTGAGCTTAACGGTGGGCGCCACCACCCGACAGGCAACCTATCTTAGTGGCAGCGGCACCAACGCCTTGTTGTTCCGTTACACGGTGCAGTCCGGCGACAATGATTCCGATGGTATTGCGATCGGTACCTTGTCCGCCAATGGTGGCACGCTGCAGGATGCCGCCAGTAATAACATGACGCTCACCCTGAACAGTGTCGGCAGCACCGCCAGTGTGTTGGTGGATGCAACAGCACCCACGGTGAGCAGCGTCAGTGTGCCCGCCAATGCCACCTATTTAACAGGCCAGAACCTGAACTTTACGGTGAACACCAGCGAGAGCGTCACGGTGAATACCGCGGGTGGCACGCCTCAATTGAGCTTAACGGTGGGCGCTACCACCCGACAGGCAACCTATCTGAATGGCAGCGGCACCAGTGCCTTGATGTTCCGTTACACGGTGCAGGCCGGCGACAGTGATACCGACGGTATTGCGATTGGCACCTTATCCGCCAATGGTGGCACGCTGCAGGATGCCGCCAGTAATAACATGACGCTCACCCTGAACAGTGTCGGCAGCACCGCCAGCGTGTTGGTGGATGCAACAGCACCCACGGTGAGCAGCGTCAGTGTGCCTGCCAATGCCACCTATATTGCAGGCCAGAACCTGGACTTTGTGGTGAACACCAACAAGAACGTGACCGTGAATACCGGGGGGGGTACGCCTCAATTGAGTTTGACTGTGGGCGCCACCACCCGGCAGGCCTCCTATCTTAGTGGCAGCGGCAGCAGTGCCTTGTTGTTCCGTTACACCATCCAGGCGGGCGACAGTGATACCGACGGTATTGCGATTGGCACCTTATCCGCCAATGGCGGCACGCTGCGGGATGCCGCCAGTAATAACATGACGCTCACCCTGAACAGCGTCGGCAGCACCGCCGGTGTATTGGTCAATAACGCCCCCACCGGCACAGCCGACAATGCAACTACTGACGAAGATAACGCGGTAGCGATCAACGTGCTGGCTAACGATAGCGACAGTGATAACAGCCTTAACGCGGCCAGTGTGTCGATCACCAGTGCGCCCAGCCATGGCAGCACCCGGATTAACACCGGCACCGGCGTAATCACCTTTACCCCGGATGCCAACTACAACGGCAGCGACAGTTTCACTTACACGGTTGACGATGTGCTGGGTAGCACTTCTGCCAATACCACAGTCAATGTGTCCATTAATGCGGTTAACGATGCTCCGGTGGCAGTAGCCGATGTGGTGAATACCGCAACAGGCACCGCCGTGAATATCAGTGTTGGCGCTAACGATACCGATGTGGATACCGGCGATAGTGTTGATACCGCCACCATTAGCCTGGTGACACTACCCGTAAATGGCAGCGCCGTCGTCAGTGCAGGCCAGGTGGTTTACACGCCGGTTGCCAACTTCAGTGGCAGTGACAGCTTTACGTATCAGATTGACGATCAGAACGGTGCCACTTCCAACGTCGCGACGGTGAAGATCAATGTCAGCGGTGTTAATAGTGCACCCACGGCTGTTAATGACAGCGGCACGACCGATGAAGACACCGCGGTTAATATAAACCTGATCAACAACGACAGCGATGCAGACGGCAGCGTCGACGTTTCCAGCGTGGCCATAATAGAGCAACCCGTTAACGGATCAGTGAATGTAGACGTGAGTGGTCAGGCCACCTATACACCCGATGCGGATTACCACGGCAGTGACAGCTTCACTTATGTCGTACAGGACAACGGCGGAGCCACCTCGAATGTGGCTACCGTGACCCTCACGGTCAACAGCATCAACGATGCACCCGCTGCTAACAGTGATACGGTTTCAATACAAGAAAGTACCCCTTATAAGATAAACGTTCTGGGTAATGACGCCGATGTGGACGGCACAATCCAAAGCGGCACACTTCAGATTGTGAGCGCTCCTTCCAATGGTTCCGCAGCCATCAGCGGCGGCACTATCACCTATACCCCAGGGGGTAGTTTTAGTAGCGACAGCCTCACTTACCGGGTACAGGATAATGCAGGCACATGGTCCAACATCGCCACCGTGACGCTGACTTCGCAGCCGGTAAACAACGCGCCGCTGGCTAATAACGACAGCGCCACCACCACTGAAGATAGCCCGGTGATTATCAGTGTGCTGTTGAACGATGCCGATGTGGACGGAACACTGGACAATACCAGCATCACCATCGGCACCGCACCGGCGAGCGGCAACCTGGTTGATAATAATGATGGCACCCTGACCTATACGCCCTCGGCCAACAGCTATGGTAGCGATCACTTTACCTACAGCGTGCGGGACAACGATGCCTCCAGCTCCAACAGCGCAATGGTATCCATCAGCATAAGAGCAGTGAACGATGTGCCGACCATTAGCGGCAGTCCGGTGCTGAGTGTACTGGAAGGGCAACCTTACAGTTTCACCCCGACACTCGGGGATGAGGACAGCACCAACCTGAGCGTGAGCGCCACCAACCTGCCTGGCTGGCTGGTTCTGGATAGCGCAACCGGCGCCCTTACCGGAACGCCTCAAGTAGGCGATGCAGGTAGCTACTCTAATATTGTCCTGAGTATTACGGATGGCAGTGATAGCGCGACACTGGCGGCCTTTAACATCACGGTGGTGGGTGACAACGACACCGATGGAATCGCCAACACGGTCGATACTGACGACGACAATGACGGCATGAGCGACAGTTACGAGCAAAGCAATGGTTTCAACCCATTGGATGCGAGTGATGCGGCACAGGATCGGGACGGCGACAGTGTGACAAATCTGCAGGAATCCCTGGACAACACCGATCCGGACGACGCAACTGACTATAGCGACGTTACTGCGCCAATCGTAACGGCTCCGGCGGACTTGGTGATTGACGCCACCGGCTTGTACACCCGGGTACCGCTTTACCAATTGCTGGATCTGGGCAGCACCACGACAACAGCCGATTTACAGGATGGTCTGAGTGATCTGGTGTACGACAATGTCGATGGTGCCGGTTGCTGCAACAACCAGGTAGTCGGCATGGTGAACAGTGCTTTGTTACTGCCACCCGGCAGCAATACCGTGACCTATCGCGCAGTGGACAGTAAAGGCAATCAAGGCACAGCCACTCAGATCGTTAACGTGAGGCCACTGGTGTCGGTGAATAAAGATCAGATCAGCGCAGAAGGTGCAACCGTGCAGTTCCGCGTGATTTTGAATGGCCAATCTCCTTTCTACCCGCTAACAGTGCCCTATGTGATTGACAGCGCCAGCACCACCAATGCAGCTGATCATGACCTGGTGAACGGCTCTGTGCAATTCACTAACGGCCAAACCGTTGCCAGTGTCAGCATCGCATTGACAGCGGATGGGGTGAGTGAGGGCGATGAAACGTTGATTGTACGCCTGGACGACCGAACCAGTAATGCCCAGGATCTGGCCAATGGCTACAACCCTGTCTCGCCGGATATCTATGACATTAACAGCGGTGCCCAGAACCGTCATCAGATCACGGTGACTGAAAATAATGTGGCACCGGACGTTTCTCTGCGACTAAGCCAGAACAGTACAAACACTGTATTGATTACCACTACGGGGGGCGCTGTCACCGTCACGGCCACCGTGTCTGACCCCAATAGCGGCGATCAACACACTCTGGATTGGTCAGCCACGGATGCCGCTCTGGTGGAAACCGATGGTAATAACACGGATGCCAATCTGGTGTTTGATCCTGGCGAACTGGCCAGTGGAGTGTATAAAGTCCGCGTCACGGTTACCGATGATAACGGAGCACAAGACACCGCCTCGCTGTACTTCAAGCTAGTCGATGCGCTGCCTACTCTGGGTTCAGAGGATACCGATGGCGATGGTACTGATGATGCGACAGAAGGCACTGCCGACAGCGATGACGATGGCATACCGGACTATCTGGATAACATCAGTGCTGTCAACGTACTGCCGGAGCAGGCAGACGAAACCAGTGCTTTCCTGATGGAATGTGATCCTGATATCCGTTGCCGGGTTGGTCAGTTTGCGTTGCAGGGCGAGGGCGGCGGTGCGAGTGTGCTGCAAACAGAACTCTCGGCCCAAGGTATTGAAACCGATACGGAGTATGCTTATGGCGGTGGCATTTTCGATTTTGAAATGCACGACCTGCCATCGTTGGGCCAAAGTGTGAAGGTTGTCTTGCCGCAAACCAGCGCCATTCCGGAAAACGCAGTGTATCGCAAATTGTCGAATGGTCGCTGGCAGGACTTTGTCGACGATGCCAATAACCAAGTTCACTCCGCACCCGGCAATCTGGGTTACTGCCCGCCACCGGGAGACGACAGCTGGCAACCTGGCCTGACTGAAGGTGACTATTGCGTGCAGTTGACCATTGAAGATGGCGGTCCTAACGACGCTGATGGCCTTGCGAATGGCAGTATCGAAGATCCCGGCGGAGTCGGCACACAGACCCTGTCTACCGACGACGGAGTGCCGACATTCCCAACCATTACCAGCAAGGGTAAAGGCTCTGGCGGCTCAATGGGTGGCGGCCTGCTGCTGATCTTCGGTGCAACGCTGTTTTTGCGGCGGCGGACTCGTTCCGCCCCGCATCTGGCGCTCGCGTTGCTGGCCAGCACAGGCGCCAGTTTGCTGCCTGTGCAAAACGCAGAAGCGTTTGAATGGGACGAAGCCAAACAGCAGTTGCAGGAACACGGTTATGCCGCACTGGCGTTTTATCGCGCCAAAGGCAGCCAGGGCGAAGCGGATTTTCAACAGGGCATGGCCGCCAGCGGGGTTAATGTAACGCTAAGCAGCTATGACACTACCCGCACGGCGTATCAATTTACGCTGGGTTACGGCTATCACCCGCACTTGGCACTGGAGCTGGGTTTTCTGGATTTGGGTGATGTGCGCGTAGACATGAGTGCCACCGGCACCCCAGACAACTTAAGGGCGGGCCTGGAACAGCATTACCCTGTCAGCAGCGAAGGCTTTACGTTGTCCAATCGTTTTCTGTGGCCGGTGCAGCAACAAACCACCCTATCGGCGGAAGTAGGCTTATATCGATGGGACGGTAAAATCGATATTTCCGGTGCCACGGTGGAACCGGACCTGGACGGCGGCACGGATTTTTTACTGGGGGTGGCGGCTCAATACAATGTAACCGATCAGTTTGCAATTAGTGCTCACATGAAACGGATTTTCTTTGACGATCAGGATGTAGATCTGTTCGGGGTTGACGGGAAAATTCGATTTTGAGTATTAAACTATAAATCTTTTTGCCCCTGTAACCGTAATAATAAGTACGCCCATCAGCAATTCTATCGGCGACTTTGCTCTCCAACGGTTAATCTTTATGACCAATACACTCTGCAACCGGCTGCAGTACATTAAAAAACGATGCCATGTTGCCGCCAATGAAGACGTGTCCGGTGGCAGGGTGAGGCAAGCTTTGGATTTTAAAGATAGCGCGTATTTAATTTTCTGGCGCTTTCTTGTGTTTGCTTTCTCTATATTTTTTTAACTCTTTTTTCAAAAAATAATTTTCACTCAACAATGAAAACATAAATATTAAAGCAAAAACATCGAATGCGTTTTGGCCAAGAAAATGCCAAAAGCACCAGGACAAGAAAGCGCATATCAGTGCAACAATGAGCAATGCTCCGCGATCTAGTAAACGTTCCATATATCAACCTATAGCTGAACGTATTTCAGGATTGGAAAGTAACACAGCTTCAATCCATATTTCATTTTCATACGTCTCAAAAATCAATCCGCATTCCAGTCCTTTAGTTCGAGGCTTTTATTACCGTCTTCAATGAGGCGCTGAAGCTGCTTCAGCTTTGATTCTGCTGTTCTCTCTTGTAGTAACCGCAGTCCGTCACAGGCAGCTTTGTTGGTTGTCTTGTACGGTGCCAGCCCATACGCCTACAACATAGACTAAATGTAGTGGAGCCAAACCGTGATAAGTTCGCGCAGCGAATCACGGGCTTGGCGAAACGAAATGTTGGTCTAATACTTGTGATTGTAAGCGCACATTATGCTCTTTAAGCATAGCGAGCAAACTACCCTATAAAACTATCGATTTGAGTATGGCTGACTCAAAATAATTAGTTCAGATTTATCTGATAAGTCGTAAACTTACTACCATGAATCTCGGAGTGAGAAATGTTTATGGCCATTCTAGCCAAGTACCTATTTTCTCGACGAGTATGCAGCAAATTTATAAATATATCTTTGTGCCCAAGCTCTTTAGCCCATGCCATTAGATCAGCAAATACGCGTTTCCCTTTACCCCAGGCGGCATGATCCAAGACGATAGCGATCTCGTACTTCTCTAACTCTAGTTGTATGCCGCACCAACCTATGAGTTTTCCTTCGAACTTTATCGCCCGAATCTTGCAGCCAGGCGTCGAGTCAACTGACATTTTCAATTCGATCCAATCCCTAATTGAATTCCCATCGAAAAAATCATGCTCAATCAAATGCTCCCTTATTCTTTGTCGATTTAGAATAGAGATAAATTCGTTCTCGTCAACGGAATCAAATTTTATGTACTGAAGTTCGTTCATGCTCGTCACTAAAGAATCCGTTGACGCTCGCAACACTGGCGCAGTGTAGTGGAGCAGTTTTGGTGGTACAAGCGAAGCGCACCAACAAAACTGCGTCCAGTGCTTGCGCTTGTTATGCATCTGCGTGTATCGTTGTACAAAATATTTGTACAAAACCTGGAAAACAAGCGATGCTGACTGTCAATATAAGCGAGCTTAGAGCCAACCTATTGAAATATCTAGAAAAAGCGAGTCATGGCGAGCAAATCACTGTCACTACAAACGGTAGGGTTCTTGCGACCATAGCCCCTCCATCAGATAGAAAAGCTATGGCGAGAAAACAGCTTAGTGAACTGTCTGCTACTGCCAAAATTCAAGATGTAACCAGTCCGTTAGATGATCAATGGGATTCTATGTTGTGATTCTGCTAGATACCTGTGCAATCATCTGGGATGCACTTGATCAGTCAAAACTAACTAAAAAAGCCAGAACTGCCATTGAAAAAGCGGATGCTCACAACGCCCTAATAATCTCGGACATTTCAATCTGGGAGATAGCAATGCTGATTAAACGTTCGCGCCTAGAAGTCGACACAACCGCGGCAAATTTCATTAATCTCTTCTTAGAATCACGCAATATATCTGTCGTTTCGATATCACCCGAAATCGCGGAATTATCAACTAACTTCGGGCCTGAAATAAATAATGATCCCGCCGATAGAATTATCGCTGCAACCTCCGTCATTCATAATGCTCAGCTAGTTACTGCAGATTCCAACCTGAGGGAATCTACTATCGTTGATACACTTTGGTAATGCATAATATTGCATTGCCAAGCTGTAGAACAATTAACTTAAAAGCAAGTCGCTTCCTACAGCTTGAACGCCAACAACATGGGACCATGTGTAGTGGAGTGATTTTTGTGGTACAAGCGAAGCGTCACCACAAAAATTGCGGAGCGTAACTTGGTCCTGTGCTTGTTTTGGTTATGCGCGATTTAACCACGTTTGTGGATTTTTCTGGGCGTGTAAAACTGCGATGACAACAATAGATTTTTCTTGAACCAAATAAAATATCCTAAAAGGAAACCGCCGAATAGCAGCACACCTGAGATCTCTATAGATTACGCGGTAGTTATGTGGGTTTCTTTGTATTTTCGAGAACCCCTCTTCAAGACAAAGAATAAAATCATGACCAAGCCCCAGCCTGACCTCTTCGTAGTATGAGAATTGTTTAGCGATATCGGCTTCCGCTTCACTTCTGATCGATAGCGAATAGCTCATTTCGAAGATAAAATTCGGTCTTTTACTTCAGTCCAAGTTGAACCTGGATTCCCATCTTCCGAGAAGCTTTGAAGTCGCTTGTCGAGCTCTAATTGCTGTGCTTCGGTAAGCTCTATCTCTACACCGCTATTTACCACACTATCCCATAATTGTTCGGCAAGTAGAATTCTTTCGGAAATGCTAAGTTCTTGAATATTCATAATAAAATGCACCAAATGTACAGCATGATTAAAGAAATTCTATCATATATTAGGGGCTTGTATAGACGAGGTTACGGTTGGAACCTTGCCAGCACATAACATTATTATTAAGCCGCATAATCCCACAATCCACTGAAAAATATCTAAATACACAGCTCAATCCCGCATTTAAATGCAGCACGATGCCGCAAACCATCACAGCCCAGATCGAGCCATCCAATTTTAAATTTAGAATCAATGATTTAATAAGCCACCATGATCCTTTATCAGCAGAAAACGGCTAAACAGTTGATCTAAATAAGCAGGCAAACCGCAACCCTGAATTCGTAGGTGGATCTGCGGTTTGCCATTTTTCTATTGCCGAACAATGCCCTGGCGCTGGCGGTATCAGAAGGCCCAATAATCTTTAAAGCTAGGGAATATGCCGCGTTTTTTCTGGGATTCCTCGCGCTGGTAACCACCCGTAACCGCATCCACTACTTCATCGATTTCGGGTTCGGCATCAGGGTCGGCATTTTGCAAAGAAGTGTTGGCTTTGCCCATCAACAACGGATCGTCCCCATTCTTGATGCCGTCCTCATCCCGATCCAATGCGATACGAACACCCGTTCCCGGTGGTGCACATTGGTAGTTCAGACTGTTGCTTTGGCTGCGTCCCAGTTCGCGTAACGCCGCATCGGTTAACGTGCCGGAAACCACGCTGTCGCCGTGGAATTGGCCGTCCTCCATCATCAACCACGCTGCCGCTTGCCCCTCGATTATACCGTGCACGACCAAATCGCATTTGGGTTTGTTGGGGCCGCCTTCCTGCAAGTGAGCCAGGGCCTGCTCGATCGTGAGATCAATTCGTTGATCCGCTGCTGCTGGGCTGGTGCCATTCAGGGTCTCTTGTTGACCCACGATAGGCGCCATTCCCGTGGGCATCGCTGCCACAAACTGGGTTACGCCTTCCAGACGGTCGGGGGGTACATGAAATACGTTAAGCGACAAAAATGATTCCAGCGTATCCGCGCCGCCATCGTGTGACAATCCGTATCCGGTTACCTGGTCACCCATAAAGCGATCGGTGGAGGTTTTGTGCCGGAATTTCAAACCGAACATTCCGCTGCGTGTGTAGACATTACGTAAGTGCGCCACTTTCATGTCCTGGGTGGTCTCGGTGCCTTCGAAACTCATCAGTGTACTGCTACCAAAGCGCTCAATGTCCGGATCGAGTTCGTGGCAATCGTTGCAGGGAATCATTGCCACGTTGCCACCGGACGGTGCGATGAAACCCGTGGTCTTGACATTAAAGTAGGTGTCTCTGCCTTCTTCTTGCAGCTCGGTTAACGAATCATCCAGATTGCGAATCGGGCTCGGTGGATAGCGCAACTGCAAAACAAAATCCGCAAACGAATCCAGTTCGTCTTCAGTGGGCATAGCGTCTCGTCCCAGCAGGCCAGGGAACGCGACCCGAAACTCTTTGAAGGCGGCCCGCTCCATTGATTCTCCGTTGAAGCGTCTGCCGCCGGTACGATCTCCGCGCCAATGCTGCGGGCCTTGAAATTCCATACCGCGCAGAGACTGGGTCAGCATGGGGCCTTTTAACGGATGATGCACCCGTAATGCATTCATGCGCATGAAGAAGTTTACGTAGCCACGGGTGTTGTAAGACCAGCTAAGATCGGGGTCACCCAAATCCCAGGCGATGCCATCAGTATCACCAAACAAGTGGCAGCTGGCACAGGAGGAATCGCCGCGGCCGGAACTGTACCGGGCATCGTATAAAAAGGGGCGGCCCTTAACGATGAATTCGGGTTCCGGGTTGTACATGGTGATATGAGCGGCTTCTGTTTTGGTCTGGGTGTCGATGACCGATATCCCATTATCGAAGCGAGTTAACACAAACAGACGCTGGCGAGACTCATCCAAAACCAGGCCACTGGGTCCGCCGCCGGTGACTTCGATATGACTTTCTTCACTCGGGCTAAAGCTATCGGATTCCAGTTGCTCAATATCGAATACCGCCACTTTAGAGGAACCAAACGCGTTCAGATACAGGGTGTCGCCGGCGTTGTTCACCTGCATCTGCAGCGGCAGTGCCAGACTTCGGGCATTTTCTGAAGGGCTGCCATCGGGGTTGCTGTCACTTAAGTGTGGATTCAGGTTGCGCGGCATAACCACATCGTCTTTGATCACAGTAATCCGGTTTTCAATGAAGCGGCCACGCAAAGTCTGTTCGTCGCTGCGCTCGCCGTGTCCCTCGAAACGCAGTTCGTTGCGCGCCTCCAGGTTACTGACATAGAGTGCGCCGGTGCTGGGGTTTACCGCTAAATTAAACAAGGCATTACCGACGTGAGCGTGAGTCTTGCTAACAGCAGGCCTGTTCGCCATGGCGTCAATCTCGAACACGTCATAGTCAGGCAGGTTAAACAGGACGTAAGGATTCCAGTCGGTCCCATAATAATCCCTCCATGCTTCGCCATCGTAGCGCACGATTACACCGGTGTTGGGTGCCTTGACTCCGGTTGCGTCTGTCTTCGGGCCGGGCTTTCCGTCTTCGGTACTGTAGACGCCCTTGGTCTTATAGTTATGTATTGCA
Organism: Ketobacter sp. MCCC 1A13808; assembly: GCF_009746715.1. Taxonomy (NCBI): domain Bacteria; kingdom Pseudomonadati; phylum Pseudomonadota; class Gammaproteobacteria; order Pseudomonadales; family Ketobacteraceae; genus Ketobacter; species Ketobacter nezhaii. The sequence goes on from NZ_VRKW01000003.1 coordinate 499,620, forward strand.
ATGGTGGACTGATTGCCCGATTTGTAGATGCCGGCATAGACCGTTCGTCCATCGGGACTTACCGCCAAACCACGAGGCGGCATACCAAACAGCGTGACAATATTTAAAGGTTCATTGTGGGTTGCGTCAGCATCAAACACCCAGACATCTGCGCGGTCAATTCCGGGTGTGGTAGGTTGGTGTTCTGAAGGTGAATTCTGTCCGCGATGGGCTGTGGCTATAAAGGCTCTATCGCCTCCAGGGCCGGCAAACACGATGTCCTGAGGTTCGTCACCCAGTTGCAGGGTACGCTTCACATGGGGCACCGCTGCGGCGATGTCCACAACGCTCACGCTGTCTGATAACGTGTTCACGACCCAGGCTTCCTGATCATTGCGCAATGCGATGGCAATGGGTTCCAGGCCCACAGGAATGCTGTGCATTGCCACCGGTATGTCGCCGGTGACGTCGAAAATTTCCAATCTGCCGTCCGGGGTGTTCAGTGCATATAACCGGGACGCGTCTGAATTCAAGGCGAGAGGACGAACCTGGCCACTTTCAAATAGTGTGTAAGATCCTTGCACTTTGATATCGATAGTGCCGGTAGTCTCACCGTGCCAACCGTCCGATACTTCAAAAACGATTTCATCAAAGCCGGTGTAGTCGTCTTCGGGGATATAAACCAGATTGGGTGCGTCGCCTTCCAATCGGCCATGCTTGGGGGCACTGATGATCTCAAACGAAAGTCGGTCACGACTTTTCCACTCCCACCACGACAACCTATGCTTCGCCTGCATTGAAAAGCTGATGGGGCGGTTTCTGAAGGTGGATAGACCATGGCTTTTGGCTTGCGGAATATAGAATGGCTTTTTATTGGCAACCGTATCGATGGACGCGCTGATAACGGGGCTGCTCAGCACGAGCTCCAGCATGCCTTGCCAGAAATCGCCAGCCAATGCGCCGGGGCCATCAGTACCTGGCGCTTCGATCTCATTCGCGAAAGTGGTGCGGGTTAATACCGACATCAACAACAAAAATAGAATGCCCTGTTTCATGCGCCTTGTCCTTATTATTTTTATATTTCTATCAGGCCGCTAACCTCCAGTTGGCTCCAGAGGCTTCAGGCATGTGGTAATCCGACGGTTTAGTAATCGAAAAAAAAGATACTAATCTTTAACCAATTGTCACATCAACGAGTGTTTACAGAATCGCAACCAAAAAAACTGAGCAGTAAGTAAGGAGACGTAGCGTGAAAAAAGAGGGGGCGCTCGTGTATATCATCGGAATAGAGAGCGCCCTCGCGGGATAAAACGCAGTCCAAGCGTAGATGAAAGACTTTGAGATCACGTGCCTGTTCGTTTATTAAGGAATTAAGTAACTGAAGCCCAGCATCATAGTCCCTATATCATCTGAATAACGGGTTGCCTGCACACCAATACGAACATTATTGGTTAGGAGATAGTTTGCCCCGGCCTGCAGGCTCAGCTGGCCTTTACTTTCCAGCCGAGAATTAAAACCTGATGCCACATCGGCTTCAATATGCGAGTAACCCGCGCCCAATAACCAGCGCCACTGGCCATACAGCGGCCTGCTATATTGTGCCAGCAGGCTGTGAGTTGTGTATTCAATCGGTGCACCGTTCACTTCGGCGTCACCCGGAATGCCGTATTCATAACGTACCTGCCACGCTTTGTTCAATTGCATTCCCAGGGCAATATTTACCGCTAATCCACCGTCGTCTGTGACTTTATTGTTACCATGCACTTCCGGATTAAGCTTGCTGTAACCAACACCCCACGCCAGCAGCCAGTGCATTTTGTCTGCGGAAAGCTCATCTGCCGCAGATGCCGGGTTCGCCTGTAACAGCGGCACCCAGAGCAGCCCCACCACCAGCAATGCACGCGCACCACCGGACAAACGTCTTGCCATACCCAACATCAATAGCGTTAACAGCATCCATGGACCTAATGCACCGCCAGCCACAGTGATATCGTTACCGGTATTAATCGATGGGTCTTCGCCGTCATTTATGTTGTCATTGTCAGAATCCGGGTCCAGGTGATCGGCGATGCCATCGTTGTCTTTATCCGGTAGCTCACGGTCATCACGCACACCGTTGCCGTTATTGTCAGTGTTACTGAGCAGACCATTTACGTCGTAATCAACGCCATCATCAATGCCGTCGGCGTCCGCATCCAAACCGGTGAAAAACACCAGCTGTGGATTTTCATCCGCATCCGGGATGCCATCACCATCGTCATCATCGTCCAGATGATTCGGAATGCCATCGCCATCAATATCCGCTAGAGAACCAAACGCCCCAACGGCGTTATCGACCACGTCTGCCAGGCCATCACGATCGATATCTCCGGTTTTGTCGAGCATGCCATCATTATTGGCATCTAACCGGGGCGGCAGACCGCTGCGGGAGAAGTCCGTCTGATTACCTTCGCTAATCAGTTGCAGAAAGTTAAAGATACCATCGTTGTTATAGTCAATCAGACTGTTGCTGTCATCGATCTCAATGCCGGGATCATCCTTCATCAGATTACCATCTGTGTCAGTCAGAAGGTTCTCCACCAAGTCGCCGATACCATCATTATCAGAATCCAGATCCTGGCTATTCAGTAGGCCATCATTGTCTGCATCTACCAGTGCATTCGCGGCACGATAACCTTCCACGGTCATGAGAGTGTCGTCTGCACCATCGAGGTTGTCATCCGTGCGGCCATCATCAACATTGCCGTCATTATCAATATCAGCATCGAAGAAATCGATAATGCCGTCGCTATCGGTGTCAGACAGAACCAAACCAAGTTCAACACGGTCTGACAGACCATCCTGATCGCTGTCCGTGTCTTTACGATCTACAATGCCATCACCGTCACGGTCTGTGATGGCTGTACCTTCCAAACTGTTCGGCAGACCATCACCGTCGTCATCCTGAGCTTCCATAATACGAGCGCTTAATGCTTCTAATTCCGCCAGGGTATCCACATTAGCTGCCAGAGAACGCGCAACAGCACTGTTCAGAATCGGCAGTATACGGGTAAAAGTATCGTTATCCTGAAAATCCAGTCCAGCCTGACGATACTGACTCTGAGTTAAGGCGAACGCACCAATTCCAGCAGCAGAATCAGAAATAGTCACCAGGGAATGTTGCTGCAAACTGATCACCGTATCCGTGGCCGCAGAGGTTCGATCCTCATTACGCCCAAGGTCATCGGTATAGGTGACCTGCAAAGTAATCTGCTCGCCAACATCGGCAGCAGCGACGAGATAGGACGAACTACTGCCGACGACAGTAGAGCCCCGTCGCCATTGATATGTCAGTGTCGAACTATCAATACCATCAGTATCATTGACCTGAGCTACCAAGGTCTGACTTTCGATAGCCAGGCCAGAAACCGTGACAGAACCATCGGTATTGATATTCTGATAATCCACCGACAGGCTGCCTGAAGTATTATTATTTCCGGCTGCATCGTTGGCTTTATTGGCTGCCACACTGAGGGTGACCATGCCGAATGCCAATGGCGTAATATCGATGGTATATACCGAACCACTAACCGCCTGGAAATTACTGCCACTGGCATTGGTTAGCGTAATATCACCCACGACAAACCCGCTTACCGCTTCGCTGAAGGTAAAGGTCGCAGTAAATGGCGCACTGATGTTGCCACTGGCGCCACTGACAGTAACAGCGGGAGCTGTCGTATCATAAATGATCGACAACTGCGTAGCTGCACTATTGTTATTGCCCGCACTATCCTGAGCGACTGAGCCGGCCACCTCCACTGTTACTGCAGCTTCGCTGGTTGGTGTAATGAGTGCGGTATAGGTGGAGGCATTCGTCGAACTGAATGTGCTGACCGACGCGTTACTTACCGTAATGTCGCCAACCGTAAATCCGCTGACGTTTTCACTGAAGGTAAAGGTCGCGGTAAAAGGGGCATTAATACTGCCACTGGCGCCGCTGATCGCTACTGTTGGCAAACTGCCATCGTAAGTAATTGCAAGCTGTGTCGCTGCCGTATTGTTATTTCCCGCAGCATCCTGAGCGACTGAACCGGCCACATCCACTGTTACCGCACCATCGCTGGTTGGCGTAATGAGCGCGGTATAGGTGGAGGCGTTGGTCGCGTTGAATGCACCAACCGTTGCGTTGCTGGCAACGATATCGCCCACGATAAACCCACTTACCGATTCGCTAAAGGCAAAGGTAGCAGTAAACGGCGCATTGATGCTGCCACTGGCACCACTTATCGTAACCGTCGGTGCCGTTGCATCGTAAGTAACAGCAAGCTGGGTTGCTGCGGAACTGTTATTGCCAACTCCGTCCTGGGCTGCTGCGCCGGCAATATCCAGCGTCACCGCACCATCCGTTGTTGGTGTAATCAACGCGGTATAGACCGATGCACTGGTTGCGTTGAATGCACTGACAGAGGCATTACTTGCCGTAATATCGCCAACAGAAAATCCACTGACGTTTTCACTGAAGGTAAAGGTCGCGGTAAAAGAAGCATTAATACTGCCACTGGCGCCGGAAATAACTACTGTCGGGTAGACCTGATCGTTGTCTGTGATCGATACCGTTTGCTGTTGTACACCGGATTCAGTGCCGTTACTCACACTGGAAATATCAACGATGATGGTTTCGGTTGCTTCTTCAAGCAAATCCTCCGCAATAGCCAAGCCAGAATTAGCGCTGGTATTGCCCGTTGTAATGGTCAGGCTGCTAACGGGAGTATAATCATCACCATCAGTAGCAGTTCCTGAATACGCCAGATTAACTGTAATATTCTGGTTAAAAGCATAACTGGCGGTTGCAGTCAGCGTAACACTACCGGCAGATTCCAATGGGCTTGTATTGCTGGCTGCAAATGTAATGGCGGGATATGCGGTAACCGTCAGCGTTGTCGTGTAAGCAGAGGCGCTGTAACTGATACCGTCATTCACCTCAAAAGTAAAGTTGCCGGAGCTGCCATTGCTGTTGATATATTTCAGTCGCCCGGCATCCAGATTCGTTTTACTGACTTGCGCGGTATCCGTTAATGCAGCCTCGGCATTATTAATAGTGCCACTGCCATCATTGTCGATCCAAAGGCTGCCATTCGCCGGAGCGCTGGCGATACGAATATGATCTAAAGGGTCACCGTCGCTGTCGGAATACGAAAAATTCGCCGTTGAAAATGCATAAGGTGTTCCCTGATAGATCGGGCTTGCCGTAAAACTTACAGCCGTTGGTGCAATATTTGTGACAAAAACCGAACCGGTAAAGCTATCGGGTAAGGTGCCTGGATAGCCTGGGTTATCAGTGAAAGACCAGTTCGAGGAATTATAAATTTGAGATAAGCAATCTGACAGTGTCGAGTTGCAAGATGCAGGGCCAGTGTAATAACCCTCTGAGATATTGAGCTGAGCGGTCTGTCCGCTAACAAGAGATGTACCCGCGATAGTGGCCACATCACCATTACCAAGACTTGATTCGTCACCGTAAAAAGCCAGAAAGACACCAGGAACCGCCCGTGTTCCGGTATAAATATAAACCTGATCGCCACTTATCATATTAAAGCCGGTATCGCTTTCAGAAACTGTGCCGACATTAACACCGATACCACTAGTACTGGGATCGTCAGACGCATTGTTAATTTTGATAACGGTGCCTCTGGCGATAGCACTGCCAGTATTATTTTCCCAGGTTAAATTACCTTCACCGGTTGGTGTGGAAAATGCAACACCATCCCACTCTTCATCAGTGAAGGTAAGTGTGGTTCCATTCGGGCAGTCATCGAGGAATATAAAAGTAAGTCCGTCGTTGTAAACGACAGAAGGACTGACGTCATAACCATTGTAGGCGAGGATCGCAACATCTCCCGGAGAATCAATTGCACCATTCTGGGTTGCGGCTGAAGCAACTAACGGAATAAATAAAAGTAAAAATAAAAATCGCTTCATAGCAATCCCCAATGATTATTTGTTATTCCCATTCACACAGAAAGTAACGGACCGGTAAGCCGGTCCGTTATTTATCAATTGCAAGAAGGGATTTACCTTACGCACAGATGATCTGGCTGTGGTTAACTCGCACCTAAACTATAGTCGAATTTATGTACATCAAAAGATTTCTCAATTAGTCGACACGCTAACGCTGGCAATTCCAATCTTTGCCCTTGTTATAACTCGTTTGCTAGGCTGGTACGAAAACCCCGTACATTTGGTAATAAAAATGGTTGCCGTTAGCGTAAGCCAAATTTAGAGACAGACTAAAATTCTTTTTAGAACAAGTAGCTAGTGGTCGAGCGCATTTGGATGTGACCGGTGGGGCAGGGGAGGCGTTCAATATAGTTAGTGCGGATGATGGGGCGCGAGATAAGGAAACCCTACACGTTTTGCAGAATAGCCGCCCCAGCAACACCTACGTATAATAAACAACTATCCATTTGTTTCTCTCATACGCCCAGCTCAGCGGGCAATTGAAGTGCAGCGTAACTTGATCCGCTACAGCTGCTGGTATAATGCGATTTATTGCACATTTTTATCAACAAAGCTATTTAACTCAGAAGTTGACCGAATGACATGTAGAGTTTTGTTTTTTGACAATTCTTCCAATCTTTTCAAGAATCCATCATTCCAAAATCTTGGGCAAAGCTTCAATACTTTGTAGCTCTCTAGTGTTCCCTTTAACACGGAGCTTCCATCAGGCCAACCTTCTGGCTTTTTGAATAACCCTTTAATTAGTCGCTTCGTCACTAAACAATAGGTAATAAAGTAAGGCAACTCTATATAGATAATTGTGTCCGCAGCTTCAAGGCGCCTGTTGAAAGAATTCATTGAGCTTAATGGTCCAAAGCCTTCTATGATCCATTCGTCGAGTGATATAAGCTTTTCGTGGGCATCTTCATAACTCCTCCTATCCACCTCCTGGCCATTCTGTTTGTACAAAATTGAATCCAGGGCATACAACTTGATTCCTGTAGCTGACGCAAGTTTTCTACTTAAAGTGGACTTCCCATTAGCGGGCTTCCCTATAACCGCCACTTTCTTCATTTTAGTTCCTCCATCTAGGACTATTACCCAGAGGCAGAAATAGAAAACCCGCCTCATGGGCGGGTTTGATAATTCAGTGACGCATTAACAATCCCACCATCCCTATGGAATGATGATGATAATTCGCGCTGTCTTTTGCGTAAGATTTAATTTCATTTCCGAATCCTGAGTGGCAGCTAATTAAAAGTCAAGTTAATGATTGATTTAGACGTGGGTGCTCAAGCATATAACGGGCAGAACTTAAGTGGTTCCATTTCTTGGCTTGGTTATGTGATTGTTGCACTTAAAACGTTGATAATAAGAAAAAAACCGAAGCTACTGACAATTCGTATCAAGATTAACCCGTATCTCAGTTTGGTCCAAATACCCGAAATTGTTAAATTTATAAACTTTTCCTTCAGCGCACTTAATGGAAACTGAGGATGGGGTAGACCAGCTTAACTCCATACTGTCGATACTATCTGTTCTTAAATAATCAGAATCAGGCTCAATTTCTAGTGGACTTTTTCCGGCATTCAAAACATATATTCTATACACAAACGGCACTGTGGCATCGTAGCCATACTTAACAATAGATATGTCTAAATTCCTATCATGACTAGAAATCGTTTTGATCACACTTGCTTCATAATTGTCAGGAGTACAGCCTGACAAAAATATTGTTAATGCTAACGCAATACTATTTACCCATCGTTTTCGCATATTCGATCCCGCTGTTTATAATCCCAGGGTCCACCATTTCGAACCATTTCGTAAAACCAGACATAATCGATTGGCCCTAAAACAAAACCAACTTGAGTTTTAGCTGCCCATATATTCATTTCAACACACGCCCCTGGAGGCATTGCTGGCAATCCCGCCATTATATTCTCCTATTTAAATCGCTAGCTGCAAAAATCATAACGTCGGCATCATGGGAGCCAGCGGTGTGGAGCCAATTGTGGTGCGCGTAGTTGGCTTCCTGTAAATGCACTAGTTGACTTTTATTTTCGATGCCAGGAAACACCATAGCGATTGAAAACTTAATACGTGATTCTGATTTGTTACTTGATTCAGTCTTCCCTTCAGCACCTATTTCAATAGACGCAATAGATATTTTTTTGCCCCTGCCTTACCCTGCTCACCTGCTCGATTTCTTCTTGACTAGGCTTGTCGCTGATCTATTCCTTTTTCTCATACTCACTACCTTCCCAAAACGAACTCAAAAAGGAATCTAAGAAATACACTTTCACGTTAGAACAATCCTTGCCTAAAAACATAACGCCCCTGTCAGTGGACAAGTGGAGTGGAACGTTTTTTATGGTAAGAGGAGCGCAGCGACAAACCATAAAAAACGCGGAACGTAGCTTGGTCCACTGCACAGGGGCGTTATATGCTTGATGCACAATAGAAATGCGCATACACTATCTGCATTACCGTACTGGACAAATAGCCATGCAGCAAGCATTTGACACCCAAGCCCCTAAAAAGCCAACAAATGTCAGCATAAACAGTGACTTACTGACAAAAGCCAAGGCTTTGAAAATTAACCTTTCAGCCACCCTTGAAGAAGCTCTAATAGAGTTAGTTAGCGCAAAGCAAAGGGAGCTATGGAAACAAGAAAACCAGAACGCTATTGCGGCATACAATCAACTGATTGAAGAAAACGGTACTTTCAGTGATGACTTGAGGGCTTTTTAGTGGCGCAGTTCGTTGCCTATAAAAATCCCAATAGCAGAACAAAGAAGCTGTTTCCATACCTTCTGGATATTCAATCCAATCTACTGGACGACATTCGCACCACTATCGTTATCCCATTAAGTCCAGAATCTTTATCTGGCAATGCAGCTATCTCGAAACTTTGCCCAAAGATAGATATCGAGGGAAAGGTTTTTGTCGCTATGACTCAACAAATCGCTGGCGTTGATAGATCTACTCTTGGGAAAGAAGCGTATGACCTTTCAACTTATCGCTCAGAAATAATTGCAGCGCTGGATTTCATTGTTTCGGGCATATAATGCCGGGCAACAGCGACCGACTGCTTGCGCTTGTTATGAATTTTTAGCGTACAAACACTTTCCCTTTCGATAATGGGAAGGCGATAGTCTTTTAATTGTATCAAATTCTTCTTTGTAGCTTTTCACATTCCATTCCCAAGCCTCTTGGATTTCATAATGCTTATCGTACAACAGCCAAATCAATCTATCCCAGTCGTAGTTTGTAGCCTTTGGCACCATTGTAACTACACTTCCAGGCTTACCGCTCGGTCTATTCCCCTTTACTTGATAGCGGATGGTTTTAAACACAAAATCACTGCCTTTTGATACTGCGGTTTTATCTTGCATGAATTCAGAATATTCATCTTCTGTCATGCCCACCATCATTGCAGCATCATATTCCGAAAGCGATGCTGTGATTTGAGGCGCAACACCGTATCTTTCTTGCCATTCAAGGGTGACTTTTACTAGTTTCTCGCGGAGCACCAATTTACCTCATATTTCATAACGCCTTGCACACCAGCCCAGTTGCGACGTACAAATATCTGGTAAAAGCGCAGCGACCGCATATTTGTGCGGCGTAACTGGGTCTGCGTGCTGCAACTTGTTATAGCTTTGATTGATTAAATATTGACAATAAAACTATCGCAATAATTATCCAGAGAATTAGATTTTTTAGAAATTGGCTTGAACTCGATTGAGCCGTATCAGCACCACCCAATTCTTCAATGCGATCAGACATGGCTTGAGCGTCAAAGTACCGGAGATAATACGAGGAATGGGAGATCTGAATCAAGGCTATTACTCCGCCAGCGAATAACGCACCAGCTAGAGCACTCAAGAACAAATCAAATTTATAGCTCTTCCAGGATATTTCAGGATCGATATAGATATATACTCCAATTAACAAAGCAATAAATACGAAAAATATAGCAATATATCTATATTTTTTCTTATGGGAATTTTCATTATCGAGATATCGTTGACACGCAATTAGAACACTCTTCTCTCTAAGCTCAACGCTATTTATTTCCATTTTGATTCCTAAATATTGGCACTTAGATGCTATAACGCCTGGCTCTGGGGCTGTATGAAGCGAAGCGCAATGCAGTCCCTAGCAGCCACTTGTATGGTTCAAAAAGCTCCAATTTCCCACCCGGTCACAATAGCGATAAAGTGAGGCTCAAACCTGTTGCCGCAGGTTTTCAGCATGGTAGCCCGGTGCAGCACAGGCGCCGATTTATCGAGCCCGTTAACAAGCGTGGGCGCCATGCTGACTCCAATTTTAACTCGAACAGTCGAAGGAGCCTCGAGCTCGAATGTAGCAAGGGTGAGTTATGAACACAATGTCCAAGCCCAACATACATCGTAACGGTCGTCATGTAGGTATTGATATCAGTAAGACTACGTTGGATATCCACGTCCTGGAGTCTGATATTCACTGGCAATCAGACAACTCAGAAGCGGGTATCAAGCCCTTGGTTTCCAGGCTGGCCCGGTACAAACTTAGCCGCATTATTGTAGAAGCAACCGGTGGCTATGAACGTAAGCTTGTTGAGCTACTGGCCTCTAAAGGACTACCGGTTGTCGTAGTTCAACCGGTCCAAGCCAGGCAGTTTGCCAAGGCTCAGGGTGTACTAGCTAAAACCGATAAAATCGACGCTCGTATGCTTGCTCAGTTCGGCGCGACTATGAAGCCGCAGGTCCGCCCAATTCAAAGCATAAAAATACGCCATATCAGAGACTTATTGGCACGCAAACGCCAATTGACAGAGAGCAGAACCCAGGAACTGAATCGCGCCCAGAAAGCTGAAAAGGTAATAGCCTCTTCCCACCGAAGACTCATTAGGATCTTAGACAAGGAGATAGAGTGGGTTAATGCTCGATTAGAGAAATGCGTCTCCGCAATAGCAGAATGGAAAACCACCTATGATCTGCTTACCTCTGTGCCTGGGGTCGGCGATGGTGTTGCTTTCACACTGCTTGGAGAACTGCCAGAGCTCGGGTCGCTCACTTCACGTCAGGTTGCAGCTTTAACCGGTCTAGCTCCCTACAACCACGACAGTGGAAACATGAGAGGGAAACGTCGCATCAAAGGCGGACGAGCACCCATCAGAACGATGCTCTATATGGCCATGATGTGTGCAATACAACACAACCCAGTTATGAAATCTTTCTACGTTCGACTTGTTGAACAGGGCAAGCATAAGAAGGTCGCATTAACTGCTTGTATGCGAAAACTAATGACTATTTTAAATGCGATGGTGCGCGACGGAAAAGCATGGCAACAAGCCTGAAAACAGAGGTAATTTTTATGTGCAATAGGTTGACTTGGTATCACAGTCGCTTGTTAAATGCTTTTATGCAGCAGAACATAGCATTGTTAATTTTTCTGGCCATCTCTTGTACAAATTCCTTACATTTGTAGATTCAGAACTTAAAACCTGAATGAGTACAAAATTTAAATTCACTATATCTCGGCAGGCAGAAAAAAAATTATAAGTCTCTCGAGATTCTTTCCAAATATGAAAGGAAAGATCTTCTTGTGCATTCCACTTAGTCATCATAGAAACGATTTTCTCAGCTTTTATGGAACATTTACCATATGGATACCAAGAATCGTGCTCCTGGCGATAGTTAACCGAATTTCTAAAATGTGAAAGGTAGCTGCCATTAGTCAGTCTACCGTTATCCGTAATAATATCGATTAAATCACTTATTTTTGCTGATACCTGCTGCTTTCTAGAATTCAATCCAGTCACGTTCAGAATATTTTTGCTCACTTCATTTAAGCAATCTATAAGTGTTCGCCACGTGTCCTCGTGTGTGTTGTTCATTTTTTTAAGCTTTAAAATTCTATTACTCTGATCATACGTACCAGAAAAATAACCGGCCTCTGGTTTAATTAGGTTACTCAGTCCAATCGCTTGCCCAAAGGAATTAAGCTGTGTCACGTGGCCTCTTTCGAGCTGACTACAGGAATAGCCAAAACAGCGCATTATCGAATGTGCTGAAAAAAAAGCCGCATAATATGATTTAATCGCAATCCACCCGAAAGATTTAGGTAACGTCGAACTCTTCTGTATGTGCTGCATTGTCTCAAACGATGCGGCAGCCATTCTACATATATCGAATGCCATCATATTATGAAACGAAAACTCATTGTTGACTTCGATTACTATAGACTTATTCGTCGGTACATCTCGAACAATATAGTTTCCAGAAGAGACCCACTTTTTGAACTCCACACAATGATCAGAAATCTCGTTTTCTAGTAGACCTTGGAGCAGTAGCGGCCTTAGCATCTCATAGTGCTTCATTACAGCGTAAATTCAGATTTAATGTTGTTTTCCAGGTAATCAGATATTGCTTTATAGGAAGTTCCAGGGTTATTAAGCTTCGCTGGTTTTATCCTTGAAAACATGCCCTCCATAACAGCATAAAAATTATCCACTGTGTAATCGGCACCGTATTTATCTTTTAACTTTGACGCCGATATTGGAAAGAAGCTTGAAACGGCGCGAAAAACAACGGAACCTAGCAATGTATCTTCACACCCGATTTCTTCAAAACCAGATTTCATAGCAGAGAAATAGCTGTTCAATATCGAATATATTTCTTCCGCATCCTTTTCTCTAAAAAGTCCAAACAAGGGTTTTATAGAATTATTAAATGTCACTCGAGTTATTTTCTTCTTGGCTCTAGATGCAGCAGAAAACTTATTTAGGAAAACGCTATCCGCATCATTGTTAAATAAATCAAATACTTCTCGAAGAAGGTTCTCTTCATCATTTTCATACTCAGCTAGCTTTTTTATATCCAGAAGCAGCTCATTTGGAACTCCTCGCTGTTTTGAATTTATATCAATGAATAATCTCGACTCGTCTCGACGAGTAAGCTCATTGTATATAACCACAGGGATTCGAAGGCTTGATTCTGCAATAGAAAATCCATAAACCCTGTGCTGACCATCTAGAATTAGGAAAGCCTTCGGGGTGTCGTTGAACTCTACCGTTTTTCCCTTTCCGATAATCCTTAGATCAGCTTCGTCTTGTGCAGATAATATTATTGCGCTAGGAATTGTTCCAAGCCCAGAGTCAATATACTTAGCAATTTCTTGTGCTCGCTTTTTATCCAAGACTCGTTGAAACCCCTTTACAGGGTCATCATCTCTAGTAGTTACGAAGCAACATCTTGCCAATACATCGCTAGGAATAGTACACGTATAAAACTTATGACGCCCTTGAGTCACTTGGCTAATAGAATATCTATGTTTTTTCTCTGTCATAATAACTCTCTATTTTCCGATTATTTGCACGAGGCGTTTCCGGCATTTAACATCCCTATTCAACCACCAAATTCCATATATCCGGTAAAATACCCAGATAAAAAATCCCAGTCTGCAATCCAACACAGCCCAAAGCCGCAAAGAAATACAGCCTAGATTCACCTATCCATTTCGAATTTAAAACTAGTGATTCAATAAACCACCGTGATCCCTTATCAGCAGAAAACGGCTGGACAACACACACTCAGCGCACTAAATAATAGCCACATTAAATATAGTTGAAAACCCATAATAGTCATAAAAGTAAAAAATGTACCGACTACTCAGCTATATACGATTCAGAGTGTAAAGCAGATAGGAGTTGGGGGAGGGGAGAGGGGAAACTCAGATAAAACAGACAAACTACAACCCCGAGTTCGCGAAAAGATTGCAGTTTGCCCTTGTACACTTATAAAACTATTGCGAGCACCACGGTCCTAGTGGCTAATCATCCACGGTCGCATGGAAGGAAAAAACTTATCCCCCTGCGCTGTATACATCAGTTTTGAATTCTTTTTCTTATGATCACTGCAACCACAGCCCCCATCGGCTTTTGATACCGATCGGGTTTTGTTGGTTGAAACAATCGGTTCGTGTTGCGCTTTTTCGTTGGTTTGGAACGCCTTGCGGCGCTCCGGTGCCATGGCCAGGATTTCCGGTGCGATCATGATGACCCGGGCCGAAGGCAATCCGCATTGCGGGCAGGCACAGGGTTTGTCGTGTTCGTCCAGGGTGGCCAGTTCAAAGAACACGCCGTGATCCTTACATTTGTAATCATATACAGGCATGGGCTTTCTCCTTACTTTTTATCCGGTGCGAGCGGAACGTCAATCGATCCGTCCAGATATTTGGTCGGGCCATCGGCATTGGGTTGCATGTCGAATTCAAAGATGTCGGTGGGCAGCCATAGTGTAGCGCAAGCGTTCGGAACGTCTACCACGCCACTGATATGACCCTGCACCGGAGCGGTTCCCAGTATTGCATAGGCTTGAGCGCCGGTGTAACCGAATTTCTTCAGATACTCAATGGCGTTTAAACAGGCCTGCCGATAGGCGATGTGCACATCCAGGTAGTGCTGTTTGCCTTGCTCGTCTACCGAGATGCCCTCAAAGATAAGGTAGTCGTCGTATTTCGGTGTGATCGGGCTGGGTTTGAAGATGGGGTTTTTAATGGCGTATTTTGCCATGCCGTCTTTGATCAGGTTGACGCGCATGTGAATCCAGCCGGCCATTTCAATAGCGCCGCAGAAGGTGATTTCGCCGTCGCCCTGGCTGAAGTGCAAGTCACCCACGGATAGGCCACCGTCTTTTACATACACCGGGAAATACACTTTGGAACCGCGCGATAGGTCTTTGATGTCGCAGTTGCCGCCGTGTTCACGTGGTGGAACGGTGCGGGCGCCTTCGGCTGCGGCTGATTTTTTCTCTTCGCCTTTCAGCTTGCCCATGTGTGCGGTTTCTGCGTAGGGCAGGTTGGCTAAGCCCGGTACACGATCCGGTTCAGTGTCATAGAGTTCTTTCTCACGGGTGTTCCATTCCTTCAGCATTTCTTTGGAGGGCAGGCATCCGATCAGTCCGGGGTGAATCAAACCCGCAAATTCTACACCGGGAATGTGGCGTGAGCTGGTGAACATGCCGTTAAAATCCCAGATGGACTTTTGCGCTTCCGGGAAATGCTCTGTTAGGAAGCCGCCGCCATTCTGTTTGGAGAAGAAGCCGTTGAAGCCCCATTGGCTTTCTTTGAATGCGCCAATGTCGAGAATATCAACTACCAGCAAGTCACCGGGCTCCGCGCCTTCGACACCAATCGGGCCGGAAAGAAAGTGCACCTGCGACAGATCGACATCACGCACATCGGATGCGTCATCGTCATTTTTTATCTGTCCCCCCGTCCAGTCATAACACTCCACAATAAAATCATCACCGGGTTTGACCATGGCAACCATGGGAATATCCGGATGCCAGCGATTGTGAATATCGTCCTGGTCATAAGGAGATTTGTTGAGATCTATTTTAATAATCGTGTCAGCCATTTTTAGATGCCTCCAGCTGGTTGGTTAAATGCGCTGTTTCGGTGTGTTGGGTTACACAGCCAGATAAGCAGCGATCTTTTCTTCGTTTACGTTTTCGCGGGTTTCTTCCGCGACTATCTCGCCCTTTTCAATCACCAGAATGCGGTCTGCAATATCCAGTGCAAAACTGAGTACCTGTTCTGAAACCACAATAGATAAGCCTCTTTCATCGCGTATACGGCGTAGGGTTCTGGCCATTTCTTTGATGATGGAAGGCTGAATACCTTCGGTGGGTTCATCCAGCAGCAGTAACTTGGGTTTGCTGGCCAAGGCGCGGGCGATGGCCAGTTGTTGCTGTTGCCCGCCGGACAGGTTGCCGCCACGGCGTGATTTCATTTCCAGTAACACCGGGAACATGTCGTACAGATCCTGTGGCACATTCTTTTGTTTGGTGGAGGTCAATCCGGTTTCAATGTTTTCTTTCACCGTCATGGTGGAAAAAATCATCCTGCCCTGGGGTACAAAACTCATACCGTTGGCGACCCGCTGATGACTTTTCATTGAGCCGACGTCGACGTTGCCCAGTTTGACGTTGCCGCTGGAGGGCAGAACACCGATCAGGGATTTCATCAGCGTGGTTTTGCCCATCCCGTTGCGGCCCATAATGGCGACGATTTCGTTGGGCTTGACTTCAAAATTCAGATTGTGGATGACTTCACTTTGCCCGTAGGCCACGCTGTAATCCGATACGTTTAACATGGTGGTAACTCCTCAGACCCTAATGACTAACAGATTAGTGCCCTAGATAGACTTCTTTGACCTTAGGATCGTTTTGCACGCGATCCATAGTGCCTTCTGATAACACTTTGCCCTGATGCAATACGGTCACGCGGTTGGCAATGTCCGCTACAAACTGCATGTCGTGCTCAATGACAATTACCGATCGGTTCTTGGTGATTTTGTTGAGCAGTTCTGCGGTTTGTTTGCGTTCCGCAACCGACATTCCGGCGACCGGTTCGTCCAGCATTAACAGTTCGGGGTCCTGAATCAGCAGCATGCCGATTTCCAGCCATTGCTTTTGGCCGTGGCTGAGCAGGGCGGCTTGCTTGTTCAGTTGATCCTTCAGAAAGATCATATCGGCGATTTCTTCCACCTTGTTGATCACTTCGGCCGTGCGTTTGAAAGTCAGTGCCCCCCAAACATTGCGTCCGCGCGGGAAAGAAATTTCCAGATTTTCAAACACGGTCAGATCGTCATAGATAGAAGGATTCTGAAACTTTCTGCCCACACCGGCATGAACGATCTGGTGTTCTTTCATTTTGGTGAGTTCTTTGTTGCGGAACTTGATAGACCCTTCGGTTGCTTTGGTGCGGCCACAGATCAGATCCAGCACCGTGGTTTTACCGGCCCCGTTGGGGCCGATAATGACGCGGATTTCATTTTCATCGACATAAAAAGAGAGGTCGTTTACGGCTTTGAAGCCATCGAACGAGACCGTTAATCCTTCTACCGCGAGTACGAAATCGGTGTTAGTGGCTGTGTTGGGTGTAGTCATGTTCAGCTCCCGGATTCCAGAGTTTCCAGCGTTTCCAAAGGCTTTGGCGAAACCGGTGCTTTGGGGGCGGCTGGCGGGGTGGATTGAGCAGGTGGTTGCGGTTTTGCAGACCGGAAGCTTGCTAAAAGCGCTTTTAAACGGGGTTCTATTTTGCTGCTGTAGACGCCGGCCAGACCATCGGGGAACGCCATTACCACACCGATAAACAGTGCACCCATGGCGAACAACCAGAGTTCAGGAAAGCTTTCCGAGAACGAGGTTTTTGCCCAGTTCACGATGAGCGTGCCGTACACCGCGCCCAGGATGGAAAGGCGTCCGCCAACAGCGCAGAAGATCACCATTTCGATGGAGGGAACAATGCCGACGAAGGTAGGCGACATAAAGCCCACTTGCAGCGTGAACATGGCACCGCCGATGGCAGAGAATGCAGCGGCAGCACAGAACACAAAGATTTTGAAGTTCGAGACGTCGTATCCGGAGAAACGCACCCGGTCTTCTTTGTCCCGCATCGCAACCAGTAATCTTCCCAGCTTACTCTTGCGAATAAACTGCGCCAGGAAGAGACTGGCAAACAGGAATCCCACACAGACGAAATACAGAATGTATTTGGCCTCGTCTGTACGGATATCCCAACCCTTGAGCGTGCGAAGATCGGTAATGCCGTTAACGCCGCCGGTGTAGCCTTGCTGACCGATGATCAAAATGGTCAGGATCGCGGCAACGGCCTGAGTAATAATAGCGAAGTAAACACCGCCTACCCGGCGCTTGAACATGGCGACACTGATGATGAATGCGAATATCACCGGTACCATAATCACGGCAATCAGGGTGAAACTAAAATTGTGGAACGGTTCCCAAAACCACGGTAATGCCGTGAGTTGGTTCCAGTCCATAAAATCGGGAATCCCCGGTGTGGATTGTATGGCGGTATTTTCCGGTGAAGACGCTTCCAGTTTCAGAAACATGGCCATGCAATATCCGCCCAGACCAAAGAACACACCCTGGCCAAGACTAAGAATGCCGCCATAGCCCCAGCACAATACCAGGCCCAGCGCGACGAACGCGTAAGTCAGATATTTGCCGACCAGGTTAAGGCGAAAAATGTCCATCGACATGGGTAGGATGATGACCAGTAACAGCGCCAGCAGTGCCATGTTTAAGGCATCGGATTTTGGTAAATACGAACGAAATCCCTGAGACATACGGTACCCCTTACTTAACCCGGATTTTCAAAGCGAATAGTCCTTGCGGGCGAATCATCAGAATGCCGACAACAAACAACAAGGTAAGCACTTTGGCCATGGAGCCGCTTAAGAAGAATTCCATGGTGGACTGTGCCTGAGATATGGTGAATGCCGAGGCAATGGTGCCCAGCAGACTTTGTGCACCACCGAATACCACCACCAGGAACGTATCTACGATGTAGAGCTGTCCGGAAGTGGGGCCGGTCGAACCGATCATGGTGAAAGCGCTGCCCGCAACCCCGGCAATACCGCAGCCTAAAGCGAAGGTGATGCGATCCACTTTTTCAGTATTGATGCCCACTGCTCCGGCCATTTCACGATTTTGAACCACGGCGCGAACCTGGCAACCCCAGCGGGATTTGAACATCATTAAATACACACCCACGGAAATCATGATGGTGATGGCCATTACGAAAATACCGTTGATGGGAATTTCGATGGTGTCGGTTAGGGGATAAGAACCCATTACCCAGTCAGGCAGGGTGACTCCCACTTCGCGCGCCCCGAAAACAGTGCGGTAGAGTTGTTGCAGAATCAGACTTAAACCCCAGGTGGCCAGTAATGTGTCCAGCGGGCGTTTGTATAAATGTCGTATCATCGCCCATTCCACTAACGCTCCGAGGGCAAACGTCACCAGGAACGCTAATATCATGGCGAGAAAAAAATACATCGAGAACAAACTTGGAATGTATTCAGAAAATAGGGTGGACGTCAGATAGGTTGTGTAGGCGCCGAGAATCATGAATTCTCCGTGCGCCATATTGATCACCTCCATCTGTCCGAAAATAATGGCCAGACCCAGCGCCATTAAAACAAAAACAGAAAACAACGTTAAACCAGCGAAACCCTGCATGGCAAAGATCGATGTCAATTCCGCTGCGGTATAGTCGGCAAACATATTGGCCTCCGGGAACTACGTATTTAAATCGGGTGGAGAGAAACGGGTGGTGCGTTGCCGCACCACCGCTGATTGCCTTATTGGTAACCTTTAGGGAATGGATCGGGTTCGATCAGTTCCTTACTTTCATAAACCACTTTGTATTGGCCGTCTGGCTCGGCAACACCGATGCGGGTTTTGGACCAGAGGTGATGGTTTTTGTGAACGCGGACATAACCTTCGGGAGCGGTGGTCAATTCGATGCCCGGTGAGGCTTCGCGTACTTTATCTATATCGAAGGAACCGGCCTTTTCAACAGCGGCTTTCCATAACCAGGGGCCAAGATAGGCAGCCTGGGTTACGTCACCAATAACGATGTCTTTACCGTATTTGGCTTTGAAGGCTTCAACGAATGCTTTGTTGTTGTCGTTAGGCAAGCTTTGGAAATACTTCATGGAAGCATAAATACCTTCGATGTTTTCACCGCCGATGCCCAGGATTTCATCTTCCGTTACCGAGATGGTCAGGAACAGTGGTTTCTCCTTGGACATATCAATACCGGCCGCTTTAAGCTGCTTGTAAAATGCGACGTTGGAACCGCCCACAACCGAGATGAAGACCACATCCGGTTTTTTCAGCTTGATTTTGTTGATCACGGAGTTGAACTGCGTGTGGCCCAGGGGATAGTACTCTTCACCCACGACTTTCAGGCCCAGTTTGTCGATGTGTTTGCGCGCGATTTTGTTGGAGGTGCGTGGCCAGATGTAATCTGAACCCAGTAAGAAGAATTTTTTCGCCCCTTTGGTTTTGGATGCCCAGTCAATGCCTTCCAGGATTTGTTGCGTTGCTTCCTGTCCGGTATAAATAACATTGGGTGACTCTTCCAGCCCTTCATAAAAAGTCGGGTAGTAAAGCATTCCGTTATATTGTTCAAACACCGGCAAAACCGCTTTGCGTGAAGCGGAGGTCCAGCATCCGAATACGGCGGCGACCTTGTCACTTACCAATAACTTTTTGGATTTCTCCGCAAATGTCGGCCAGTCACTGGCGCCGTCTTCCTGGATGTATTCGATTTTACGCCCCAATACGCCCCCCATTTCGTTGATCTGATCTATGGCGAGCTTTTCTGCCTGAACGGACCCGGTTTCACTGATCGCCATGGTGCCGGTAACGGAATGCAGGATGCCGACCTTGACGGTTTTGTCTGTCACCGCAAGACCGGTAGAGTTGGCTTCATCAGCCTGTAGCGCAGGGGAGAGCAGAATGGAAGTTGACAGCGCTAGGGCTGTCGCAATTTTCGAGCTAAGCAGTTTTTTGTTGAGTAAGTTGGACAGCATGGTTCGACCTCTTTTAATAACGACCCAAATCTGACACTCGAATGCAAAGACAAACGCATCGTGTCATGGCAGTCAGTATTACGCGGGCAGCTTAAGGGGCCAATCGGGCGAATGACTCAGGGTACTACGTCATTTGACGCATACTGTATTAAATTCGGCTGGGCTAGTGTCTGCAGTCTGATGCATTAACCGATGGAGCAAAGACCATGAGACACGGCGATATTTCCAGTAGCGCGGATACCGTAGGTGTAGCCGTAGTGAACTATAAGATGCCGCGTTTGCACACCAAGGCTGAGGTGTTGGATAACGCCCGCCAGATCGCGGATATGATCGTCGGCATCAAGCAGGGGTTGCCGGGACTGGATCTGATTGTTTTCCCGGAATACAGCACCATGGGCATTATGTACGATACCGACGAGATGATGGCGACGGCCGCTACCGTGCCCGGCGAAGAGACAGAAATATTTTCTGCTGCCTGTCGTAAGGCCAATACCTGGGGTGTATTTTCACTCACCGGTGAGCAACATGAAGAGCACCCCCATAAGTCCCCCTATAACACGTTGGTGTTGATCAATAATCAGGGGGAGATCGTGCAGAAATACAGAAAATGTATACCCTGGTGTCCTATTGAGGGCTGGTATCCCGGTGACAGAACCTATGTTACCGAAGGTCCGAAAGGCATGAAGATCAGCCTGATTATTTGTGATGACGGCAACTATCCGGAGATCTGGCGCGACTGCGCGATGCGCGGTGCGGAGTTGATTGTACGGTGTCAGGGTTATATGTATCCGGCCAAGGAGCAGCAGGTGATGATGGCCAAGACCATGGCCTGGGCGAATAACTGTTATGTGGCCGTGGCGAATGCATCGGGCTTTGACGGTGTGTATTCGTATTTCGGGCATTCGGCTATCGTCGGCTTTGATGGGCGCACATTGGGCGAATGCGGTGAGGAAGATATGGGCATTCAGTATGCCCAGCTTTCGGTGTCTCAAATTCGGGATGCCCGCGCCAACGACCAGTCGCAAAATCATCTGTTTAAATTATTGCACCGGGGTTATACCGGCGTACACAACTCCGGAGACGGTGATAAAGGCGTGGCGGATTGCCCGTTCGAATTTTATCGCACCTGGGTTATGGATGCCGAGAAGGCTCAACAGGATGTGGAAGCCATGACACGGGATACGGTGGGGGTTGCCGGATGTCCGGTGGGTAATTTACCGGTGCCGGAAGTGGAAAAGGCCGCCGGTGAATAATAGGCGCTGCGTATGCCGTATATAAACGATGTGTTGGCCGACAATAGCCAGTCTAACCAGCTTGCCAGGGAAGTGGCATCCTTGTCCGGGCTGCGCTCCCGTTTTGCTTTTGATCCGGAGCAAATCCGCATCGAACTGGAAAAACACATTGTTGGCCAGCAGGCGGTTATTGATGCATTGTGCCAGCAGTTGAAAGTGATCAAGGCTGGCTTGCATGACAGCCAGCGCCCGTTGTGTGTTTTGTTGTTCATTGGTGACACCGGGGTGGGGAAAACGGAGCTGGTGCGTACACTGGCGCGCTGTATACACGGCGATAATAATCCGGGATTCTGTCGCATCGATATGAACACGCTGTCGCAAAGTCATTACAGCGCAGCCATCACCGGAGCACCGCCCGGCTATGTGGGCAGTAAGGAAAACCTGACTTTATTGAACGAGGACGCCATCACCGGCAGCAGCAGCCGGCCCGGTGTTGTGCTGTTTGATGAAATTGAAAAAGCGGACACCGCGGTGGTGCGCAGTCTAATGAATGTGTTTGATAGCGGAAAACTGCGCCTGGCATCCGGAACTCGCGAGCTGTCTTTTTGCAATAGCCTGGTTTTTATGACCAGTAATATTGGCTCGAAGCAGTGGGCGCAAACGGCGCGGCATTCCGGGAGCCGTGGTATACGGCAATGGCAGCAGTGGTTGCCCAGTCTGCAAAGCCGGTTGACTGGACGCCAGCGTAGCCGTGCCACCGTGATTGAAGAGGCGATGCATTCCCATTTTGATCCCGAATTTATTAATCGCATTGACCGCATTGAATTGTTCGAACCGCTTACCAGCGCTCACCTCACCGCGATTGTGGAGTTGGAACTGCGACAACTGAACCAGCGCTTGCGACGCCAAGGCGTGCAGGTTGAGCTGCACCCGTCAGCGCTGGATTATTTACGTGACCAGGGCTTTGATCCCTTGTTCGGGGCACGTTCAATTAAACGAAAAGTGCGGGATTTATTGATGGTGCCCTTAGCCGAAGCCTTGTTGTCAGCGGACCGGTTGCAGGCCGATAAAGGGAGTGAGGCTGGCGCGAGCAGAGTGGCGGGAATCACCCTGCACGGTCGTAATGTCGACGGTAAAATCGAATTTGATCTGAAGCCAGCCAAGGAGTAGATAACAAGCCGCGTCCTTAATCGCTTTTGTTTGGTACGCAAATTGCTCTTCCAAGGTTTAACCTTTTTTAGCTGAGGGATTCTCTGAAAGCCGATTTTGCCCCCACAGTGTATTAAGAAGTGAACCTGAAGAGTGGAGCCTGGTAGTCAGCAAGGAGGCAGGTTGCTTTAGGCTTCGAGAAGCGGTGATATGGCAGCTAGGCAGAGAATTTTTCGTGTTCGGCGTAACTACAATCAATGGGTAGCCAACGAGACCCTGGAAGATTATGCCCTGCGCTTTACGGCTAAAAAGGCCCGGCGCTGGTCGTCTGCGCGCGTCAGTAACACCGCACTCGGCGCCATTTCGTTTTTGGCGTTAGAAGCGATTGGCGGCGCTATCACGCTTAACTACGGTTTCACTAATGCTGCGTTTGCCATTATGGCAGTGGGCTTCATTATTTTCGTGACCGGCCTGCCCATCAGTTACTATGCATCAAAATATGGCATCGATATAGATTTGCTCACTCGTGGTGCAGGGTTTGGCTACATTGGCTCCACCATCACCTCTTTAATATACGCTTCCTTTACGTTTATCTTTTTTGCACTGGAAGCGGCGATTATGGCCCTGGCCCTGGAGCAGCTGTTCGGCATTCCGCTTTCCATTGGTTATATCCTCAGTTCCCTGATTGTTATCCCCCTGGTAACCCACGGTATCACGCTGATCAGTCGATTTCAGTTGTGGTCACAGCCGGTTTGGATTTGTTTACAGCTACTGCCCTTTATCTATATCGCGATTCACGATGTCAACGCGGTCGAGGACTGGTCGCAATTCGCGGGTGTGAATAACGAAGCGGGCGGCAGCTTTAATCTGCTTTTATTTGGCGCTGCCTCTGCCGTTATATTCTCGCTGATTGCCCAGATCGGTGAGCAGGTGGATTTTTTGCGATTTCTGCCGCCGAAGGACAGCGCTCACCCGCTGCGCTGGTGGATGGCAATGCTGGCGGCCGGTCCGGGCTGGATCGGCGCGGGTATTCTGAAAATTTTTGCCGGTTCTTTTTTAGCGGTATTGGCGCTTAACCATGGTGTGTTGGCGCAAGATGCCTCCGACCCAACGCACATGTACCGGATTGCGTTCGGCTACCTTACCTCGTCGCCCGATTTCGCGCTCGCCATGGCGGGTGTTTTTGTGGTGCTATCGCAGTTAAAAATAAACGTGACTAATGCCTATGCCGGTTCCATTGCCTGGTCTAACTTCTTTTCCCGCTTAACTCATAATCATCCCGGCCGGGTCGTGTGGCTTATTTTTAACGTGGTGATTGCGTTGCTGTTAATGGAGCTGGGCATCTATCGGGCATTGGAAGAAATTCTGGGTGTCTATGCGGTTATTGCAGTGGCCTGGGTCGGTTCGCTGGTGGCGGATTTAATCATTAATAAACCGCTGGGTTTGAGCCCCCCCGGCATCGAATTCAAACGCGCTTATCTTTACGATATTAATCCAGTGGGATTTGGTTCGATGATCGTGGCTTCGCTGATTGGTATCAGTGCGCATATGGGGGTGTTTAACGAACTGAGCCGGGCATTAGCCCCTTATATTACTTTGGTAAGCGCATTTGTTATTGCCCCGACCATCGCCTGGGTAACCCAGGGGCGCTACTACATCGCGCGGCAACCGGAAACAATCGTGACCGATAACGACATGGCGACCTGTTGTATTTGCGAACACAGTTTTGAACAGGAAGACATTGCGGTATGCCCGGCCTATGGCGGTTATATTTGTTCTTTATGTTGCACTCTGGATGCGCGCTGTCAGGATCGTTGTAAACCCCATGCCCGCCTGTCTGAACAAATCTTGAGTTTTTTAGGGGTTTTTCTTCCGTCACCGTTGATTGCTCGTTTGAACTCGCGCTTTGGGCATTTTCTCGCGCTGATGACGCTGACTGCATTATTTATGTCATTGATTATGACCATGGTGTATTTCGAAGTGTCTGCCCCCGATGCGGGCATGCAGGCGTTGATTCGTGAATTAATCTGGAAAGAATATTTTATTCTGTTGATTGTCGCCGGAGTGGCCGTATGGTTATTTGTGCTGGCTCATGAAAGCCGCTTGGTGGCTCACGAAGAAACCGAACGTCAGACGGAGTTGCTGCATCAGGAAATATTGGCACACGAGCAAACGGATATGCAATTACAAAAAGCCAAGGAGTTGGCCGAGGCCGCCAATAATGCCAAGAGCCGGTATTTGACCGGTATCAGCCACGAATTACGATCACCGCTCAATTCGGTAATGGGGTATGCCCAGTTGCTGGAGCGCGATACCGAAGTACCTGAATCCAAGCGTGAAGCGGTTAATGTTATCCTGCGTGGCAGTGAACATCTGTCCGATCTGATTGAAGGCTTGCTGGACATATCAAAAATTGAAGCAGGGCGATTGGAATTACATCGCAACGAAGTTCGGCTACCGAAACTGATTAATCAACTGGTGACCATGTTTCAACTCCAGGCTCAGGCCAAGGGCATTGATTTTCAGTTTTCCCAAAACGGCCCGATCCCGGAATACGTTTCTGCCGATGAAAAGCGCTTGCGGCAGATTCTGATCAATCTGCTGTCGAATGCAGTCAAATACACGCATCAGGGTACGGTGGAATTGCAGGTGCGTTATCGCAACCAGGTAGCGGAATTTAGGGTAGTGGATTCCGGTGTCGGGATCAGTGATACTGACATTGAGACAATCTTCAAACCGTTCGAGCGTATCTATCAGCCGGGCATCGCGCCGATTCCCGGCACCGGCCTGGGATTGACCATTACCCGCTTGCTAACCGAAATCATGGGTGGCGAAATCTCCGTGCGTAGTAACCCGGGCACTGGCAGCACGTTCACCGTGTCGTTGATGTTGTCGAGGATTGATAACCCCAGTTTTGAACCCACCTTGGAGCAAAAGGTGCGTGGCTATATCGGCCCGCGCAAACGCGTATTGGTGGTGGACGACGATGTGTACCAACGCAGTCTGATTGTGAATATTCTGGGCCCGCTTGGATTTGAAATTGCTCAGGCTGCCAGCGCTGAGGAGTGTTTGAGTCTGATTCAGGGTTGGCAACCGGATATCTTTTTACTGGATGTGACGATGCCCGGCATGAGCGGATGGGAGCTGGTAGAGAATGTGCGTGCGCAGAATATTAAGGTTCCGATCGTCATGATTTCGGCCGATGCCAGCGAGGGTCAGCCGATTGCAGAGAGGGATAGCGATGATTACGCGGTATTGCACGATGCTTATCTGATTAAGCCGATACGGGTTACCAACCTGTTGGAGCGATTGGCGGCCTTGCTCGATGTGAAGTGGTTTTATGATGAAGGGCCGAAACCCGTGCTGCAGGTGCCGCACAAGACATTCAACCATTCGGATTTGCCGGATGCCCAAACCCTGGGTGTGTTGCACGATATGGCAGAGATCGGTCATTTGCAGGGATTGAAAAAGCAATTACAGAAACTGAAACAGAATCAAACTGCAGATGCGAACTTCATTGGGTATTTAGAAATGGCAATTCAGCAAGTCAGGATGGACCGGATTATTGAAGTGACGCAAGGCACCAAGGGCGCTGCAAAAAGCAGGGTGGAGGGATCATGAGTTCAGCAGATAAAAATGTGGATGTGGTTTTGGTCGTCGACGATTCGGCCGAAACCCTTTCCATGTTAAGCCAGGCATTGGATGACGCCGGTCTGACCGTTTTGATTGCGTTGGATGGCGAGCAGGCGCTGAATATCGCGAAAAAAATGGCGCCGGATATAATTCTGATGGACGCCATGATGCCGACCATGGACGGTTTTGAAACCTGTCGGCGCATGAAGCAGGAATCCACTACCAAAAATATTCCGATTATTTTTATGACCGGATTAAGCGATACGGAACACATTGTGATGGGGTTGGAGGCCGGCGGTGTGGATTATATCACTAAGCCGATTAACCCGATGGAGCTGTTGGCCCGTATGCGGGTGCATCTGAGTAATGCCCGCATGACTTTAAGCGCACGGGCGGCACTGGATACTGCCGGGCAGAATATTTTTACCACGGATAGCGACGGGCGTATGTTGTGGGGTACGCCACAGGTTTTTGCCCTGTTTGAATCCGGTTTGGCAGAAACCGGTTGGCTGGATTCGGTGATGGCACCGATGTTGCGAAACTGGCTTGCCCACACCCCGGAAACCGGTCGCAAGCTGGTACTGGATGCGCCGATAAAGAAATTGCAGTGCAAGTATTTGGGTGAAGTCAACAATAACGAACATTTGTTCAAGTTGTTCGATGTGGAAGGCGTTCCGGATTCAGACTTATTGAAAAAAGCCTTTAACCTGACGGACCGGGAAGCGGAAGTCCTGTTGTGGATCGCACACGGTAAGACGAACCGGGATATTGCCCAGATATTGGAGATGAGTCCGCGCACGGTGAACAAGCATTTGGAGCAGGTGTTCAAAAAAATGGGCGTGGAAAACCGGACGGCCGCTGCCTCGGTGGCGATCCGTTTACTAAGCCAGAATGACCGCCTGAGTTAAACGATCAACCCTTCCGTACAATATTTCGACTGTCTGTTTCGCTATCCTGGCCGCATAAATCTGAAAACCAAAAGAATGGGGTTACGTGATGGGGTGGTTGAATAAGCCGGTTCAGTTTTCGGCTGTCATAAGTGTTGTATTTTTGTTGTGTGCCTGTAATCCGGAAGTTCAGGTTGACACCACCTACGGCACATTGGCGGGCAAAGATTTGGGTGAGGTTAATGCGTTTCTTGGTATTCCCTATGCGCAGCCGCCGGTGGGGGATCTGCGTTGGGCGGACCCGCAACCGGCGCAACCCTGGGAGGGGGTGCGACCAGCCAAATTAAAAGGCGACGCCTGTACTCAATACGGCAGTGGTCTGCCCATCGTTGGCTCTGACGAGGATTGTCTGACGCTGAATATCTGGACCCCGAATACACCGGGCCCGCATCCGGTGATGTTTTGGGTACACGGTGGCGCGCAAATGAGTGGTTCTTCCGCTGAGCTGCAATACGATGGGGCCAAACTGGCTGCCGCACAGGACGTGGTATTGGTGTCTGTGAATTATCGTCTGTTGGTGTCCGGTTTTTTTGCAACGCCCGCGTTGGGTAGCGAGCCGGCGTTAAGCGGCAATCAGGCGATCAAGGACCTTATTCTGGCATTGCAGTGGGTACAAAGCGAAATCCATTTATTCGGTGGCGATCCCGACAATGTGACCGTGTTCGGGGAGTCGGCCGGTTCAACCAATACCTGTGCTCTGTTAGCCACGCCTAAAACCAAAAGCCCGCAACAACTGTTGCACAAAGTAATTATGCAAAGTGGCGCCTGCGATACCCTGGGTATTATGAGTCTGGCGCAAGCCCGGCAAATCGGATTGGAATTTATCGAAACCCTGGGGTGCGCAGACGCCCCGGAGCCTTTGCAATGTGCTCGTGATTTGTCGATTGCAGCGATCCGTGAGCCCGTTAAAACCAATTTGTTTACCGCCTTTGGTTGGCGGCAGGATGAGTGGCCGTTCCAGATCGGTTTGGTGGTTGATGGCGATGTTTTCCCTCGCAGTCCGCTGCAGCTACTGTCTGAATCCGCGCCACAGATTCCGTTGATACTGGGCACCAACAAGGATGAGGGCAGTTTGTTTGCAGGCTTCCTGGCGCATCCGGATGACGCAGCAGGCTATCTGGAGTTTATGCAAAGCCGTTATCCCGTAGAGGGGGCCGAGATTGCATCCCAGTATCCCTTCGACGACTATGATAATGCCGGTTCCGCCCATGCGGCAGCGCGCGGCGACATGATAATGAAGTGTCCGACCCTGAATATGGCGCGGCTTTACAGTGAGGGCAATCCGGTGTGGATGTATTCTTTGGAAGAGGATGTGCAGAGCGTGGTGTTCTCGGCTATATCATTGGGCTTCAAACGCAATGCACCGCAACTCGGAACCTTCCACACCGCAGACATCGGTTATCTGTTTGACTTCCCGCTGCTGAGCGCCATGGTGAATCCGTCGGACCGTGAGGTGCGTCGTTCTATGCAACAATACTGGGGTAATTTTGCCCGCACCGGGAACCCCAATGGAGAGGGCGTGCTGCCGTGGCAGGGGTTTGACTCCGCTCAGAACAACTACCTGGAAATCACCGGTGAGCCGGTGAATCGTGAGAACTTTCGGCAGGGGGCCTGCGATTATTGGTTTGCTGAAGGGTATGGTTTTTGATTGCAGATTCCCACAACGGCAGTGAATTTTCACTGCCGTTGTGGATTGATTGCCTGGTGTGGGATCAGGACACGTTCGCCACCGGTGGCTGTTGTTCCACAACGGCTTCCGATAACCCGCTGCGTTGGGTTGCTTCGAAAGCCTCGGGCTCAAACGCATCCACCTGCAGTGCGTCATAAACAGCCGCCATGGCTGTATCCAGTTGCTGAATCTCTTGCGTTGATAACACACCGTGTTTCTTCGCCCAGTCCAGCAATAGGGCGCGATGATCCTCCAACTGCAGTTCCAGGTGTTTGATGCCATCCGCTTCGTCGCTGTTTCTTACTGCCAGGTGCAGTTTTTTCGATAATTCGTAGGCAGCGGTATTTAATTTGAAAGCGTTCAGTACCCGTCCCACCGCGTCATCAGGTCGGTTGTTGATATACACCCCCTGGGTCAGCGTGTCGCGGGCGTGACCCGCACGGGTAATGAGCTGTGCTACTTCGGTGCCCAGTACATGGTTCGGAGCCGAAGTGCGTAAACCCAGCGGGAATACGAGCACGCGCAACAACGGACGTATCCAGGCAACCGGGAAATTGCGGATGCTGTCATCCAGGGCCATCTGAATGTCGTACAAGCATTTCTGCACCGACCAGTCGACCAGGGGTAACAGATAATCCGGACAGCCTTCATCGTTAAACCGCTTTAATGATGCTGACGCGAAATACAAACCGACCAGACTGTCGGCCATACTACCGGATAGCCGTTGTTTTGCTTTCAGCTCACCGCCCACCAGGGCCAGGCTGATATCCGTCATCATGGCGAACGATGCAGAGTAGCGGCTTAATTGGCGGTAATGCTGTTTCGGACCGCTGTCGCCCGGTGCTCTGGTGAGTAATCCAAAACTGAGCGCCAATACGAAACTTCGGGTGACGTTACTAAGCGCGTGGGCAAGATGACCGAAAAAGGCCTTATCGAATTTCGCATAAACTTCGTCGCTGGGCTCTGCTGAGGCGGCTTCGATTTCCTGAATTAAAAAGGGATGGCAGCGTACTGCACCCTGACCGAAGACCATCAGGCTGCGGGTTAGAATATTCGCGCCCTCAACTGTAATACTGATGGGCAACGATTGGTAAACCCGCGCCAGAAAATTACGTGGGCCGGATATGACGGCGCGCCCAGCGACCACATCCATGGCATCGTTCACTACTTCCCGCATCAGATCCGTGTTGCGAAATTTGAGTAGCGCCGATGGAATGGTGGGCTTGATGCCCCGGTCCAGCATCGCTGCGGTCATGCGGCGGGCAGAGTCCATCATGTAGGTGTAACCGGCGATAGGTTCCAGGGCTTCCTGGACCCCTTCGAAGTCGGCAATCGAACGACCGAATTGCGTTCGGATTGCAGCATAGGCTCCGGTGGTAAGGCTGCAATGTTTGCCGGCTCCGGTAGCCAGCGCGGGCAGCGAGATGGCCCGGCCCACCGACAGGCATTCCATTAACATGATCCAGCCGTTGCCGATCATCTGCTCACCACCAATGATGTAGTCCATGGGGATGAAGACATCGTTGCCCCAGGTCGGACCGTTCATAAATACCTGGTTCATCGGCAGATGTCGCGCGCCTTGATGAACCCCTTCGGTGTCAGCGGGAATCATGACGCATGTGATGCCGCGATTGATATCGACGCTAAGCAAACCGTCTGGATCGACCACTTTAATTGCCAAACCGATCAGCGTCGCGATGGGCGCGAGGGTGATATAACGTTTGTTCCAGGTAACTCTTAAGCCAATGACTTCCTGATTATTCCATTGCCCTTTGCACACCACACCTTCGTCCGGTATGGCACCGGCATCGGAACCGGCCATGGCAGAGGTTAAGGCAAAACAGGGAATTTCTGCGCCGGAGGCAAGGCGTGGCAGGTAGTGATCTTTTTGCGCTTGGGTGCCGTAGTGTTGTAGAAGTTCGGCGGGGCCAAGGGAATTGGGCACCATTACGGTGACGGCGGCGGTGACGCTGCGAGTGGAAATTTTCATTACCGTTTCCGAGTGCGCCGCAGCGGAGAAACCTTTGCCGCCGTATTTTTTATCCACGACCATACCGAAAAATCCGTTATTACGGATAAATTCCCACACTGGTTTGGGTAAATCATAATCCTCTTTGGTAATCTTCCAGTCGTCCAGCATTGAGCATAATTGGTTTACCGGACCGTCAATAAACGCTTGCTCTTCTGCGGTTAACTGGAATCGTTTTTCTTTGAGCAAATTATTCCAGTTCGGCTTACCGGAAAATAATTCTCCGTCCCAGTCCACGTCCCCTGATTTCAA
This sequence comes from Ketobacter sp. MCCC 1A13808, assembly GCF_009746715.1. Taxonomy (NCBI): domain Bacteria; kingdom Pseudomonadati; phylum Pseudomonadota; class Gammaproteobacteria; order Pseudomonadales; family Ketobacteraceae; genus Ketobacter; species Ketobacter nezhaii. Next base: position 530,887 of record NZ_VRKW01000003.1, read on the forward strand.
AGCCTGACTTTCCGTGTCCGATAAGGTGGGGAGTTGATTGCGCACCCAACCCAAAATCGAGCCGCTGATATTTCTGCGCAACGGATTGGGCCAAACCAGCACTGCAGCGATACCAAAGACAATTAAAGCGCTAATGATGGTTAGCACGCTCCAGTCAGACCACCACGAACCCAGAACCCCGATAACCGCTAAACCGATTAACGTGACAGAGGGCTTGGTTCTGATATACAGCGCCACGATGGAAAAAAGGATCATGGTCAAAAATGTCATTGTGTTCTCCCTACAGCAGGTAAATTTAATCCGTTGATTGAGTCTTTACTGGGTCGGTTCTTTCGTTTACATGTGCGCCAGATGATAGAGGTTGCGACGTAACGTTTTGGCACAATAATCAAGTTGGTCCGACATTTCGAAGTATTCCGCCGCTTCCTCTTCTTCGTTGCCATCTGCTTCGTTGTGACTTTCTGCCACAATACGCTGTTCCTCTTCTGCCATGTCTTTTGCGTAGCGGGATGTTTTGGAAATTTGCACTGCGATTAACTCGGCCAATGAACCCGGCACAGCTTCATCGGAAGCGGAAAGTTGTTTGAGAACGCCGGCAATGTATTCCAGCTTTTGATTCATCATACGATCGGAAGTGAGTACGCTGTTATGCTCGTGACGGATTTGATCCAGTTGCAAAAACGCAGCACTGAATATGTGTGCAAAGAAGGTTTCTTTGCTTGATGAGTCCTGTAGATCCAATTTGGGGTCCATGGGGTGGAATCTCCTTTACGGCGTGAGGGATAACGTTAGTGAGGCGAAACGGAGTGTTAGCCTTATCTATAGTTGACCTTGCACGCTACGAAAGTTCCGTTGATCTGTATACCCAATCGCAGGATTTATTCTGAGAACGCGGTCCTTAACAACGTTGGATTATAAAGTTTTCTGGATGGTGATCGTGGTTTCGGTAATAGCGGAAAAGGGGCTTCGGTGCTATTTGCCGGGACTTGTCGCACGTTGTAAACCTGCGGCTGAAATTGTAAATCTTCTAAAGTGAATCCCGCCTGCGACAATATGTCGCATTCTCCTGGGCCAGACGCATCGTTACAATTCGCGCGTTGTCTTTCACAGCACCGAAGCTGCGGCGTTATTTGTGTTTGGCCGGACAACGGTAAACCTCGAATTCAGGGAGTTATTTTGATGCAAGTATGGAAAAGCGGCGCAGTTGGCCTGGGGCTGGCGATTCTGTCCGGGAGCGCCCTAAGTCATGTCGGCGTTGCATCCGGTCCGGCGTTTGCGGGCGACAGAACCATTGTCGACCTGAGTGTGCCCCATGGCTGTGACGGCATGGATACGCTTCGGGTTGAAGTTGATATTCCGGAGCAGTTCACGTCAGTTCAACCGATTGATAATGTGTTTGGCCCGGCAACTTTTGAAACCAATTCCGAAGGCGGCATCAGCAAAATAATCTGGACCAAACCGGTGGAGAACGCGTTGGCTGCCGATGACCATTATTATAAATTGAGTTTTCGGGCCACCCTGCCGGACGCGCCGTTTACCGTAGCCGCTTTGCCAACCACGCAATATTGTCAAACGCCCGACGGTAATGAAACGTTTGTGAGCTGGGATGAACTTCCGGCTGAAGGCGGTCACGATCATCACGCAGCCGGCAGTCACCCGGCGCCTACATTGATGATCTTCCCGCAACGTTTTCCTGGCTGGAACCAATATGTGGCACCTGACCATCTTCACGATATGAGCATCTTCGATGATGCCGAGATTGTATGGAAAAACGACGTGGAAGCTTACAGTGCCAATCCGGTTACAGTACAAATGATTGAAAGCGATGCTGATGTGAGCGTGCTTGGCCAGATTCATCCGGGTGAGACATTTTGGGTTAAATATTAAAGAGGTCAAGATGCAAATTAATAGAAACGTATCTACGGCCTGCCTGATGTGGTGTGTGGTATTCTGCGCCGGTTGTGGCGGTAGCGGTTCGAACGCGGATCAGGTGCCTACGCCGGGTGGTGATGTGGGGCGCAGTGTTTCTGAGTTAAAACAACGGCTGTCTCCGCCGGGGCAAATCACAGTGGGACAATCGACACTGACCAATACCGCTCCGTCGGCAATGAGTTCGGCGGCAACCGTACCTGCGGATCTTAAGCCGCCAGTAAGCAATTGAGTAATCATCTAAATAGATAAGGGGTTTGGAATGAAAGTGTGGGGCCGGGAAATCGGAGCAGGAGTTATTGTCGTCGCGTGTTTGTCTGGTTGTGGCGGGGGTGGCAGTAGTGACACTGTTATTCCCGGGTTTTCCACCCCGGATAAAGCGGTCACGATTCGTTTTAACGCTGTGGTTGGCAATGAGATCGCCGCCTGCAACACCGATTACGAATTGGTAGGCACCGCCGGTTCCACTATTCAGTTCAAGGATTTTCGTCTTTTTGTCACCCGGATTCGATTGGTTACCAGCGGCGGTGAGGAGGTGCCTGTGACCCTGGATACCACTGATTGGCAGGCTCAGGATGTGGCGTTACTGGATTACGAAGATGCCACTGGTCTGTGCACGGGGACGCAGGAAATTAATGGTAGCGTGACCGGCACGGTGCCTGACAACGGACAAACCTTTAATGCAATTCGCTTTACTGTGGGGGTACCGGAATCCATTAACCACACGGAACAGAACAGCGTCAGTCCGTTCAACGTGACCAATTTGAATTGGGGCTGGACTAACGGTTATAAATTCATGCGCATCGATATTCCGGACTGGAACATGCATCTGGGCGCGACCGGCTGTGCTGCCAATGCGCAATCAGTGGTGGAATGTACTAATTCAAACCGGCCTGAAATCGAGCTGTTCGGCTTTGATCCGGACCTGAATGCAGTGCAATTGGATTACGCCGCCTTAGTGCAGGAAAGTAATGTGTCGGCCAATATTAACGGGGCAGCCGGATGCATGTCCGGAGTTGACGATACGGATTGTGTTGAGATCTTTACCCAGTTGGGATTAAACCTGGCCAGTGGCGAAAACGACAATGTGTTATCCCAGACTGTGTTTTCTGTAGCGCCGTAGTTTATGAATGAGAGCAGTTTGAGCCAACGTGGTGTGCAAGCAGCACTGCTGTGTTTGCCCGTTATTCTGATCCAGGGTTGTGGCGGCAGTAGTAGTACTCAAATAAACGATGGCGGCATTCATCAAAGCGCGTTCGAATGGCGGGTGCGGGCTGACGTGCCTTTGCCGGTTGAGCCTGAACGCAATCCCATAACCGAAGCGAAATTTCAGTTGGGCCGGCATTTGTTTTTTGATGCGCGTTTATCGGGTAATGGCAGCCAGTCCTGTGGCAGTTGCCATCATCAGGACAAAGCGTTCAGTGATGGTTTGGTCGTTGCAGAGGGCTCCACCGGTCAAGCCCACCCCCGCAATTCACAAACACTCACCAACGTGGCCTATAACGCTACTTATACCTGGGCCAATCCGGCGCTTATTTCCATTGAGAGTCAAATGCAGGTGCCTCTGTTTAGCGAAGATCCGGTGGAGCAAGGTATCAACGACAGCAACCGGGATGAAGTGTTGCAGCGGATTATCGACGAGCCGCTGTACGCCGGTCTGTTTGCTGAGGCGTTTCCTGATCAGGGCAGCCCGATTGATTTTCCTAATATCGTCAATGCCATCGGCAGTTTCGTGCGCGGTTTAATTTCGTTCGGCAGTGCGTTTGATCAGTTTGCTCAAGGCGATCAGAACGCGATATCGGCTTCCGCCAAACGCGGGCAAACCCTGTTTTTCAGCGAAACAACCGAGTGCTTTCATTGCCACGGCGGCTATAACTTTTCTGATTCCAATGTGGACCGCACGATTGCATTTGTGGAACGTCCTTTTCATAACACGGGGTTGTTTAATATCGGAGGCAACGGCGATTACCCGGCGGATAATCAAGGGGCGTTCGAGGTCACCGGCGACCCTGCTGATATGGGGCAATTCCGCGCCCCCACTCTGCGTAATATCGAATTGACTGCGCCCTATATGCACGACGGTAGTATTGCCACCCTGGAAGACGTAGTGGCATTTTACGCAGCCGGTGGCCGTAATATAGCGAGTGGGCCCTTGGCGGGAGATGGCCGGGCAAATCCATTCAAGGACAGCTTTGTTAAAGGTTTTACCTTGACTGACCAGGAAAAGGCCGACCTGATTGCTTTTTTAAAAACATTAACCGATACCGATTTCGTCACTAATGAACGATTCAGTGATCCCTGGACTACACCCTGATGAACCGATCTTCCTATTGCTTCGCATTGCCCCTTTCCATCGTCGCGCTGTCGGTGGGCAACGGATTGATTTTAAATTCCGCTTATGGCCACGGCGAAGAAGCAGATTATGAGCCGGGCACCCGGGTGGAAGCGGCGCTCGCAGCCACCTGGCGTGATGAGGGCGTGGTTGTGAATAGCAACGGCATCTGGCAAATTCCCGGTGTCATGATGGGTGGGGAAGCGTACCCGGTGGAAGAGGGCGTGGCGTTGGATGATGCCTATCTGGATGTGCATCACTTTGACGATTCAGGGTGGTATGGGCGCATTCAGGTCGCCACTCACGATAATGGCCGGGAAGCAGAGATGCACCACGCCTATGCCGGATATCGATCCGATACGCAGCCGCTGTTGCTACAGGCCGAAGTGGGGCGAATGGCCGCGATGTTGACACCGGCCAATCTTGAGCATGGGACGCAGCGACTTTTCAGTGAGGTGCCGTTGGCGTTGGACGCGTTCTTTGGCGGGCAGTTGAACGACGAAGGCATGCGGGCGATGCTCGCCAGGTCGGGCTTTTGTTTGGGCATCGAAAGTTGGCGTGGCAGCGCCTTTCCCGCTACACCCGGCACCAGTGGGGGAGCCTATGATGTGTTCTTGCATTACAAGGGCGGGAGAGGGCCGTTGAATTGGCATGCGGGGCTCTGGGGGTATCAGGCTCAGGCGCTGGGCCGGGTGGATCAGCGGTATGGCAGCGGTCATAGCCATGGCAACACGGCTCAAATCAGCGCACCGGAGGTAGCCTTTGACGGGGATACGGATGCGGCAGGCACCTTTATCAGAGCGCGTTGGCACGCTACTGAGCAGATTGCACTGGCTCTGGAAGGACAATGGATGCAGGTGGAACCGGAAGGCGATATCAGGGATGCCAGCCGCATCGCCACCACCACCGGGGAATACACCGGCAGTTGGTTGCAGGGCGTGATCAGCGTGGGCCAACACGATATTGGGGTGCGCTTTGAACAGCTGGTGCTGGAAAATCGGGTGTCCGGTGCGGCGGCACAGGAGCTGGCGAGTTTGACCGGATTGTATAATGACGCGCATGAGCCGGAGCGCAGCGGTATCGTTTATCGGTGGCGGGCAAATTCCGGTTGGTCTTTGCGCCTGGAATACACAATAGACGACAGTATGCCTGAGTCCGGTGAGCGTGTAGCATTGGGCTTGGTCTGGAAGGAGACCTTATACCACTCACGCAGAGATTAAATGATTGAACCTTGCTGGATACGCCAATCGATACAACAAAAGAGTCTGCATTACCTGTCCTGGTATATGTTCAGTCTGGTGTTGGTGATGGTGGTGTCTGCCACCGCATTTTATTACCAAGACATAACCTTACCGTCGTCGATCTACTGGTTGTTGATGCCGCTGCAGTTTGTGCTGGCACTCATCACCTTCGCAGCGGCCCGGCACCGAACGTCCGTTCGTGTGGGTTTGTATTTATTGTTGGTGCTGGCCTCTATCCTGTTGCTGGGTTGGTATTTATTCGCCACCGGCGGCCATACTAATCCGGTTATTTCCTTATTGCTGGTACCGCTGGCGCTAAGCGCAGCGTTGTTGGGGTGGCAGTCCACCGGCATCATCGCGATTGCGGTGCTTGCTCTTTATACCTTGCTCACTCAGGTGTATATTCCGCTGCAGGCGCACGGTCATCACAGCAGTCATTTTATGCAGCTGCATTTGATCGGTATGTGGTTGACGTTCGCATTATCGGTGTTGTTGCTGGTGAGTTTGGTGCTGCCGTTAGCCCTGTCCGGTCGTCGGCAACAGCGCCTGATTGCGCAGCAGCGCGAGCAGATGTTGCAGGATGAAAAGCTAGTAACGCTGGCGACCTTTGCCGCCAGTGCTGCGCATAAACTAGGAACGCCGCTTTCCACTTTGTCTGTGTTGACTGAAGACTTAAAAGAGGTATTAAGCGAGCGTGGTGAGTGGCAGCAGGAAGCCGACCTGATGGCGCAACAAATTGATGTATGTAAAACCACCTTGCACGAATTGATGAATCGGGCAGACAAGTTGCGTAATAACGCCCGTGAGCCAATGAACGTTGCCAATTTAATAAAGCAGCTGCGGGAGCAATTTAATTTGCTCTATCCGTTGCGCACATTAAAAGTCGAAGCAGATAATATTTTCCATGAACAGGTGTTGGCGGACGATACCCTATTGCAGGCGTTATTAAACCTGCTGGATAATGCGGCCCGGGTCAGTGAGCATGACCCTGAATTGCAGGCCGATGTTGTGCAACAACAGGTGCGCTTCCGCATTCGGGATCACGGGCCGGGCATCCCCGATGCCATCAAAAACCAGCTGGGGGAACCCTTTGTTACGTCGCGGGAAGATGGCCTCGGTCTGGGTCTGTTTCTGTCCCATGCCACTATTAACCGCCTTGGGGGTACCATTAGTTTAATGGCGTCGGAGCTGGGTACGGTTATGGAAGTCACCTTGCCATTGGCCGGGGAGTAGCATCGCCATGGACACGTGCAAATCCGTTTTATTAGTAGATGATGATCCGGTGTTTTTGCAGACTCTGGGTCGCTCGCTGCAACGTAAGCAATTTCACGTGACAATGCTGAGTGAATCTACTGCGGCCCTGGCTGCGATCGAAGCCAGCCGTTTTGATCTGGTTCTGTTGGATTTGAATCTGGCCGGTGAGAGCGGGTTAAAGCTTTTGATCGACATGTTACGCATTCAGCCCGAAGCCCGCATTGTGATGCTGACCGCTTACGCCAGCGTTGCCACCGCGGTGGACGCGATAAAGCGGGGTGCGGACAACTATTTGTGTAAGCCGATCAAAACCAGCGACATTGTTGCGCTGTTTGAAGCGGAGCCGATAGCCGCGGATGAGGAAGAAGTGGAACCGGAGCACCCGATGTCGGTGGACCGCCTGGAATGGGAGCACGTGCAACGGGTTTTGATGGAAAACGATGGCAATATATCGGCCACGGCGCGTGCGCTGAATATGCATCGCCGGACGCTGCAGCGCAAACTGCAAAAGCGTCCGGTGAAAAAATAGCCGCGGAGCACGTCGTCGGGAACCTGTTTAGATTTTGTAACTAATTTGTTACATTGACGCTACTTGATTGATTCCAGCTAAAAGCAACACCTGAAAATGAAATAGGCAGCCCGCGTCAGTTCGTCGCATTCTGTACGAGTCCCGGTTGAATATTATCTGATGACATGAAATCCCAATACATTTATATCCGGGTCAAAGGAATGATGACTAATACATTTAAGCAACTGGGCGCAGTAGCGATATTGCTAATGGCGGGTTGTAGCTCTGAAGTCCAGGTTAACGTCGAAGGTTTCGGCAGTGTGTCCACCGCAGATGGTGAATTTAATTGCTGGGCCGGGAACGATTGTTCAAACGAATTTGAGAAAAGCGTCACCCTGGTCGCCAGGGATCCTTCCGACGGCTCGGCCACCTTTAGTGAGTGGTCCGGCGCGTGTACCGGCACAGAACGAGAATGCACCCTGAACCGCGGTGGCCGGGTGCAGGCGCATTTTCTGCCCACAGAAAGCCTGATATTGAATCCGGTGAAGCCGGTGTTTCAGTCCGTGACCGGATTGAGCCCCACCCGAATATCCATCCTCTGGCAGGCGGCCAGCGACGAGAAACGGGCGCAGGATAGTTTGAGTTATCTGTTATATGTGTCCGCCGACAAAGAGAGCTTGCTCAGCAAGTCGAATCTGGTTTCCACAATTGCGGGCAATATGTTTGGCGAGTATGCCTTCGAGTACGATGTAGCCGAACCCACTGACTTGACACTTCAGCCCGCAACGGTCCACGTTGCTATCGCCGTCCGGGATGAAAAGGGCGCTGTCGGCGAACCTGCTCTGATGTACGATATTCGGTTGCAGCAAGCGGCGGCGGATACAGGCTTCGATGTTGTGAGCCACAAAGCGCCGGTTTCATCTACCGAAGGCGATGGCGAAATCTAGACTTGATTCAAGTTCAAGCTGCGGTCATGTTTTGCTGGTAGTCACTGTCGCGTTTGAAAGCGAAGCGGCTTTCGAATGTTTGCGGTGCCAGAGAATACAGATAGGTACTGCGGGTAATCAGCGCAGAGGTATCGGCCCGACGCGGTGATAACCCGGTCAGTTCCAGAACGCGCCTGCGACTGGAGGACCACGCTTTCGACTGCGTCTTGTTCAGAATTCGTTTAATACATTCCACCTTCAATTGCGGAACAATACCTGCAACTTCATACAAGCGGTCCAGGTGTCTTTGGTCACGTTGCCAGTGTTCTGAATACAACGTCTGATTCGGGAACAGTTGATTCAGTTCTTTGGCAATTTTTCTGGCGGGTTCGCCGTCAGTAATGAGCTTTTGGCGCGAACACCCGTGAAGACGTTCTGATTCTTCGTTCCACTCGGTCCAACAAGTTGCGGGCCGAACCAGTTTGGCGAACGTTAACCCATTGCCATTCATAGCAACGCCCAGCTCAATGGGGTAACCCGCCTTATCGTCAATCGTATTGGACGGAATAATATCGAGGACTAGCGGTAATTTATCAAACACGGAGATAGCTCCTGAAATACGTTAATTAAGTTTCATGTGTGGTATCGCAAGTAGCGTGCCAGAAGCTAATTAGTGCGCTAAAGCGCTAAAAAGACGGTATCGTCCGGAAATTTCTGTGATTCTTGCTGTGGTGTTGCAGGCGGGGGCGCGTCACGACAGTCGCGCTTCCGTGTAATTTCTACAAAGGGGGTGTAATTGTCTGAGGGATTTACCCCGCGCGGGCTAATGTTGTGGTGTTGAGTGGGGGCGTTAGTGGAAAAGGCACAGGGGGAAGCGATAACCCCCACTGTGCCGCTTTTGAATGCTACTGGAGATTTATGGTCTTATAAGCTCGAAAACCTGATTGTCGTTGCCGGCAATACACTCCCATTGCGCCAGGTTTGCCCCGTTGGCGGCGGATCGGTTCGCCACATCGGCACAGAGTTCGCTATTGCGATTAATGATACGCCATTTGCCGCTGCCTGCTGACTGAAAGCGAAACTGCTGGTTGCTGCTGCCCCAATAGTCCCACAGCATCAGGTTTGCGCCGTTGGAAGTAGAAAAGCGCGAAACATCCAGTGCCTTATTGCTTGCTACCAGCGGTGAAATCCGGTGCCAGATACCATCCACCGGTTCGATCTTCCACTTCTGGCAGTCGTTGTTCAACCATGCCCACTGCTGAATATTAGTGCCGTTGGATGCGCTGCAGTAATTAACATCCAATGCTTTGCCGCTATGGAGTGGCCGGATCTGATAGGTGCCGTTGACGGTGCCATTGCTGTTACTGCCACCCGATCCGCCACCCGATCCGTTATCGGAGCCGTCACCTGTATCGGAAGGCGGTGTCCCCACGTAACTACAGCCGCTGACCCGCAAAGAGGAATTTGAGGTGTCGGTGGAAACCAGTTGGCAATTGGGATTGCCGTTGGATACCTTGCCGGCTAACACGTGGGTATCCCAGGCGTTCTGCAATAAGATATTTTGCTTGGTGCTGTTGGCGATATCGACCTGTTTAATGGTGGTGCCGTGGCTGTTGGTGACGCTGAAAAAACCGCGCCCGGAATCCCGTGAATAGACGCTTTCCACGGTTACATTGGGGCCATTATTGTTGGCAACGCGGAAGGTAGCGTAGCCTCCGCCCAGGTTGTTGTGATGGCCGCGTACATGACCTACGGTGCCGTTGCGACTGTCGTTCAGCAATAAACCAGAACCCCCGCTGTTGGTAACGGTGACATCGCCGATACTAAACCCTTCAACACCGTAGGTTTCGATTGCATGGGTGGTGGAGCCGTTGATATTGATATTGCCGCGGATGGTCAGATTGCTGGACGGCCCGGTGTAATAATCCACGCGGATACCCAGACCCACGGCCGGGTGGTAGCTCAGATCCATCTCGATGTCTTCCAGGGTGATGTCGGAGCATCCCCGAAACCAGACGCCGTAGCGCGGGCTGCCGGTTACTTTCAGATTGCGTACGGTGATATTGTCACGCCGGTCACAGTACACGGGCACGATCAGTTCTCCGCCATCCGCATGAACGGTATTGTCATGAAAATCCAGCGTTTGATTTGGCTGCGGGCGGATACCGTAGACGTTGCCGCCATCGGGGCCGGAATTGCCTGAGTTGCGTATGTTGATGGTGCCGGGCCCCATGCTATTCGCCGCTGCGTTGACCGCATCAAAGAAGCGGGAGCCGTTGTAAACGGTGGAACCTTCGACCCTGGATTGCCAGGAGCCATTGCTATTGCGGGTGACTTCGGCGTCCGCCAGCGCGAGAGTGGGAAGTAACAGGGCCAGGCCGGTGCCGACCAGGCGGATGAAGTGCCTTTCCATAAAATCAGTCCTTGTTGTTGGTTCTTGTATGCAGCTGGACGCTAGCAGAAAGCGGTAATTGGAAAGCAGGCATGGGCCACATTCATCCCGTTACGGTGATGCCCGAAACAGGAACTTGGCCTGAAATCGCCGGGATTGGCCTGATGGGCCATCGGTGTTTCTATTTCTGCTAAGCTTAGCTGTGACTTTGGGCGGTGGGATGCAGCGTATGAAACGGATTTTCCTGATTCTTTTGGTGGCCAGTAGCAACAGCTACTCCGGTGGCTATTTCGGCTTTGAGCTGGGGCATACCAAGTTTCGCTACAATTCTGATTACATCGTGGATATTAAAGAGGACAAAACCTCAAACCGGTTTCTGGCTGGATACGCGTTTGACCCTTATTTCTCGATTGAGGCGTCCTATTTTGATACCCAGAATTTCAATGCAGACATTGACCTGAGAAGCAGTCCGGGTGATCCGCCGGCTCCGATAAAAGGCAATTTCCGGGTGAAAAACAAAGCCCTGGCTTTTCGCGGCAGCTATCCTTTCACGCAGAAAATTTCGGCATTTGCCAGCCTGGGGATTTCTCGCTGGGATATGTCAATGGACATCACCGATTACGGATTAAGTGATTCCGATAACGGTCTTACTTATCCTGTCGGGATCGGTGCCGAACTGAAATACGACAAGCTGACTGCCTTTTATGTTGCTGCAAGGTATCTGGATTTCGAAACCGGCTCGGCGGTCAGCCGGGATATTTCACTGTCCACTATTTCGATCGGGATAAAGCTAACGCCATAGAGGTCGGCACGCCCCTCATGAGCGTTGCCAGCCTTTGCCGTTCTGGCGCAGCGTACAAGGAATTGAATGTGAACACGAAAGGCTACGATCTTATCGGAGATATTCACGGCCACGCCGATAAGCTGGTCGCGCTGCTTGAGTTGATGGGCTATCGGCATGACGGCGTGGGTTACCGTCACCCTGACCGGCAGGTGATTTTCCTTGGTGACTTTATTGATCGTGGTCCCCAACAACGGGGTGTTTTGCAAGTGGTCATGCCCATGGTGAAATCCGGTGCGGCGCTGGCTGTGATGGGAAATCACGAATTTAATGCCTTGGCCTTCCATACCCTTGATCCCCATAGGCCGGGGCAATGGCTGCGCCCCAGAAATAATAAAAACATGGCTCAACACCTGGCATTTTTAGCGGAATATGTGAGCCCAAATTGCAAGCACGAATTAGACGACGTGCTGGACTTTTTCCGCTCGTTGCCGCTTTGGCTGGACCTGGATGGGTTGCGTGTTGTTCATGCTTGCTGGCATCCCCTGTATATCGAAATGATGGAAACCCGAACACCGCACGACAACACCCTGACTCCAGAGCTGCTGGTTGCTGCCAGCACCGCAGGCGAACCGGCCTATGAGGCCATCGAAACATTATTAAAAGGGGTTGAAATCGAACTTCCTGATGGTGGCGTATTTTTTGATAAAGACGGTCATGCCCGCAGCAGGGTCCGCACGCAATGGTGGATCAAAAAGAATTCCACCTTGGGGGAAGTTTGCATGCCGATAGATGTCCTGGAGGAGTCCATCGCTAACCACCCCGTCGCTGCCAGCGACCTGTTAGGTTACCCTGAATCGGAGAAGCCGGTCTTCGTTGGCCATTATTGGTTAAAAGGCCAGCCAACAAAACTGGCCGATAATGTGGCCTGCCTGGATTATTCTGTGGCGAAGGGCGGCAAGTTGGTAGCGTATCGCTGGCAAGGGGAGGCGGTGTTGGTGAACGAACATTTTTGTGGGGTGTAGTTAGTCGTCGCGCTCTGGATTGTTTGCGTTACCTACCTGAATCGTAGAGATCCATTGCCACCCCGGTATAAGCACGTGGTCCGATCGGGCAGCTCATTACGAAATACAAGAACGCCTACGCCATCGGAATTTGCACCAGCCGATCGCGTATTCAGGCGCGTTGCAGGGATGTGTTTCCCTAAGGGGCGATTATCGCGTGCCGTGTACCACCATGGTTTTGCCGGCAACGTCCACCAACCCCTTTGCTTCCAGTTCTTTCAACACCCTGCCAACCATCTCCCGGGAGCAACCCACGATGCGCCCGATTTCCTGGCGGGTGATCTTGATCTGCATACCATCCGGATGAGTCATAGCATCGGGCTGCTTGCACAGGTCAATAAGCGTGGAAGCTACCCGCCCTGCAACATCCAGAAAGGCGAGATTACCGACCTTTTTGGTCGCCTGGGTCAGGCGCCTGGTTAGCTGGCGGTTAATGGCGAACAGCAAATCCGGCATTTGCCTGGCTAGTTCGCGGAACTCGGTGTAGTCAACCTGGATCAATTCGCAATCGGTTTTAGCCCGGACATAGGCTTCTCTTGGCGTGTCAGGGTAAAACAGCCCGATCTCGCCTATGAAGGCGCCCGGATTAAGATAAGCCAGTATGATTTCACGACCTTCATCACTTTGAATGCTGACGGTTGCGGTGCCATCCACGACGTAAAACAAGCTATCGCTGTTGTCTCCCGGCTCCAGAATCAGACCGTTTTTTGGGTGCCTGCGGCGATGCCCATGTTTAACCAGTTGGTCAATGTCCTGCATATCAAGGGCGGGGCGGGTAAGCTCTGCTGTACTCATTTCAAAACAGCTCCTTGCTTGGTGTGGGTACTCATTAAGAATAAGCAAGGATCCTGGATTTGAACATTTTATGGGTGAATTTGAGGTGAATTCAAAGCTAATTCAGTTAGTGGGGGGGTGAGTATTGAAAGTACGCACGTGAATCCCGCAACCACTTAAGATGAGCAAGCGTTGGGTTCTGTCCTGGGTGGGCCGGTAAATCAAGGGTGCAAGATGACGGTCAGGATAAACTGATTTCCCCCCCCCCCGGTTGCCCACGGTTCCGGCATTACCCAGGCCATCTACAACAACGCCAGTACCGTAATCCGCATACCCGCCACCTTGAACAAACTCATTGTGGAAATAGAGAAACTGGATTGGTACAGCGCCAAAACCGAAAGCCTTGGGGACATGTATGAAGGCCTGCTGGAGATCAGCACCATGGTGCAACTGATGAAGCCCCGGCTCGACGACGCCATGGTTGATCCCGCCGCAGGCACCGGCGGTTTCCTCATCAGTGCCCACCATTACATTAACCAGCACAATGACGTGGAAAGCTTGAAGAGTTGTCATTCTTGCCGGTGAAGTCAGTGACTGTTTCTTTGGGAAGTTCGGTGTACTTTAGTTTGGCACTGATTCCAGCGGCACGGGCGACGTTGAGTGCGTAGGAAAAGCGAACGGTTTACTTTGCAGCTTTGGTTTTTAAGGCGAAGATGGATTGAGGTGGCTCCGGTGAAGAGTCTGGACCAATTTGAATTTATGACTCTTTATTAATTGGTTGTTGAGGGTCTGCTCCGAGGCTGATGTATTCCAACCGCCAAGGTTTCAGAATCTGTGATATCCGGTAGCTAAACCCTTCATCGGAAATCACATCAACATATTCAAGCTCTATATCCTTCCACTTGTGGTCGGTATTACTATAGAGCTTCGCTTGAAAAGCGGTCTCTATTTTTGACTTCATTGACGTTGCTGCTGCTTTGGCTCGTGCCGTATCATCCTCTGTTTGATACATAATAACGATACCCAGAAGGTAGGTTTCGTCTGGGCTCGCTTCTTCATTGGTTAGGTCGAAGTATATCGCTGCAATGTCGCTACCCAGTTTTTTACCAGCATCTACAATCTTTCTATCCAGCTTGTGTCGAGTCAATCTTTGCTCGAATTGATCGGGAAAGGCTGAGCGCCTGTATCGGCTGGCCAGCCAGCGCTGAAAAATCACCTTTGCAGACTAATTGAGGTGCACATCCGACGGTGCGTGTTCGGCAAGCTCGGTTTTTAAAACAGATTGTTTGCTCAGCACTTCAAGTTCAATATAAGGCGTATCTCCGCCTTCAATCGGCAGGTGCAGCTTCCGCGCATTTTTGCCATTGGTGAAGTTTCCGTTTAACTCTTCGCCGGTAACTTCCCTACCCACCACAACTTCCACATAAGGTTCGGATTCAGGTAGCTGAGACAAATCACAGTCGTGTGACGCGACTACTACCAGGCTGTCGAAACCATCTGCTGACAGACCCAGTGCTGTGGCAGAATTCTTAGTTAGAAATTTACCCTGTCGCCAGGGTGTTGCTCTGGACCAGGTTTCCATTGGCGAGAATTACTCCAAATCAATGTTGGTATCGATTCGCGGTAATTTTCGGCTCCGCAGGCGGCTAGCCAGACTGGTACGTTCTTCAGCTTCTTGCTTGATTTGTGCTATCAGCTTTTTGCTTGGCTCGTAAATTAATTCACCGCCGGCCAATAGATCCAACAGGCTTTTGCCTTGCGTAAAGGGCCGCTTCATTAACAGTCCGGTAACCTCGACGTTCTCGTTCTCGAACAGATCTGCTGTATCGTTGAGATCTGCTAAACGCGCCAGGTTTTTCTCTGTAAGCTTTTCGCCATTTCGCCAGTTATATACTGCCGTTCGAGACACCCCTAAAAGTTGAGCTTGTCGAGAAATGCTTAAACCGAATAATTCCTTGATTCGGTCGGTAACATATTCTGCATCCAAAGAAATGGATGCGCCCTCTGCCGGAGACTCCGGGCTTACGATGAAGGGGTGCTCTATTGAGCTGGTGGGGATTCCATAGCCAGTATGCTGGAGGAACACTGACAAGGGTGTTGTGGTTTCACCAAGCAACGAAGCCATCAGAAAAACGCTTTTTTGTGTTGTTGAGCTTTCTCCGGTTTGCGGGCTGGCATCAGTCCAGCCTCCGGTGGCTCGGATATCGTAAGCGAGCATAAAGCCTCCTTATTGCCAAACTGTCAGTGCGTGGTTGGTAATCAGTTCCTTGAACGAACTCTCAATGTCGTCATGCAGGCCTGTCAGGTTGGTCATGATGCTACTTAGATTAAAAATCTGCCGTCTATCATTAAAGGCATCTGAATCGACAATGGCATGTCGTCCTTTGTGTGCCAGAAACTTTTCGTCCAGCTGTGGCGCCATTGAGTGCAGCTCTGCTGGCAGCGCAAGCTGACCATCACGAATGATAACGCGTGTAATCAGGGTGCCATGCTCGCTTTTCGACACGGTTTCGCTAAAGGAGTGGGTGAGCTGCTTAACGCGCTCAGACAACCCCATCACCTCTTTCACAACGTATTGTGAAAGCGCATCGCCTGGTTGCGGTTGAACCGCATCAAAATATCGGATGCCTAAACGCGATACATAATCCAGTCCGTTGGGAATGGAATCATTCAAAGTTTCTATGCCAAGCTCAACCCGGTCTGAGAATTCGACAAAAGTCTCATAGTCCGTGGTTTGAAACGTCAACGAGTTGTTATCCAGCACAAAATTGGATGTGCCTGGGATGTCGCCAAACACATAGCGTGCCTGTTGAGTGGTGTTTGTGCCTCCGTTTTGGAAGGCTATGACTTGTACGTTTTCCTGGCGAAAGTCTGGAAAGTGAGCGACTCTCAGCTTCTCCTGAATATCTGGAATGCAGTCATTCAACTTGAGAAGTGGGTTGAATCTCACCTGGGCCAGCGTGAAAAATACCGGCGCATTGCTCATTTTGTTGCCCATAACGCCTCCTGAGTGCTCGCTAGGTTTACAAACGGGTTGACACTTTACACTTTAGTTGACATCTGAAGCAAGTGGAAGTTTGTTCGTGTAAGCGAGCTAATTAACTTAGGCTTTCCTCTCAACCCTAAATATTTTAGATCAACTTAAATCTTTCCGATCGATCCGTTAGTATCAGGCTAAATCGCGTAAGTGACAGGATTTAGCCATGATATGTTGCCATCTTGCTAGCTTGATGGGGGAATGAAAATGAAGATCTCTGATGTGTTGGAGTGTGTAGGTGAATAGAGCCAAGCCCCGCGTGTTGATCAGCTGGATAGGTCGCAATGACCTCAACGCGTTGGACGGAAACGGTCTAGGCCCGCTTGCCTCCACGCTTACGGCCGTGGAATTCGATCGCGTTGAGTTGCTGTACAACTACCCGGAGGACGAGGTAAAGCCATATCTAGTCTGGTTAGCAGAAAAAGTGAATGCCGACTTTCAGGCTCATGCTGTTTCCTTATCATCCCCGGTGAACCTGGGTGAGATTTACCAACAAGCTGATAGTCACCTTGCAAGGATTACATCAAGCGGACCAGAGCTTTCTATTTTGTTAAGTCCAGGCACACCGGCGATGCAGGCTGTCTGGATTTTGCTGGGTAAAACCCGTTATCCCTGCCAGTTTTACCAGTCCTCCCTGGAGCAAGGTGTGCAAAAGATCGAAATTCCATTTGAATTATCGGTTGAATACGTCCCTGCCGCCAGCGGGCTAAGCGCCACAAAAATCAGTCAGCTGGCGGAGGCCAATGCCCCAATCAACGCGGCGTTCGATAACATCGTTACCCGCAACCCACGTATGCAGACGCTTAAAGCGCAGGCGCAGATCTTGGCTCAGCGCGAAGTCCCGGTGTTGATCTATGGGGAAACGGGCACCGGCAAAGAGCTGTTTGCCCGCGCCATCCATAACGCCAGTAGCCGGGCCAGCAATCCTTTTATTGCGCTCAACTGTGGGGCTATACCATCCGAGTTGGTGGATTCGGTTCTGTTCGGTCATAAGAAAGGTGCATTTACCGGGGCGATCTCAGACAAGCCCGGCGTATTCCAGCAGGCTCAAGGGGGTACCCTGTTTCTGGATGAGTTTGGCGAGCTGGAGCCGGTTGTGCAGGTACGCCTGCTGCGGGTGTTGCAGGAAGGAATCTGCACGCCGGTAGGCGGCACCAAAGAGGAGTCGGTAGACGTTCGCTTAATAACCGCCACCCACCGTAACCTGATGGAAGCGGTCTCCAGCGGGGCTTTCCGTGAAGATCTTTTCTACCGCGTTGCCGTTGGTGTATTGCACCTGCCCCCGTTGCGCGAGCGTGAGGGTGATCTATCCTTACTAGCGGATACGCTGTTAGCGGGCTTGGGAGACCAGGATGCGGCTCTAAAGCATAAAAAAATTTCTCCCGACGCAAAAAATATTATCCTGAAGCACCCTTGGCGGGGTAATGTGAGGGAGCTGCAGTCTACTCTGTTGAGGTCGGCTCTCTGGTGTCAGGGTGACACCATCTCGGCTGAGGATCTTCGTCAGTCGCTGTTCCAAATGCCCGAAAAGGAATCGGGTATCACGCAAAGGGATGTTTCACAAGGTATTGATATACAACAGTTAATAGGTCAATTTGCGGGCGACTATATTCGCCGGGCATTGGACTGTAGCGGTCAAAATAAAACCCGTGCAGCCCAGCTGCTGGGCCTTAAAAACTACCAGACCCTGAACAATTGGATGGAAAAGTACGGCATTTCCTGACGATAAAACAAACATTGGCACGGCCTTCGCTATAAGCCGGTCATGGACAGAATTATTTTTATGACATCAGTGAACTTCGAATTTCTACGACCAGAAAACGAACTGCTGGCTAACCTGGGCGGCTTGGCTGAAGCCGTACTGCACATCGATCCGGGCAGCGCCCTGACCCGCTTGCGCAGCTTCGCCGAAGAAGTCACTAAAGCCATCTACAAGGAAGAGCTGCTGCCGCGCCTGCCGCAATCCAGCTTCTATGAGCTGATCAAAAGCCCGGTATTCGAAGATTGCGTATCCCGTCCACTGATTCATCAGATTAACTTTCTGCGTATTCAAGGTAACGATACGGCCCATGGCGCCGAAGGCGATTTGCGTAACGCCCAAATGGCGCTGGGCACGGCTCACCAACTCGCCATGTACATGGCCATCAAGTACTACTGTAAAAAGAAAGACCAGATTCCTGCCTTTGAGGATATCAAAGACCCCACAGCAACACTGAACCAGTTGCAAAAGTCTGTCTCCAGCTACGAAAAAGAGCTGCAAAAACAGCAGGACGAATTACAACGGGTAATGGAGCAACTGGATCGCGAACGCACCAAAAACAGCGATAAGATCGATCCACCCGCCAAGCCAGACCAGCAAAAGCGCCAGCAGCAAAGCCAGCAGGTGGCCGACAGCCTGCAATGGAACGAAGCCAAAACCCGAGACATGCTGATCGACGCCATGTTGTTGCAAGCGGGATGGGATATTAAAAACCCCGATCAGGTAGGGCGGGAAGTGGAAGTGCAGTTCCCCCCTGATACCAACAGTAATACCACCGGCAAAGGCAAAGTCGATTATGTGCTGTGGGGCGACAACGGCCATCCCTTAGCCGTGATCGAAGCCAAAAGGTCCGGTAACACCAATCTTCAGGCAGGCCGTGAGCAGGCGCGCCGCTATGCGGATGCCTTTGAGTTCATGGGCTTCCAGCGCCCGGTGATCTTCTATTCCAACGGCTACGAAACCTTTATCTGGGATGACCACCAGTACAACACCTACCGCCCGGTGTATGGTTTCTACAGCAAAGACAGCCTGGATTATCTGATCTACCAACGGCACTACCGAGCCGCAGAGCTGGAAAGATTCAACCCGGAACTCAGCATTGCTGATCGCCCTTATCAGATTGAAGCCATCAAATCCGTGGCGGCCCATTTTCAAAGCCAGCGCCGTAAAGCCCTTATTATCCAAGCCACCGGTACCGGCAAAACCCGGGTGGCCATCGCCCTGGCGGAGTTGCTGCTTCGCACCGGCTGGGCCAAGCGCGTTTTGTTCCTATGCGATCGTAAAGAGCTGCGGGTCCAGGCCGACGAAGCCTTCAAGCAGAATCTGCCTTCCGAGCCCCGCTGTGTCATCGGTGAAACCAATAAAATCGACCAAACCGCGCGGATATACATCGCTACCTATCCCGGCATGATGAACCGCTTTGCGCAGCTGGATGTCGGCTATTTTGACCTGATCATCGCCGACGAATCCCACCTTGCAGAAAATTCGCAAAGGGGAGCCCCTGGCTGAGCTGGAACTGAAAACATTAACGTCCACCATCCTCACCAGTCACCCCGGTGTCAGTCTGGATCTATTGAACGAATTCTATGGCCGCACCGCCGACCAGCTCCACCTGACGGTCCGTGAAATCATCGGGCTGGACCCCCAGGCCATCGAAGACCATTTTAAAGATTTTCTGCATGCCCACCCGACGTTAACGGCGCAACAGGTGCGCTTTATGAACCTGCTGAAAAACTACATCGCCCAGCACGGCTCCATCGTAGTGGAAAAATTATACGAACCGCCGTTCGACAGCATTTCCCACGAAGGCATTGATGGCGTCTTTACTCCCGATGATGTGGGCGAACTGATTGCCGTGCTGAAACCCTACCTACGTCAGGAAACGCCGGATGCCTAGTGGGTGCTGCTTTCTCTCTTGCTCTATACCAATAGTTGGTATAGGTTTACCAATAATTGGTATACGAATACCATTGAATGGTTTGGCAGTGAGGTGCGCATGTTTGTACTAAAAGGCCTGCTTAGGGCGGAAACTCAGGAAAAAGTATTGATGTATCTGATGGCCAGGGGAGACGGTTATGGCAAAAGCATCGCCGAATTTTATGGCGTGCCGACCAACCCCATACAAAAGCAACTGGCTCGCCTGGAATCCGATGGCGTCATTGTCAGCCATCTGATCGGCTCGGTGCGAAACTATGAACTCAATCCCCGCTATGCCTTTATGGAGCCGCTAAAGCAGCTCCTGAAGGCGGCATTAGAGGCGTATCCATCAGACTTAAAAAATAACCTGATGGTATTAAGAACCCGGTCCCGGCAAGCCGGCAAACCCCTAGAACGCGTACGAACCAAAAAATGAAAGATTTCCACATCAAACAAATTTAAGAAAAACCAAACGAGAAACTCATGCTAACAGGCCAAATCCGTAACAACATCGACAAACTTTGGGAAAAATTCTGGACCGGTGGTATCACCAACCCCTTAACAGTGATCGAACAGATCAGCTACCTCATGTTCGCCCGCATGCTCGACATGCAGGAAGACGTGGCCGAACGCAAGGCCGCCCGCACCGGTAAAGACTTTGACCGCCTGTTCCCCAATACCCCGGATGGCCAGCTCCTGCGCTGGAAGAACTTCAAAAACCTGAGCGGCAAGGAACTGCACAAACACCTCAAGCAGAACGTATTCCCCTACTTCGCCAGACTGGGCCAGCAATCCGATGCCAAAGATGGCCTGGGTGGCGAGGGCAGTGCCATCGAAGCCCTCGGCCACATCGGCGAATACATGCAGGATGCCGATCTGGAAATCAAAAACGAATCCGTGCTGGTCTCCGCCGTGGAAATGGTAGACGAACTGCCCCTTAACCAGAGTGACGTCAAAGGCGACATTTACGAATACCTGCTCAGCAAGCTCACCACCGCGGGCATCAACGGCCAGTTCCGCATAAGGTCATCTGCAACATGTTACGACAAATGCCATCTTGGCCAATTTGAGCATTCTGTTACTTCTGTTTTTTATTAAAGAATGCTCTAGCTAAATTGGCGTAAAGCTCCTGTCATGGAGCCCTTTAACCGAATATACTGACGAATCTAACTATGCTGATTGAGTAATTGCCATGGAAAATAAAACTATCCAAGACCTAGATAAGCACAAAGAAAGTTTTTTAAAACAAGCAGTTGCCGAAGGGGTCAAAGATCTCGAACAAGGCAAAGTGATCGAAGGTAAATTAGCTTTTTCAGAAATTCGCAAAATTTATAACCTAGATAAGTAACCTAGAATCTACGTCACTGTTACCACTCCCAATCTTCGGTAATGTATTTAAACATCTCATTTATATAGGAAATGAGATAATCACGTATTGACTCAGTTTCTCGCTCGTCGTCGGGAACGTGGGTATCCAGCCAGTTTTCATCCCCTGAGAAGAGCACTTGAAGCGGCCCATGATCGGCTACGTCCATTTGAAAAGCATTCCCATTCCAGACTATTGCCAGCTTCCCCTGAGACAGTTCTATGAGTTTCTCTAAAGGCAAAGTGTATAATAGTGATTTCGCCTGCCACAGCCTATTGTTCACATTGTTGTCCTCTATTGAAAATGGGTATTATAGTCCGTGGATCAATAGGCATCAAAAAGTGATAGTCCTGTCTTTTGGGCAGGGCTTTCATGAAAGATGCTCGTTTGGTCGCTTTCGGCCAGAAAGTAAGAGAAATCAGAAAATCAAAAGGGCTATCACAAGAAGCCCTTGCTGACATTGCTGGCGTGGATAGAAGCTATATGGGGCATATTGAGCGCGGCGAAAAAAACATTACATTGACTAAAATTTATCAGATTGCTGAGGCGTTAAACATCGACGCAAGTGAGCTGCTAGAATGTTAGTTTTACAACAAGCGATTTAAATTGAGTAGTTGTTAGGGCTTTCCCTTATTTTATGTTTCAGAAATTGGATATTGATATAGGATGTCGGCTTGAGGGCGTATTCATCGTACTCCATTGATCAATTGGAGGCACTGGTCGAAGAAAACCAAAGCAATAGATCTGTTCTCCAGGGCGTCAAAAAGGAACTTGGGCACCGGAGCCAGAAAAGGCGCCAGCGGGCACTGCTCGAAGTTATAGAGCGATTATGTGCCGCCGGCTCCTTACGAGTTGAGTTGCCTGCATTTTGGATTGACCATTTAACGTTAGAAAAAACGTTGTCCACAGTGTTTAGTTCACCGATTTCCAATCACTCGAATATTCATATCTTTGTTCCGTCTGGCTGCAGCATTATGGTTTCTGCGGCAGTCCAGCTTTTATCGTTTGTTAACCAGCTATTGGCCCTATCTTGTAGCG
Organism: Ketobacter sp. MCCC 1A13808; assembly: GCF_009746715.1. NCBI lineage: Bacteria > Pseudomonadati > Pseudomonadota > Gammaproteobacteria > Pseudomonadales > Ketobacteraceae > Ketobacter > Ketobacter nezhaii. The sequence continues at coordinate 553,205 of NZ_VRKW01000003.1, forward strand.
TAACGATTGAGTTCGAAGCGGGTTGGTCAGGAACAATGAATTATTTAAAGAGGATCAATTTCTTCAAACAGCTTGATCAGACTGTCTCCGTTATGCCTGTCCTTCGAAAGGGAAGCCGCGAAACGCAACATCAAAGAAAGAATGTTTCGGTTGTGGAAATAGAAAAATTGAGTTTGGATAGTCAAGACACGTCACTTCCTGACCGACTAGCGGAAGGGGTTGTGAATGAGGCTGACCTAAGTCCAGAGCTTAAAAGGCGATTAAAAACAGCTATAGAAACACTATTCTCAGAATTAACGTCCAATGTTTGTCTCCACAGCAGATCGACATTACCAGCCTATGCTGTTTGTCAGAGGTACTCCCCAGACAATAATCCTATTGTTCATGTTAGCGTTTGTGATAGCGGCGTTGGAATTTTGGATACTATTAGGCCAGCACTCCCAATTCATTATTCGGAGCACCCCGAGTATCAAAAAATGCCCGATGAGGAACTGATACTAAACATGTTTCTAGAGGGAATTTCATCAAAGGGGGACAACGATGGTGGTAGCGGTTTGGTCTCCTGCGCAACACAAGCCATGAAGTTCAAGTCCACTATTAGCATTAGAACTAACAATACACTGACTTTGCTAAAGCCTTGCGGTAAATACTATGTTATTGATACGCAACCGCTTCCTCACAACCTAATTCACATGAATGGAACCTATATAACATTTCAGATTCCTCTTGATCACTTGACTTAGTGAGGACAAACTGCTTCAATATTTTTTATGAACGCCCTATCCTCACGTACTCTAGCACTAAAAGATTATCTTCCAATATCATCTCCCACCTTATGGGGAAGCGATGATGGCGTGGAGGTTCGTAGCCGTTTGGTTAAAGAAATAGACAAACTGACCAGTGTCCATATCATTTATCTATCAATGGAGGGCATAGAAAATATTGATGCGTCTTTTAGTCGTGAAGCAATTGTCAAAACGATAAAAAACTATCGCCCTGGTAAGGGGTTTTGCCTTACCGATATCGAAAATCCAGACTACCTAGATAATTTGTTCTCTCCGGCAGTTAAGCTTGAGCAGCCAGTTTTTATTAAAATTGACAATAGCTATCAGATTATCGGCCCTAATAGGGAAAATGCGCCATCTAAAACAAACCAGCCAATCTTGGACTATATCCAATCACATGGCCATGCAACGGCTGTTGAATTAGCTAAAGCACTTAGTCTTCAGTTAACAAATGCTAGTACCAAATTAAAGCAGCTTCTGGAGCAAGGGTTTGTTCTGAGAGCGCAGGATTCCACAGCTGGGCCTGGGCTTGAATACTTCTATTATCCCATCCGTTAGGTAAACCAGAAAAATTTAACGTTCAATTATTGATTTGAACGTTGTCTTGCTCTATATTGTTCAATAAATAAATTGAACCTTGCCTGAAGGAGACAAATCATGACTAAAACGTATAAACCTGGAGAAAACCCACCACGCCCTGGTGAGTACCAAGAAAGAGGTCCACGGGGAGGTTCTGTACCGAAGCCTCGCCAAGTCACAATTGAGCCAGGTGACAAGCCGCTACCCCCTACTCAAAAACCGGGCAGGACTTGGGAACGGGTGGGGAGGTAATCAACATGACTAACTTAACCATTTTTGATGTTGGAGCAACGGTCATGGTTCGAATGCTAGACCGGGGGATTAGCTATTGGCATTACGGTATTGCAGATGGCAGAGGAAATGTTATCCACTGTTCAAAAGCGCATAAAAAGGTAGTTATAGAAACTGAAAATGAGTTTTCGTGCGGCCGCAGAATTTTTCCGAGTCCAAGCATTATTGGAAAAGATACATTTGCGTATGACCGTGCCCTCCGGTTTGTCGGGGCTGCTTACGATCTCTTTCAAAGTAACTGCGAACACTTTGTTCGCATGTGCAATGGCTTAGATGTTGAGTCGACACAAGTCCAGAAGTATCTGATTGCTTGCGGCGCATCAGCGATGGTCTTGATTGCTCCAAACCCGGCAATTAAGGCTGTATTTGCGTCTGTGGCATTGGCTTGCGCACTAACCCCATCTGAAAAAAGTCCTATTCCATACGCAGCTTTAGCTATTGGTATCACTTCTGTTGGAATTGCGGCGGTAATATCAAATTAAACTATTCGAGGAAACAATTATGAAAGATTACTACGTAAACAAAAATGCTCAGCTTAATGGTGATCATGAAGTTCATACGACAGGTTGTAGTTATTTTCCTGCATATAACAATGCTTTATACCTGGGGAAATTCAACACTTGTTATGAGGCAGTAGCAGAGGCAAAGAAAACGTACCCAAAGTCAAATGGGTGCTACTACTGCTCGAACGCCTGCCACACATCTTAAAATAGGAATCATATTATGGCGAACACGTTGCTTATTTCATACGATTTATATGCTCCAGGCCAAAACTATGATTCAGTGATAGAGGAAATAAAGTCGCTTGGTAGTTGGGCTAAAGTTCACAAATCTTTTTGGTTTGTGGACTCGACGTTGTCTGCCTCTAAAGCCGCTGAAAGAGTTTGGGGTAAGATGGATTCCAACGACTCATTATTTGTTGTCGATGCAAAAAACAATGAAGCTTGTTGGTATAATTTGTCCGATAAAGTGTCAAATTTCCTACAGGAACATTGGCATAAGTAATTTAGAAGTAGTTGGATTTATTATAACTTTTGCTTGTATTTCCTTGAAATATGAAAGGTTTGGGCATCCGTTTTCTCAATGATGTGAAGCTCGATCTCTGCTGATTTAGTCTTAGATGCTTGATCAGTTCCCGGGGTTTTATTCCTGCTCAGGTAAATTAAGTGAGTCTTATTGTTGGTAATAACTAAATGATCATCGCCTTTAATCCCACTTATTGAAAAGCAACCAATATTGTTATTATTAATGCCGTCTAAGCACTCAAAATTTTCTTTAGAATAGTTATCTATCTGTTCTTTAGCTAGTTTTCTTCCAGCGTTATCCGCACCAACAAACAATAGAAGAGAAATCATAAGAACCAAGAAGCCGCCCGCCCAAAAAACAAGTGGTAAGTTTAATGACTTCGAGATCGCATCTACGAGGTTGTACATAAGTTGGAGAGTATGTTTCGAGAGTTTTTTTGTTTTTGAGTTTTGTTCGCTCGTTTTTTCTCTGGTTTGTGGCTGATCCCCGTCTGAGCTTTTGGTTTTCGCGAATTCAGGGGGTTCAAAGTTGAAAACTGTCAAGAACACAAAAAGTATTCCCATAAGTCCAGACCATGTTAAAAATGCAGGATACGCCGAAGAAACAAAAAGCCATACGCTAATAAAACCACTGGAAAATATAGGTCGACTAAATATTTCAGGGCTGACGCCGAAATATCCAAAATATGAGGCTTCAAATGTCCAATATAGCGCCTGGACTAACGGCAATATTCCACCAATGGTAACGATGGATATAAGCAATTTAACGGTGAAAAATTGCTTGATTTCAGATAACAAGCTCTTCATTTAATATTGCTCTCGATTGAAATTGTATGGTTTGCTAGGCTATCCAGCCTATGTTTAATGCGATCCCAGTTCGGCATTACTTGGCCCATTAACCGGTAGAAGCGCTCGCTATGGTTATGTTCGGCGATGTGGCAAAGCTCATGCAAAATCACATAGTCGATGCATTCGCGAGGTGCTTTTACCAAGTGCGGATTCAGAGTGATTCGACCATTGGGTGAACAGCTGCCCCATTGGGTTTGCATAGTCAGTATGCGCAGCGGTGGCCGTTCATCTACCCATAGGGTTTGCTCCAGCATGGCTTCGAGGCGCTTGGCGAAGATTTCCTTTGCTCGTACCTTGTACCACTCAGTTAGCAGCTCTTTAACTTTTTCAGTACTCTTAGTTCGTACCGAAACTTCCAGCTTACCGCGTAGCAGTTTCACGCCTTGAGCCTGCTCAGGAGCCTCAATCACTTTAAGCAGGTACTGTTTACCGAGGTAGTAATGGCTTTCGCCACTGATGTACTGACGCGGGGTGCTAAACTCAAGCTGTTTGCGGAAGTCTCTGAGTTGTTCATATATCCAACGGCCACGCTTTTTAACGGCAGAAAGAACCTCTTCGTTGTTAGCATCTACAGGGCTCGATACGATTACCCTGCAATCTGGATGAACTTTGATCAGTATTCTATGTGAGTCGGATTTTCTCGTTACTCGCATGAACGAGATAAGATGCTCACCGTAGCGGAATTCAAAGAGTTTAGAATCAGTCATCTTCAAACATATCTCTGACATTTGAAGCGGATACTTTATTCGGGCGTGCGTCGATTAGTACTAAGCCTTTGTCTTCTTTTAGCTTTAATTCCCTCATAATCTTGTTGATGGTTTCGAGTTCGGAATCGCTGAAAAAGAGAATAACTTTAATTGACTGGTGAGTGCAGTTTGCAGCCTCATAAATCTCAACTTGGTGTTTCAGGTTTTGTTTAAGCTTTTTGTTTGATGCCAACTTAAACTCGACCAGAGATTTATCTTTGCTCCCGTTTGATATTTTGAAATCAACAGGCCCCCGGCCATTATTAACTTCTGCGTTTACATCATATTTACTGGCAAACCATGTTAGCTTGAATAGGAGCTGAAGGTCTTGCTCTCGTTTTATTGGGTTTCCTTTTACATAGAAAAACCTGTAGCCATCATTGTTCTCTATCATCTGCTTTAGAAAGAGTACCCTCTGATATGCTTCGTCTAAGGAGTTTGATGTTGATGGTTGATCATAAAATGACGTATCTTGCTCTAGACTGCTTACAAGCTCTTTAACTTTCTGAATGAACAGATATTCTGTCTCATTCACTTTCAGTTCGCTAAGCTTAACGGCCTGATCACCATTCTCTTCTTTAAGTTTTATGAAATAATCAATATATTGAGGGAATTTTATGATCGTGCTTATGACGGCTTTATCAAACTCTTTTTTATTAGGATCTTCAGGAAGCATCCTGGCAAGATAATCATTCAACTGTGCTCTTAGTTGGTCATTGGGAATACTTTCGAGTACACCTCTAAAATCACCAATCATATCGGACTTGTTAATCCAGTTTTCATCTTTCGTGAGGATGTCTTTCGGAGTCAAAAGTACATAATCATGTTGAAATGTTGGTAGCGTATAGGTTTTCGCCATCCATGATCTTGTCTTGTAGTTAAACTCGACTTTTTCAACTAAATGATTGGATAAAAAACGAGTATCAATATGCTCCTGAGCGAACGCTTGAGTGTAATCAAGTAAAAACTTTTTGATAAGATTGGTTGTGAAGTCACTTATGTTATCTCTTCCAACACCATCTTTGATTAAGCAAAGCTTTTCAAGGTGACTGCCGTTGGTAATCTCCTCAGTGCCAAAATTCGTAAATACTGTATTTAGGTTTTCGTTAAGAGACTTTGCGAACTTCTGGCCAAGGCCGCTACCACCATTGCCAATTTTGCTGTAACCAAACCATGTTTGTTTCACTTCCGGGAATAAGAACCATGCTTTTATTAACCCTTTGCTGATTCCTTCCTTTTCAGAACGGTCACGCAGAAATGCAACATATTGGATAATGTCATCGTGTAGTTTCTGATAATCCGGTTTGTCGCTATTGAATAAGAGGAAGGGGTCAATGAAAAGAGGAAGATCATTGATTAAAGAAGGGTCAAATGCGCCATATGCCTCAAGCTCTTTGGGCGGCACTTCGAAAAAATCAGAAAAATAAATTTTCATATCAACTCTCGCTCAAGCCGACACGAGTGATCTGAACAATCATCTCAACAATCTTCTTGGCCTGATCCATACCGCCACCAATGCCTTTGCATTCCTGGAACATACGCGGTAGTAGCTTCTTACGAATGTCGGCTTCAATGTTTTGCGGGTTGATGGAGTTCTCCGCGACAGAGGTTTCTACCGCCTGGTCAATTTCAAAGGCTACTTTGACCCACTTATCCTGGACCTGCTGATCCAGCAAAGCTAAGGCTTCCGGCAGCACCTTTTTGAATACACCAAAGTAAGCCTGAGCATGACGATTACCGGCAAACGCATCGGGTATGTCGTTCAAGCGTCTGTCTTGTACTTGCTCTTCAAATTCACGGAACAGCATGTACTGCTTCAATGGGTGGTCGAATAGCTTTTCGGCCTCTTCAATGGCCTGGCGCAACAGCTTGGAGAACGCTTCCTGAGCGTAAGGGTCATCCCGTAGCTCTTGTTCAATCATGCGTGTCACACGGGTTTTGATAATGTCGGTTTCGTTGCGGGTTTTATCTTCGCTCCAGTCTTCTGGCTGTCCCTTTTGCCCCATCTTGCCCACTTCATACACACCACCGGGTTCTTTAACCTCAATACCCACCACATGCTTATCCAGCAGCTTTTTTACTTGTTCGGCGTATTCGTCGTAATCAATCCTTTCGCCCGTATCTTGCTGAACCAGTTGACGCAGGCTGGAGAATTGCTTCACCGTTTCTTTGTAGTGGCGACGATCCTGGTCGCTAAAGCTCTTGTCTTCAAAGAAGGTGGCTGATTGCAACGCTACCTTCAAGCAGCTGGCGAAGGCCGTCAGGGCTTCGTAGAAGTCCTCACGCACTTTAAGGTGCACGTCAACCAGCTCGCCTTCACGCTCATCAATCTTTGGTACCAGCACCTGACGCAATTGTTCGATGTCGTTCTTGTTTTTCACGCCATCGAATATGGCCCATAGCTGCTTATAAAGCTGTGGCAGGCGCTTGTACTCGGTACTCATCTGGTTGTAGAGGCCAGCAATATCATTGATGTCGTAACCGCCCTGAGTGCGGGAGGCCAAATCCTGATATTTCTGAATGGTGGTATCCAGTTCCGACAGAATGCCGCGATAGTCGATAAGTAAACCAAATTTCTTCTTCGGGTGTAGACGGTTTACCCGTGCAATCGCTTGGATCAGGCTGTGCTCTTTCAGTGGCTTGTCGATGTACAGTACAGCGTTCTTCGGCTCATCAAAGCCGGTGAGCAGCTTATCGACGACGATCAGTATCTTCAGTGAATCGTCTTGGTCAAAACGCTCAATCAGGTGTTTGGTGTAAGCCTGTTCATCCTGGTTGCCAACATTGTCTTTCCACCACTGGGTAACTTCCGGAGTGGTGGTTTCATCGACAGCTGTGTTACCTTCGCGGCTATCAGGTGGGCTCATTACTACGGCAGATTCAAGTAAGCCTGCTTCGTCCAGGTACTTTTTGTACTTGATAGCAGAGGCTTTGCTGTCGCAGGCTAGCTGGCCTTTTAAACCCTCGTCGATGTTTTTAACGAAGTGGTTGGCGACATCCAAGGCAATCAAGCGAATACGATCATCCGCACCGTATACCTGGCCTTTCTTGGCAAACTTGCGCTTCAGGTCAGCTCTCTGGTCGTCCGAAAGCCCCTCAGTAATACGCTCAAACCAACTATCGATAGCCCGTTCATTCACATCTAAGTCGGGGATACGCTCTTCATACAGCAGCGGCGTAACCGTCTGGTCTTCCACGGCGCGTTGCATGGTGTAAGCGTGCACAATGGGGCCAAACTTATTGGTAGTCTTGTCGTCTTTTAACAGCGGCGTTCCCGTGAAAGCGACAAAGGCTGCATTGGGCAGCGCCTGCTTCATACGGATATGGTTTTCTCCACCCTGGCTGCGGTGGCCTTCGTCAATCAGCACAATGATGTCAGAGCTGGTGTTGATACACTCAGGCATTTTGGTAGCGATATTAAACTTCTGGATCAGTGAGAAAATAATCCGCTCCGTGCCTTTACCAATCTGCTCAGCCAGTCGCTTACCGGAAGTGGCCATTGCCGCTTCTTTGTCTTTTTTACCGGCCAGCTCGCCGCCGGAGGCAAAGGTTTTACTGAGCTGTGTTTCCAGGTCTACCCGGTCGGTGACCACCACGATACGGCATTGTTTTAGGCTTTCGTGGAGGATCAGCGCCTTACTTAAAAACACCATAGTAAATGACTTACCAGAACCCGTGGTGTGCCAAATCACACCACCTTCACGGCCACCGGTGCTGCTGCGGGTATTGATGCGTTCAATTAGCCGTTTAATGCCAAACACCTGCTGATAACGGGCGACAATCTTGCCTGCCTTTTTATCGAACAAGGTGAAGTAACGGGTCATCTCCAGCAGCCGAGCAGGGCTTAACAGGCTGATCAGTAATTGATCCTGGCCTGTAACAGCCAGCTCGCCCGCAGCAGTCAGGCTCTGATACCAATCCAGGTCTTTTGCCGGTCGGTGGCTGAACAGACTAGCCTGCTGTTCGTCTTTGAGCTTTCTGTTTTTGATAGCGTACATCTCGGCATCGGAGATATCTTCTTCACGCCAGGCGGCCCAGAATTTAGCGGGCGTGCCACATGTACCATAACGGCCTTCGTTGCCGTTTATGGAAAGCAGCATCTGGCTATAGGCGAACAGTAACGGGATTTCATCATGGCGCTGGTTACGCAGACTTTGCGAAATCCCTTCGTCAATTGTGGGGCCCTTTTTTGCAATGCCATCCGGGCGTTTGGCTTCTATCACCACCAAAGGAATACCGTTTACAAAGCACACAATATCGGGTCTGCGACTTTCCACTCCCCCCGAGCGGGTAACGGTAAATTCTTCGGTAAATACAAAGCTGTTATTGGCCGGGTTCTGCCAGTCAATCAGCGCAACCGTCGGGCTGGCTTTTTTACCATCCACAAACTCAGTGACCGAAATGCCATACAGCAGGTGGTTGTACAGGCGCTCATTGGCAGTTAACAGGCCTTCATTAAGCGCGGGGCTGCACACCTCGGCAATAAGGTTGTCTATGGCCTTTTCAGACAGCGGGTAGCTCTTACCGGCGAAGGTAAAAGTACGTTTTTGAAGCTCACCGCGCAGCACCTGGCGTAAAACTACTTCATCGGCCTTGCCACTTCGGGCGGCTAACGCGTGTTCAGGAGGGAGGAACGACCACCCTAGGTTGGTCAATAGCGTCAGAGCCGGTAACTTGGCACTGTATTCTTCCTGAAATTTGGGTGTGTATTGTGTCATTCGTTATCTCTCTTCAACCCCTGATACCCGAGGTGCAGCTTCGGGTTATGGTTTTGTTCTGTTTTGTCGGCGCATGTTTTCTACGGCCAATGCAAAATCGGCATTGGTAACGTCTTCTTGCCAACGAGACCAGAAATCTATTGTTGCGCTCAATGGCTTTTCAGTAGGAGGATCAATTTTTATTCTACTCGGCAGCAGTACCGAGTCTCCTACAACCATGGCTTCGCCAACATCCATGATGGGTAATGCTTCTAAGAGGCTTTCTAGGCTTTCTGGTAGTAATTTTCGAACAGTTGCTTGGTCATCCGCGTTTGTTAAACGCAATGAAATGATGTTGTTACACTGGCTTAGAATGGTGGCACTTACATCTGAAGGCCGTTGGCTCACAATCATGAGTGCAACGCCATATTTTCGACCTTCTTTAGCGATCTTCTCAAATGCTTCTACCGCTCTGCGCTCAACTGGGTTGCCTTCTTTTCTTGGTAGATATAGGTGAGCCTCATCGCAGACAAAAGCAACTGGTCTGCGGCTATTCGGATCAGTCCAGAATTGAACCTGATAGATAATACGAGCAACCAGGCCAATGATGACTGGCAGTATGTCAGCAGGAACCTCTGAGAAGTCGATTACTTTAATGCTTTGCTTTTGATTGCCAAAACCCATCAGTTTTTCAGCAATCATACTCAACGAATCGTATTGGTTGTATTTATCCGGGCTATTGAAGAGGAAGCCATAACGTCGGTCATTCAAGCGACTGGCCATGCGAACTAACAGCCTAGAGAATTCACCATTGAAAGGACCGTTTTTTAGGCCTTTCGCTCCCTGAACCTTTTCTTCATTCAGATATTGAAGCTTTCCAATAACCTCATCCAAGGAGTATGGAATTGGACTGTCTAGAGTAAAAGATTGCAATAAATCGGTTCGACCATTCGCTTGTAAGAATGCTTTCTTTTGCTCTGTTATGGCATCTTGTACAACCACCACTTGGTTATGCGCACTGAACTCGCTGCGATCAACAAATAATGATTGAATCTCTTCCGAATTGAGCAACCAATACGGCAGGAAGAGCAGAGAGTCATCATCTACGTCAACCTCATCCGGCCCTGGTACTCTCAACTGTTTAGCATAAGAAAGTTCCTTGTACTCACCATGCAGGTCGAATACAACTAGGTTTGAAGAAGGTAGCTGCGAGCTTCTTTCCAAAATAGAGGCAACCGTCCATGATTTACCAGAGCCGGTACTGCCAAGTAAAGCGGCATGCCGCTGGAAAAGCTTATTGCCATCGACATAAGCGTGTGCGTTTTCATTAAGCTTATAAGAGCCCAGTTCCAGTGAGTGTTCTCCATCGCCACACTCAGAAATCACACGCATAAATTCTTCTAGGTGAGCGTCTTTAAGTACGTAACAGGTTGAGTCGATTTCTGGGACGTGATCAAGTGATCGTGAAAACTTATATTTTTGATCGACTGCATCCCAGCGGGCTGCACCCATCAAGGTGATCTTAACTGTATTGACTACGCTATCTTCAAAAGCATCTATCTCGTCAGCATCATCTTCAGCTATTTCCGGTGTAAGTGGCTGAGTGACCACCGCTTTGATGACTTTATCAATCATGCCAATCAGCCAACATTCAGTTGCACCGCTGAGTTGCACGGTTACAAGCTGTCCAACTCTGGCTTTACGTAGATCTTTATCACTGTTAACCAGAATGGTTACTTTTCGGGTGTCAACTTCACGGATGTTGCCAAGCGTGTAGCTGTCATCATTGAAAGTAAAAAGTGCCATGTTACCCTCCTAAAAATTCGTTGGTAAAAGCGTCAAAACGCCATAATTCCTTGTCATCAATATGTAGCCAGTTTTCAAATTTTGAGTTGTAGATCCTGCTTTTGTCTGAGTCAGTCTGTTTGCAGATGAGCCACATGTTCGGACACTTGCCTAGCCACTCTTCAATTCTCGGGTTCGAATCCCGAGTAATCACCAAAGCACGGCATTGGTCTTGTTCAAGCTTTTGCCTAAATGCGTTGTTAACAAGCTGGGAATCGTTAAAGCCAAACCCCAAAAATAGGAAGCTAGTATGGTTTCCGACAGCTGTGTCGTACTCGGCTAACTGTGCTCTGTCCTGGTGTAATCGTTGATATTTGGCCGTACCAGGAGTGATCATGGCCCGCACAACGCCGTCAGGTTTGTTGAGTATCCAGCTGTTACATTCAATAAGCTGGGCCTCCCATTCAAATGTATTTAACGAACCGTGCGGCTTGTGTAGTCGGATATGCTTGCATTCAACAATTCTTAATGGCGGCCTTGTCTTACCAAGACCTTTCTGAATGGATTGAACTGACTTTTTTGCCCCATCCCAGTCGTAGCGACGAAGAAACCCACCGTGAAACCCGGTAATGTAGGGGATCTTGTGCCGAACTAAGGCGTATTCAGCCAGCAAATCGTAATTTGGCGTAGCGACGTGAAGTTGTTTATCAGCCTGCGGCAAAGCTTCAACCAGCTTTCTCAATAGCGAGCCTGCGGGCCAATCGCATGAGCCAGACATGATTGAGTGAGCGTAAGCAGTATCGTGGTGCGCAACAAAGCTGGCAGTAAGTTCGACTATTCGATTGGTCAGAGCTTCATCTTTGATGAAGTCCATTGCAGATTCAAAATCATGACTACCGGCATCAAGAGCAGAGACCACTTGTAGCCACTGCTGTGCTTGTGCTTCGGTCATTCCATGATCAAGCTCGGCTCGAAGGTGGCGCTCAAGAGCTGGCATCCCAAAATTCAGATCAAGTGCACATGAAGTTCCTGTGCCAAATAATACAAACGGCTTGTCTGTAAAAAACTCAGCAATCGCTTGATATGCAACGTCCTTTGTTAGCTCCACGTGCATCCCCCTTAGCTCACCAAAACTCTTCGCTTGCCCGTCAACAACTGCTGCATAAGCGCTTTCTTTTCTTGCTTTAAGGCATTGAGCTTTTGTTGCAGGGCGGAGATTTCCTGATCGGCGGTGGAAAGTACGGCGGCGATTTTCTGTTGTTCCGCAAAACTGGGGGTAGGCACCTTCAACGAAAAGAAATCCGAAGGCTTTACGTTGAGCAAACCATGAGCGCGACCACCTTCGTGTGCAATTTGAGACAACCCCTTATTCAGAAGGCCTGATTCAAAGTAGTGTTCCCAAAAATCGCTATTGGCGCGATCCGAATCTAATAGTTCAAAGCAAATGTAGAGCGTTGTTACAACGCCATCTGGGTAGCGATTCAGTCGTTTGATTGCACCCATTGGATAGCCGTTTGAATAGCTTTTGTTGTAGGCGAACTGTCCTTGCTTTAGCAGGAAGTAGCCATCAAGAATTTCTGAAGCAACAGTTTTTTTGAAAAAGTCTTCCTGCCGAATCAAGCCATGTTGTCCAGACATGGTAACTACGTTTGTGCTTTGACCATTGTTTTTTGTCGTTACACGTGCGAATAGCTTTGAAAGCTTAGATACCTTCCACTCCCCAATAAACCTAAGCCCATTCTTATCCAGCAGGCGTTTTTTGCCGGTGAGCAGTTGTTGCATTAGGGCTTTTTTCTGCTGCTGGCTGTTGGCGAGTAGTTGTTCTGTGGTGGTGATGGCCTGATCCCAAGTAGATAGGATTTGGGCGATTTTCTTTTGTTCATCAACTGGAGGAAGAAGAAGCGGTACTGTATTCAAATCACTTCGATTAATTTTCGGCATTCCCGTGCGCATAGACATTGCGACAGCAACCTTATAAAACTGGGGACCGATCATGTAGTGAAGCAAGAATTCAATATCTAATTCACTCTTTGCCCATATTGGGTACATGTCTGCACTACAAACCCCCTTAAATCCAGGCCGACAAACTTTGTTCAAATTCGGGCGGATTTTCGAATATACAATCGCGTTCTCATCAAACTCGTACTTTCCAGAGATGAGACTAGATTCTTTACAGGTTACAACATCGACAATTTGACCAGAGTCTGAAACCACATTTTCTGGACCGATGTGCAACATATTCGAGTATGGCTCCACTTTAGGGTCCACTTGTCCGTTAGCAATTTCGGTTACCGCGCCGAAATTAGTCTTCAACCAACCTTCAGGCACCATATCCCAGCTCCTCCAGATACTTAGCCATCTCAGTTTCCAGCTCGGTCAGTTGCGCTTTCAATTTCTCACGCTCAGCACGCACTGCCATCAGGTCGATCTCTTCCTCTTCTTCAAAGGTATCGACATAGCGCGGGATGTTCAGGTTGTAATCGTTCTCTTTTATCTCATTGAGGCTTGCGACATGAGCATATTTGTCCACGTTGTTGCCAGCGTGGTAGGTGGCTACAATCTTGGCGATATTCTCTTCAGTCAGCAGGTTCTGGTTTTTACCGGCTTTGAAGTCGCGGCTGGCGTCAATAAACATGACGTTATCGTCGCTCTTATTTTTCTTAAAGAGCAGGATTGCCGCTGGAATGCCAGTGCCGTAAAACAACTTCTCTGGCAGACCAATGACGGCATCGAGTAGGTTTTCGTCAATTAGTTGCTGGCGAATTTTGCCTTCACTGGAACCTCGGAACAGTACGCCATGTGGCACCACAACGCCCATTCGTCCTGTTTTTGGTTTCAAGGTTTCAATCATGTGTAGGATAAACGCATAGTCGCCTTTGGTTTTCGGCGGAACGCCACGGCGGAAGCGGCTGAACTTGTCGTGCTCGGCTTCATCGTGGCCCCATTTATCAAGGCTGAACGGTGGGTTGGCAGTCACAATGTCAAACAGCATCAGATCGCCGTTTTTATCTAACAGCTTGGGGTTACGAATGGTGTCACCCCATTCAATTTTGTGGTTGTCTTCGCCGTGCAGGAACATGTTCATCTTGGCCAGCGACCAGGTCGAGCCAATGGCCTCTTGCCCATACAGGGCGTATTGCTTGCTACCGTGGTTGGCCACAACTTTGCGGCCACACTTCATCAGCAGCGAGCCAGAACCACAAGCCGGGTCACAAATGCTGTCACCGGGTTGAGGGTCTAATAGCTCGGCTATCAGATCACTGACTTCGGGTGGGGTGTAAAACTCACCGGCCTTCTGGCCTCCGCTAGCGGCAAAGAGTTTGATCATGTATTCGTAAGCATTTCCAATGACATCCAGCGTGCCTACGCGGCTGGGCTTGAGGTTCAGCTCGGGCTTAGCAAAGTCTTCCAGCAGGTGACGTAGAATGGTGTTCTTTTGCTTTTCTTCACCCAGTTTGTCGGTGTTAAAGCTGATGTCCTGGAACACGCTTTTACCGGCGTCTTTGAGTTTGGTACCGTTGGCTTCTTCAATGGCGTGTAACGCTTGGTCGATGCGTTCACCATTACCGGGTTCGTGACGGCGTTCGTACAATGCGTAGAAGCTAGCCGCGTTGGGCAACACAAAGCGCTCGTTTTTCATCATCTCTTCGATGAGTTCCGGCTCGTCGCCGTACTCGGCCTTGTAGCCATCATAGTGATCCTGCCATACATCGGAGATGTACTTGAGGAACAGCATGGTCAGGATGAAGTCTTTATAGGTGTCGGCGCTGATGGTGCCACGGAAGGTATCGCAGGCGTTCCACAGCGCTTTGTTGATGCTTTCTTGGTTAATCTTGTCGTTCATCCATTGCTTCCTTTTAGTGGGGCCAAATCATTGGCTGGCCCGGTTCAAGTCTTAAATTCGTTATGCTGCCTGTTTAGTGGCCATGCGTCTGGTATAAGTCGTTGGCGATTGCACCCATCATGCGCTCGCCGTTGTTTGCTAACTTCTGTATCAGCCTTTGCTCTTCGCCCAGGGTACTCGCCATAGCAATAATCGCTCGCTGCTTTGCCAGGGGCGGAACAACTACGGGGACATCTTCCAATGCACTGCGACGAATGCTCTTTGTTAATGTGCCTTCGGCATTCTGCTCAAAGTAACGCTGAGCCGGTGTCTGATTCAGTAACCACACCATAAACTCAGGCAGAATGTCTTTCTTCTTCAGGCTGATCACAAAAAAGTGCGGCGCAGCGATGGCCTGTTTGCCGGTCAAGGCCAGTGACTCATCCACATGTACGGCGTAGTTATGACTACCTCGGGCGGCCACTAAAATATCGCCGGTGGCGAGGTAGTCGGGTTCACGTTTGCCGGTTAGCTCTGTTTCCAGGCAGCTTGACCAACGAATCCCTTCAGTTAGGGAAACATCCTTCATCTGAACCGCGACCACAGCAGAGCCTGCCACATCAGGGATTTTCCCCCTAAATGGATAGCCTGCATTGATGGTTGCGACCTGTTTGAGCTTCATGTCTTTATCTATTCATAGCCAATGATGCAGAAATAATCTGTTGATTCCAGCCAAATGTCAAGATAAAGTTGTTTCATCGCCTTTGATGCAAATAAAGTTGCTCAAGGGCTTTTTGTTGGTTATACGGATAACGTCATTGGTGATGATGCAAAAAAAGCTCTCAAAAGTGTATAGGGTGCGATTCAATGTCGGTTCCTTACCAGTGTTCTCGGGCAAGGCTGACAATCAGGGGATAAGAGTCATTGAATACAGGAAAGACCAGTGGGTAGATAATTTCCCTCTCATCTGGTCGCATGAACGCCAGTTTGATGCACTGGAAATGAACTTATATCTGGAACACCGCTACAAAGGGCTGTATCGCGCTCCTAGACGAGCCGCTAGAGCGAATTCATTGGGCGGTGTATCTGTAAAGACGCTGCACTCAATAGCCAACTCGTTGTGTGTTTTTCTTTCTTGGCTTGCTGCGGAGGGGGTTGATTGGCGTCAGGTCATTGCCCAGGCAACGACACAACGTGCCAAATATTGGCTCCCTGTATACCGTTTTAGAAAGTTTCTAATCGATTTGGTCCAGGTGAACGCTCTAGGCCGCGATAGCGCCAATCTGTATATGACGCACGTTAGACAGTTTTACGAATGGGCTCGTCGCAGAGGCACTATCGAAAAACTGCCTTTCGAATATCAACAGCTGCATATAAAGCGCAGAAATGAAGACTCGGACATTAACTCAATATTTTCTACGAACTATCGTTCAGCAGGATTGACCGTTCAAACATCCGACTTAACGATACCAAGAAAATATCGGCAGAAGTCACTACCTAGTGATCAATTGTCTCCATACGCCCATGATGAGCTTTGCGCTCTATATGACACCCAATACCTGAAGTCTCCAGCAAGACGCTTATGGGTAGATTTAGCCCTTTTCACTGGCATGAGGGCATTCGAAATTGCTCAGTTTCAGGAAGTTCATGTGGTCGATCCTTCTACAAGCAATACGCCTTCATATCATGCGACCATTACTGGCAAGGGGAATAAGGAGCGACAGATATTAATACCTCGGACATTGATGCAACGATTGTGGGTCTACAAGAATAGCGATGAACGAATGCATAGAGTTATGAAGTGGGAGGTGAATAACGGCATTTATCACGTAAAGCCACTTTTCATAAATCGTTCAGGCATAGGAGTATCTGAAAAGTCAGTTAGTAATACTGTAATCTTTGCTCGCAAAGAGTTGTCGCTTGCTGGCATTGCTTTGGAGCGAAGCTTTCATGACTTACGGTCAACATATGCAACCAACCTTGCCAAGTACATGCTCGACAAAGGCTTAGAGCCCGGATTTATAGAGTTTAAGCTGATGGCTTTACTTGGACACTCAAATTTCTCGACGACCCGGAAGTATTTAAACTTTGCACGCGCAGTAACATTCGATAGTGAAATGAGAGGGTGGTCAGACACCATCTTCGACGGCATTGATGAGCGGCTGGTTGACGATTATCAGCACTTGCTAAGGGGGGATGATGACCAATCCTAGACAAAGGCTTTGTGATATATCCCCGGTGCTAGAACGGGAATTCAAGGAGCTTCAACACAAACTTGAAAATGGTTCAATTACGGCCAACAAGGTTACAGTGAATGGTTATCGCGCTGGACTTATACAAGGCATGAAATCCTGGCCTAAATCGTGTGCAGATCAGCTTGTTTACCTTCAAAATTATGGAGTGGAAGCACTCAGTGATCAAAAATATTGGCTTCGTTTAGAAATTGCTGCATTTAGCAATTTGGAAAAGCAAAAGGCCGTTGCATTCACCCGATCATTGGACTTCCTGTATAGATTTACACATCCAGAGAACTACACAGGCAAACCAACTTCTGTTGCGGTTTATGGTACCTTTGTTGGGTTATTAGATATCTACCTGAAATCCGAGCTTCTTGGAGATTCTGTAAAAAATGCAATAACGAAATTTGTTGACTCAGAAGCGTTATCTGAAGCCACTAAAGTAGCGATCGTACAACAAGTTGTAAGCATTATTAAAGCGTTAGCATCTGATGAGAACTCTGATATTGTAGTGCTTCTAGAATCTGCGCTCGATGAGGGACATCTGATCGATGCAGGTATTAAGAGACACAGGGTAATACCTGTTAGATCACAGCTAAGGTCTTTTGTTGAGGCTGCATATCCCGATCTTTTCTATAGACAAAAACTGTTGATTGGCGGACGAAGCCTGGATGTCACTGAACTCCATGCCACATCAAAAGCAGCATTGATGCAGATAAAGTCGCTCGCTGAAAACGCCTATTATTCAGGCGAATTTGGACATGGTTCGAGCGGGCTTAAAGGGCGGCTATCATGCTCTATAAGAACAATTCTAAGGTTTTCCCAAAAGGATCATAATTTCAAAAGCCAGTTTGTGGAAATTGGGCTGGATGCCTTGTCGTCGGAAGGATATCAGCCACTAAGAGATATTTTCCGGCACTACAAGCAACATGAAGCCACGGCAGTTGCAAATCTATACGAGCACTATTCAGGGATGAAGGTTAACCAGCGAATATTATTTCAAGACATATTATGTTTTGAAAACGATAAAAGCGGGAAAGTCAGAACCCTAGATATATCCATTGTATCCGAAATATGCTTAAAGCTTAGGGAGGATATTGTATCCATTCACCAAGAAGAGACCGAACTTCTTAGCCAGAAAAACTATGGGGCTGAAACCCTTCATGCCCGCTTCTCAAAACTAATAAAAGTATTTTCAGCGTACTGTGACCGAGTCACTGTAAATGGGCTTGGAGTGAGCTTTTTATCTGCTAATGACGGCGAGATTCAGCTTGATGTTTTGTCGAAAATACAGGCAGATGTTCTCGCAAAGTCTGTTTCAAGGCGAACAGCTGAAGGCTATATTTCCTCGATAAGATGGCTATGCGGCATAACTCGTCAAAAATATATCAATGCGTATCGGATAACTAGCAATAGACATGCTGTTCATGCCTTGAGGATGAAAAGTAGTGACACATATACTTTAGATGAAGTACGGGAGCTGGCGTTTCATATAGAGAAAGGGATTGTAAAACATGACTGGCCGTTACAAGACAGGCTGTCAATGTACTTTGCCAGAATTCAAATAAAGACGTGCTGGAATACATCAGTAATAGCAAATCTTGAGTGCTCGGACATTAGGCAGGTTGATGTTCCGACCAGCACACGCCCGGTTACAATACTTATTCAAAAGCCACGAAAAGGCTATCAAACTGATCACTTCAACTTTGACTATAAATCATCGCGATCAGCTATTCATGATTTACTAAAGGTACGGGATATATTAACAAGCGCTACCAGGAGAAAGTATGGTGGACATGATAATTCAAGATTTCTATTTATTCATGAAGAGCTAGGCCAACTCAAAACGATAGATTACAACGTTATTGTAGCCAGGATAGCTACGATTCTGATGGGGCTTGGGTGCTCGGTAAAATACAACTCCGTAA
This sequence comes from Ketobacter sp. MCCC 1A13808, assembly GCF_009746715.1. Lineage (NCBI taxonomy): Bacteria > Pseudomonadati > Pseudomonadota > Gammaproteobacteria > Pseudomonadales > Ketobacteraceae > Ketobacter > Ketobacter nezhaii. The sequence continues at coordinate 571,950 of NZ_VRKW01000003.1, forward strand.
AACTCAGAAAAACTGGTTCTAATGAAGTCTATCGCCAACTTTCAAAAGATTTTAGAAGATACAAAGATACCTTTAAGCATTCATACCCGACCTTTATAAAAAATTACCAACGAGTCAGTGAGGCATCTTCAAAAACAACACTGAGCGATGCAACCAAGATTATGGAGCAGTATTTTGTTGGAAAGGAGTTATCCTCTAATATCGTAATTGTCACTGAATATGAATCTGACACTCAACTAACCCCGGTAGGAGGGTGTAACGCAGAGAAAGGCTCAAAAGAAGCATACTATTATGCAAAGCAAAACAGGATATTAGCTTCTAATGAAATCGACAGATGCGGTGATTTTATGGCGTGCATATGGTGTAGACACTATCGGGTTGTAGCCGATGCCGATCATGTGTGGCAATTACTGTCTTTCAAAGATTATGTCCTAGGCGATATGCAGGGGGCTATCGCGCATTTCTCCGATGTTAGCCTGCAAAAGCAGGCTCATCACGCTTTATCTGAAAGAGTTGATGAAATCATATCCAGACTAAAAATCACAAACTCTAGTCAGGTTAGTCTGGGGCGAACATTGTTTAAAAATAATGGGCTGCATCCAGTCTGGAACTATGCCATATCTGATATCGCAGGTGTTGTATGAGTATTTCCTTCGTACTTTCCGAGTGCCTCAGTGGCACTGGGGAATACAATATAAAGCCATATTGCGAAAAACGTTGGCTATCTTTACGCGATGAAATTGTCTGGAGTGGTTCTGATCGTATCGGTTACTCACGGGAGGTTAGGCTTTCAGATTCCGCATGGAAGCCGATCGGAGAAAAGATTGGGATATCGTTCAATGAACTCAGCGTCGAGTTTGAATATGAATTCAAGATACTGATGTTGGCTCTATACACATCAGGGATTGGTGAAGGTATGCCCCCGCTGAAATGGAGCACCATTACACATGGGGTAAGGAGTTTAAGATCTATTGCCAAATTTCTTTTCGTTAAGAATATTCACTCGTGGATGGAGTTTGATGGACTAAAAATTCTGGCAAGATCTTACTATTGTTCTGAGGCTATTAATTATATTGAAGCTACCAGTAAGCCTAGGTTGTGCGTATCAATTAACACTGCTATTAAATGGCTGAATTGCTATGGATTGTTAGGTGATAAATCATTCAATTTAATCTCAAATAAGATTGGACCTGTCGTCGCGTCATATCAGAAGGATATTAGGAAGAAACATCCAGTTATCCCTAGCAAAGTATTAAAGCAACTAATATCAAAAGTTATTTCCGAGTTAGATATAGTTGAAGAACATCGAAATGAATGGATTCGTCTTCAATCAGAAGAGATATGTAGAATTGAAAGTGGTCAATTCAGAATTGTGAATGGTCGATACAGAAGCCTATTAAGATCAGGTGCTTCTTCAGTAGCATCAAAAATTAGCAGAGTGAAAGGCTTAGTAAATACCTTGGTTCTAGCCTTCACCGGAATGCGAGATGGAGAGGTCTTATCTCTGGCTAATGATTGCTTGACAAGTAGAGTGTCAGAGTCCGGTGATGTTCAATACTCGTTGATATCAGAACTAACAAAAACAACAGAAGGCTCTCAGCATGTGGAATGGGTTTGCGGAGAAGTTGTTGCAAAGTATTTAAACCTAATATCTTCTTTAAATGATGTTGTTTATGAGAAAGCCAGAGTAATTATTGAGCACTTGTCATCTGAAGTATCAGATGATTATCTAAATGAATTGCAACAAGGACTAAAACATAAGTACTTATTTGTGGCAAATTACTCACTTGCCAGCTGCGGATTCTATCGAATGAACAAGAGGCCAAATTCAGCTGCGTTCAACATCAGTGATTTTTTCAAGATTCCTGTTGGCCCATCTGACATAGAGCAACTTGAGCGCCTTGGGTGTAATTACAAATCAGTTGCTCCTAACAATTCTGACCGGCATCAACGTTATAAACCAGGAGATTACTTCAACTTTACCCCTCATCAGTTCAGGCACACATTTGCCTGGTTTATCATCGCTAACCGATTAGGTGAGCTGGATGATATCAGATATCAGTACAAGCATTTATGGCAAAATATGACGCTGGTCTATGCCCAGCGTGGGTATGAGTCTATTGGAGAACTGCTAAATATAGCAGACGAGTTTTCAGATCATATTACCAATCTTACTGTTAGTGAGATTGTCGAGGCCTCACTGGATGGAAGTATCGCCGGACATGGCGGCGCTCGGTTCTCTGCTCGTGTTAAAGAAATGTTGGGTAGCCAGGCTACCGACACTGTTCAACCACATTTCAAAGATATGAATCAATTGGTGGACTTTATATCGAAAAACTCAAGTGACCTACGTGGAGTTGGGCACGGCTATTGTACGAAAGCCAAGGATTGTAAGGTTAAGAATGTAGCTGATCCTAGCCATTGTATTTACTGCGACGGATACATTGCTACAGCTAGGCACTTAACTTACTGGAAAACAATTGAGATTAACTGCGAAGATAAAATCAAGAAAATAGAATCTGCTCCCGATGGTGTTCGAGCAAAGTTGGATTCATTTAGTACCGTTTTGAAAAGTAACTTGGCGGCAGCAAGAGTTGTTATTAAACAGCTAGAACCTTCAAAAGGGATTAATCAAGCATGAGTGAAGATACCAGAAAAATCCTAATAGAAGCCTTATTTGAACTGGTTGGCGAAGGTAAAAAGGTAAACATTAAGTCAGTTGCTGACAGAGCGGGATTAAGTCATTCCGTTATTTATAACCGTTATCCAGATTTGAAGTGCATAATTAAAGACGAGCAGACAAAGCAATCTGAACGGTCGCAACGTGATAAGGATAGAGCAGAGCTAGAAAAGCTAAAAAACAAACTATCGTCAGCTAAAAGAAAGTCTCAGAAGCTTCAACAGGAGCAAGAAAGCGAGGTTCCTGCTTTACTGGCCCATATTCAACAAGTCTATTCAATGTACGACCAATTGGCTGAAGAGCATGTCGAGGCTCTGAATAAATTGCGTGACAATCAAACGAATGTCAAATATTAAGTTATTGCTCTTAATGGATGTTCTACACTGCTGCGGTGCCACTTGATGTAACACTTCGGTAACTGTCAGAATGAAATTCTAAGCTTTTAAGCACTCAATCAAGATAAAAGTGTTACAGCCCTACAGGTCCCGCCAAATCTCTATGTAACAGTTTTTCAGAACACTGAAGATGGCATTGTTTTTACACCCCGGCACATCATCGACGCCATGATTGCACTGATCGACCCCCAGCCCAGCGACGTGATCGGCGATCCCGCCTGTGGCACCGCCGGCTTTCTGGCCCGCACCATGGAATACCTCAACCGGGTTCACTCCAGCGAGGCGGGCACCTTTCAGGATGAAGACGGCAACACCCACTACAGTGGCGACCTGCTGGAACCCTACCGCGACCACATCAACAAACAGATGTTCTGGGGCTTCGACTTCGACACCACCATGCTGCGGGTCAGCAGCATGAACATGATGCTGCACGGCGTTAACGGCGCCAACATCCTCTATCAGGACAGCCTCAACAAATCCGTCAAGGAACACTACCCGCAACAGGAACAGGATTACTTCGACGTCATCCTGGCCAATCCCCCCTTCAAGGGCAGCCTGGATGAAGCCAACACCAACCCCGACGTGCTAGGCATCGTCAAAACCAAAAAAACCGAACTGCTGTTTGTGGCCCACATTCTGCGCGCCCTCAAACTGGGTGGCCGTGCCGCCGTGATCGTGCCCGACGGTGTGCTGTTCGGCTCCAGCAAGGCCCACCAGCAACTGCGCAAGGAACTGTTGGTAGACAACCAACTGGAAGGCATCATCAGCCTGCCCAGCGGTGTATTCAAACCCTATGCCGGAGTCAGCACCGCCATCCTCATGTTCACCAAAGGCGGCAGCACCGAACGCGTTTGGTTCTACGACCTGCAAGCCGATGGCTACAGCCTGGACGACAAGCGCACTCCATTAAAAGGCGATGGCAACAACGACCTGCCCGACGCCATCACCAAATGGAAACAATACCGTGAACTGGTATTGGCCAATGCCAGCAGCGACGATATCGAAAAGCACTTTGGCGATAAAACCAAAAAAGCGTTTGTGGTGGACGCCAGCCTCATTGCCGACAACAAGTACGATCTTTCCATCAACCGCTATAAAGAAGTGGTGTATGAGGAAGAGCAGTATGAAGACCCGAAAGTGATCCTGAAAAAACTGCAAGCTCTGGAAAAAGAGATTATGGCGGATCTGGACGAGTTGGAGGGGATGTTGTGATCAAACTTGGATGTTCAGAGTCCCTACCTTCTGGCTGGTCTTGGATCAAAGCCCAAGATTCCATCGATATTAGAGACGGGACGCATGATTCGCCAAAATCTGTCGCGGAAGGAATACCCTTGGTAACCTCTAAAAACTTAATTAGTGGTTCGATAGATTTCTCGACATGTAGCTATATAAGTGAGGAAGACCATCACGCAATATCAAAGCGCTCGAAGGTGGATGATGGTGATATTCTTTACGCGATGATTGGTACAATAGGAAATCCGGTGATAGTGGAAAAAACTCATGAGTTTTCCATTAAAAATGTAGCGCTGTTCAAATTTGAAAAAAGTGAAGTTTTTAATAGATATATATACCATTTTCTTAATAGTCCATTAGCTACACGTCAGTTTGAGAATAAATCTAGGGGAGGAACACAGAAGTTCGTGTCACTTGGGAATATCCGAGATTTGGAAATCCCCCTCCCACCCCTACCCGAACAAAAACGCATCGCCGCCATCCTCGACAAAGCCGATGCCATCCGCCGCAAACGCCAGCAAGCCATCCAGCTCGCCGACGAATTCCTCCGCGCTGTGTTCCTGGATATGTTTGGTGATCCGGTTACTAATCCGAAGGGGTGGGATGTCAGATCTATCGATGAACTTTGTACGGAAATAGTCGACTGTGTGAATAGGACAGCTCCTACAGTAGATTATCCAACACCCTATAAGATGATCCGAACAACTAATGTTCGAAACTATTCACTTGAGACTAATAATGTTCGTTATGTGAGCCAAGATACTTATTTGAAATGGATACGCCGACTGGAACCTAAAATCGGTGATCTAATTTTTACCCGTGAAGCGCCAGCAGGTGAAGCGGCCGTGGTGTCCACAGATGAGAAAATATTTCTTGGCCAGCGAACAATGCACTTTCGGCCCGATAGAAAGCAAATTTCGAGTGAGTACTTGATGTTTGAGCTAATGGGAAGCGGAGTGAAAAGGCAGATCGAAAAAATGCATGCGGGCTCCACAGTTACACATTTGTCTGTGCCGGAGTGCAAAAAATTTAAAATTAGAGTTCCACCTTTAGGGCTGCAGAATAAATTCGATGCTATCAGGATGGTTGTTTTGCAATCTGAAAACGTGAGAGCAGTGGCTGCCGAGATTCCCTTGTTTGAATCAATTAGTCAAAAAGCATTTGCTGGAGGGTTTTAATTGGATTTCGAGTCATGGGTAAATGCTAATTGTTTAGGTGAGCGTGCGCAAACATGTGGCATTGCTTCTATTTCTCCAATTTGTAATCTGCGGATGTTTGGTAAGAATCCGACTTTTATGGTTTTGCCAATGTTTCTTTTCCAGCAATCTAAAAGAGCAGATCGGTAATGATTTCAGTACGAAACCAAATAGAGAACTCCAGTAACGCGATTTCCCAGAATATTACATCGATATGTGATAGCCGGGCACTCCTATCTCAGAACGTGCTTTCACAGATTAGGAATTTGGTTGAAGGGGTGGTTGTACTTTTTTACACCAAATCATTAGATGAAGAATTTAAGTATGACCAAATTGAGCCTGGTCTTGCGTTCGTAAAATCAAATGGAAAGCTAAATTTCATTAGTCGGTTTCATAATCTGATCCAGAAAATTGCGTCGCATTATACATTGGATGGAGATGCATCAGAGCGACTGATGCTTAAGTATTACGAATACCTTTTTCGAATTAGAGCCAGCGTTCATCAGTACTGTTCGCTTCATATAGTTCCCAATCTAGAGTCCTTTCCTGTTGACCTGGACCCTTCTTTGCGTGAGTACCATGAGAAAATAGCCTCTCGAATCGATGCTATGCGTGGCTTCAGTCAAGCTGGCGACAAGAAAGATCGGTACTACATTCAAAGAATTCGCCCGTTTTTCACCCGCGGACGAATATATTATGAGGTTACCTTTTGTCGAGCGGTCAATAAAGTAAGTAAGTTTGACCGGGTCATTGCATTTACGGACTTAGAGTTGTCAGACAAATATGCAGTTAACCTGACGCTCAGGCGGAATCAAATAGAAGTGTTAGGGCAAACAATGCCTATTACTCTAATTCTTGATTGGGAAGTTTCGATTCGTTCCTGCGAGCTTAAAAATTTTTCGCGTATTTTGGGTGTTTCCATAACTGGACCTACCTCATCTAATGAATACCGTTATTTGATGGCTTTTTTGACGAAGGGTCATCGAAATTTGGTTGATTTGCTTGATATGACTGATCACCACTATCAGCAGTTGAAAGTTGCGGCGACTAACTCAACAGCTGTACCTCAAATATTCCCAGTTATAGACGAAGTGCGCCGACTAGTTAGGAACTTTCATGCAGGAGGTAATGTTCTCAGATATCTTCTTTTAAGGATGCACAACCAAACTTTGAAATCGCAATTTTATCGAGAAGGTTGTGGTCTGCTATCAAACCTAAACCTTCACTATGGATGTATACCGTTCGATCAAATGCCACTTTGTACATCACTTCCAGGACATAACCCAAGGTTCTGGGATCTGACTGATTGTATCGATATGAGCGATCGTCGTCATGAGCTGCTTGCCCGTCGAGTGCGAACTAATGTCGAGAGCAGAGGTGTTTTATATTCCCCTATAACGGAGTTCGTAGACTTTGGCGATGATCTCAAGGATTTGATTGGTCGCTACAATGATTTGATTTACAGAAAACATAGGGAAATTCGCAAGCTTGTTCTTGATAAGCGGCATGTTTTTATCAATGGTTATGAAGAAGATACCTACAGAATCCTGAATAAGTTAAACGAGTTTTCTTCAACTGGGGTCGCTGGTTATAGCAAATCTGTAGCTCGTTGGTTGAGTGAATCCGCTCGCTATATTGATGATAGTGCAAAAAGCCAAGCATTAATGCAGTTATTTAGTGAATCAAGGGTGGCTCTAATTTATGGGGCAGCTGGAACTGGAAAGTCCACCATGGTGGATCACATTGCTCACTATTTCAGTGATAAAAAGAAGTTGTTTCTCGCTCATACTAATCCAGCGATTGACAATTTAAAGCGTAAAGTTATGGCGCAGAACTCAGATTTTCGTACAGTAAGTGGCGAAATACGTAGCAACAATGCATTCTTTCCAGATTACGATCTTCTTGTTATTGATGAATGCAGTACCGTTAGTAACTCAGACTTTTTAAAAGTCATAGAAAAGACCACTGCAAAGTTGATAGTGCTTGTTGGGGATGTCTATCAAATTGAGTCCATTCAATTTGGAAATTGGTTCGAGGTAGTTCGCTCGTTTATTCCAAGTACATCTATTTTTGAATTGACGACACCGTTTAGGACGCAGAATAGTTATTTGTTGCAATTCTGGAGTAAGGTTCGCGCAATAGATGATGATTTGACCGAGGTGATGGCGAGAAACAATTATTCCTCTGTATTGGATGCCAGCATTTTTCAGCCCCAAGGAAACGATGAAATTATTCTATGCCTAAACTATGACGGGCTTTATGGTATTAACAATATTAATCGATTCCTGCAGAGCAGCAATCCTAATGAGCCAATCACTTGGGAGGATTCTACTTATAAAGTGGGAGATCCTGTGCTCTTTTTTGACGCTGAACGATTCAGGCCGATTATATATAACAACCTCAAAGGACGGATTGTCCATATTGAGCGATTTGTAGGCTATATCCAGTTTGACATCGATCTGGATCGACCTTTGACTGAGCTGGATGTTATAGGCACAGAGCTAGAGTGGGTGCAAGGATCGACTGTGCGTTTTTGTGTTTATGAATTGAGAAACAGTGATGACGATGATGATGCTTTCAATATAACAGTACCTTTCCAGGTTGCATACGCAGTATCGATACATAAGGCTCAGGGATTGGAGTATGACTCTGTGAAGGTAGTAATCACTGATGCTAACGAAGACGACATCTCCCATAGCATATTTTATACAGCGATCACAAGAACTCGAGATCGATTAAAAATCTTCTGGACTCCAGAGACCCAGCAGAAAGTGATTAAACGCTTGCAAAAGATCAACAGAAACAAGGATGTGGCTCTTTTGTCGAGTCGGCGCGGTCTCGCAACAGTCAGAAATTAATACAAATTGCGGCGGATTTTTTAATGTCAGTCCAACACGGCATCTGGAAAATCGGTGATAAACCTCAGCCTTTGGCAGCTGTCAGGCTTGATAGCGAATCTCTGCTCGAAGAGAAGATCACTCGCGATATATCAATTCTCAATAGCAGCTGGATGTTAATCGGACGTCAGGTCTATACGGATTTTGGCAAGTATATTGATTTGCTCGCCATTGACGCCACAGGTTCAATCATCATTGTCGAATTGAAGAAACATAAAACACCCCGAGATGTGGTGGCGCAGGCCATTGATTATGCCGCCTGGATTGAAAACCTGCCCCCTGAAAAATTTGTTCAGATTTACTCCGAGTTTGCGACTAAACAGGGTTTGGGTGAGAAGACATTTGATGAAGCTTTCCGGGCAAAATTCGGAGCGCTGCCTGTTGAGGACGAGATCAATAGCTCGCACCAGATGGTGATTGTTGCTGCTGAATTGGATGCGAGTACCGAGCGGATCATCAATTACCTAAATGATAAAGCCAGCGTGGCAGTGAATGCTGTGTTCTTTTCCGTGTTTCAGGACGGGGATAATCAGTATCTCAGTCGAGCCTGGATGATCGATCCCGTTGAGACCGAAGAGCATGCAGTGAATACGGGCAAAGTAGGCGAATGGAATGGCGAGTTCTACTGTAGTTATGGAGTGGGTCCGGGTAGTCGTAATTGGGAGGATGCCGTTAATTATGGCTTTATCTCCGCTGGTGGTGGCCGATGGTATAGTAAAACGTTATTTGGTTTGAAACCTGGAGATAGGGTTTGGGTGAACATTCCCGGAACTGGCTACGTCGGAGTCGCTCAGGTTAAGGATAATGCGGTGATGGCGGATGAGTTTATTACGCCCGAGCTGAACCTGAAAGGACATTACAATCTGGCGGCTGATTGTGGTGAAGATGAAGCCGAGTACTTTGTGCCGGTTTCCTGGTTGCATCAGGTATCAGAGGCACAATCCGTCAATGAGGTGGGTCTGTTTGGTAACCAGAACTCTGTGGCCAGGCCTCGCACGCCAAAGTGGGTTCATACCGTTAAACGGTTGAAAGAGATTTGGCATTTGTCGTTTTAAATTAGGTAATTGATATGTCTGAGTTGGAAAATCGCCGTTGCAAACTTCACGTTACCTTCGTGGAGAAGATCAATTTTGCTTGCCATCAGAGCGCATTTGCGGTGCTGCGCGAGCTCAAAATTGAAAATCTGAGCGAAGAGGCGGAGCTCTCAGATATCAAGGTGACATTGGAATCATCCCCAGCGTTCCTCAAAGGTAAGACTTGGACCATTGATAAGATAGCGCAATTGACAAGTTTGTCGGTTAAGGACAGAGACGTCGAGTTGGATGGCGGCTTTCTGTTCGGGCTTTCAGAGTCCCTGCGCGGGTTAGTCACCATTCGCGTTGCCAGTGGCGATAAGGTCTTGGATGAGCAGGTTATCCCCGTTGAACTGCTCGCCAGAAATGAATGGGGCGGCGCTGGTTTTATGCCGGAGTTGCTCGCTGCGTTCTCCACTCCAAATGATCCGGCGGTCGATCGTCTATTAGGGCAGGCGAGTCAGATTCTGCGTAAAGCCGGCAAGCCCGACGCATTAAATGGTTATGGATCGCAGAGTCGGGAACGGGTGTGGTTGATGGCGTCAGCGATCTATTCCGCGGTCGCCAAAATGCAGATTGGATATGCCCTGCCACCCAGCAGCTTCGAACGCAACGGGCAAAAAATTCGCTTGCCCAGTCAAATTGAAGAAGCAAGAGTCGCCACCTGTTTGGATACAACGCTCTTGTTTGCGGCGGCTTTCGAGCAGGCAGGCTTAAACCCGATATTGATTTTGGTTGAGGGCCATGCGCTGGTGGGGCTGTGGTTGCAGCCAGAAGACCTTTCCAGCGTAGTAATCGATGAGGCGGAAATATTAAGGCAACGCATTCCGCTGAAGGAACTTATTTTAATCGAGACTACGGCGACCACTTCCCATCCGATAGTGCCGTTTTCAAAGGCGGTGCAACTGGGAAGCCAGGTTGTTTCGCTTGAAAAGGATAAGACGTTTGAGGCCGCGATCGACGTGCGGCGGGCTCGGGGCCATCATATTAATCCTATTGGATTACAGAATGCGCCTGGCAATAGAACCGTTGACGGCAGTCATGATGATGGCTTTGAGCCCGGCTTGGAGGATTCACCGACGCTGCCCGGTTTCTCCCACCTGGAAGCCGATTTGCCTGCGGAGGAGACGCTGAAAGGGCGATTGGATCGCTGGCAACGTAAATTACTGGACTTGTCTGCCCGCAATCCGTTGTTAAACCACAGACCGGGCAAAACCAGTTTGACGTTTATTTGCAGTGACCCGGGTGCCTTGGAAGATGTGTTGGCGTCTGGTGCTCGAATTTCTATTTCGCCGTTCCCCAAATTTAAGTCTCAGGATCAGGATGAAGAAATCTACCGTCAACGCACCGGCGAGGATTTGAAGGAAGAGTATGCGAAAGATGCGCTTTCCAAGAACCAGGTTCTGGTGGATCTTAATCAGGAGGAGCTGGACAAGCGGGCGGTGGAAATCTACCGAAAAGCGCAAACCTCATTAAAGGAAGGCGGCTCCAATACGCTATTCCTGGCGGTTGGTTTCCTATTCTGGAAGCAAAAGGAGAAAGAGGATCGACGCTACCGGGCACCCTTGATATTACTCCCGGTATCCCTTGAGCGAAAATCGGTTCGCAGTGGTGTGAAGATGATTGCCAGCGACGATGAGCCTCGATTCAATACAACGCTGTTGGAAATGTTACATAAAGACTTTGGTATTGAGATTAATGGGCTGCACGGTCAATTGCCTCAGGATCAAAGTGGCGTCGATGTGGATGGGGTGTGGAACCGGGTCAGGCACGCCATCAAGGCTATACCCGGTTTTGAGGTGGTGGAAGAGGTGGTGCTGGGCCATTTCTCGTTTGCCAAATATCTCATGTGGAAGGACCTGGTGGATCGCTCTGAGGCGCTAAAGCAAAGCCCGGTGGTCAATCACTTGCTCGAAACCCCCAGAGACCCATTCGAGAGTGATATTCGTTTTGTTGATGCGGCGGATATTGATAAGGAATTTGCTCCGGCCGATTTGCTAACTCCGTTACCGGCTGATTCGTCGCAGATGTCGGCCATTGCTACGGCGGATCGTGGCAAGGACTTTGTCATTATTGGCCCACCGGGGACGGGTAAGAGTCAGACGATCGGCAACCTGATTGCCCATATGATGGGCAAAGGCAAGCGTGTGCTGTTCGTGTCCGAAAAGACAGCGGCACTGGAAGTGGTGCATCGTCGTTTGAGAGATATTGGTTTGGCGCACTTTTGTCTTGAACTGCATTCCAATAAAGCCAAAAAGGCCGATGTGTTGGCGCAGCTTCGTTCCTCCTGGAATAGCTTTTCGCAAAACAGCGTGAGTGAATGGCAGCAGGAAGCGGATCGTATCAAGGTATTGCGTGATCGTCTGAACACGGTGGTGAATACTCTGCATCAGCGCCGCAGGAATGGATTGACCGCTCACTACGCTATTGGTGTGAAGGTGCGCGATGAAGATTTGGCTGCCAAGGTTAAGCTCAGTTGGCCCAACTCGGATCATCACGATGAGGCTCAGCTTCAGGCGCTTCGAGAATTGGTGAGTCTGCTGGGTATTCAGGCCAAGGCCGTGGGCAATGTGGTTGCCCACCCGTTGCAGCCGATATCCAATTATGATTGGCGCCCCCAATGGCAGGAGGAGGTGGTCAGTGTTGCACGCAAGCTTGCCACCCATGCCAAGGAGGTGGGGCGACATCTGACAGCCTTGCAGGATGCAATCGGCCTCAGCTTTGGCTTGGTGAGTTTAAAAAAGCTTGAGGTCATTGCCGAGCTGGGTCAGGTGTTGCTTGATTCGTATCGCCAGCATGCATCATTTGCATTGGAGCCCGATGCTCCGGACCGTTTGGATGCTCTGGAAGAAGCCGTTGGACAGTTGAAGGTGTACATTGAAACGCAGTCCAAGCTGAGTTGTGGTTATGAGGCGCTGGCCTGGAAAAAACTGGATGCGGATGTTTTGGGGACGCACTGGAAAAATGCGAATCAGACCTGGTGGCCAAAGAGTTACTTCGCCAAGCGAAAAGTTCGCAAGCTTATGCGCGAAAATGGCGCCCAAGGCATTCCGGATCCGGACAATGATATACCTGTGCTGCGGCAGTTGCGGGAGACAGGGCAAAATATTGACAGTTTGGACGGTGTGCTGAATGGGTTGCGGGAATGGAATTCCTACTCTTCTGACCCTGAAACTATTGCCTCATTAAAGTTGCTGGGCAGTCGTGCCCGGGTTGCAGTAGGAAAGCTCGCAGAAGACGCAGAAACTTTGGCAACCATGCGTTCAAAACTTCGCACATTGTTGTTTGATGCAAATGATTTGCTGGCGCCTGAAGCCAGCGTAGGTCGAACCATTACCGACTATTTGGCAGCATTGGGTCAGTTCCGTATCGTGAAAGAGCAGTTCGAAGGCCTGATCGGTAATATGATTGATGATCATCTGCCTGATGAACAACCGGCACTGGATGCCATTGCTAATCTTAGTCATGAGGTCATCGAGCACCATATCTCTCTCAAAGACTGGTGTGGCTGGGTGCGCAGGCGATCCGAGGCTTTCGATTATCAGCTGGGAAATCTGGTTGCGGCACTGGAACAGGGTGCAGTGGATTCCGATGAGGTGGTGGATGTATTTGAGGCCGCTTATTGTGCCTGGTGGTCATCTGCTGTGATCGGTGAAGATGAAATTTTAAGGACCTTCTCGTCACCGGAGCATGAGTCGGCCATCCTGCAGTTCCGTCAAATGGACGATCAGTTCAGCAAGCTCACGGCACAATACATTGCTGCGAAATTGTCGGGCGACATTCCCGATCCTGAGGATATCAAGCGCAGTTCCTCGTGGGGCGTGCTGCGCCATGAGCTGCAGAAGAAAACAAGGCATAAGCCGGTCAGGGAAATGATGGAAGAAATTCCGGATGTCATTACGTCATTGGCTCCCTGTTTGATGATGTCGCCCTTGTCGATCGCTCAGTTCCTGTCTGCTGATCAAGCGCTTTTCGATGTGGTTATTTTTGACGAAGCATCCCAGATTACGGTTTGGGATGCTGTTGGTTCGCTTGCCAGGGGTAAACAGGTGATTGTGGCGGGCGATCCCAAGCAAATGCCACCCACTAATTTCTTCTCGCGGTCCGATGATGATCCGGATGGCGATATTGACGCGGAAGGTGATCTCGAAAGCATTCTTGATGAATTGATCGGGGCGAGCATTCCCCAGCGAGTGCTTAACCTGCATTACCGCTCACGCAGAGAGAGTTTGATTGCGTTTTCAAACAGCCGTTATTACGACAGCTCGTTGATTACCTTCCCCGCACCTGTGCACCCTGATAAAGGTGTGTCTTTGGTGCGACCAGAGGGGTTCTATGCCAGAGGCAAAGCCCGCCACAACCAAGGTGAGGCAAAAGCGATAGTGGCGGAAATTGTGCGCCGTTTGACTTCGTCCGATCCAACCATTCGATCACAGTCCATTGGCGTCGTGACGTTCAACACGGAGCAACAGAGTCTGATTGAAGACTTGCTGGATAAAGCTCGATCCGATGACCCTGCGATTGAATGGGCCTTCTCGGAAGAAGCCACCTTGGAACCGGTGTTTGTTAAGAATCTGGAGACGGTGCAAGGGGATGAGCGTGACGTTATCCTGTTCAGCATAACCTATGGGCCAGACGAAGCTGGGCATGTGACGATGAACTTTGGCCCGCTCAACAGGACTGGCGGCGAGCGCCGCCTTAACGTGGCGATGACCCGCGCCCGTTCCGAGATGGTGGTCTTCTCTACTATGCCGCCTGAGCGCATTGATCTTTCCAGAACACAAGCCCGGGCGGTAGCGGATCTTAAGCACTTTCTGGAGTACGCGGAACGTGGGGCATCTGCCCTTGGCGCTGCAGTTCACGGCTCGCTAGGAGACTTTGAGTCACCGTTTGAAATTGCAGTAGCCAGAGCGCTACAGGAAAAGGGGTGGGAACTTCATCCTCAGATCGGGGTGTCTGCGTATCGCATAGATCTGGGAATTGTTCATCCGGACAAGCCAGGGTTATATCTTGCTGGGATTGAATGTGATGGGGCTATGTACCACAGTTCCGCATTTGCACGGGAGCGAGACAAAATTCGTCAGGCCGTTCTGGAAGGATTGGGTTGGACTCTGTTCCGGGTCTGGTCCACTGACTGGTGGACCAACAAAGCCAAAGCTTTGCATGAGCTTGATATTGCGCTGCGTGGTCATCTTGATCATACGAGAGAAGCTGCCGCCCAAAAAGAAGCAGCGCGAGCAGAGGAAGCGTCAGAGCAAGTAGCTGAGGATAATCCGGTAAGCACTGTTGAGCAGATTCAGACTAATACTCAGACCCCAACAGCGTCTGAAGCTGAGGATGGTGACGTTGTGACTCGTTACGTTCGCGCGTCACTTGAGTCCTTTTCAATTGATCCGGAGCAGTTTTATTCACCGGCCTATGATTCTGATTTATTGAATATGGTGTTGCACATTATCGACACTGAGGGTCCGATCCATGAAGAAATCCTTGTTCGCCGCTTGGCCAGGGAGCATGGATTCCAGCGGGCAGGAAGGCAGATTCGGGATCGGGTGAAGCTGGCTGCTGAAGGAAAAAGAAACTGCATTCAGGAAACGGTTGGCAGTTTTTATTGGCCCGAAAATAATTCCAAGCGTTATGCGCGGACTCTGAACCGTGATGATGATGTTAAGAAACTCGATTTTATTTGCGCTGACGAGCTGATTGCCATTCTTGAGCTTTGCGGTGATAAAGGGCAGTTTGTTGAGTTTTCCCAGGCGCTGGGTATTGGTCGGCTTACGCAGCAGATGCGGGAGAGATTGGAAGCGGTGACTCGGATTTAGGCTGAGGTAAGCAGGCATTGCTTGCCGGGTTAAGTAAGCTACAGAGCGATATGCAAATTGTATGGCTGCTGCTCAAGCAAAGGAGAAATTGTTGGTGATTTCCAGTTAGGAAAATCTATTCGACCGATTTCAGCTTCGCGTTGTGCGTGCGTGGTTAACGATAATCTAACAGAATAGAGAGGTTTATCTGGGAGAGTAGTAAAGTCGTTAGTTTCAAAAGCCGGTATTTGTTCATGATTCGATAATTCGCGGAAGTTCTAGAATTGAACGATCTGCACCAGCTGCCGATAGCGGACGTTCGTGGTGGGCTGGTTAAACGGTTTACTCAGCACCCCGGCCTTGGAGAACTGCTGGATGCCAAAGTAGAGGTCCGCAGCCCTTCACCAAGCCGGTGGTGTTTCATGACGGCGCAGATGAAGTCACCCAAGTCACCACCGGATACGGTGATGGTCCAAAGCCCGAGGATTACCTCAACGCCTTCAACACCTTTATCAACGCTAATAGCAACCGCATGGCAGCGATCCAAACCATTGTAAAAGGCCCTGTTTGCAGAAGAAGCTGGTCAATGAGCCGAATAACTACTATTATTCGGCTCATATATTGAGCCGTTTAAGCGCATCTAATCGGCTCACGACACACAACAAGTACAATAAATAAGGCAAATAGGACCCTCCACCCCCTATGCCCAACTATATTTGGCAGCATCCCCATTGGCACCAAGGAACAACACCGCCGTTTACCTGGCTGGAAGACACCTTGCGTGAACAGGTGGGAAACGTACGCCTGCAACAAGGCCGCTTGCTGGGCTATGCGGAATCACTACCCGATGATATCCAGGCACCGGCCCAGTTGGATGCCTTGTTACAAACCGCCCTGCGCACCAGCGAAATAGAAGGGGAGGTGCTTAATGTGGCCTCGGTGCGATCCTCTGTTGTTCGCCATTTGGGCTTGGAGCGGGCCGGATTTGTGGATAGCAAAGCCAGTGGAACGCCGCAAACCGAATCCCTGGTAAAGCTGCTGATTGAGGCTACCAGCCAGCCCAATCAACCTCTCGCCCTTAATACTCTTTGCCAGTGGCAAGCCGCCTTGTTTCCCGAACCACCACTGCTCACCCAACTGAAGATTGGAGAGCTACTGATTGGAGAGCTACGCAGCCAAGCCACCATGCAGGTAATCTCCGGACGCATTGACCAACCTACAGTGCATTTTGAAGCACCACCAAGGGATGGATTAGAGCAACAGGTTGAACGCTTTATCCGCTGGTTTAACCAACCACCGGGAAACTTGGACGGCATACTCCGCGCAGGCATAGCCCACCTGTGGTTGATCACCTTGCACCCCTTCGACGACGGCAATGGCCGGGTTACCCGAGCCGTAACCGATCGCGCCCTGGCTCAGGTGGAGCAAAACAGTATTCGTTTCTACTCCTTAAGCGCGGCCATCATGGCGCGCCGCAAGGAGTACTACCAACAGCTGGAACAAGCCCAAAGGCTTGACAGTAGCAATACAGACAGCATCGACATCACCCCGTGGTTAAGCTGGTTCCTTTCAGTACTGGTCGACGCCATCCAACAGGGGCAGCTGCGCTTTCAGCGGGTCATCGAAAAAGCCCGCTTTTGGCAGCAGCACGCACAAACCGTGCTGAGTGAACGCCAAATCAAAGTGCTGAACCGACTACTGGATGGCCAGGGCGAAGAATTCAGCCAGGGTATCAATGCCCGCAAATACATGAGCCTCGCCCAAGTGAGTAAAGCCACCGCCACCCGCGAGCTGGCGGACCTGTTAAACAAGCAATGCCTATACAAATTACCCGGTGGTGGCCGTAGCACCCGTTACGCCATCGCCACAACCCATCATTAAGCGCACAGATAAAGAAGCTTTTGTTTGGATATGGCTGCCTGATGCCAAGGAACCGGAATTGCGGCTTAAACCGGGCGTGTTGCCCCTGCTTGATGGGCTAACTATGCCCGGATGCATCCGGGATTCCGCACCGGATGCCTGGGGCCGGCGCGTTATCATCAACAAGAAGCTAGGGAGCAAAGGCAAAGATTCGGATACCGATGCACTCGGCGAATTAACCTATTTGCTGGAATCCGGCTCTGACCGTATGGCGCACTGGATTTTCAGCGCTCCCCCAGTGAATACGTTCCGCGCTCGGCAAACAATGTTCCACTGGAAGAACTGCTGCAATCCGCAGCGCGGGTTGAACAAGGCGTACCGCTCACCCCTGAGCGGGATCAGGCGCTCTTTCATGGCAGCGCTATCGGCGGCGCACGTCCCAAAGCGCTAATCGAATACCAAGGACGAGGCGAAGATCAGGGCACTAAATACGTGGCGAAGTTTTCTTCCCGCACTGACCTTTACAGTGTGGTGAAGGCAGAATACATCGCCACGCAATTGGCAGCGCTTGCCGGAATAAATGTCGCGCATGTAAAACTGTTGCAAGCTGCACAAAAAGACGTTCTGTTGATCGAGCGATTTGATCGCGAAAAAACTACTCAGGCTATGCTGATTTCTGGTGACAATAGATTAAGCAAACTCAAGTCTTGCCTGGATGCCGCGCCCCATTTCCAGCTAACTGAAAGTGAGGCCAAAGTAGTTTTCGAAAAGCAGCGCGAAGCGATTGAGTTAAATTGGGATAAGGTTTGCGATGAAGCAAATTTGAGTGCAGTTGATCGCAAACTGTTTTGGAAAAGACAGTTCCTCAATGCTTTTGCATTTGAGGATTAACTCAACCGCCGGAAAAACCGGCAAGCCATCGAAAACCAAGAGCCTAAAATTTGACCAGAGAAAGGGGCCGCGTTAACGGCATGCTGGTCAAAGGGTAAAAATGAACGCCATCCTTATTATATGTGCTTCAAGAAAGGCTTCAGAGACTTTGACGATGGTATTCGAAACCTGAAACCACCTTGCCTTTCAAGGCTTTAGGTGGCATTTCAGGGTCGAATATTGAAATGGCGCACTTCGAAGGAGAAACTTCGAACCGCCTTTTCCAGACATTAGAGGAATGGAATGACTTTCTCAAGAAGTATGCGCCATTCTTCAAGGAGGTGGCGTAATGAGCACTCCTCCGACAAATTCGAGTAAAAACAGCAGCTTACCTACTCCATTCTCACTGCGGCTGACCTTTGAGGAACGCGCCACCCTGGAAAAAGAGGCTGGAAACCAGCCTCTAGGCGCTTATATCCGCTCAATCGTTCTACCGGATACAGACACACCGCGAAAAGTGCGCACACGCACCCGGCAACCACTTAAGGATGATCAAGCTTTAGGCTCTGTTCTCGGTGAGCTGGGTAAATCACGGCTGGCCAATAACCTTAACCAGTTAGCTAAAGCTGCCAATACGGGCTCTCTGCCAGTCACCCCTGATACAGAAAAAGCACTTCAAGATGCCTGCGGTGCCGTGCAAGAAATGCGCAACCAGCTTATGAAGGCTTTGGGCTTCCCGATTGCTAAGGGGCCGCCATGATCTTGAAGGGAGCGCAGCGCTCTGGTGGCAGACAGCTCGCCATTCATTTGCTCAAAACCGAAGACAATGAACATGTCGAGGTTCATGAGCTGCGGGGCTTTATGTCTGAAGACCTGCCCTCTGCCTTCAATGAAATCCATGCCGCAAGCAAGGGTACTCGCGCAAAGCAGCCATTTTTCTCCCTAAGTCTCAGCCCACCACCAAATGAGCGTGTGCCGATTGAGGTGTTTGAAACGGCAATTGAGCAGATAGAACAGAAGCTCGGACTGGAAGATCAGCCTCGCGCAGTCGTATTCCACGAGAAAGAAGGTCGCCGCCATGCCCATGTGGTCTGGCCGAGGATCGACACAGACGAGATGAAGGCCATCAACCTGCCTTTCTACAAAATGAAGCTAAAAGACCTATTCAGGGAGCTGTATTTGGAGCATGGCTGGAAAATTCCGCCAGGCATCGTTGACTGCAAGGATCGGAACCCGCTCAACTTCAGCCGTGAGGAATGGCAACAAGCCCGCCGCGTGGGGCTAAACCCTAAAGAGATTAAGCGCACTTTCCAGGAATGCTGGGCCATCTCTGATAACTGTAATGCCTTTTCACAAGCCCTGCACAGCAAGGGCTTTGTTCTGGCCCGTGGTGATCGACGCGGCTTTGTTGCGGTCGATTACCGTGGTGAAACTTATGCTATCGCAAGATATACAGGGGTTAAGACCAAAGAAGTCCGTGATCGCCCGGGTGATCCGAAAACGCTGCCATCTATTGAGCAAACGAAAGCCAAAATCGCAGCAGATATATCCCAAAAGCTTCAGCAGCACCTTGCCGATGCAAAACCAAACGCTCAGCAGCCTTTGAATTCAAGCGCCAACGCCTAGTGGAAGAACAGCGCAAAGAGCGACTACTTTTGGAGCAATCCCACAGCAAACGCTGGGATACAGAAACAAAAGAGCGATCACAGCGCCTATCCAAGGGGCTTATGGGTATTTGGCATCGGCTTACAGGTAAGTACGAAAAGACTAAACGCCAAAATGAACTCGATGCGCTTGTCGCCTTCCAGCGAGATCGGCAGGAGAAAGTCGAGTTGATATTCAAGCATATCCAACAACGCCAGCAGCTCAGCCTGCGCCAGCGCAGCGAAATCCATACCCATGAGCTAGAAATCGAGCTGTTGCGCCAGGATATTGAGGATTACCGAGATTTGAAAACCGGAAAATCTAGCAATCTGAAGGATGAATACCGTAAGTGCTCAGAGCAACATGAGAAGGAGCGAAAACCCGCGCCAAAGCGGGATAAGAGCCGAGATCGCGGGCATGAGCCGGAAATCTAGTGTCCTTTAAATGAATTAATGTCCTAAAAATACATTGAACATGTCCTATAAATGCGCTAAGTTGATTTAAGGGACATTTTTGAGAGTGAATATGACACAAGAAATTGAGCAGCAAAACGAAGAAATCATCACCCTTCTGGGTGAAAAGCCCGAAGGGCTTTCTCGTGGTCAAATCTCGGAATCCCTAAGTTTTATTATAAATTATAAGACTTTACAAAGACGGCTAACGGCACTTGTTGATGAAGGCAAGATAGCCAGAAAAGGTGAACGGAAGGCGACTCGCTATCACCCTCTTGAAGCTTCTATAGAGACAAAAAAAGGACACTTAAAGGACAGCTCAGCCAATATATTTAGCCCTAAGAGCCAAGAAAAGCTCAAATTCCTGGATGCGCCCCTCCATGCTCGGGAAAAAGTGTCCTATAACCGTGATTTATTGGACTTCTATGTCCCTAATCAAAGCCAATATGTCCCTAAAAAGCTGCGAGAAGCACTCTTTCAAGAAGGCAAACGCTTCGATGAGCAGTTAGCGGCAGGTACTTACGCCCGGCAAATCTGCCAGAGGCTATTGATCGACCTGTCCTATAACTCCAGCCGCTTGGAAGGCAATACTTACTCCCGCTTGGACACACAAAAACTGGTGGAAGAAGGCATATCCGCAGAAGGCAAGGTTCATGAAGAAACCGTGATGATCATGAACCACAAGGAAGCCATCCTGTTTCTGGTAGAAAATGCACAGGATATAGAGCTTAGCAGCCTGACCATCCGCAATTTGCACCACCTGCTATCACAGGATTTGCTCGCCAATCCTCAAGCTTGTGGCAATATCCGAACACTGGAAGTGGATATCGGCCAATCCACCTACAAGCCGTTGGCAAATCCCCATGTTTTAAAGGAACTCTTTGAACTGATTTTGCAGAAAGCAAAAAAGATCAAAGACCCTTTCGAGCAAAGCTTCTTTTTACTGGTGCATTTATCCTATTTGCAGGCATTTGAGGATGTGAACAAAAGAACCTCACGCTTGAGCTGCAATATTCCGTTCATCAAAAGCAATCTATGTCCGCTTAGTTTCACCGGTGTTGCGCGGGATGATTACACCGCAGCTCTTCTGGCTATTTACGAGAAAAATGATGTTGAACCCATGCTTGAGTTATTTGCCTGGGCTTATACTCGTTCGTGCAAACAGTATGGCGTGGTCAAGAAATCGCTTGGGGAAATTGATGCCTTTCGCATTCAATATCGCCAACAGCGAAAAGCCATCATGAGTCAAATCGTAAAGCAAGGCTTACATGGTTCGACGACAGAAGAGTTGATTGAAACTTACTGCCAGAACCAAGGGATCGCTGATATCGATAAATTTACAGCCATGACACTGGCTGATCTGAGCACTCTACATGCTGGCGCAATTATTGGCTTGGGTATCACTGAAGCGCAGCTCGAAGCATGGCTTTCGAGCAAGCCGTGAGTTGTAAATTCACGGGCTACTTCATCTACTGTA
Organism: Ketobacter sp. MCCC 1A13808; assembly: GCF_009746715.1. Lineage (NCBI taxonomy): Bacteria > Pseudomonadati > Pseudomonadota > Gammaproteobacteria > Pseudomonadales > Ketobacteraceae > Ketobacter > Ketobacter nezhaii. The sequence goes on from NZ_VRKW01000003.1 coordinate 593,525, forward strand.
TTCGCGATATTTCCTACTCAATATCATCGATCCCATGAATATTGCTGCGGCTACTAACCTCGTGCATCTCTGTACCCAAATGATGTCGCTCTTCGTCCCATACTGCAAATAAGGTTTTACTTCCATTGTTTTCATTTTTGTTCAAGTAGAAATCATAGGTGTCTAAGAAGAGCTGCTCTAGATGCTTCGAAATTCTATTGCTACACTCGTAAAAGGTAACATACAAACGTAACCGCTCCACGAACGGCACACTAAACAGCACGAGCCATTTCCTTTACGCTGTCCACATCTAAATTCCAGGGCAGTAATGCTTCGAACTGATCTACGTTCTCTGCTTTAGGTAGCTCTTTAAAAATGTGTTTCAGGTACGCATACGGCTCGTGGCCATGAAGCTTGCACGTTTCCAAGAAGAGCGTGCTTACCTACAAGAGCTACCCAAGCGACGTACGCAGGATTATGCGGAGTACCGGGTTCTGATTAGCAGCAGTAGTACCTTTGATCTCAGACGGGTGATCTACACAGTGCCTTCGCGCTTTATTGGTGAGCGGCTTTATGTTCAGCTATATGATGAGCGCTTGGAGCTGTTCCATGGACACGAGAAAATCCTGGAACTGCCCAGAGTCTATGGTACTAAAACACAGCGAGGCCGATGCGTCGACTATCGCCACGTGATTGACTCGCTCGTACGCAAACCCCAGGCATTCAGACACTCACAATTGCGCGACGACCTGCTGCCGTCACCCGACTATCACCGGATCTGGCAGCATGTAGATGACACATTACCCAGCGAGCTGCAATGCCGGCAACGCTTTGGCGTTGAGGCGACGGTCATCCCGCTGATTACCAGCAAGCAGCACAACCTGAGCGACTATGATCAGCTGTTGGAGCAGGAGGTGCAGCATGGCTAACGTCGCATCTCTACCTGTGTTGCTAAAAGAACTAAAGCTTTCAAACTTTGCCAAGCATTGGGAAGTTCTGGCGCAAAAAGCGATTGATGAACAGTGGCTGCCACAAACGTATTTAGCAGAACTGTGCGAGCAGGAAGCGGGTGAGCGCCATCAAAAACGCCTACAACGGTATCTGCGCGAGGCTCAAATGCCACCGGCTAAGCAACTCAGCCAATTTGATTTTACTAGCACCTTAGGCATTAATAAAAACCAGATCACAGCCTTGATCCAACAGCGGCAATGGGTGAACCAAGCAGAGAATATCTTGCTGTTTGGGGCCAGCGGCGTAGGCAAAACCCACCTGGCATGCGGCATAGGATACGCTCTGATCGAACAAGGTGTCAGAATCAAGTTCACCACGGCTACCGGTATTGTACAAAGCTTGCAACAAGCGAAGGCAGATCTGACTCTGGCGGAGCTACTCACGCGTATGGACAAGTACACGGTACTTATCGTGGACGATATCGGTTATGTGAAAAAGAGTAGCCAGGAAACGCAGGTACTGTTTGAATTAATAGCCCACCGGTACGAAACCGGCAGCCTCATTATTACATCAAACCAGCCGTTCAGTGCCTGGGATCAGATCTTCGACGACAACATGATGACCGTGGCGGCGATTGACCGGCTGGTCCATCACGCCACCATTCTAGAAATAAAGGGTGAAAGCTTCCGTAAAAAGATGTCCATGAAGAGGAGGGAAAAGCAGACTAAACGCTAACGATAATTACAAAATATCAACCGGCCAAGTTAATTGACGCGAACCGGCCAAAGTAATTGACGTTTAACACAAGACTGAGCGCAAGATCGAACAATTGCTGGATCGTATCGTGGAGGCTGAGGATAACACCGTGGTGAGCGCCTACGAGAAACGCATCAGCCAGCTTCAACTGGATAAGCAGGTTATGCAGGAAAAGATCGCTAAATGTGGTCGTCCAATCAGAGACTTTGACGATAGTTTTCGAACCGCGATGGACTTTCTCGCAAACCCGCATGAACTCTGGGCTTCCGAGCGAATGGAAAGCCGTCATGCAGTGATGAAACTCACTTTTGCGGACAGATTGGCGTATGTTCGTGGAGAAGGTTTTCGAAACCTGAAACCACCTTGCCTTTCAAGGCTTTAGGTGGCATTTCAGGGTCGAATAGTGAAATGGCGCGCCCGGAGAGATTCGAACTCCCGACCAAGTGGTTCGAAGCCACCTACTCTATCCAGCTGAGCTACGGGCGCGTGTGCTGTTGTGATAACAGACTGCGATTTCAATCACGGGGGAGGGCATTGTTTAAGTGCTTGACAAGCCAAGTGATTGAGCGGGGCCATTATAATCGCGACCGGCGTCATAATACAACGACCAAACGATATTGATTTGATTAGGATAAATAGCTGCCGTGGTTTTCTATTGGCGGGCTTTTGGTTATTCTGGGCCTTCACTCTTGCGGTTCACGAGGTTAGCGCTCAATGCTACGCTTTCTGCTTCTCTTTCCAATTCTGTTTATGTCAGCCTGCAGCACGCAGATGGCCACTTACGATTACGCCACAGACACTGCCTTCACGGGCTATAAAACCTACGCGATTCAGCAAAGCCGGAAACAAGCCAATCAGAGCCTGGATTCCGGGCGCATAGAAGCAGCGATCAAATCGTCGTTGCAGGGGCGCTACCAAATAGCAGAAGCGGACCAGGCGGATATGCTGGTTTCTTATTATTTGCAACCGGAAGTCAAAGCGAAGCAGTCGGGCCTGAGCCTGGGGTTCGGTTTCGGAAGCGGCCCGGTGGGTGTGGGCGTCAGCACATCGCCGCCGGTAAAACAGGAAACGGAAGCCAGGCTGATGCTGGATATTATTGATACCGCGAGCAGCAACGTGGTGTGGACGGCGAAGGCCAATAGAAATCTGGAAAATGACATGAAGCCACCGGTTCGCAGCGACCTGATCAATGATCTGGTCACTGAGATGCTGGGCAACTTTCCCCCTTAACGGTATACTTGCGCGCTCCAACGCTTTGTAACCGTTTCGAATCCGATGTTAGGCGACCTGAGGGGCTGCCTGCCGTCATTGAAGCATTCCAATAAAAATCTGTAGAGAGGACTTGATAAGATGGGCGTAAGAATGGATAAGCTGAAGCAACTTGTTGTTTCTGTTGCTGTTTTCCTCGGTTTGTTTGTTTCCGGACAGGCGCTGGCATCAAAATTAGCGGATCAATCCGGTAGTGATGAACCTCTGGGTTCGCGTTCGATTATGAGCCCGGCTAAAATCGATGCGCGAACCCAGCCGGCAGCCAAGGTTTGTTTGCAAGGTGAAGATTGCGCCAGCGCTCAACCCGCCGTGGCGGCAGGGTCGGAAGAAGCAAAATCGCCAGAAGAAATCTATAACACCACCTGTGCTGCCTGCCACGGTACCGGCGTCGCAGGAGCACCTAAAGTGGGTGATAAAGCAGGCTGGACATCCCGAATTGCGCAGGGCAATGAGACTATGTATACCCACGCAATCAAGGGGCTGAATGCCATGCCCCCGATGGGTACCTGTGCGACTTGCTCTGAAGACGACATTAAAGCCGTCGTTGACTACATGGTTAGCGAATCGAAATAAGCGATCCGTCAGAAAAGCCCCGGTCGAGAAATCGTCCGGGGCTTTTTTTTGGGTAAATTCAGTGTGATGCGGCTATATTGTTAAGTGAGTGATGGATAAATCAGATAGACAGGGAATGCTCGTTTGATTAATCAGCATGGTCGATTCTACTTACCTACCCGCATTGGCTTGTTGTCGTTGTTCCTGGTGGTGCCGTTAGCGGTGGTGCTGGTGCAGCTACTATACAGTCGCGACCAACAGATTGAACTGATCGAGCGCCGCATCAGCGCCGTGAATGATATCCGTATGGTTCAGAGCGCGGTGGATCAGGCGCAGCGGTTGCGTGATTTGAGTGTCATCGTTGTTTATGACCGTAGTGAAAACATTGAAGAAGAATACAACCGGCAACGTGCGAGCCTGAAGGCGCTGTTGCAACAACTGGCTCAGGATTCCGGTTTTACAGAGGACAATCCGGTTGTTCAATTCAGCTATCCTCGCCTGATGAATCTGATCGACGGTGTGCGCCCTGTTCTGGGGGCTGAACTCTATACCCCGGATGTGGCATTTCGCGAGCATCAGCCAATCGTGGAGATGTTACAACAAATGCAGTTTCGCTTGGCGGATCAGGGCGGACTATTCAATGATTCAAAAGAACTATCCCTTAACCTTGTTTATCTGGCGCTGGATGAATTTCAGGAGTCCACAGTAGAGCTCGGTCGGGCTCGATCCTATGGCAGCCTCTATTTGCGTATCGGGCATGTGCCCTCTGATGGTGTGGAGACACTCGAACGGGTTTATGAGCGGTTGATGTTGCAGCATGAAAGGCTAAATGCACGGGTCAATCAATTAGCACAATCTCACGCTGCGTTGCGTTTGCAGGTACCGTTTTCGACGCTTCCCTGGAGCTTGCTAAGAGACGCGGCAGATACGCTGGACTGGAAGGTCATTCAGTCACCGGACCTGGACACGCCCTGGCGTGAATACTACCAGCAAATGAGCGCTTATATGGTGTCTGCTGGGGAGGACCGGAATCAGATCCTTGCCTTGCTCCTGGCCGGTTACGAAAGTGAACGAACCGATGTTGAGCGCAGGCAACGTTTCTATATCGCGGGTCTGGTATCGCTGCTGCTGATTTTTATTATTATCTATATTGTTGATTTGCGTGACGCCCGTAATCGTGAGCGTGCGCACAAAGAAAAGAATGCAGCGGAAGCCGCAGATAAAGCGAAGAGTCAATTTCTGGCAACCATGAGCCATGAATTGCGTACCCCCATTAATGGTGTGTTGGGGATGGTGGATCTATTATCCGGAACCCCGCTCAATGAAGAACAGAATACCTTTCTGATGGCACTGAAGAGCTCAGGTCAGTCCTTGCTTTCGGTGATTAACGACGTACTGGATTATTCGAAAATAGAGGCAGGCAAGCTGAAAATTGAAAACGGTGTGTTCAATTTACGGCAGTCAGTACACGAAATTCAGAACTTGTTTCAACCGCTTTTCAAACAAAAAAGCATTGAGCTTGAATTTTGTTTCGATCAACGGGTACCGAATTTAATTAACTGTGACGCTTCAAGGCTACGACAAATTCTGCTTAATCTGCTGGGTAACGCGATGAAGTTTACTGACCAGGGTAAGGTCAGCGTGGAGTTTTCTGCCAATATGAAGCAAGGCAAGCACTATCTTACCTGTAGCGTGCGGGACACCGGTATCGGTATGGACAGTTCGCAACTGGCGGATCTGTTCAAACATTTTTCCCAAACTGATTCCAGTATTTCCCGGCGGTATGGCGGCACCGGTTTGGGTTTGGCGATCAGCCAGAGTCTTTGTCATTTGATGGGCGGCGACATCGGGGTAAACAGTAAGGTGGGGGCGGGTTCTGAATTCTGGTTTACGATCGAATTGCAGCGCATAGATGAGAATAAGCTGTCCGGAATGGAAAGTGCGGATGCGGTTTCCAGGATTGAATATTATATTTCTGAATTGAATGGCAAAACGGTGTTGGTCGCGGAAGACAATAAGGTCAACCAAATGGTGGTTGAGGGCATATTGAAAAAAGTGGGTGTGACGGTCACGGTTGTAGAGAACGGGCTGAAGGCCTTTCAGGAGGTGACCAAACAAAAGGTGCCGTTTGATTGTGTACTGATGGATTGGGAAATGCCGGAGATGGACGGTTTGCAGGCCTGCAAAAAAATTAAGGAATGGGAGCGGGGGCGAGGTAAGCCGGAAACACCGATTGTTGCACTGACTGCACATGTGCTTACGGATTATGAAGAGCAGGCCTATGCCGCCGGTATGCTCGGGTTCATGAAAAAGCCGGTGGATCGTGACTTGCTATACCAGGGGCTGGTGATGTTGACCCGGCGCAGCCGTGCTTTGACTGTCGTAGGTAAAGCGGAATGAAACGGAGTCTGTTGTTGGTCTGTGTTGTGATTTTTTGTATGGATAGGGTGAAGGCCAACCCTTCCAATGGAGACAGGCTGGAGCTTGACTTGACGCCAATCGGTGCGATACGAAGCGCGAATTCCGATGGCAGTATTCCGGCTTGGAACGCTGATAAATTAACGGAAAAAGCCCATTTAGAATGGATGCAGAAAATCGAAAAGGAACAACCGTTATATACCATCGATGCGGGCCACTCGGACCAATATGCACCACTGCTGAGTGCCGGTTTACAAAAGATGTTTCAGCAATACCCCAAAACATTTTTCATGCCGGTTTATCCGACTCACCGACCGGCGCGGCAACCGCAGTGGACCTATGAGGCAACTCGAAAAAATGTAATCGATGCGCGCTTGAGTCCGTCCGGCGATGAGTTGCTGGCAGCCTGGCCGGGTACACCTTTTCCGCTTCCTTCATCCGCAATGGAAATTATGTGGAATCACCAGACTCGCTGGAAGGGCTTATTTATCCGTCTGCATTTGTTTGAGAATACGGTGTATGACGGGGGCACCATCGATACTCTGGAAACCTCAATCGAAACCTACGCGAGCTACTATCGTGAAGACCGTGCCTTCGCATCGCTGGATTGGCGCAGTACCTTGTATTTTTCCTATATTCTTGGTCCTGCTCGGTTGGCTGGTGGTGGGCTGCTGATCCATGACACCCTGCAACCGTTGCACAAGCCCAGACAGGCTTGGATTTATGTTGCAGGCGAACGGCGTATGCGGCGCTCACCTGTTTTAGGCTACGATTCCCCGCTATTTAACTCAGAAGGGATTCGGGTTGCCGATGAAATAGATATGTTTAATGGTGCATTGGATCGTTACGATTGGACCCTGTTGGGGCGCAGGGAAATGTTGATTCCCTATAATAATCAGAAGATGCGATATAACCGGTGTGATGACGGTCTGGTGCTAACGCCGCATCATCTATCATCACACTCTATGCGTTTCGAAAAACATAGGGTGTGGGTAGTGGAGGCCAAACTCAAACCCGGGCAGCGTCATATCTATGCTCACCGAACCTTTTATATCGATGAGGACACCTGGAGCATTGTGATGGCAGATAACTATGATAAGAAAGGCGATCTGTGGCGTTTTGCGCTGCGTTTTTCTGCCTATTATGAAGATATGCCCGGTATGTTTTCATCCCTGGATGCTTATCATGACTTCGGGCAGCGGGCCTACTTTATGCAATGCAGTGCCGGTAATGGAACGGAATTTTATCTGCAACCGCCGCAGGAAGGCTATTTCTCTCCCACAAGTATCCGTCAGCGCTTGCGACGATAGAAGACGGTGAGCACAGCTGCAATGGGTGCACAATGGGTGTGGTGCGCACCAGAATGGGCTACCCTGATCGGATTTGGTGCCGTGGCTTAACGGATTGTTGGTCTTTCATCCGGTTTAGGTTTTGCTTTTTAGACCCGACTCATTAATATTGGACGCCACTATTCTTATAATAACGCGGAGCCGTGGGGCCAATAAACATGAATGCAATTGCGACACCGGTGAACACCGGCTGGTCGGCGACGCTGGATCTGGAATTTGCGCTTCGGGGGGCGCGCACAGCGCTGATTCGCAACCGCCATCAGGGACCATTGCGGGTACAGCGTCCTTTCTATCCCGAACACAGCGGCCAATGTCACGTTTATCTGCTGCATCCGCCCGGCGGTATTGTGGCCGGAGACAGCCTTTCAATTCGCGCGCAAGTGAATCCGGGTGCCCACTGCCTGTTAACCACGCCCTCTGCGGGGCGGGTTTATAAATCCAATGCGCAGCGCTTGCAGCAAACTCAAAGCGTTGAACTGAGTGTGGCCGAAGACGGCGTGTGCGAATGGCTGCCCCAGGAAAATATCGTGTTCAACAGCGCTCAGGCGAGGAATTGCACCCGTATTCACCTGCAATCCGCCAGCACCTTTATCGGCTGGGAAATAACATGCCTGGGGCGTCCTGCCTCAGGTGACAGTTTCGATCAGGGTGAGTTAGTGCAGCAATTCGATTTGTATCGGGAGGGTGTGCCGGTGTTGTTAGAGCGCAATCGTTTTCAGGGCGGCAGCGAGCTACTGTTCCAGCCCTGGGGCCTGAACGGTGCGACTGCCACCGGCACATTGGTTTGTGCGATGAACCCGGAACAACAATTGCAAAAAACCGAGATTCAGTTATTACAGGACCAGTGTATGGTACACAAGGGTGTCGTGTTGCAGGCGGCGGCCACTGAGCTACCGGGAATCATAGTAATACGCGCTACGTCAGCCCAGGCTGCACCGATAAGAAATCTATTTATCGAGATTTGGAGAACCTTACGGCAAGCGTTGCTGAAGCAATCTGCGGTCGCGCCGCGAATCTGGTTTACCTGAGTCTGATAGGTCCAAGTTACAATAATCTGTTTGGGCATACGGCTAACTATCCACAGGACAACAATATGGAATTAACACCACGGGAAAAAGATAAATTGCTGCTTTTCGCTGCATTTCAGTTGGCGGAACGTCGCAAGGGTCGCGGATTAAAATTGAATTATCCTGAAGCAGTCGCGCTCATTTCATTTGAAATTATTGAAGGGGCCCGGGATGGCAAAACCGTTGCAGAATTAATGGACTATGGACGTACATTGCTGACCCGTGACGAGGTCATGGAAGGCGTGCCGGAAATGATCCACGATGTGCAGGTGGAAGCTACCTTTCCCGATGGTACCAAGTTGGTCACCGTACACGACCCGATCGTTTAGATTCGATACCGTCCCTATACCGAACGCCTTATGAAGAGGAACAACCCATGATTCCTGGTGAATTAATAACTGAACCCGGTGAGTTGGAATTAAACGCCGGATTGCCGAAAAGAACCATCACGGTGGCAAACACAGGCGATCGACCGATTCAGGTCGGATCACACTATCATTTTTATGAAACGAACAGCGCGCTGGATTTTGACAGGGAAAAGGCCAGAGGCTTTCGTCTGGATATCGCCGCAGGCACAGCCATTCGTTTTGAGCCGGGCCAGAGCCGGGAAGTGAATTTGGTGGAATACGCCGGTGAAAAAGCGGTGTACGGATTCCGTGGCATGGTGATGGGCAAACTGTAGTCAAACTATAGGCAAGCAAGGAATTTAACATGGCAAAGATTGATAGACGCGCCTATGGCGAAATGTTCGGCCCTACAGTCGGTGATCGAGTGCGTTTGGGCGACACTGAGTTACTGATTGAAGTGGAAAAGGATTTTGCCCGTTATGGCGATGAAGTTAAATTCGGTGGCGGCAAAGTGATACGGGATGGCATGGGGCAAAGCCAACGTCCGCGCAGTGAATGCGTGGATACGGTCATTACCAATGCACTGATATTGGATTACTGGGGTATCGTCAAAGCGGATGTGGGCCTGAAAGATGGACGCATTGCGGCCATTGGCAAAGCCGGCAATCCCGATATTCAAAGTGGGGTGACGATCATAATCGGTCCAGGCACCGAGGTGATCGCCGGGGAAGGGCAGATTCTGACCGCGGGCGGCATCGATGCCCATATCCATTTTATTTGCCCGCAACAAATCGAAGAAGCCCTGATGTCCGGTGTGACAACGATGATTGGGGGCGGTACCGGGCCCGCCACCGGCACCAATGCCACCACTTGTACACCCGGTGCCTGGCATCTTGCACAAATGCTTAAGGCCGCTGAAGGCCTGCCAATGAATCTGGGCTTTCTGGGCAAAGGCAATGGCAGTCTGGCACCAGCAATCGAAGAGCAGGTTGTAGCCGGAGCGATGGGCTTAAAGCTGCATGAAGATTGGGGCACCACTCCGGCGTCCATAGATAACTGCCTGAGCGTGGCCGAGAAAACCGATGTGCAGGTGGCCATTCACACGGATACCCTCAACGAGTCCGGTTTTGTGGAAGATACGGTGGCCGCCTTTAAAGGGCGTACCATCCACACCTATCACACAGAAGGGGCTGGCGGCGGCCATGCTCCGGATATCATAAAAGTCTGTGGCGAAGACAACGTGCTGCCTTCGTCCACCAATCCCACACGGCCATACACCATTAATACGGTAGATGAACACCTGGATATGCTGATGGTGTGTCATCATCTGGATTCCGGTATACCCGAGGATGTGGCGTTTGCCGATTCCCGTATCCGCCGGGAAACGATTGCCGCTGAAGATATTCTGCATGACCTTGGCGCCTTCTCTATTATCTCTTCCGATTCCCAGGCGATGGGGCGGGTTGGCGAGGTGGTATGCCGTACTTGGCAAACAGCGCACAAGATGAAAGTGCAGCGCGGCCCGTTGCCCGAGGACAGTGATCGCAACGATAACTTTCGTGCCAAACGTTATATTGCCAAGTACACCATCAATCCGGCGATTGCGCATGGCATCAGTCACGAAGTGGGTTCGATTGAAGTGGGAAAATGGGCTGACCTGGTGTTATGGAAGCCCGCCTTTTTCGGGGTCAAGCCCTCGTTGATTCTGAAAGGTGGTGCCATTGCGGCTGCCCCCATGGGCGATCCGAACGCTTCTATTCCAACGCCCCAGCCGGTGCATTATCGAATGATGTTTGGTGGCGTTGGTCGTTCTGTATTGGATACCAATCTCACCTTCGTTTCGCAGGCGGCGCTGGATAACGGAATCAAACAACAGCTCGGTTTGCAACGTACTTTAGCGGCGGTTAAAGGTTGCCGGACGGTGACCAAAAAAGATCTTAAGCTGAATGACTATCAGCCGGATATCACGGTTGATCCGCAAACCTATGAAGTGCGTGCCGACGGTGTCTTGTTGACCTGCGAACCGGCGAAAATTTTGCCGTTAGCGCAACGCTACTTTTTGTTTTAGGCCAATCCAATGATCAAAGTGTTCGAAACGATAGAAGAGACGACGGCCGATGCACAGTTGAGTGTGTGTTTGCCGTTCGATGAACGCAAAAAAAGCCGCTTAAAGACCCTCGCAGAAAGTGGCGAGCCATTAGGCTTGATGTTGCCCCGTGGCCAGATTTTGCGAAACGGCACTTTGTTACGGGACGAGACCGGGCGCATTATCGTGGTGAAAGCGGCGCAAGAGTGCTTGAGTGTGGTGCGCAGTGAGCGCGCTCTGTTATTGATGCGCGCGGCCTACCATCTTGGCAATCGACATGTGCCGCTGCAGGTGGGTAGTGGCTTTCTGAGTTACCAGCACGATCATGTGCTGGACGACATGGTGCGTGGATTAGGGTTAACCGTTACCACAGAGCAGCGCCCGTTTGAACCGGAGGACGGTGCTTATGCCGTCGCGCATGCTCACGGCCATGATGATAGCCCTGGTCACCACCATGAACATTGATTCCCTGCCCCTGTTGCAACTATTGCAGCTCACCAGTCCTACATTGCCGGTGGGGGGATTTGCCTGGTCGCAAGGGTTGGAAGGGGCGATTGAGCAAGGCTGGTTACAGAACGAAGCGGATTTTTCTGACTGGCTGCGGGGTATATTACAACACAGCTTTATTCACCAGGAGTGGCCGTTACTGATGCGCTTATACGCAGCAGCAGAGCAGGGCAATCAGCAGGCGCTGGTGCATTGGAACGGGGTTTCACTGGCATTAAGAGAAACCGCAGAATTACGACAGGAAGATGTTCAGATGGGGGCTGCTTTACTGCGCCTGATCACGGATCTTGATTACCATCAGGCCAGGCAATGGCGATCAGGAACCATCAGCTACGTCTCTGCTTTCGCCCTGGCAGCCAGCGAAAAATCGATTCCTGTTAACGCCGCTTGCATTGGGTATGTTTGGAGCTGGCTGGAGAACCAGATTGCCGCTGCATTGAAGCTATTCCCCCTAGGGCAGACAGCGGGGCAACGTGTTTATCAAAGTTTAACCGGGTTTTTGCCCGCATGGTTTGAACAGGCCCGGTTGATAGAAGATGATGAAATCGGCCTGTCGTTGCCCGGCGTGGCCATGGCCAGCATGCGGCACGAGTGCCAATACAGTCGCCTGTTTCGTTCCTGAAACGTGGTTAGCCCCTGAAATGTCAGTTGCTAAAGGTGTCGGCTGAGTTTTCTTCTGAGAACAGCAAAGTCGATGGGCTTAGCTATGTGATCATTCATTCCGGCGGCGAACGCTTTCTCCTGGTGTTCCGGTAATACGTGGGCAGAAAGCGCAATTATGGGAATGGGTGACAGCTTCTGTTTCGATTCGTATTCCCTGATGGCGCTGGTCGCCGCAAAACCGTCCATCACCGGCATCTCGCAATCCATCAGAATTAAATCAATCGTTGCTCCCGACTGGGTAACATAATCAACGGCAGATGCTCCGTTTTCCACGATGCGGAAATGTACCGCCAATTTTTTCAATAGACCCGATATTACCATCTGGTTGACCACATTATCTTCGACCACCAGAATATGGCAGTGAGGGAATTCATCCGTATCCGCGTGATCTGATTTAGCGGAACCGGCATAAAGCGGATGGCGGCTGGCGTTTAACAGGGTTTGCGATAAGGTTTGCAGAAAATACTTGGGCGCAAATGGCTTTTGCAAAACCGTGTCAACGCCCAGGGTTTGAAGCGTGACGCTGTCTGGCAATAAAACCGGTGTGCTTAATATAACAAAATGGGTATTCCTGAGTGGTTCGAGTTGTTTCAGTGAGCGTATTTGATCGAGCGATGCAGGGTTGTTTGCGTCTAGGTCGAACACGACAAAATTGAAGTGTTTTCGGTCTGATTTAACAATCTCAATGGCGTTGTCCGTGTTGTGCGCGACTTCGGCCAGCATGCCCACAGAGCTGGTTTGATCGGATAAAATCTGCAACGCAATGGGGGTTTCACTGATCAGCAACACGGTTTTGTTTTTAAGGTCGTCTGCCTGGAGTTTGTGTTGTTGAAGAAAATCGTTGTCCGCTTGCTGGCAGTCGATGCTGAACCAGAAACGGCTGCCCTGGCCTGGCACGCTGATCACCCCGATTTTGCCACCCATTAGCTCAACCAGTTTTTTGCAAATGCTCAATCCCAATCCAGTGCCGCCAAATTCACGGTTGATACTGGTGTCAGCCTGACTGAAAGCATTGAACAATTTTTGTTGATTCTTGGGCGGAATGCCCGGCCCGGTGTCGATGACATCAAATCGCAGTCTTACCCTATCTGCAGCACTTTGATTGTCACAGGACACCTGTAGAAAAACATGACCTTTTTGCGTGAACTTAAAAGCGTTCCCCAAAAGATTAAACAGGACCTGGTTTAGCCTTGCCGGATCAGCCTGTATGCAGTCGGGGGTGCCCGAAGCAAAAGAACAAAACAGCTTGAGATGTTGGCGCTCCCGGTTGGAGGAGAAAACGGTGATGCATTCCTGGCACAATAACTGGAGATCGGTGTTGCTGGTCTTTAATTTCAGTTTGCCTGCGACGATATTGGAGTAGTCCAATATGTCGTCAATGATGCCCAGTAATGATGCGCCGGAGTGCGTGATCGCGCTCAGAAAGTGCCGCTGATTGTCATCCAGCTCAGAATCCCGCATTAAATCCACCATGCCGAGAACCCCGTTAAGAGGTGTTCGAATTTCGTGGCTCATCATTGTCAGGAATTCGCTTTTGGCGCGGTTGTCCTCTTTGGCTTCCAACAGCGTTTTTTTTGCAGCCAGTTCGCCGCGTTCCGATCTGAACTTCAACTCCAGGAATCGATGGTGTTCTTCCCGGGCGATCTTTTCTTTTTCCAGTGCGGTTTTCTGGGCTGCAAAGGTTTGTTCTCTGATTTCTATAATGCGGTCGGCCAAGGCGATCGAGAATAACAGCACTTCGATTGCCGAGGCCAACGGGATGGAATAAGTAATAAGCGGGTGACTTGGTAATAAACCAAATTTGCTAAGTCCGGTTATAAACACCGAGGAGAGTAAAATGGTCCATGCCAGCACAAAAAAGCGGGCGGTCCGCACACCGCGCCGTAGCATAACAAAGCCACAGCCGATAACGATCAACGTAGTGGGCATACCGAGTAGGGAAACGGCGATGGTGGCATAACGATAGGGCAGTATAAAACTCAAAATTAATACACATAGAAAGCAGCAGGCCAGCACGACCAGTAGCTTATACATATTCGGTGAACGGTCACGGACATTCAGCAGCGAGGTGGCGAACAGCGTTCCCATTAATCCGAACAGAGCCAGGCTTGCCGGTACAGCAAAGGTGTTCACCCAGGGTGTATGCGGCCATAAAAACTGAAATCCGAAACCCAAGACAGAAGCTACATAGGTGGCACAGCCGAGCACTGCACCGATATAGTACAGATAGCTAATGTGACGAATGCTGGCGAATAAAAACAGGTTGTACAACAGCATGACAAGGATGATGCCGAAGTAGAGCCCTTGTATCATCAAGGGGGCTTGCTGGTGATCGAAAAAATGTTCGCTGGACCACAGGGTTAGTGGTGCACCCAGAGCGCTGCTGGTGCTTACTTTGACGTATACGGAATTGCGCGCCCCGGCTTCCAGGTTGATCGGAAACACAAAGTGAGTGGCGTCCACCGGGCGCTGCTGGAACGGAACTTGATCTCCGGTTACGTAGTGCTGAATCACGGAGCTGTTTTGCAGTAAATAAACTTCAACCTGGTCCAGTAGCGGGTAAGGCAGCTCAAGCAAAAGGTGGTGTTTTTGGTGGTTCTCGTTCAGGACCTCAAAACGCACCCAGAGTTGGTCTGGGCTATAGCCGAAAAAAGGCGCTTCGCTGTTCGTTGCTGTCCATTGGTGCGCTGGTAACTGAAGGATATCGCCCAGTTCCAGTTGGGCACCGGCGGCGCGAAGGTATTCCGAATGCAGGCTGGCGGAAACGCGTTCAAAGTCCGCGTTGATGTGTATGGCGTTGTCGGACGCCCGTGACCCGAACGAGAGCATGACTGAAAGAATCAGTAGAGCGCAGGAAGCCGTAACCCTTACCTGCAGCGGCAATCGGGCCGAAAATAGGGTTTTCGTTTTCTCCGCTATGTGGTCCGTAAAATGCGGCAAAGGCATCCAAACCTATCCGAAAGATCAGTCATCCTCCATAGAATATAGACTATCAATAAGACAAATAGGCTATATATAGACTCAAATAGTCTGTATATAGCCTCTATTGATGAGAGTTAAAGCTCGTATGTTTAAATTATCACCAAGTGATTGGGTAACTCATTCTTTTCAGTGGTGTAGGGCGCGTGTTGCTTTAACAGGTCGCCGCATTGCTGGATGCATTTGATAAAACCGGCTTGGGTATCGCCGGATTTCACCTGGCGGGTGAAATCAT
Organism: Ketobacter sp. MCCC 1A13808; assembly: GCF_009746715.1. Taxonomy (NCBI): domain Bacteria; kingdom Pseudomonadati; phylum Pseudomonadota; class Gammaproteobacteria; order Pseudomonadales; family Ketobacteraceae; genus Ketobacter; species Ketobacter nezhaii. Next base: position 608,683 of record NZ_VRKW01000003.1, read on the forward strand.
CAATGATTTTGGCCCATATCAGGTTGTCGACTTTCTGGCTAATCCCGCGATCGGCAATGATTTCTACATAATGCTCAGCCTCTGATACGAAAATCAGTATGCCGGTTTGATCTTTGGTGCAGTGCAGATTGTTCTCCAGGAACTGCCGTCGCGCCAGGCTGGCGGCGCGCCAACGTTTGGTGCTTTTGGGCACCAGCCGCAACGTGATAAACGGAATCCGGAATACACAGGCCAGTACCACAAAGGTAGACCATTGCGCCCAGAGCAATTCGTTGCCGTCGAGCCAGAAGGGGGTGAATCTCAACACCAACGGAATCAGTAGCGCGATTAAGGCAGCCCAGAGTGTCGGAATATACAGATAATCATCGGATTTTCTGGCCAGCACGGTCACCAGTTCGGCATCGGTCTGTTTTTCTACCTCGGTAATAGCGTTGGAAATGGTTTCCAGTTGCTGCTGATTTAATAATGACATTACCAACCTCCCGAGGCGCCACCGCCTCCAAAACCGCCGCCGCCACCGGAGAAACCACCTCCGCCACCGCCGCCAAAGCCACCGCCCCCCAAACCACCTCCGTAGTAGCCGCCAATGCCGCCTCCGCGACGGTAAGTGCGGCGTCCAGTGAGGCCGCCTCCTCCGCCCATCATGGAACCGAACACGATCAGCAAAAATACAATGAGAGAAACCCAGTTCGCTTTACCGGAGCGGGAGTTGGAGCGTTCGCGCATTTTATATTCCCCGCCCAGTGCCTGAATGATCGCTTCAACGCCAGCGGTAACGCCACCGTCAAAATTGCCGCGTTTGAACTCGGGCCGGATCACACTGTAAATGATGTTGGAGCTGATGGCATCCGTGAGCTCGCCTTCCAGTCCGTAACCCACTTCAATCCGAAACTGGCGTTCCTGCCTGGCGATAAGCAGTAATACCCCATTGTCCTCCTCTTTTTGCCCCAGTTTCCAGAAACGACCTAATTGATATCCGAAAGTGGCGATATCGTAGCCTTGCAGATCGGGTACAGTGGCGACCACAATCTGGTTGGAGGTGGCGTTCATGTGGCTATCTAACAGGGTGCGGATTTGCGCTTCCGTGGCAGGGCTGATCATGTTGGCCGTATCCATAACCTGCCCGGTCAGTTGGGGGAAAACCGGATCGGCGTGAGCCGGGTTGAGCAACAACCCGGCAAGCAGAATAAAGATCAGCAGCGGCGGAAATCGGTTTACCCTCATTCAAAATTCACCGTGGGCGCGGTTTCCGCATTTTCGGTGGTGGCTTCGTAGGTATCGCGTATGGGCATATCGCTGTACAGGATGCTGTGCCAGATGCGACCGGGAAAGGTACGGATCTCGGTATTGTATTGGCCGACACTGGCGATGAAATCCCGGCGCGCTACCGAAATGCGGTTTTCGGTGCCTTCCAGTTGCGACTGCAGCGCCAGAAAATTCTGGTTGGCTTTCAGGTCGGGGTAACGTTCTACCACCACCATTAAACGTTGCAGTGCACTACCCAATTGACGTTGAGCAGCCTCAAACTGTTGTAATTGTTCGGGGTTGTTGATGATGTCTTTATCCACTTGCATGGAACCGACTTTGGCGCGGGCTTCGGTGACCGCCTGCAAGGTTTCAGTTTCATGCTTGGCGTAACCTTTGACGGTGGAAACCAGGTTGGGAATCAAATCAGAGCGTCGCTGGTATTGATTTTCCACTTGTGCCCAAGCGGCTTTTACCTGCTCGTCGAAGGTCGGAATATTATTGATGCCGCAACCACTGAGGGTTAGAACAAGGCACATCAGGGACAGGATGCCGGTTAGCCGCAATGAACGCATGGGTGTTTCTCCTTAATTCGTTATCTGAAATCTGTATTGAACATTTAGTGAGCCCAGCCACCGCATACGGGGAACACCTGACCGACAAAACAGTTAGCCGCATCACTGCAAAGATAAGCAACAAACTCCGCATCTTCCTCAGCGGAAACCAATCGCCCTAACGGTACTTCCCGTTGCAGGCGCGCAATAAAACGTTCATCAGCCTGAACGTGCGGAGGAAAGTACGTAGCATTGTCCACAAAATTCTGGGCAATCGCATTCACCTGAATATTGTGTTTCGCCACTTCCACTCCCAATGCCTGGGTATACGCCAGTTGAGCGCCCCGGGCGGCACTGTAGGTGCTGGTGCGCTTCATTCCGCGCATTGCCGCGGCACTCCCGATGATGATGATTTTGCCGCTCTGCCGCTCAATCATCTGCGGCAGCATAGCTTTGCTCAAGCGGGGCAGAGGGTCCACCAGGCGGGCGAAGGTGGTGCTCCACTCTGACTCGGTGACGTCGGTTGCGGCGGAGGTGGGTGCCGTGATGGAAAGGTTGATGATCAGAATATCGACTTTGCCCGCGTCTTGAATGACACGCTGGACTTCTTGTTCGCTGCCCAGGGCATGATTGTCAGCAATGACCCGGGCCTGTTTCTGTCGTAGGTTATTGCAGATTGCCGGCCCCATAAATTCATCGGCGTGAGTGACCAGAATGCGTTTATTCTGAAGGTCTGTGTTGGACATAGAAGGCGCTCCCTGTTCACTTTTCGGATCAAATGGGTGAACATCATACCGTAATTCCAGTACCTTACGAACAGGTCAAATCAACCAGTGCGCCGGTGGGGAACGGGAATTGCTACGTATTCACCGCACCATCACGCCTCTCGTATAGGCATCGTTTGCAGCCAGCACAAGCAGAGAACGTTATTTATGACACAACAAAGCAACTCCAGTAAGCCGACCCTCAGGGTCGGAATAGGCGGTCCGGTGGGATCTGGTAAGACCGCCCTGACTTTGCGTCTATGTGAAGCCATGCGTAAAGACTTCAATATTGCCGTGGTAACGAATGATATTTACACCCGTGAAGACGCTGAATTCCTAACCCGCAGCGAAGCGTTAACGCCCGATCGCATTATGGGGGTCGAAACCGGAGGCTGCCCGCACACCGCAATCCGCGAAGACGCTTCTATGAACCTGGCCGCCGTAGCGGAGTTAAATCAACGCCATCCGGATCTGGATATGGTGATCATTGAAAGCGGAGGTGACAATCTGGCAGCCACCTTCAGTCCGGAGCTTTCGGACCTGACGCTTTACGTTATTGATGTCTCTGCAGGCGACAAGATTCCCCGTAAAGGCGGCCCCGGAATCACCAAATCCGACTTGCTGGTGATTAATAAAATTGATTTGGCTCCGTTAGTCGGGGCATCGCTGGACGTAATGGACCGGGATGCCAAAAAAATGCGGGGCGATAAGCCCTTTATCTTCGCCAATATGAAAAATGAGACCGGCTTACAGGACATTATCGAGTTTATTTGTGAGCACGGCATGCTGAAATAAGGCGCTAAGGGGCAAAGGATTGCCCCGAATGCCTCGATTTAGGGCGCAATCGCATAATTAATGATCAGTTTTGTGGTCGGGTTTCCCCAGTAGATCCGGCTGAGCACTGGAAATCTGTCATATTTGCACTTATTTCGCACTCTCCTCTTCTCTGTATCGAACCGGTTGGCGATGGAAGCCTTATATCGAACCATTTTGAAACGGTGCCCCATGAGGGTGCGTCATATTGGTGCGGCGCTGAGCCCGGATTCGGAACAGGAAGCCAAATAACCAGATTAAATGCCCGTTTGCCTGACGAAAATCCCATGGCATAGAAAATGCTTTCCCCTTCCTGCGCTAAAAAATCTATAACTCACCGGGGGAGTTCCCATGAAGAAAAACAAGTTCGCATGGAAAAAATCTATAAAAGGGGCGGCGGTTGCAGCATCTTTGTCATTGGTGTCGGGTTTTGCCATGGCAGCAGACACGATTAAAGTTGGGGTATTGCATTCATTGTCCGGCACGATGGCAATCAGTGAAACCACCTTGAAAGATACTGTTCTGATGTTGATCGAAGAGCAGAATAAAAAAGGCGGGTTAATGGGTAAAAAACTGGAAGCGGTTGTTGTTGATCCTGCATCTAACTGGCCACTGTTTGCAGAGAAAGCAAAGGAGCTTTTGGAAAAAGAGAAAGTTGATGTGATTTTTGGATGTTGGACTTCGGTATCACGTAAATCCGTTCTTCCGGTCATCGAAGAGTTAAACGGTATGCTGTTCTACCCGGTTCAATACGAAGGGGAAGAATCCTCAAAAAATGTTTTTTATACCGGTGCAGCGCCTAATCAGCAGGCCATTCCCGCCGTCGATTATCTGATGGATGAGGTTGAAGTCAAACGGTGGGTGTTGGCCGGAACGGATTATGTTTATCCGCGCACGACCAACAAAATACTGGAAGCCTATTTGAAGCAAAAGGGTGTGGACGCGAAAGACATCATGATCAACTACACCCCGTTTGGTCACTCCGACTGGCAAACCATTGTCTCTGATATCAAGAAATTCGGATCGGCCGGCAAAAAAACGGCGGTTGTATCCACCATCAACGGCGATGCAAACGTTCCTTTCTATAAAGAGCTCGCTAATCAGGGCATGTCAGCTGAAGATATCCCCGTGGTTGCTTTCTCGGTGGGTGAAGAAGAACTTTCCGGCTTTGATACCAAGCCTTTAGTGGGTCACCTGGCTGCATGGAACTATTTCATGAGTGTAGACACGGAAGAAAACGACGCCTTTATCGAGAAATGGCATGGTTTTATAAAAGATAAAAAACGGGTCACTAACGATCCGATGGAAGCGACGTACATCGGCTTCAATCTGTGGGCCAAAGCTGTAGAAAAAGCCAAAACCACCGACGTTGATAAAGTGCGCGACGCTATCTATGGATTAAAAGTGCCGAACCTGACCGGTGGCAGCGCTGAAATGCTGCCGAATCATCACATCACCAAGCCGGTATTGATTGGCGAGATTCAGGACGATGGGCAGTTCGAAGTGGTATGGGAAACTGAAAAAGAAGTGCCGGGGGATGCCTGGACCGACTTCCTGGCGGAAAGTGCCAAAATAGAAGCCGACTGGAAAGATCCGAAAATAATGTGTGGTAACTACAACACGGATACCAAGAAGTGTTCAGGCCAGAACTATTAATCACTAAAGCACGTTAATCCTTAGCCCCCATTGCCACAGGTGCCTGCCTGTGGCAATGGGGGCTTCCCACAAGAAGATCACCAATATGAAAATCACCGCTATGAATAATTCATGGGGAGTCTTTCTGGTGCTTTTCTATTGTTTGGTGTCGTTGTTCACCAGCAACGTATCAGCAGACACAGAAGAAGCCAGTTTTGAATCGCTGACCGCCGGGCTTACTCAGTCCAGCTTCAAGAAAAAAGCCACTGCCGTAGAATCCGTCGCCGCTCTGGAAGATGAACGTGTGTTGCCGTTGTTAGAGGCAATGTTGGCGGGTGACCTGTATTACCGGAAATCCGATAAACGCATTGTAATCGTTGCTGCCGCAGAAGAGGGCTATCAACTCACTTCCGTTGATACGGAAGAGGATCTGGGTGTTGTAGGTAAGCGCGATGTAAAGAAAATTTCGACCAACAACAAATTACGTAAGCAGCTTCGTATTCAGGTCGCAGGCTATAAGCTGTTAAGTAAAGACGCGGCTCTGCGTATGACGGCAGCGGAGGATTTGATTAAAACGCCCAGCCCGGAATTTCTGGACGTCCTGCAAGGTGCAATTAAGAAAGAAAAATCGAAGTCCGTGAAAAAAGCGCTGCAAGTAGCGCGTGCGGTGATTCTTTTAGACAGTGAAAACGAGGTGGATCGCATTCAGGCAGTGAAAGACATGGGCGGCTTTCCGAATAAGTACACCATGGCCATGCTGCGGCAAGTGGTGCGTAAGAACGACGACGGAACTTTTTCCGAGCCCAGCAAACTGGTGCGCGAAGGTGCAGAATCCGCGCTGCAGGGGTTGCAGGCTATGGAAACCGGGTACAAGTTCGTTGAAGATTTGTTTTTCGGGGTGAGTTTGGGTTCGGTGCTGTTGCTGGCCGCGGTGGGCTTGGCGATTACCTTTGGTGTGATGGGTGTCATCAATATGGCGCACGGCGAAATGATTATGCTGGGAGCCTATACCACCTACGTTATTCAGTTGTTGATGCCCAACCATATTGAAGCTTCCCTGATCGTAGCGGTTCCGGCGGCTTTCCTGGTGTCCGGATTAATGGGCGTCATTATCGAGCGTACAGTCATAAAACATTTATATGGCCGTCCGCTGGAAACCTTATTGGCCACGTTCGGCATCAGTTTGATACTGCAACAACTGGTGCGTTCGGTTTTCTCTCCGCTTAATCGTTCAGTCACTACGCCGGAATGGATGAGTGGGTCCTTGCATATCAATGGATTTTTATCGTTAACCTATAACCGCCTCTATATCATTATCTTCGCGTTGGTGGTGTTGTTCGGTTTGATGCTGCTGCTGAAAAAAAGCTTTTTTGGTTTGCAGATGCGAGCAGTGACACAGAATCGCACCATGGCCAGTTCCATGGGCATTCGCACCGGTTGGGTGGATGCCATGACTTTTGGGTTGGGCTCCGGTATTGCGGGGATCGCGGGGGTGGCATTGAGCCAACTCACCAACGTCGGCCCTAATCTGGGTCAATCCTATATTATCGATTCGTTCCTTGTGGTGGTATTTGGTGGCGTGGGTAATCTTTGGGGAACCCTGGTCGCCGCTATGAGTTTGGGTGTGGCGAATAAGTTTGTCGAGCCCTGGGCCGGTGCTGTATTGGCTAAGATCCTGATTCTGATTTTTATCATCCTCTTTATTCAACGGCGGCCGCGCGGATTGTTTGCGCTTAAAGGCCGGTTTGTGGAGGGTTAAGTTATGACAACGAATAAACGTTTAGACTGGTTATTGAATGACGTGGCAGGCAAGCGATTAATGCTGTTGGTGCTGGCCGTAATCATCGTTTTGCCCATGTTGAATACGATGGTGCCCAAGGATTCCTTTTTCCATGTGTCCTCGTTCACCATCGGTTTGCTGGGCAAGTATTTATGCTTTGCATTGCTGGCGTTGGCAGTGGATCTGATATGGGGATACTGCGGTATTCTTAGTTTGGGTCACGGCGCCTTTTTCGCATTGGGTGGTTATGCCATGGGCATGTATCTGATGCGGCAGATCGGTGATCGCGGGATGTATGGTAATCCGGAGCTGCCTGACTTTATGGTGTTCCTGGACTGGAAGGAATTGCCCTGGTATTGGTATGGCTTTGATAATTTCGGTTTTGCCATGCTGATGGTGTTAGTGGCGCCGGCGATACTGGCTTTTGTATTCGGCTGGCTGGCGTTTCGCTCACGGGTCACCGGCGTGTACTTGTCTATTATTACTCAGGCAATGACCTACGCATTGTTGTTGGCCTTTTTCCGCAACGACATGGGGTTTGGCGGCAACAACGGCTTGACGGATTTTAAAGATATACTGGGCTTCAGTCTGCAATCCGATATCACTAAAAACACCTTGTTTTTCTGTTCTGGACTCGCCTTGATCCTGGCGTATTTTTTATGCCGGTTTGTGGTCTCATCCAAGCTGGGCCGGGTGCTGGTCGCAATTCGTGACGCCGAAAGCCGTACCCGTTTTACCGGTTACCGGGTCGAGCACTATAAGCTGTTTGTGTTTGTTCTGAGTGCCATGTTGGCCGGTGTTGCTGGTGCCTTGTATGTACCGCAGGTCGGCATTATTAATCCGGGAGAGTTTTCGCCGATTAATTCCATCGAAATTATTATCTGGGTGGCGGTCGGGGGGCGTGGTTGCCTGTATGGAGCGGTGATTGGCGCTGTGCTGGTGAATTACGGGAAAACCTATTTCACCGGTGCCTTTCCAGAGATTTGGTTATTTATGCTTGGTGGATTGTTTGTGGTGTCAACCCTGTTTCTTCCGCAAGGGGTGGTGGGGGTGGTTCAGCAATGGAAGGACAGCCGGGCAGAGAAGAAAGCGCTATCTGCGCCCGTCGCCGATTCGGGAGCACCATCATGAGTATTGTGACCAAGCATATTCCCAAGCATATTTTATACGTGGATGGGGTGACCAAATCCTTTGACGGGTTTAAGGCGTTGAACAGTTTATCGTTCACGGTTAAGCCGGGTGAGCTGCGCGCGATTATCGGCCCCAACGGCGCGGGCAAAACCACCATGATGGATGTGATCACCGGTAAATTGAAACCCGATGAAGGCGATGTGTTTTTTCGTGATTCGGTGGATCTGACCAAGTTCGATGAAGCGGACATCGCCAATATGGGAATCGGTCGTAAGTTCCAGAAGCCCACGGTGATCGAAAGCCTGACGGTGTTTGAAAATCTGGAATTGGCCTTGAGTGGAAACCGCAACGTGTTCAAGGCGCTTTTCCATAAATTGAACCAAGAGCAGATGAAGCGCATTGACGAAACCATTGAATTGGTGGGGTTGTCTGAAAAACGCCAATGGCTGGGGGGGAATTTATCCCACGGGCAGAAACAGTGGCTGGAAATCGGCATGCTGTTAAACCAGAACCCGGATTTGTTGTTGGTGGATGAGCCTGCTGCCGGTATGACAGACCACGAAACCGAGCTTACGGCGAAGTTGTTAAGAGACATCAGCGGAGAACATTCGGTGGTGGTAGTGGAGCATGATATGGAATTTATTAAGGCGCTGGATTGTCCTGTGACGGTATTGCATGAAGGCCATGTATTGGCGGAAGGCACACTGGAACAGGTGCAGAAAAACGAGCAGGTAATTGAAGTTTATCTGGGCCGTTAACAGAGCCGTCTTCACGGGATCAGGATTTACAGGACAGCGATATGCTAAAAATTGAGAATATAGATCTTTACTACGGTGCCAGCCAGGCGTTAAAAAAAGTCAGTTTTGAAGCTGAAATAGGCAAAGTTGCCTGTGTGATGGGTCGCAACGGTGTCGGTAAAACGTCGTTAATGCGGGCGGTCGCCGGGCAGCACGGCATCAAAAGCGGGCAGATTCTCTGGGATGGTATGGACATCAGTACGCAACCGCCTTACGAGCGGGCAAAAAACGGAATTGCCTATGTACCCCAGGGGCGGGATGTATTCTCCCAGCTCACAGTGTGGGAAAATCTGAAAACCGGGTTTTCCGTTCTGCCCCACAAAGAGCGCAAAGTCTCCGACGAGATCTTCGAATTATTTCCGGTGCTGCACAAAATGCTGAAACGGCGTGGCGGCGATTTATCCGGTGGTCAGCAGCAACAATTGGCGATTGCCCGAGCCCTTATCACCAAACCCAAATTGTTGATTTTGGATGAACCAACGGAAGGCATTCAGCCTTCGATTATCAAAGACATCCAGAAAGTGATTTCGCTGCTGCGGGACCGGGGTGAAATGGCGATACTTTTGGTGGAGCAATACTTCGATTTTGCCCGTGAACTTGCCGATAATTATGCGGTCATGGATAGAGGTGAAGTGGTTTTATCCGGTTTGGGAAAAGATATGGAAGAAGATACTGTGCGACGATTTATTGCAGTGTGACACCATCCATGCAGTCTGGGAGGCGGGAAGCCCGGCTCATCTGGCGAGAACGTAGTCCGCTGGGTGACCGGGTTTTTTCTTGCCCGAAATTAAGTTGTTAAGATAGCCAACACTTTTAGTGCTAGGCTCAGATAAAAGGAATCGATATGAAGCGAATTTTAGGTGGGTTGATGGTGGTTTTGTGTGCCGTCGCTCATGCAGAAGATCAATTGCACGTAACTGCAAATCAGGATTATACGCTGCCGTCCGGCACGCAAGAGTTGATGCTGAAGCAACTCATTCTGGACGACGGTGCAACTCTGCGGGTTCCAGCCGGTATGGAACGATTGCAGATCAGTGCGGAAAAAGCGCGCATAGGGAAACAGGTGAAAATTATTGCATCTGGCGCAAACGGAAAGGCGGGTGCCGACGGAAAAAACCAGGGCGGGCAAGCGGCAACCTGTGCTGAAGGCGCTCAAGGCGGCGACGGTCAGCCCGGTGCGGCCGGCGCGGACGGTGCGGCCATTACGCTGTTGTTGAGTATAGAGCAGCTAGGTTCATTGCAGGTGGATACCCGTGGTGGCGCAGGCGGTAACGGCGGTAACGGCGGGTCGGGTCAACAAGCGGGTGCATTCGACGTATGTAGTGCGCCGGATGGGGGCGCCGGCGGTGCGGCTGGCAACGGAGGCAGGGGGGGTAATGGAGGCGATGTGCGAATTTACTACAACCTGTTGCCTTCCAGCGGGCTGTCCGGATCGATCAGCCAGCGGATTGAGGTGGATGCGGCTGCGGGCAATGGCGCAGCACCGGGCCAGCCGGGTAAAGGCGGCGAAGGCAGTGACGGCAAATACATCAATATGCGCACCCTGTCAGGGAACAAGAAATGGAAAGCCGGTGGCGATGAGGGCAAAGAGGGCGCGTCTGGACAGCCCGGCGCGGCCGGTTCCAAAGGTGCGGTGGACATTCTGAAAGGCGGCTTCGTGGCAGGCGCAGTAACCCAGACCAGGCCGGTTCCACCGAAACCGGATCAATCATTAGACGATTTAAGAAGAGCGGTGCAATCCCAGTCTGAGCAGCTGGAGCAAGTGAGCACCAAAATGAATCAGACTATGGAAGCCTTGGACGTCCGGATCAAGCAACTGGAGAAACAAGTCAAGGGGCTTCCCGACCGTTAAACCCAGCAAAGGGCGATCGGCTCCGTGACAGTCGTAACAACGTGTTATTCTGGTGCGCCCGCTTTTGGTGCGTGCCCGACAATGGTGCAACTGTTTCATTTATGTGAAATGATTATTCCGTTCAATCCCGTAGGAGCCGCGAATCCTGTACCTATTCGCAATTTGGCACACTCGTTGCTTTTGCATTCGGGAGTTCGTTAACCAAGGCGTCAGCCTTTATCGTCTAACCTCTGGGGGTTAAAAAGTTATGTTACACAAACAATCAAAAATGCTTCGATTGAGCGCCATGTCATTGGCCATTGCCGGTGCCATGAGCTTTGCTCCTTCTGCGGCCAATGCAGAAGTAGCGGCTTCAGTAGCGGTTTCCAATATGTATTTGTGGCGTGGGTACGATCTGGGTAACGGCAGTGCAGCCGTTTCCGGTGATCTTACCTATTCTAACAGCGGCTTCTATACCGGTTTATGGGCCTCTTCAGGTGATAGCAGTTGGGGCACTGAGTACGACCTGTTCGCAGGTTATGGTGCGGAATTTAGTGGCTTCAGCGTTGATCTGAGTCTCTGGAACTATATGTATCCGTCCGCACCCGATGAGGTATTGGCAGATACCGGTGGTATTATTGATGATTTCGGTGGATTGACCGATGCGGTTCTGTCGCTGGGGTTCGCAGGTTTTAGCGTAACGGCATACGACAATATTGCCGGGGGGTCAGGCAACGCCTATTACACCGTGGGCTATAGCTACGATGCTTTCTCAATTTTGGTAGGAAAGCATGATATCCGGGGCCCTGAAACCGATGATGATGGATTTGCCACGGGCAGTAACATGACTCACGTTAATGTCAGCTATGCTTACAATGATAATCTTTCATTTACATTAAGTCAGCAGATCGACGGAGAGGTTGATGACGACCTGAAATTCGTACTGAATTACAGCTTGCCAATTGACGGTTAAGGTTTTGAGATAACGTTTCTCTCCGAGTAGGCTGGTGTTCGCACCAGCCTTTTTTTGGCCCGGATTCCTTCATCCTAATCAAACAAATTTTTCAGATTCGACAAATGTGCCTGCCCCAAGGCCTGACTTTCCTCTTTTGATTTTTTCTCGCCGCGTCCTTCCCAGGCCAAATCATCCTGTGGCATTTCATCCAGAAAGCGGCTTGGCGTCGGTTCAAACTCTTCACCGTATTGTTTGCGCTTAGCGGTGTAGGTCATGGTGAGCTCTTTCTTTGCGCGGGTAATTCCCACGTACATCAGGCGACGTTCTTCTTCGATATTATCTTCTTCAATGCTGGAGCGGTGGGGCAGCAGTTCTTCTTCCATGCCCATGAGGAATACATAGGGAAACTCAAGTCCTTTCGAGGCATGCAGGGTCATCAACTGCACCTTGTCAGAATCGTCCTCTTCTTTTTGTTGTTCCAGAATATCCAACAGAATGAGTTTGCTGATCACCGATTCCACATCGTTTTCATCATCGGATTTTTCCAGCATGCGCTCTATGGACTGCACCAGGTGCCAGACGTTTTCCATGCGTCGTTCGGCCATTTTGGAACTGGAGGATTGTTCTACCAGCCAGTTTTCGTAATCTATGTCACGCAGCATTTGTTTGATGGCAGCCACTGCATGGCCCCGTTGCAGATTGTCGCGGGTTTCTTCAATCCAGTCGTGGAAGCGTTTTAGCATGGAATGCTGCCGGGTGTTGAGCACTTCGCCCAAACCCATTTCGCAGCACACGGAAAACAAACTGCGTTCCCGGTTTTGCGCGTATTGGCCCAATTTTTCCAATGTGGTGGGCCCAAGCTCCCGGCGAGGCGTGTTCACAATACGCAAAAAGGCATTGTCGTCGTCGCTGTTGATCAGCACTCGCAAATACGCCATTACATCCTTGATTTCAGCACGGGAAAAAAAAGACGAGCCGCCACTGACTTTGTAGGGGATTTGGAATTGCTGCATTTTTAATTCGATTAAGCGGGATTGATGGTTGCCCCGATACAACACGGCGAAATCTTTAAAGGGCCGTTTGTTCTGCATGTGCTGATTCAGAATATCTCCGGCAATCTTCTCCGCTTCGTGGTCTTCGCTGCGGCAACGTTTTACCCTGATCGGATCACCATAACCGTGTTCGCTCCACAATTGCTTTTCAAATACGTGTGGGTTGTTGGCGATGACCTGGTTGGCGCATTTCAGAATACGTCCGGAAGAACGATAATTTTGTTCCAGTTTAATCACTTTCAGGCTGGGATAGTCTTCCGCCAGTTGCGCCAGGTTTTCCGGTCGTGCTCCGCGCCAGGCATAGATGGACTGATCGTCGTCGCCTACCACGGTAAAGCGGGCCCGATTGCCGACCAGTAAGCGAACCAATAAATATTGGGACGAATTGGTGTCCTGATATTCGTCCACCAACATGTAATAAATACGGTTACGCCACTTTTCCAGAATGTCTTCATTGTCACGCAGTAACAAGCTAGGCAGCAGAATCAAGTCATCAAAGTCCACGGCATTATAAGCGCGCAGCATGCGGTCATATTGGGCATAGGTGTGCGCTGCGCGCATGTCCTCTTCATCTGCAGCGCGGGAGATTGCGATCGAAGGGGACACCAGATCATTTTTCCAGCTGCTGATGGCGTTGCGTACCTGGCCGATCTCATCCGCGCCCACTTCGCTGTCCTTGTGCAGCAGCTCGGTTAAAAGGGTGCGGCTGTCCTGATCATCAAATATGGAGAATCCGTTTTTAAGTCCAAGCGCGCTCAGCTCCTTGCGGATAATATTCAGCCCCAGATTATGGAATGTGGATACGGTCAATCCGCGGGCTTGCTTGCCCTTTACGATCTGGCTGACGCGCTCCTTCATCTCACGAGCGGCTTTGTTGGTGAAGGTAAGAGCTACAATACGGTGCGCGGGGATATCACATTGCTGAATCAGATAGGCAATTTTTTGCGTGATAACGCTGGTTTTTCCAGAGCCGGCGCCGGCTAATACCAGTAGGGGCCCGTCTATGTACTTGACGGCTTCGGATTGGCGGGGATTCAGCTTGCTCACGGACTGCACTCATGGTTGAAACAACATCGGGGCTCGTCATTTTACACGCTGGCTGTTATTTATGGGTACAAATCTGTCGGAGTGGTGAATTGGAAGCGGATAGTGATTGCCGTATCCTCGTTGACCACTGAGTCATATAAACACGCTGAAGAAGGGTTTTTCCATGAGTGATGTCGATTTTGGTCTGCAAGGCAAGGTGGTTCTGGTGACGGGCGCGTCCAGCGGTTTTGGCCAGCGTTTCGCGCCGGTGCTGGCGCGCCAGGGTGCGAATGTGGTGGTGGCTGCCCGTCGTCGTGACCCGTTGCTGGCATTGGAGGAAAGCATCGAACAGGACGGTGGCCGCTGTTTGGCTGTGGTTATGGATGTGTCGGATCAGGCCAGTATCAAAAGTGCATTTGACCAGGCGGAAGGGGCCTTCGGGTGTGTCGATGTGGTCATCAACAATGCGGGTATCGGTCTGAGTAATCCGCTGCTGAAAGTCACGGAAGACGAGTGGGATAGGGTGCTTGACACCAACTTGAAGGGCGCCTTTATGGTGGCGCAGGAAGGGGCGCGACGCATGAACAGCCAAGGCAAACACGGCAGCATTATCAATATAGCGTCGATTCTGGGGTTACGGGTGGCCAGCCACCTGAGCCACTACAGCGCCTCCAAAGCCGGACTGATTCAGCTCACCAAATCGATGGCGCTGGAGCTGGCGGATTACGGCATCCGGGTCAACGCGATTTGTCCTGGCTACATACTGACGGACATTAATCGCGACTACTTTGAAACCGACGGCGGCAAGCGCATGATTCAGCGCATACCGCAAAAGCAATTGGGTGATATCGACGATTTATTTGGTCCCCTGATATTGTTGGCGTCCGATGCGTCCCGTTATATGACGGGTTCGGTAATGACGGTCGACGGTGGCCACTCGATCAGCAAATTATAACTTTTATTGAACTGAAATTTTTGAACTGATTTTTTGTGCCGAGGGTACTATGGATTTTACGTTACCAGCTGAAATTGAGCAGTTAAGACTGAAAGTGCGCCACTTTGTGGAAAGCGAAGTGATGCCATTGGAAGCCGATAAGTCCCGCTTTGATGACCATGAGAACCTTTTGGAATCCGTTGTTGCGGAATTACGTCGCAAAGCCAAAGCTCAGGGTTTGTGGGGGTTCCAATTGCCGAAAAACCGCGGCGGCCTGGATCTGGGTGTTGTGGGCATGGCTGCGTTGTATGAAGAAGCAGCCCGTTCACCCTTTGGTCCGGTTGCTTTTAATTGCGCGCCGCCGGACGACGGCAATATGATTGTGTTAAATAAAATTCTTAAGACCGAAGCGCTGAAAGATCGGTGGTTGCAACCCATCATCGACGGCAAAGTGCGCTCTGCTTTCGCCATGACCGAACCGGACGGCGGCTGCGGTTCTGATCCCGGCCTGACATATACGCGCGCCGAAAAAGTCGGCGACAAATGGATCGTTAATGGACGCAAATGGTTTATTACCGGAGCCGAAGGCGCACAAACGTTTATCCTGATCGCCAAAACGTCCGACGATGAGCGAAAAGGACTGACGGCCTTTTTGTTCGACAAGGACCAGCCCGGATGGGAAATCATCCGCCGGATTCCGATTATGGGTCCGGAAGAACATGGAGGTCATTGCGAATTGCGATTTGATGGTCTGGAAATTCCGGATGAAAATCGTTTGCTGGAAGTGGGGGACGGCTTGAAAGTGACCCAGATTCGCCTGGGGACTGCGCGGCTGACGCATTGTATGCGCTGGCTTGGGCTCGCGAAACGCTGTATGGAGGTCGCAGCGCAGTACGTAGAAAACCGAATGAGTTTTGGCTCCACCTTGTCGCAACATGAAGGGGTGCAGTGGATGATGGGGGAGGTGGCAAAGGAAATTCATATCGGACGGCTACTGACAATGAACGCGGCCTGGAAACTGGATCAGGGGGATTTTGCCCGCAAAGAGATATCCATCGCCAAAATTCAGGTGGCTGATACGCTACACAAAGCCGCCGATACGGCCATACAGTTGTGCGGCGCACGGGGTTATTCTAAAGACACTATGATTGAATGGATTTACCGATACGCGCGACAGGCCAGATTGGTAGACGGTGCTTCGGAAATCCATAAAATGGTGTTGTCGAAATATTACCTGTCCGAGAAAGACGAATTTTTTAAATGGGGCACGTGATGCTTTTCAGGACACACCAATAATAACAAGCAAAGGAATTAACTATGCCTGAGAAATTTTATCTGGGTTTTGAATCTTCCAGGGATCTGGAAGGTGCAGCAGTGGAATTAATCGACCGACACAAACGCGGTGCCAAAGAAAGCCACATCCCTTTAATGGAAGATACCCTGGAGCTGTTTATTCCGGAAATGATGAACGCCTTTCTGGTGGGAACCGTGGATGCCATCGGCTTGAGCGGCATGGCTACCAAAGTGGTTCACTCCACGGCGGATGTCATCAGTAAAAGCTGCCGCATGCTGGTACCGCAATTGCTGAAAAAGAAAAGCAATCAGGAATTGGCGCCGATGGTGGGGTTTGTGGATGAGATTTATGTGCGACCGGAAGAGGCGGTCGACGGAAAAGCCCATACGGGGTGTGAAATAGACGAAACCACCTATCAGCGTATAAAGCGCGTTATCAGCGAAATCAGAGCCGGCAATATTGACGCGAATCGCAGTGAACTGACCGAGCTGATGAGCCTGACTGTGGATTTATTGCTGGACGGCATGATGAAGCGATCGGTGGGCCTGTTAAAACAGGGCTTTGTGGTACGCAAGATCGCTGACGGAGCGATAGCCACCTGCCAGGCTGCGGGCCATGGTGTGGTGAACAAAGTGTTCAAGAAACTGGATGACGATCAAATGGTGCGGCTGGTTAACTACTTCGATACCTTGCTCATCTCTGCCCAACGTTAAGCTCATTTGGATTTGAGGGTGGGGCGGGGTAGAATTCCGCCTTCGCCCGTTTCCGCTTTTGAGCCAACCCATGCCCAGCACCCCCCCCAAAGACGACCTGTTTGCTAAGCCGCTCTCCCACCTTGTGGATTTTGTATTCGATGAGCAGGTGGCAAGTGTATTCCCCGATATGATACGTCGTTCCGTGCCTGGTTATGAAACCGTAATCGCCATGTTGGGGGTGTTTGCCAGTCGTTTTGTTACACCAAACTCGCGTGTGTATGACCTGGGTTGTTCCCAAGGGGCTGCAACATTGGCGTTGCGCAGGCATATTCGCTGCGCCGGCGTGACTTTGGTGGCGGTGGATAACTCCCAGGCGATGATCGATCGTTGCCAAAGCAATGTTGCAGCGGATCTGGCGCCTGCCCCGGTGGAATTGCACTGTGAGGACGTTCAGCGTACACCGATCCAAAACGCCTCGCTGGTGACTTTAAACTACACTTTGCAGTTTGTGCCGTTAGCGCAACGGGATCAGCTTATCTCCGATATTTACCAAGGCATGTTGCCGGGTGCCGCCTTGGTGCTGTCTGAAAAAATACAGTGTGCAGACAGCATCGAGCAGGCGCGCGTCACGGATTGGCATCACGAATTCAAGCGTCTGAATGGCTACAGTGACCTCGAGATCAGTCAAAAGCGCCAGGCTATTGAAAATGTACTGGTCCCGGAAACGCTACAAGACCACCAGCAACGATTGCAATCCGCAGGATTTTCAGAAGCCTATTGCTGGTTTCAATGTTTTAATTTTGCTTCACTGGTGGCGATCAAATAATGGATTTTTCCGATTTTTTCCGGCACTGCTCCGACACGCCACTGGCACCCTGGATCACCCCGTTACGGCAGAATTTGCAACATTACGTGGTGCCGGATCGACACGGGGATTATGCCCGCTGGCAAGCGGCATTGGATCAACTTCCGGATTTAACGCCTTCGTCTGTTGCATTAAACCAAGCCGCGGTCAGCGCCGGCGCAGCGGGTGAATGCGATGCTCAAACCCGCCAACAGATAGAGCAGGCATTAATGGGATTGCACCCCTGGCGAAAAGGCCCGTTCGATATGTTTGGCGTGCACATCGACACCGAGTGGCATTCCGACTGGAAATGGGATCGTGTGATTCCCCATATACAACCACTGAAAAACCGCACCATTCTGGATATTGGTTGCGGAAGTGGCTACCACCTTTGGCGTATGCGTGGTGAGGGGGCTGCAATGACGGTGGGTGTTGACCCGTCCTTATTGTTTAACATGCAGTTCAAGGCCATTGAGCACTTTATCGGGAAGCACCCGGTGTTTCATCTGCCGATCGGAATAGAGCAGTTACCCAAAGCAATGCGCTGCTTTGACACGGTGTTTTCAATGGGGGTGTTATATCACCGCCGTTCCCCGTTCGATCATTTGATTGAGCTGCGGGATTTGTTACGGCCGGGCGGTGAGCTGGTGCTGGAGACTTTGGTAATCGACGGGGATGCCGGGCAGACGCTGGTGCCGGATGGTCGTTATGCCCGGATGGGCAATGTCTGGTTCATTCCGTCGGTGCCGACATTGATTCAGTGGATGCACAAAGTCCGTTTCAAGCAAGTTCGCTGTGTGGATGTCAGTGCCACGACGACAAAGGAGCAAAGATCCACCCGCTGGATGAATTTCCAATCGCTTGCGGATTTTCTTGACCCTGATGATCCGACAAAAACACGGGAAGGCTATCCCGGTCCGTTACGGGCGACGATTGTTGCTGAAGTCTAAAGTCGCCCACCGCTCATTTCGTTCACCGCTAACTTCGCTGAAAACCGGGCTGCTTTCCTAATCCGTTTTCGAAAGCGAACGTTAAGCCTTGACTAATGCTGAACAATATTTAGACTATGCCGCCGATGGTTCCTGCGAAGGATTAAATGGGAATACGGTGAAACACATCGCAATTACCGATGTGTGGAGTCCGTGGCTGTCCCCGCAACTGTAAGCGAAGAGTGCTTTTCACCCGCGGCCACTGGGAAACTGGGAAGGCCGAAAAGTGCAATGACACGCAAGCCAGGAGACCTGCCATCACGCAACTGCCCCTGTCGAATCTCCTGAATCGGCACAGCGTTGTGCTCGTCACCTACCAGTAACGGGTTTTTATTGGTGCGGATACCGTCATGGTGACGAAACCCAGGTGCTGCAGCCGAGGGTGGACTCACTTGCTTCCACGAATTCTTCGTGATGTGTTTGGTCTTTCCTCCCAGTGCAATTTTTTTTCTGTGTTTTGTATCATGAGGAAATTCCATGAAATTTCGACCTGTTTTCATTGCCGGTAGCACCCTGCTGCCGGTCGCTGCTGCCGTTGCGCAAGAAAATATGCAACTGGCCGAAGCCTTTGTACCGGGGCTTGGTGACGAGATCGTTGTCACTGCATCCCGTTCTGCACAAACAGTTAAAGAAACGTTAGCCTCCACCAGTGTGATTAATCGTGAGCAGATTGAACGTTCACAAGCCCGCAATGTGTATCAGATACTGAAAACGACCCCGGGCGTCTATGTGCGTCGTAACGGTGGGCGGGGAAACCAAACCACGGTCAGCTTAAGAGGGATGCCTACCGGTGGAACATTGATATTAATGGATGGCATTCGCCTTGAAAGTGGCACCAGTGGGACCACCAACCTGCAACAGATTAATGTTGACCAGATTGATCGTATTGAAATTGTGCGCGGCTCCAAATCCAGCCTTTATGGTTCCTCCGCGTTGGGCGGTGTCATTCAAATATTCAGTCGTAAAGGGGAAAAAGACGGCATTACGGTTTCTGTGGGCGCCGGTAGCGACAATACCCGCGACACCATGATCAGTGCCAGTGGTTCCACGCAAAGCGCGGTTTATAATGCAACAGTGTCATATTCAGAATCCGATGGTTACGATGTGCAGTATGGCGATGACACCCAGACCGGACCCAACACGTATCCGTTTGACGACGATAGCTATAGCAAGGGCGACTTCAGTTTTAGCGGCAGCAGTGATCTCACCGACAATGCAGAAATATTTGTGACGCTGAATCGCAGTGAGAACTCCGGTGAATTCGATGGCGGTATAAAACCCTACACGGATTCTGATGCCTCCATCGCGACTATCGGAGGGCAATACCGGTTCGAGAAAATTACCACAAAGTTGCAATACGGCCGTTACAAAGAAGATGCGTTGAGCGATGATTCAACCGATCCCCGCAACACCTTTAACTATGGCGAATTGCACAGCGTTTTGGATCAGACCATTTGGGAAAACGTATTCCAGATAAACGATAAGACCAAAATTAATTTTGGTGCGGAATATACGGTTAGCGATGCGGAATACATATTGGGATTCGGTCGTTACGATGCCGATGATCATGATCAGTTTTCCGGTTACCTGAATGCGCGGACGGAGTTGGGCGGGTTTGTTCTGGAAGCCGGCGTGCGCCACGACGATGACGATCAGTTTGGTAGTGAACTGACCGGTGACGCAGGAATTGGTTACTGGATTAATGAGCAGTTACGTATTTCTGCCACGGCCGGTAATGCGTTTAAGGCACCGAGTAATAACGATTTGTATTTTCCTGGCTACGGCGATCCTACTTTGTTGCCTGAGGAATCCAAAACGGCAGAGCTGGGACTGGATTTTTACCGCGATGACTCCGTTGCTTCATTGCATCTTTTCCAAACCAAAGCGGATAATCTGATCGCATATAACCCGGCTATATACGGCCCTGAAAATATAGCGGAGTCCAAGGTGACCGGCGTTGAATTTCAGTGGGGCACGGTGCTTTACGGGGTGAACACGGGTATTAGTATGACCTATCAGCGCCCGATCGATGAAGTAAGCAAAGAGGATCTTGCTTTAATTCCAAGTAAATTTGCCTCGCTTGATCTGGATAAAGACATCGGTAAAGGCAGTTTCGGTCTATCATGGTACGTGCAGAGTAAACAGCTGGATAATGCAGGTGAAGATATTGCCGGATACGGCACCTTGGCGTTGCGTGCCGGCTACCAATTAACGCCGGAAGTGAAATTGCGAGCTCGTATTGATAACGTGCTGGATAAAGACTATATCGAAATCACCGATTACAACACAGAAGGCCTGTTTGCTATGTTCTTCGTGGATTACACTCCAAATTAGTCTGCTTCCGGCTATGTCGGCCGGTTTTGCTAAAACATTGAATTCGTGTGACTGCCCCTGTAAAGTTTTGCCATCATGGAAAGGAGCACGAATTCATGTTCATTGAAAGCGCCGGCGCCCTGTCGAGCTTTTTAAGCACCGCTCTGGTGGTATTGCACTTTTGCTTTATCGTTGGGTTTTCGGTGCGTGTCATTTTAAAGCGCTCATCTGTGGGCGTTTCTCTGTCCTGGTTGTTGTTGCTTACATTGCTGCCTTATGTCGGGGTGGTGCTTTATCTGTTGTTCGGAGAGCGTTATCTGGGGATTCGTTACCGGCAACGTATGGCGTTATTGCTGGATTCATCC